>NZ_JBIAGB010000003.1:7517-549772 GCF_042869575.1 Streptomyces sp. NPDC006925
CCCCACCGCGTTGGCGTTCCCGCTGCAGCGCTGGTCGCCGCCCGCGCCCCCCCCCCCCCCCCCCCCCCCCCCCCCCCACGGCGCCCTGCGCACCGCTCCGGTCGCCGCCCCGGCCGTTCAGATACGGCCGCGGGTCCATCGCGTCACGGGGCCTGCGCTGCTGCGGGCGGTCCTCCGCCCCAGCGCGAACGCACCCGCCAGCAGAGCGAGGAGACCGCCTGCCGTGCCGACGGTGAGGTTCCTGCGCTCCTTGACGGCAGTCGCACCGGCGGCGGCAGCCGCGCCCGCCTTGGCCCCCGCGGACACCAGCGTGTCCTTGGCGGCCTCGCTCTTCGTCCTGGGGTTCTCTCCCGCGGAGTGCGCACCCTCGCCCGTGGCGGCGCCATGGGCGCCGGGTCCGGCCCCGTTCGCCGTCACGGTCTCGACTGCGCTCTCCGCGCTGCGTCCCTTGGAGTTCTTCACCGGGTCAGCCATGCCGCTGCGGGTGACCGCACGACGCGGTCCCAAACCATGCGATGTGCGCCCGCGTCCGTCGGTCAGCCGCCGTACATCCCGCGGAACACGACGAAGCCGAGCACCATGCCGATGACGAGCCCGGCGACGGACACCCCGATCGCGACCGGTGCGAGTCGCTCCTGTTTGGACTTGGCGACGAAGCCGCAGACCATGCCCGCTATTCCGAAGCCGGGCGGGCAGAATATGAAGGCCACGGCACCGAGGACGATCCCGACGATGCTCAGCGTGTTGGAATCGTTCGCAGGCGGCGGGCCTGGCTGGTACGGCTGATTGGGCGGTCCTGTGTACGACACTAATTCCCCCTCCAGGGTCGGTGCCGCCACCCTATGGAGTGAGAGCTGTGCGGGGTAGCCCGTGTGACACCTCTGCAACCCGGCCTTGATCAAGGTGTGGCTGGTGTAACCGGGTGCGAACAGTCGGGAGAACCGTTCGCCGCGGCGTCGGCAAATCCTCGGAGGCCCGCGAGCAGCGCTTCGCGGTCCGCGGGCGGCATGGCGGCCAGGATGCCGAGCAGGGCCTCCTCGCGCCGCTCGCGCAGATCCTGCAGATGCGCCCTGCCCTGCGGGGTCAGCCGCAGCTCCAGCTCGCGTCCGCTGGTGGGGCTCGGTGAGCGCGCGACGAAGCCGATCGCCTCCAGCCGGTCGCAGAGCCTGCTGACCGACGACGGCGCGGAACCCAGCGCCTCCCCCAGCGTCCGCAGGTTCATTCCCTCGTCGCGGTCGACGCAGTACATGACGCGCAACTGAGAAGGGGACACCGGTGTGCGGGCGGTCGCGTTCCTGCCTTGTTCCCAGAGCACTTCGAGCAGCTCTATGATTTCGCCCGCGCGCTGTCCGGCCTGCTGGGCGCAGCCGCCGGGCAGCGAGGGATCCCCGCCCATATCAGTACCACTCCCTCACGGCGGGACGGCCAGACCGGGATCGGCCCCCGGCCCCACCCCGGTGCCCGATGCGGACGCCGAGGCGGGGCCGGAGCCGGACGCTTCGCACGCCGGACCGGTGCTGCTCCGCTGCACGGCCGGCCACCTTCCACCGGTCCACTGCGGCGCCCGTCGTCGGCAGGCCTCTCCCTGAGCACCCCGTATGCCCGGTCAGCCGCCATGTCATGCCCGGCACGCGCGCCCCGCATCACGTGGCGGGCAGTGCCGGTGCTGCGGTGCTGCGGTGCTGCGGTGCTGCGGTGCTGCGGTGCTGCGGTGCTGCGGTGCTGCGCCACAATGACCCCTCGGGGCCCGGAGGGCCCGCGCCCGGGCTCGCCCGGCCGACCCGTTCCACCGATTGCCACACGGCCGCCATCGGCCCGCCGGAGAAGACCGGAGAGAAGAGACCCCATGCGCATAGCCGCCTATCTGGCGCATCCGCGTCCCGGCAGCTTCAACCACGCCGTGTTCGACGCCGTCGTGGACGAACTGCGGAAGCACGGCTGCCGAGTCCGGGCCCACGACCTGTACGCCGAAGGTTTCGACCCGCTCCTGACCGCGCCGGAGACCGGGACCGTGCACGCGCTCGGAGCGGCGGCGGACGCGGACGGCAACGCCGATCCGACGCTCGAACGGCATCGCGCGCAGGTCGCCGAGGCCGACGCGCTGGTCTTCGTCCACCCCAACTGGTGGGGCATGCCTCCCGCGGTGCTGACCGGCTGGGTGCAGCGGGTTCTGGTACCCGGTGTCGCCTACAAGCTGGCCGCGGCGGAAGGCGAGCCGGCGGGGCTGCTGTCCGCGGACCGCGCCCTGGTCCTCAACACCTCGGACACCCCGGCGGAGCGGGAGGAGTGCGAGTTCAACGACCCGCTGGGCAGCATCTGGAGGGCCTGCGTCCTGCCGTACACGGGCATCACGGACGTGCGGCGCACCGTCTTCCGCACGGTCACCGACGCCGACCCGGCACGCCGCGCCGACTGGCTGCGGCAGGCCCGGGCCTTGGCGGCCGCGCTCCTGGACTGACCTGCCAAGGAGCTCCCGGCGCAGCCGCGGCGTCAGTGCGCGCCCGGCCCCGTGGCGGGCGGCTGCTGCCGGTGCGCGGCGGCGAGCCCGCGGGACAGGCCGGGGCGGGAGGGGCGGCCTCGCTCGGCTCCGGCGCCGCCGGCGCGGGCGTTGAGGAGCGAGTCGAAGAGGGCGCGCCCCTCCAGCAGTGCGGCGCGGAGATCCTCGGTCTCCGCCGCGTCCGGGCCCGACCCGCCACCGGCTCGCCGCGCGTCCCGGAGTCGCCGGTATCCCTGGACCCGCCGGGCGTGGTGCACCGAGAGCGCGGCGAGACGTTCCTCGAACGGCAGTCCGGCGGGGTAGCCCCGCTCTTCGGCCAAGGACTCCAGCAGCGTCTCGGCCGCACCGAGCGCCCGGGCCGGGGAGTCGACGAAGTCCTCCTGGACGGCTCTCCACTGTGCGAGGTAGCGCTCCCGGGCGCCGGAGGCGAGCGGGAGCACCGCGAGGGAGCCGTACCGGTCGAGCCGGCCGGCCAGCTCGCGCCGCGTGGTCCTGGTGTCGCCGTGCCGCCGGGCGAGGACACGCGTGTACTCCGGGCCGAAGCGGCGTTCCAGCAGCTGCGCCTCCACGGCCGCCGCCCGCCGCCGGAGGCGGACCGCGACGACGAAGGCGACGGCCAGGATCGCGGCCGTACCGGCGACGAGCAGGAGGATGAACATGTGCGCCTTCTCCCCGGCCCCCGACGGGCAGCGCCCGGGAGCCGTACCGAGGGGCGGGCCGCGGAGGAGGGACCCGGCACCTGCCCGGCTTCCCGGACGCCGCGCCGGTAAACCATGAACCGCGGCCGCTCGGCCCTCATGCCCTGACAGGCAACGAAGTTGACGGGGCGTCATTCGACGGTAGGGGCGAGCGTGGCGCATGTGCGCCCTGTTGCCGGTCGTAGCCGGTCGTCCGTGTCACGCTCGTGCTCCCCGCTCGCTAGGATCCGGGGCAGATGTCCGGGCACGGGGCCCGGGGAGTGCGGTTGGGGTGAATGGTGAATACAGTTGTCGGCCGAGTCGTCCGTTTCGACGGTGCGCGGGGGTACGGGTTCATCGCCCCGGACCACGGAGGCGAGGACGTCTTTCTGCACGCGAATGACCTGATGATGCCGGAATCGTATGTGCACACCGGCGTCGCGGTGGAGTTCGAGATCGAGGACGGGGACCGGGGCCTCAAAGCCTCCTCCGTCCGGCTTCTGGACCGCTCGGACGCGCCCGGACCGGAGGCCGCTTCGCCTGCCGGGGGCCGGATCCCGCACGGCCCGGCGGCCTCCCGCGGTGAGGACGGGGAGGACCCCATGTGCGATGTGCTCGGTGTCGCCGAGTACACCAGGGCGGTGACGGAACTGCTGCTGGAGACGGCGCCGGACCTGACCGGCGCGCAGATCCTCGACATCCGCCGGCGCCTGGTGCAGTTCGGGAAGAGCCACGGCTGGGCCGAGGACTGACCTGGGTGTGCGGGCCGCGACGGCCCGCCGCGGGCTCCGGCGGGATGTTCCCGGCGGACCCGGCGGCGGAGTCGCCGCAGGTGTGGCGGCGCCGGGCGTGCCACCACGGGTGCCGACGGGGTCAGATACCGAAGGCGGCGGGGTAGCGGATGACCCCGGAGGGCACCGGACCCGCCTCCGCGTCCAGGAGGAGGGCCATCAGGGCCTCGTCCGGTACGTCGACGGAGGCACGGATCCCGAGGCGGGAGGCCGGACGGAACCCGAACCGCGGGTAGTACTCCGGATGCCCGAGGACGAGCACCGGATTCTCACCGCGGCGCCGGGCCGCCTGCAGCGCGGCCCGGATCGCTGCCGTACCGGCGCCGGTGCGCTGATACGGGGGCAGCACCGCGCACGGGGCCAGCGTGAGCGCGGGATGTCCGTCCACGTGGCAGCGGGTGAGCAGGGCCTGCCCGACGGGGGTGCCGTCGGGTGTCTCGGCGAGCAGGGAGAGCCCGTCGAGCCACGCGGCCGGATCGGCGCGCAGCGCCTCGACGAGAGCGGCCTCCTCGGACGTCGGGAAGGCCGCGAGGAGGATCCGGCGGATCGCGGCGGCGTCCGCCGCGGAGCCGGACCGCTCGGGGCGGGTGGTGAAGGGGCCTGCGGAAGGCTGGGACAACGGGAACACCTTCGGTACGAGGGGTCCCGGTACTGCCGGCTTGCTCACAGGGCGCCCGGCTTACGGCCGGCAGGCGCCCCGGGCTCAGGCCGGAACGGGAACCGGGGAGAGGGGAACTGTCCGGATACCGCGCCAAGCGGTGGTCTGCACGGCAGTCATCAGCTCATCTCCCCCGATCTCGTCCGGATCGGCGACCCCGGTGGCCGCCGGTCGAACGCTTGCACAGCTCCGGTACGGGCTCCCGCTGAGCGGGGAGCCCGCCCCCGGTCCGCCGTGACGGCGCGCGGACCGGGGACGGCGGACCGGATGGGCGGCGTCCCGGGCGGGTCAGTACCAGCCGTGCGCGTCGTGGAAGGCGAGTGCCGCCTGCCAGGAGCCGTACCGCTCCTTGACGTAGCGCTCGGCGCCGGCGTGCTGTTCGGCGACCGTGCCCTTGCCCCAGGGCTGGTCGGTCTGGAACAGGCCGTGGTACTTGCCGTTCTGCGCGTTCGGGTTGCCGCTGGACTCCCGGCGGATGATCTCCGCCTTGGCCGCGCTCTCCGCTGTCGAGGCGCTCGGCCCTGTGGGGGCGTTGCTCCGCGGTGCCTGCTGCTCAGGGGCGGATTCCTGCTGCTCGGGAGCGGGTTGCTGGCCCTGTGGCGCCGACTCCTGCCCGGCGCCGGGCCCGGTCGCGCTGCCCGGAGTCGCCGGGGCGGGCCCGGGTACGGCCTCCCCGATGGTCAGCCGCTGCCCGGGGTAGATCCGATCGGGGTCGGGAAGCGCGTTCCGCTCCGCGAGTTCCTGCCATCTGGTGCCGTGGCTCCGGGCCACCTCGGAGAGCGTGTCGCCGGGCCGCACCTGGTAGGTGGTGGTCGTGGGGTCCTGACGCTGTGCGGCCTCCGTGTGCGTGTGCGTGTCGGATGACTGCCCCTCCTGCGCGAAGGCAGGCGCGGCCGGAACGGCGACCGCGGCAGCCGTGAGGACGCCGAAGGTGGCGATCTTGGTCTTACGCATCTGAATCAAGTCCTTACCGTCGAGCCCGGAAGCTCTCTGTTGGGGTCAGAGGAAAGCCCGTCAGGGCCGTAGCAAACTCCGTCAGATGCCGTCCGGGCCGACGATCCGTTCTGCTTTGCCGATCTTTCACCCGTCCAGAGGTACCCGGCGTCCCCGATGGGCGGTACCTAGGCGGGGTTGGCCCGCAGCCAGTCCAGAACCTGCGCGGCGTGCCGGTCCGGAGGGAAGACGGGGTGGAAGACGTGCTCGATCGCACCGGCGCGCACGATCAGGGTGAGGCGCCGGTAGAACAGCCGCCCGCCCACTTCGAGAACGGGCATCCGCAGGGCTCCCGCGAGGGTCAGCACCGGGTCGGAGAGCAGCCCGAACGGCAGCCGCAGCCGCTCGGCGAGCTCACGCTGGCACGGGCTGTCCTGACCGGAGAGGCCGAACACACGGGAGGCCCCGGCGGTCAGCAGCTCCGCGTGCCGGTCCCGGAATCCGCAGGCTTCCTGGAGGCAACCCGCCGCACCGGGAACGGAATCCCAACCGCGGGGCAGCGCGCGGGGGCGTGCGGCGCGTGGAAAGGCGTAGAGCACGGTGCGCCCGGTGCCCAGCCGGTCCAGGGCGACCAGCCGGCCTTCGATGTGTGGAAGTTCGAGATGCGGCAGCCGCGTTCCGCTCAGGTGGTCGGCGGCACCGTCGTCCTCGGGTTCGGGAAGTTCCGCTGGCAGTCGCGGCGAGTCGTCCACGTGGTGTCCTTCCCCGTACCGGGATGCGTGCGGCGGAGTCTCCCGGAACGCTAGCCGCGCCCGCGCCGCACCGGTCGCACGACGCCGGGCCCTACGACCCGTGGAGCGGAACGGGCACCGAACGGGCGAGCGTTCACCTCCAACGGTCGAAACCCTCTGGGCCGCGGATGCGTTGTTCCTGCTCAGCGGCGTTTTCACGGACGGTACCGACGGGCGGAAACGGGCACGATCTTCGCCGCCGGGAGGCTGGTCGTACCGGACCGGGCCCGGTACAACTCTCCACACGGGCAGGAACGGGCATGTCCGTGACCGAACGGAGAGGGGCGACAGGGCCATGAGCGCGGCGGAGCGGCAGCGGCAGATCGTCGGCGCGGCGCGGCGGCTGGGCTCCGTCGAGGTGGCCGCGCTGGCGGAGGAACTGGGCGTCGCCAAGGAGACGGTCCGCCGCGACCTGCGGGTACTGGAGGAGCACGGGCTGCTGCGGCGGACCCACGGCGGGGCCTATCCGGTGGAGAGCGCCGGGTTCGAGACGACCCTGGCGTACCGCACCACCATGCACGTGCCCGAGAAGCGGCGGATCGCCTCGGCCGCCGTCGAGCTGCTCGGGGACGCGGAGACCGTCTTCGTCGACGAGGGGTTCACCCCGCAGCTGATCGCCGAGGCGCTGCCCCGGGACCGGCGGCTGACCGTGGTGACGGCCTCGCTGCCGGTGGCGCGGGTGCTGGCGGCGGAGGAGGAATTCACCGTGCTGCTGCTCGGCGGGCGGGTACGGGGCGGCACCCTGGCCACCGTCGAGCACTGGACGACGAAGATGCTCGCCGGGTTCGTCATCGATCTGGCCTTCGTGGGGGCCAACGGGATCTCCCGCGAGCACGGCCTGACCACCCCCGACCCGGCGGTCAGCGAGGTCAAGGCGCAGGCCATGCGGGCCGCACGGCGGCGGGTCTTCGCCGGGCTGCACACCAAGTTCGGCGCGGTGAGCTTCTGCCGCTTCGCGGAGGTCGCCGACTTCGAGGCGCTGGTCACCTCGGTGAACCTGCCCGCCCCGGAAGCACACCGCTACGCGTTGCGCGGGCCGCAGGTCATCAGGGTCTGATCCGGCCCGCTCCCCAGTTTCTGTACGGGCGGCTGTACCGCACGCCCGCGTTCCACCGGAATATTACGATTCGCCAGGAGTTCATATGCGCTGTCAGAGCAGGCCGCAGGGCCGGATACGCAGCCGACCACATCGGGCCAGAGCGGTCCGGGCAGCCACCGCCGCCGCCACGGCGAGTGCGCTGCTCGCACTCTCCGCCTGCGCCGGCGCGGGCAGCCTCGGCTCCGGCGGCGACACGATCAACGTGCTGATGGTGAACAACCCGCAGATGCTGGAGCTGGAGAAGCTCACCGCGGAGCACTTCACCGAGGAGACCGGCATCAAGGTCAAGTTCTCGGTGCTCCCGGAGAACGACGTGCGGGACAAGATCAGCCAGGACTTCGCCAACCAGGCCGGGCAGTACGACGTGGCGACGCTCAGCAACTACGAGACGCCGATCTTCGCCAAGAACGACTGGCTGCGCTCCCTGACCCCCTACACCCGCCAGGACGAGCGCTTCGACCAGCAGGACATCCTCCCTCCGGTGCGCGAATCGCTCAGCGGCGAGGACGGCCAGGTCTACGCCGAGCCGTTCTACGGCGAGTCGTCCTTCCTGATGTACCGCAAGGACGTCTTCGCACGTGAGGGCCTGAAGATGCCCGAGCACCCCACCTGGCCGCAGGTGGCGAAGCTCGCCGCGCAGGTCGACGGCGCCGAGCACGGCATGAAGGGCATCTGTCTGCGCGGGCTGCCAGGCTGGGGCGAACTCATCGCACCGCTGACGACGGTGGTGAACACCTTCGGCGGGACCTGGTTCGACAAGGACTGGAAGGCGCGGCTGGAGGACCCCGCCTTCCGGAAGGCGACCGAGTTCTACGTGGACCTGGTGCGCAAGCACGGCGAGTCCGGGGCCTCCCAGTCCGGGTACGCGGAGTGCCTGAACAACATGACCCAGGGCAAGACCGCCATGTGGTACGACGCCACTGCCGGGGCCGGATCCCTGGAGGGCGCGAAGTCCAAGGTGAAGGGCAAGATCGGCTACGTCCCGGCGCCGGTGGTGAAGACCCGCAGCTCGGGCTGGCTCTACAGCTGGGCCTGGGGGATCCAGAAGGCGAGCCGGAACCCGGACAAGGCGTGGAAGTTCATCTCCTGGGCCTCCGGCAAGGAGTACGAGAAGTTGGTCGGTGAGAAGTTCGGCTGGGCCAACGTCCCGGCGGGCAAGCGGGCCTCCACCTACGAGCTGCCGGAGTACAAGAAGGCGGCCGGCGCCTTCCACGAGGTCACCCGGGAGGCCATCACCAAGGCCAGGCCCCGCGACCCGGGCGTGCAGAAGCGGCCCACGATCGGCATCCAGTTCGTCGACATCCCCGAGTTCGCCGACCTCGGGACGAAGGTCTCGCACGAGATCAGCGCCGCCATCGCGGGCCGCCAGTCGGTGGACGAGGCACTGCGCAAGGCCCAGAAGCTGGCACAGGAGGTCTCCGACGACTACGAGGGGCGAGGGCGATGAGCACTCCGACCACCACTGCCCCGGGCGCGCAGGACGAGAAGCGTCGGCCGGCCACCCCGGCCGCCGCGCCGAAGGGGCCGCCCAACCGGCTGCGCGGCTGGGTCACCCGCGCGCCGCTGCTGCCCGCCCTGGTCTTCCTGATCATCGTCACCCAGTTGCCGTTCGCGGCCACCCTGGTGGTCTCGTTCTTCGACTGGAACGCGCTCTACCCCGAGGCCCGGTCCTTCGGCGGCTTCGCGAACTACCAGGAAGTGCTCAGCGATCCCGAGCTGCGCGATTCCGTGGTGACCACCGCGGTGCTGACCGCGGTCGTCGTACTGGTCAGCCTGGTGCTCGGGCTGCTGCTGGCGCTGCTGCTCGACCGCAGCTTCCGCGGGCGCGGCGTGGTGCGCACACTGCTGATCGCCCCGTTCCTGCTGGTGCCGGTGGCCGCGGCGCTGCTGTGGAAGCACGTGCTGTACAACCCCGAGTACGGGCTCTTCAACGGCGTGCTGAGCTGGCTGTTCGGGGACGACGCTCCGCAACCGGAGTGGGTGGCCGAGATGCCGCTCGGTGCCGTGGAGGTGGCGCTGATCTGGCAGTGGACGCCGTTCATGATGCTGATCCTGCTCGCCGGGCTGCAGAGCCGGCCCGCCGACTCGATCGAGGCCGCCCGGATCGACGGGGCCGGGGCCTGGCAGATCTTCCGCTATCTGACGCTGCCGCACCTGCGCCGGTATCTGGAGCTGGGGGCGCTGCTGGGGTCGATCTACATCGTGCAGAACTTCGACGCCGTCTTCACCATCACCTCCGGCGGGCTCGGCACCGCCAACCTGCCGTACACCATCTACCAGACCTTCTACCAGGGCCATGAGTACGGCCTCGCCTCGGCCGCCGGTGTGCTCGTCGTCATCGGCTCCCTGATCATCGCCACCCTCGCGCTGCGGGTGGTCTCGTCCCTCTTCCGCGAGGAGGTCCGCGCATGAGCGCCCTGACCGCAGACGCACCCGAGGCGGCGTCGTCCACCACCGGGCCGAAGGCCACCTCCGTCGCGCCCAGAAGCGTCCGCCGCAAGAACACCGCGCTGGCTCTGCTGGCCTGGGTGTGCGGGCTGCTCTTCGTGCTGCCGATCGCCTGGATGGTGCTGACCTCGCTGCACTCGGAGTCGGACGCCGCCACCAACCCGCCGTCGCCGGCCGCCCCGCTGACCCTCGACGGCTACCGCGCCTTCTTCGACGCGGGCGGCGGGGCCGGCCCCTGGCCCGCGCTCGCCAACTCGCTGATGGCCTCGGTCTTCTCCACCCTGCTGGTGCTGGTGCTGGCGCTGCCCGCCGCGTACGCGCTGTCCATCCGGCCGGTGCGCAAGTGGCGCGACGTGCTGTTCTTCTTCCTGTCGACGAAGATGCTGCCGATCGTCGCCGGGCTGCTGCCGATCTATCTGTTCGCGAAGAACACGTCGTTCCTCGACAACATCTGGCTGCTGGTCATCCTCTACACCTCGATGAACCTGCCGATCGCGGTGTGGATGATGCAGTCCTTCCTCGCCGAGGTGCCGCCCGCGCTGATCGAGGCGGCGCAGATCGACGGGGCGCGGCTGCCGACCGTCCTCTCCCGGGTGGTCGCGCCCGTCGCCGCGCCCGGGATCGCCGCCACCGCGCTCATCTGCTTCATCTTCTCCTGGAACGAGATGCTGTTCGCGCGGGTCCTGACGGGGGTCGTGGCGCAGACCGCGCCCGTCTTCCTGACCGGTTTCATCACCAGCCAGGGCCTGTTCCTGGCCAAGGTGTGCGCCGCGTCTCTCGTGATCTCCCTGCCGGTGCTCGCCGCGGGGTTCGCCGCCCAGGACAAGCTGGTCCAGGGCCTGTCGCTAGGAGCTGTCAAATGAAGGCCGCACTCGTCGAGTCGGTGGGCAAGGTGTCCCTGACGGAGGTTCCCGACCCGACCCCCGGTCCCCGCGAGGTGGTGGTGAAGGTCGCGGCGTGCGGGCTGTGCGGCACGGACCTGCACATCAAGCAGGGCGAGTTCGCCCCCTCGCTGCCCCTGGTGCCCGGTCACGAGTTCGCCGGGGAGGTGGTGGCGCTGGGCAGCGAGGTGGACGAGCTGGCCGAGGGGGACCAGGTGGCCGTCGACCCCTCTCTGTACTGCCACGAGTGCCGCTACTGTCGCCGCGGCCACAACAACCTGTGCGACCGGTGGGCGGCGATCGGCGTGTCCACGGCGGGCGGCGCCGCCGAGTACGCGGTGGCGCCGGTGGCCAACTGCGTACGGCTGCCCGAGCATGTGCGGACCCAGGACGCGGCGCTCATCGAGCCGCTCTCCTGCGCGGTGCGCGGCTACGACGTGCTCAAGAGCCAACTGGGGTCCCATGTGCTGATCTACGGTTCGGGGACGATGGGACTGATGATGCTGGAGCTGGCCAAACGGACCGGCGCTGCCAGCGTGGAGGTCCTCGACCTGAACCCCGAACGGCTGGCGACGGCCCGCGGTCTGGGGTGCAGCGGCGCGGCGGCGACCGCCGAGGAACTGGACCGGCCCGGCGGCTGGGACCTGGTGGTGGACGCGACGGGCAACGCGGCCGCCATCCAGGACGGCCTCGGCCGGGTCGCGAAGGCGGGCACCTTCCTCCAGTTCGGCGTGTCCGACTACGCGACACGCGCCACCATCGAGCCGTACCGCATCTACAACCAGGAGATCACCATCACCGGCTCGATGGCCGTCCTGCACAGCTACGAGCGGGCCGCCGAGCTGTTCGCGGGCGGGATCCTGGACCCGGAGGTGTTCATCTCCGACCGGATGCCGCTGGACTCCTATCCGGAGGCGCTGGACCGGTTCGCCGAGGGCAAGGGCCGCAAGATCGTGGTGGTGCCCTGAGGCGGTGCCGCTCCGGCCCGCCCGGACGGGGTGGGTACCGCGCGGCGCGTGCGCTGCGCCGCCGACGGCGCGGGCGTCCTGCCGTCCGGGGCGCGGGCCCGGTCGTACGGCCTTGAGCAGCCGTACGACCGCCGGACCGGTGCCGGGTTCGGACGCACAGCCGGGGCCGGTACCGCCGGTGCGATCACCACCTCGACGTACCGAAAGGTCGTCATGGTGGAAGGCTCCGCCGAAGGCGGGACCGGCGCCGCGGCTCGTTGCCGATCACGGATGCGCTCGTTGAGGCAGTGCATCCGGAGCATCGGGCTCCGGGGTGAGAGAGGAGGACTCGTGCCACGGAAGGGTATCGCCCTGGCGGCGGCCGCCGCGGTGAGCAGCGTGCTGTTCGCGGCGGTTCCGGCCACCGCCGTGTCCCCCGCGCAGACGCGTGCCGGTGGACCTCCCTACCCGTACGCCGACTGCGTGAAGGAGGCGAAGCGGCAGACGAAGGGCACCGACCACGCGGCCAGGTCCCTGTGCGACAAGCTGGTGAAGAAGGGGTGGATCAAGCCGCCCCGGGCCTGATCCGGCCCGCGGGCCCCGCCGGACGGTGCGTGCACCGTCCGGCGGGGCCCTCTCCTGTCGTGGTCCGCTGCTCCGCTTCCTGCCGGTGGCCGCAGCGCCGCACCGCCGCAGCTCCGGCCCCCGCTTCCCGCAGGGCGGCCCCGGCTGCGGCCCGCCGGGGCGAAGTGGGGAGCGGGCGCGGGGTGGTCTCGGGCCCGAGGACTTCACGGAGGGCCGCGCACGGTGCGCGAGGGGAGGGGCGGCGCCGGTCGCCTGGCCTGGGTGTCAGGAGGAGAGTTCCGTGACCCTCTCAGGGCCCCGTCCCGTCCCCGATCCGCGCGGCCGCCCGGGCCTGCCGGAGCATGTGCGCGAGTGCGTCCTGCTCAAGCACGGCGAGGTCTTTCTCCGCGGCCGCAACCGCGCCCGGTTCGAGGACCAGTTGTACGACAACCTGCGCGACGCGCTCCGTACGCTCCCCGGGCCCGTCTGGCTGGAGAAGGGCCGCAGCGTGACCGTTGTGGGCGGCCAGGTACCGCTGGACCGGCTCGTGGACCGCGTGCGCCGCGTGATGGGATTCAGCGTCGTGCAGCCCGCCGTGCGCGTCCCCGGCACGGTCGAGGCCCTCGGCCGGCACGCGGTCGACGCGCTGCGCCGTGCGCGGGAGGAGCGCGCCGGGAGCGGCGGTGAACCCAGCTTCGCCGTGCGGGTCAAGCGCCGGGACAAGTCCTTCCCGCTCACCTCCTCGGAGTTGGCCGCGGCGCTCGGTGAGCGGGTGCGGCGGGCGACGGGAGCCCGCGTGGACCTCTCCACACCGGACATCGAACTGCTGGTTGAGGTGGACCGGGGCACGGGCTTCGTGTGCAGGAACCGGATCCCCGGCCAGGGCGGGCTGCCGGTCGGCTCCAGCGGCCGGGCGCTGGCCCTGCTCTCCGGCGGGTACGACTCCCCCGTCGCCGCCTACCGCGCCATGCGCCGCGGCCTGGCCTGCGACTTCGTCCACTTCACCGGTGCCCCCTACGCCGACGCCTCCTCCGTCTACAAGGCGTACGCGCTGGCCCGCGGACTCAACCGCTTCCAGCCCGGCCGCGCGCTGTGGGTCGTCCCGCTCGGCAGGGCGCAGAAGCAACTCGCGCTGGCGGGCGCGGGACGGCTGCAGGTGGTGGCCCAACGACGGCTGATGGTGCGGACGGCGAGCGCGCTCGCCCGGCGGCTGGGAGCCGAGGCCCTGGTGGCGGGGGACAGCCTGGGCCAAGTCGCCAGTCAGACGGTGGCCAACATGGCGGCTGTCGACGAGGCGGCCGAGGTGCCGCTGCTGCGCCCCCTGCTGGGCTGGGAGAAGCAGGAGATCATCGACGAGGCGCGGGCCCTGGGCACCGCCGAGGTCTCGGTGCTGCCCGACGAGGACTGCTGCTCGTTGTTGGCCCCTCGCGAGGTCAGCACCGGCGCCCGGGTCACCGACCTGCGACGGGTGGAACGGCGCCTGGAGGGGGACGACCTCGTCGGGGAACTGCTGGCGAGCGCCTGGTCCCTGGCCCCCGGCGCGGACGAGGACCCGGCCGCTGAAGCCCACGGGGCGGAACGGGTCCGCCGGGGGTGAGACACCGCTGCCGGGCCGCGGGTGGCGGGAGCGGCCCGTATCGCCGCGTACTGCTGCGCGCGGTCCGTTCCGGCCCGGGAGCCGACCGCTCCTCGGTGGCGGATCGTCCGCGAACGCTTCAGCGACCGGTTCCGTTCTGCCGGGCCGCGCGGGCGGCGCGGGCGCAGGAGGCCGACACCGCGCTGCGCAGCCATTCCGGCAGCGGCTCCTGGTGGGTCGCCCGGGTCAGCAGGCGGGCGACCTCCCGGAGCTTGGTGTTGGTCCGCTGCGAGGTGTCGACCAGCACCTGCCACGCCGTCTCGGGGCCGCAGCACCCCGAAGCCATGATCACCCCACGTGCCTGGTCGATCACGGGGCGGCTGTCCAGGGCCTGCCGGAGTTGGGCCACCTCCTCCCGGAGCCGGTGGAGCTCAGCAGGCGGACATGCCTCCTCCGCCCGGTCGACGGCCTCGGACTCCGCACCGGGTGCCAGGGGTTCGCGACCGGCAGCCCGGGGCTCTTCCCCGGGGCCGCCGGGCCTCTCGTCAGAAAGCGGAGAATCGGAGGTGTAGACGGTCCCCTCGCTGGTCACCCGTGGCTCCATCCGAGCTGGTTCGGCCCAGGAGCCGGCGCGGTAGCGCCCCGGATCCGGCCTAGGCGGAGCCGGGCGCGCGCCCTGCCGCCCCAGGGCGTGTGGACAAGCGGTCCCACGGCCCGGGGCGGCGCCACGGCGAGATTCATCGTGCCTCCGGAGACAACTGTTGTCGTGTGACACATGTCTGCCCGTTCCGGCGGCGCGGTACGCCCACCTGTGAGATAGCGAACACCGGCGCACCCGTACCGTGGCGGGACGCCCTCCTGCCCGGGAGGGCCACCCCGTGACAGAGGAGCGCCGCCGTGGCCCCGACCGAACCGCCCGTGCTGGTCCGAACGGACGGCCGCGTCGGCCGTCTCGTCCTCAACCGCCCCCGCGCGCTCAACGCGCTCGACCGGGAGATGGTCGACCGGCTCGCCGAGGCACTGGACGTCTGGGAGCGGGACGACGAGGTCGCCGCCGTCGTCGTCAGCGGCGCGGGCGAGCGAGGGCTGTGCGCGGGGGGCGACATCCGCGGGATCCACGAGGACGTACGACAGGGCGGCGGCGCGGACTCCGCACGTTTCTGGGCGGCGGAATACCGCCTCAACGCCCGGATCGCCCGCTACCCCAAGCCGTACGTGGCACTCATGGACGGCGTCGTCATGGGCGGCGGCGTCGGAGTCTCCGCGCACGGCAGCGTCCGTGTCGTCACCGAGCGGTCGCGGGTCGCCATGCCGGAGACGGGCATCGGCTTCGTCCCCGACGTGGGCGGCACCTGGCTGCTCTCGCGGGCACCGGGCGAGTTGGGGACGCACCTGGCACTGACCGCGGGGGCGATGGGTGCGGCGGACGCCCTGCTGTGCGGACTGGCGGACCACTTCGTCCCCGCGGACCGGCTCGCGGACTTCGCCGCCGCGCTGGCCCACACTCCGCCCGCGGACGCGGTGGCGCAGTACGCGGCCGCTCCGCCCGAGTCCGAACTGGCCGGGCACCGGGCCTGGATCGACACCTGCTACCGCTCCGACAGCGTTCCGGAGATCCTGGCCCGGCTGCGGGACCACGGCGGAACAGCGGCCAAGGAGGCGGCCGCGGCCGTCGAGTCGAAGTCCCCGACCTCCCTCAAAGTGACCCTGGCCGCGCTGCGCCGGGCACGCGACCTCTCCTCGCTGGAAGCGGCCCTGGATCAGGAGTACCGCACCTCCGTCGCCGCGCTCTCCTCGCCCGACTTCGCCGAGGGCGTGCGGGCGCAGATCATCGACAAGGACCGCACCCCGCGCTGGTCGCCCGCCGCGCTCGACGAGGTCTCCGCGGAGGAGGTGGCGCGGCACTTCGCCGCGCCGGAGAGCGGCGACCTGGGGCTCGACGTGCGAATCTGACGCTTTCTCCGGGCATGTTCTGATGCCCCATGAGCTACCCGTGCGTTCCTCACATCACGTTCGTGACAGAACTGACTACACATTCCCCTCACACATGCTGCACGCTTGATCCGTGCTTCCGAGGGGAGGGGAACGATGGACAAGCGGTACGAGATCTTCTGTCTCGCGGACCCGTATTTCTACGAAACACCCGACCGCTTGTCGGACTCCGCTTCAGGCGCCGCAACGGACGACGCAGGAAGGCGGTCCGACGAGTCGGCCGCCGACCGTTCCGCTGATCCGGGCGCATTTCCGGTAGCATGCCGGCCCGTCCCCGCCGACTGGCGTCAGACCCGGTCCGGCGACTGGCAGGAGCTGCGCCCGGTGGCGGGAGAATTCCCGCTGCAGGGCTGGAAGATTCACGCCTCGGCGACTCTCGACAACGCGGACGAGATCGGCACCGCGATCTGGGACTACTGCATACCTCGCGGAATCCCTTTCAAATTCGTACCGCACCGCACCCTTCTGTACCTGCGCAACGCCAAATACGCCGGACGCGGCACGAGCGGTAAATTCGCCACGATATACCCGGCCGACGAGACGCAGCTCGAGAGCATTCTGCGCGAGCTGGGCGAGAGCCTGGAGGGCCGGCCGGGGCCGTACATCCTGACGGATCTGCGCTGGCGCACCGGACCGCTGTACGTGCGGTACGGCGGCTTCGCCCCGCGCTTCTGCGTCGACGGCCAGGGCAGGCTCGTACCGGCGGTGGAGGACGCGCAGGGCCGGCTCGTCCCGGACCGCAAGGACCCCGCGTTCCGGGTGCCCGACGGGGTGACGCTGCCCGACTTCCTCCGGCCGGAGCTGGCGGCGCGCGACGCGGCCACCTTCCGGGACCTGCCCTACCGGATCGAGCGGGCGCTGCACTTCTCCAACGGCGGTGGCGTGTACGGCGGCGTCGATGCCCGGGACGGGAGCCGGGTCGTGCTCAAGGAGGCCCGGCCGCACGCCGGACTCGCCGCCGACGGCGCCGACGCGGTGGCGCGGCTGGAGCGCGAGAAGGCGGCACTCGACCGGCTCGCCGGGCTGCCGGTGGTCCCGGCCGTCCGGGACTGGTTCGAGCTGGACGGGCACCGGTTCCTGGTGATGGAGGAGCTCGCGGGGCAGACCCTCAACTCCTTCTTCGCCAGACGCCATCCGCTGCTGAGCTCCGACCCCGACCCGGAAGCGCTCACCCGGCACACCGAGTGGGCGCTGCGCATGCACCGGCTGGTGGAGGACGCCGTCGCGGCGGTGCACGAGCGGGGGATCGTCTTCAACGACCTGCACATGTTCAACATCATGGTGGCGCCCGACGAGCAGTCCGTCGCGCTGCTGGACTTCGAGGCGGCAGCACCCGCCGAGGACGACCCGCGCCAGATCGTGGCCCACCCCGGATTCATCGCCCCGGCAGACCGCACCCGCTACGAGATCGACCGCTACGCACTGGCGTGTCTGCGGCTCGCGCTGTTCGTCCCGATGACGACACTGCTGGCGGTCGACCGCGGCAAGGCGGCGCACCTGGCCGAGATCGCCGCCGAGCAGTTCCCCGGCATCCCGCGGGAGTTCCTGGCCGAGGCCGTCGCCACCATCGAAGGCGAGGCCGCCGGCACCACCGCCCCCGCGCCCCTCAGCACCCGGGTCCCCGCGGCTCCCGCACCCGACGACTGGCCGGCGGCCCGCGACGCGATGGTGCGGGCGATCCTCGCCTCGGCAACTCCCGAGCGCGACGACCGGCTCTTCCCCGGCGACGTGGCGCAGTTCAACGACGGCGGAGGGCTCGGTCTGGCGCACGGCGCCGCCGGAGTGCTGCACGCGCTCGCGGAGACGGGAGCGGCCCGCTTCCCGGAGGGCGAGGAGTGGCTGCTGCGGCACACCGACCCCCCGCCGCGCGGCACCCCACTGGGGCTCTACGACGGGCTGCCCGGAGTCGCGTGCGTACTGGCCCGCTTCGGCCACACCAAGCGGGCGCTGGAGCTGACCGAGCGGGTGCTGGACGAGAAGTGGCAGCGGCTGGGCAGCTCACTGCACGGCGGCCTCGCCGGTCTCGGTCTCGCGCTGGAGCAGCTCGCGGACGACACCGGTGAGCGGCGGCTGCACTCGGCCGCCGTCGAAGCCGCCCACCTGCTGGCCCGGCGGCTGGACGAACCCGACGACGGCACCCGTGGAGTCAACCGGGCCGGGCTGCTGCACGGTGCCACCGGATCCGCGCTGCTGTTCCTGCGGCTGTACGAGAGGCACGGCGACCCCGCGCTGCTCGACCTGGCGGACCGCGCGCTCGCACGCGACCTGGCGCACTGCGTCCGGGACAGCGCGGGAACCTGGCAGGTCGACGAGGGCAGCCGGGTGATGCCGTACCTGGGTGCGGGCAGCGTGGGCATCGGCATGGTGCTCGACGACTTCCTGGGCCACCGGCCGGACCACGAGGGCTTCGCGACCGCGCGGGAGGGCATCCTGCCCGCGGCACGGATGCGCTACTACGCGCAGCCCGGGCTCTTCCAGGGCCGCGCCGGGATGCTGCTGCACCTCAGCCGGAGCACCGCGCCCGGTGTCACCGAAGCCGACCGGATGGCACAGCTCACCGGGCTCGGCTGGTACGGGATGACGTACCAGGGGGGCCTCGCCTTCCCCGGCGACCAGATGATGCGGCTGTCGATGGACCTGGCGACCGGCACCGCGGGCTGCCTGCTCGCCACTGGTGCCGCCGTCGGCACCGAGGCCGGCGGGACCCCGCCGAGCCTGCCGTTCCTGGCACCACCGGCGCACCGCAGCGCCACACCGCCGCCCGGGCCGGCCGCGCGCGACAGCGCGCCGGCGCCCGGCGGCCCACAGACCGGCCTCCGGGGCGGGGGCCGTACCGAAGCACAACCGTCCCTGTAACACACAACCCAACACCCCGATAGGGAAGGAAACATCATGGCCCTTCTGGACCTGCAGACCATGGAGCCCGAGGAGCACACCGGCGGCGGCGACGACAGCAGCGCCAGCCTCCTCCTGTGCGACAAGCTCAGCTCCCACAGCGCGCTCCTGTGCCTGTGACCGGGTGACTCACGCACCCAGTGCTCCCGGGCGGGGTTCTGCCCCCGCCCGGGGGCACTCCCCTGTCTCCGGGCCGGCGGCCGGACCGGCCCGCCGCGCTCCCGCCGACCGGTTGCTGCTCGCCGCGGGACGGCCGCACCTGTGGCGCACCCTCGCGCTGTTCGCCACGGCGACCGGGGCTGCGCTCGCCGCGCTGGCACTGCCCGCGGCCCTCGGCCGCACCCTCGATCTGCTGCTGGCCGGCGAGGGGGCCGACGGCGCCGCAGCAAGCCGCTGGCTGGCCTGCTGCGCGGCGCTGACAGCCGTCTCGGTGGCGTTGGACGCGGCCGACACCGTGCTGACCGGAACGTTGAACTCCCGCACCACGGCCCGGCTGCGCACGCGGCTGACCGGCCATCTGCTGGCAGTGGGACCGCACCGTGCGGGCCGCTTCAGCCACGGGGACCTGGTCACCCGCTGCACCGGAAACGCCGCGCACGCGGGCACGGCACCCGGCAGCGTCGCCTCAGCGCTGGCCGCGCTGGTCACCCCGGTGGGCGCGCTCGTGGCACTCGCGGTGCTCGACCTGCGGCTCGCCGCGGTCTTCCTCGCCGGTACCCCGCTGCTGGTGCTGCTGCTGCGCGCGTTCTCCCGTACTTCGACCGACTGCGTGACCCGCTACCAGGAGACCCAGGCACGGCTCGCCGGGCGGCTCGTGGAGGCACTGACCGGAGCCCGCACCATCGCGGCCGGCGGCCTGCGCGAACGTGAACAGGCCCGGGTACTGGAACCGCTGGCCCAACTGTCCGCGCACGGCCACCGGATGTGGCACGTCCAGGGTCGGGCGACCGCACAGGCCGCCGTGCTGGTGCCACTGCTCCAGGTGGCGGTGGTCGCGGTCGGCGGACTGCTGCTGGGCCGGGGGGAGCTGAGCGTGGGCGGTCTGGTGGCCGCCGCACGGTACGCGGTGCTGGCGGCAGGCGTCGGCACCCTCGTCGGGCAGCTCAACGCGCTGGTGCGCGGCCGTACCGCGGCACGGCGGCTGGCGGAGGTTCTGGAGGTGCCCACCATGGCGGCAGGGAACCGGGCGGCCCCGGAGCACACCGCGGGCGGCGGACCGGGGCGACTGGAACTGCGCGGTGTGCGCGCCTCCTACGCGGGTGAACCGGTGCTGGACGGCGTCGACCTGGTGGTGCCCGGCGGCGCCACGGTCGCCGTGGTCGGCCGGTCGGGAGCGGGCAAGTCGCTGCTGGCAGCGGTGGCCGGACGGCTCGCCGAACCGGAGGCCGGGCAGGTGCTGCTGGACGGTACCGACCTGGCCGAACTTGATCGGGCGGCCCTGCGGCGGGCCGTCGGCTTCGCCTTCGAGCGCCCGGTGCTCTTCGGCTCCACGGTCGGCGACGCGCTCGGAGCCGGGATCCCCGCCGGACACGAGGGGCGCGAGGCCCGGGTCCGCGCGGCGGCCCGCGGGGCCTGCGCCGACGGTTTCGTGCGGACCCTGCCGCACGGCTATGCCACGCCCTGCGCGCAGGCCCCGCTCTCCGGCGGCGAGATCCAGCGGCTGGGCCTGGCCCGTGCACTCGCCCAGGACGGCCGGGTGCTCGTGCTGGACGACGCCACCTCCAGTCTGGACACGGTGACCGAGTGGAAGGTCACCCAGGCGCTGGCGGACGCGGGCGGCCCTGGCGGGGCACGCACCCGGCTGGTCGTCGCGCACCGCGCCTCGACCGCCGCCCGCGCGGACCTGACCGCCTGGCTGGACGGTGGCCGGATCCGTGCGCTGGCTCCGCACCGGCAGCTGTGGGAACAGCCCGGCTACCGGTCCCTCTTCGGCAGTGGGAGCGGCGATGACTGACCCCGCGGCGGCACGCCCCGGGGCCTCGGCGGAGGCGGTCGGCACCGGAGTGGCGGACCGGCAGGCGCCGCACCGGCGGGCGGGCGGCCGACACCGGGCGCCGCGCGGGCTCGGGCGGGCCGGGGCGCGCTTCCTGCTGCGGCGGCCACGAGTACTGCTGGGGCTGGCGGGCTGGTCGGTGCTGGAGGCGGCACACACCTTCGCGCTGGGATTCGCCCTCGCACGGGCCCTGGACGACGGCTTCCTGGCGGACCGCCCGGCCGTGGGCCTGGGCTGGCTGGGCGTCGCCGCCGCCGGGCTGCTCGCGGGGGCCTGGGGCACGGCACGGGTCTACCGGCAGGTCGCGGCGCTCGCCGAACCGCTGCGGGACGAACTGGTGCGCCGCGTGGTGGGCCGCGGACTGTACGAGGCCGTGGCCGCCACCGGGACCCCTGGGCGGGCCGCGGACGACGCCGCGGGCACCGGTGTCGTCTCCCGGCTGACACATCAGGTGGAGATCGCCCGGGACAGCTTCGCGGGGCTGGTGATGGTCTCGCGCTCGTTCCTGTTCACCTTGATCGGCGCGGTCTCCGGGCTCCTGGCGCTGGCGCCGGTGCTGCTGCTGATCGTCGTACCGCCGCTGGTGGCCGGGCTCGCGGTGTTCGCCGGGACGCTGCGGCCGCTGGCCCGCCGGCAGCGGGACTTCCTGGTGGCGGACGAGGAGCTGGCGCGGGAGACGGGCACGACGGTGCGCGCGCTGCGGGACGTGACCGCGTGCGGGGCCCAGGAGCGGATGCGGCAGTCCGCGGTGGAGAAGGTGACGGTGGAGCGGCGGGCTGCCGACGCGCTCGCGTACTGGGGGATGGCCCGGGCGCTGGCGCTGGGGCTGGGCGGACGGCTGCCCGTGGTGCTGCTGCTGGTTCTCACCCCGTGGCTGCTGCGGCAGGGCGTGAGCGCCGGGGCGCTGGCCGGGGCGCTCACCTACCTCACCCAGGCGCTGCTGCCCGCGCTGCAGAGCCTGGTGCACGGCCTGGGCGGCGCCGGTGCCCGCTTCGCGGTGGTGATCGGCCGCCTGCGCGAGGGAGCCCCGGAGGTGGACTCCGACGCGCCGCGCACCCCGGTCCCCGGCACGCCGGCGCCGGGCGTGCCCGGGGCCCGTGCGGCGGCTGCGCCCGGCGGCGCGGACGGCGTGGCTCCCGCGCTGGAGCTGCGGGGGGTCACCTTTGCCTACGGCCCGGCGGCCGAGCCGGTGCTCGCGGGGCTCGATCTGACGGTCCCCGCGGGCGGGCGGCTGGCGGTGGTCGGCCCCAGCGGGGCGGGCAAGTCCACACTGGCCCTGCTGGTGGCCGGACTGCTGCGCCCGTCGAGCGGCGAGATCAGGCTGCACGGCAGCCCGGTCCTGCCACCGCTGCCGGAGGGGGCTGCACGACCGGCCCGCCGACCGCCTCCTGCGGTGGAGCAGCGGGTGCTCATCCCGCAGGAGTCGTACGTCTTCACCGGCAGCGTGCGGGAGAACCTGTGCTGCCTGTTGCCGGACGGCGCTGCCGTGCCGGGACCGGCGCTGCTCGGCGCCGCCGAGGCGGTGGGGGCGGACGCGCTCGTGCGGCGGTTGGGCGGGATCGACGGTCCGGTGGATCCGGCGGCGCTCTCGTCGGGCGAGCGGCAGCAGATCGCACTGGCCCGCTCCTATCTGTCGCCGGCCCCGCTGGTCGTCCTGGACGAAGCGGGCAGCCATCTGGACCCCGCCGCCGAGGAGGTGGCCGAGCGCGCCTTCATCCGGCGCGGCGGGGCGCTGGTGGTGATCGCGCACCGGATCAGCTCGGCCCTCCGCGCCGACCGGGTGCTGGTGCTGGACGGCGCACGTACCTGCTGCGGGACCCATACCGAGCTGCTGGAGCGCTCCGGGCTCTACCGCGACCTGGCAGCGGGCTGGGCTCCGCCCTCGCGGGTGTGACGGCCCGGTCCCTCGGGTGCGGCGGCACCGGCGTGCCGCCGCGGGGAGCGGGCTGCGCTGCGGCGCCGATGCCCGCTCAGAGCCAGCCGGCTCCCTGGGAGATGCGGATGGCGTCCACCCGGTTGCGTGCGCCCGTCTTCCGCGTGATGGCGGACATGTAGTTGCGTACGGTGCCGGTGGAGAGCCCCAGGTGCCGCGCGATCTCGCCGACGGACGCGCCTTCGGCCGCCGCCGAGAGCACGGTCAGCTCCCGTTCGCTCAGCGGGGCTTCCGAGGCGTGTAAGAAGGTGCCGGCGAGCGCGTTGTCGACGAAGCGCTCGCCGGCGGCGACTCTTCGTATGCCGGTCACCAGTTGCTCGGGGAGCGCGTCCTTGCACACGAATCCGCGGGCTCCCACGTCCAGCGCGCGGCGCAGGGCCCCCGGGCAGTGCTGGCTCACCAGTACCAGCAGCCGCTGGGCCGCTTCGGCGGTCCGTGCGGCTCCGGTCCGGGAGAACCCCGCCAGCTCGTCCAGCGGCGAACGCTGGGTCACATCGGCGTCCACGACGCAGACGTCGGCGGTCAGCGTCCGTGCCAGCCGCATCGCGTCCTTGGCGGGTGCGGCCTCGATGGCCATGTCGGGCTCCCGGCCGACCAGAGCGGCCAACGCGCAGCGGAGTATGCGGACATCGTGCACCAGCAGTACCCGGATCACTCTTGGTCCCCCCTAGATGCCTGATCGCCTCACGGATGACAGGCGCAACTCCATACATACAAGCTCATAGGAGCGAAGAGGCGCACAGTTTTGGCCACACATTGAGACCAAACGTGTGCGATGTGTTATTGGGGGGCGCGTTAGGGGGCGCATTCAGCGTGCGGACGCAGCCGTATGCCTCCTCCCCCGTACCGTCTCCTGCCGCGTGCCCGCCCCGGGCGCCGTCTCCCCGCCCTGCGCCGGATCCCGGCGCGGGATCTCCGCTCCCCCGGTTCACATCTCGTCCTCGTCCACCGTCCGCAGCGCGCGCTCCTCGGGGGACAGCCCCTCGCTCTCCCCCGCCTCCCGGCCGTAGACGTCCTGCCGGCGAGGCGGCGCCGCCTCCAGGTCGGCGCGGAGCGCCCCCGCGAGAGCGTCGGGCAGCCCGGAGACCACCTTCCGCTCGGACTCCTCGGGCTCCTCCTCCGCGAGCCGCTCGTCCAGCGACTCGCCCGCGCGCATCTCCGCCGGGGTCGGAGCGGCGCGCGTGACGGCGGTCGGCGTGTCGCCGGGCACCGCCTCCTGCTGCGGGTCGCTGGACCGCTGCTGCATCGGCGCGCCGTCCTGCAGATCGGGGATGCCCTCGTCCTCGGGTTCGGCGCCCGGGTCGGCGGGTTCCGCGTGCTCCTGCTCGGCCTCGGCCTGCGGGGTCAGAAACGAGGTGTCGAATCCGCCGCTGTCGTCCCCGGCGACGCGCGGCGGCGGGTCGGACTCCACGGGCGGTTGCCAGTGGCCGCGCTCCAGACGCTCGCCCGGCTCCCGGCCCGCCACGGGCCCGGGCCGCAGCTCGGCGGCGTCCTCGAGGGTGACGCCCTCCTCCGCGGGGATGTCCCTGCCGTCTCCCGTCATGGCGGCCTCCTCTCGTGCGGACCCACAGCGGGTACCCCCGGGACACCACGGCTACGCAGCGGCCGCGGCCCCGGACACGCCGGAGTCCGGCCGGTCAGCGGCGGGGCCGCTCCCGGACGACATCCTCGGGCTCCTTGTCGTCGCGCAGCCCCAGGAAGCGGGGATGCCGCAGCATTCCGTCGCGCGTCCACTCGGTGAACCCGATCTGCGCCACCAGGCGCGGCTCCACCCAGTGCACGCCCCGCTCGCGGACCGGGTCGGCGAACGGGGAGCGCTCCGCCGCCAGCCGGTCGAGCGCGCGGCGCAGCGACAGCAGGGTGGCGCGGTCGTAGCCGGTGCCGGCCTTGCCCGCGTAGCGCAGCGCGCCGCTCTCGTAGTGGCCCAGCAGCAGCGCCCCGAAGCCCTCCCGTGTCCCGGCGGGCTCGGTGAAGCCGCCGACGACGAACTCCTGGCCGCCGGTGCACTTGAGCTTGAGCCAGTCGGGTGAGCGGCGCGGCAGGTATCGCCCGTCGGCCCGCTTGGCGATCAGTCCCTCCCAGCCGCGGGTGCACGCCTCCTCCAGCAGCCGTCCGCCGCCCTCGTTGCGGTGGGCGGTGAAGCGCAGCGGGCCGCCGAACTCCAGGGCCCGGCGCAGCAGCGATTTGCGGGTGCGCAGCGGGAGCCGGGTCAGATCCCTGCCGTCGAACCGCAGCAGGTCGAACACGTAGTAGGTGACGGCCACACCGCTGGCCCTGGCCCGCCGGGCGGTGCTCAGCTGCATGCGCTGCTGGAGCCGGGCGAAGTCGGTGCGGCCGTGCACGAGGGCGACGATCTCGCCGTCGACGGTGAAGTCCGGACAGCTCTGGGCGGCGAGCGCGTCGGCGATCTCCGGCCAGGTCTCCGTCACGCGCCGCCCCGTCCGGGAGAGCAGCCGCTCCCGGCCGTGTTCCCGGACCGCCAGCGTCCGCACTCCGTCGAGCTTGCGTTCGAAGATCCAGCGGCCGGCGGGGAAGTCCCGGCGGTCGCTCAGCTCCGCGAGCATGGGCCGCCCGGCCGGCTCCGCGCCCGGGGTCGTCGGGCGCAGCAGCGCGCGCTGCTCCTCGGGGAGCGACTCCAGCAGACCGCTCACGACCGGCCGCCCTCCCGGGTCCACTCCTCGGTCGCCTCCCTGGCGACCTGCTTGAGGGTGCGGTCGCTGCGGGCCGAGCGGACGCGCCACGGATCGGGCGTCCCGCGCGCGGAGGCGTGCCGGTCGTTCTTCTTGACCAGCAGCCACGCCTCGCGCTCGCCGTCCTCCCCGCCGCGGAAGCGGGAGAGGGCCCAGTCGCCGCGCAGCTTGCCGCCGTGTGTGCGGAAGGAGATGTGCCCTTTCTCCAGCGCCCTGCCGAAGTCGCGGGAGAGCGGCTCGTAGGTGCCCTCGTCCCAGACGATGACCGGCCCGGCACCGTATTCTCCCGCCGGGATGACGCCCTCGAAGGTGCGGTACTCCAGCGGATGGTCCTCGGTCGGCATGGCCAGCCGTTTGTCGTGCGGGTCGGTGGAGGGTCCCTTCGGCACCGACCAGGACTTCAGCACACCGTCCCACTCCAGCCGGAAGTCGAAGTGCAGCCGGGTCGCGTCGTGGATCTGCACCACGTAGCGCGGTTCGCCGCCGCCCTCCGGTGACCCTCCCGCGGGCTCCGCCGTCCGCTCGAAGCGCCGCTTGCCGCGGTAGGTCCGCAGCACGTCGTCGTCGCCGCTCATGCCTGGTCCTCGAATCCGTGCCGGTGCCGGCGCTGCTCCGCTTCCGCCGCGGAGCCCGCTGCGCGCCCTGGGTTCCACTGTGGCGCCGGGGGTACGGGGCCGCAGCCGGAACCGGTCAGCGCGGTGCAGGACCGAGCTGGGTCGCCCACGGGATGAGGGGCAGGGTGAGGGGCGGCGGGTGGACGCCGCCCGGGCCGATGACGTGGTTGCCCACCCGGCCGCCGAGGTGGACGAGGCGCCCGTCGTCCTCCCGGAAGTGCACGGCACCGTCCCCGCGCTGCACGGCCGCCACGGCCTCGGCCAGGAAGCCCAACTCGCCCATGTCCAGGTCGGACCACTCGTACTCGCTCCACATGTACTGGTCCACCCAGAGCGTGGCCACGTCGTCGAAGTAGACGGCGATCATGGTGGAGGCGTTGCCCGGGCCGATCAGTACGCAGAACTCGTCGGTCACCAGGGGGGCGAGCGGATAGCCGGACACGGCCCGCGCGGCGTCCTCGAAGATCCGCACGACGGGGTGCGCGGAGCGCGGCGCGGCCTCGCGCACGCTGCCGGGGCCCTGTCGTACCCGGACGTGCGGGCGGGTGGCCGTGCCGGGGGCCGCGGCCCCGCTCCCGCCCAGCTCGCCGCTCAGTTGTTCGCTCACCGTCGCGCTTCCCCTCGTCGTCCGGTACCGGTGCGGTGCGGCTCGGGACGCCTCGTCGACCGCCTCCGCCGAATGGCCACCATATGCACCTTTTATCCGCTGAGCAGCCCGGAGACCCGATTGGCGGCGCCACGGCTGAGCCGAACGAGCGGCGTACCCAATTCCGCGGCGGGTCAGTTGACTTCACAGGAGGCTCGGGCACCGTTCCGGCCCGCCTCCGCCACCGGACACGAGGAGGGCCGCATGACGTCGACACCCCGTACGCCTGCCACCACCACCGCACCCGCGTCCACCCCGGCCCTCGGGGCACCCCTCACCGCGACAGTGCCGCTCCCCCAGGACGAGCTCGCCGCCTACCTCGCCGCGCACCCGGCCCCGGCCGCCGCCGTGGACGCGGTGATCCGCGACGAACGCGGCGACCTGCTGGTGGTCGACCCGGTCTACAAGGCGGACTGGGATCTGCCCGGCGGCATGGTCGACGACGAGGGTCTGGTCGACGGCCTGGTGCGGGAGCTCCGGGAGGAACTGCAGCCCCCCGCGCTGCGCGTCGGCCGGCTGCTCGCCGTCGACAACGTGCCCGCCGCGGTCTACGGCAGGGCGCTCACCGCCTGTGTGTACGCCGTCCACCTCCCGCACCCGGTGAGCGCACACGACCTGCGGCTGCAGCGGGACGAGTTGCGGGCGGCCGCGTTCCTTCCCCCGAACGAGGCGCTGGCGAGGCTGCCCGAGCGGTTGCGGCGCCGCACGGCCGCCGCCCTCGCCGCCGAGCGCGGCGCCCACACGGCGCACCTGCTGGACGGTCACCCGGCGCCCCTCGACGAAGGGGACCGCCGCGCCCTGCTGCCCGGCCCGGCAGTGGCCGCCGCTGCCCTGGTCACGGATGCGGCGGGCCGGATCCTCGTGCTCGACGCCGAGGAATCCGGGGACGCCTGGGGCGGGGGTGCACCCTGCCGACTGCCCGGAGCCCTGGTGACGGCGACGGAGACCCCCGCGGCAAGCGCGGCGCGAGCCCTGAACACCCATCTGGGCGATGCGGCGGGACTCACGGTGGGGCGGCTGCTGGCCGTCGACAGCACGCTGTGCCCCTCGGGAGGCCGCACCCTGCTGGCCCACCTGTTCGAAGCCCATACGCTCGTCCCGCTGCACCGCACCGTCGGCCACTGGCTCACCCCCGACGACGCCGCCCGATTCCTCCCCCTGCACGAGACCCGCCTACTGAGCAGCGCACCCGGCCGGAACCGCGGAGCGCCGGACCGCACACAGGGGCTGCCGCCGCAGCGGTGAGCACGGCGGGGGCCCGCCGCGCACGCCGCCGGGCCGCCCGGCTCGCGACCGGCGCGCGGGCAACGGGCCCGCCGAACCGGGTCGGGCCCGGCCCCCTGCGGAACTCCTCCGTGCCGGGACCGCACACGGCGGTGCGCTCCCGGCACGGCCGGCTCGGAACCGGGTAATAGGCGGAGCAGGGGCGGGCAGGATGGGTCGGTGACCCCTTTGACCCGAGCGATGTCGTTCAACACGGCGCCCGACCGGTACGCCGCTTTCCGGCCGTTCTACCCACCCACGCTGTTCGAACTGGTCGAGGAGCTCTCGGAGATACCCCTGGCGGGAGCCCGGATCGCCGATGTGGGGGCGGGCACCGGCATCTCCACCACGCAGCTCGTGCAACGCGGCGCCGACGTCGTCGCGGTGGAGCCCGGCGAGGGCATGGCCGCATGGTTCCGCAAGAGCCTGCCGGACGTGCCGCTGGTGCGCGGGGACGCCAACGCGCTGCCCCTCGCGGACGGGTCCCGCGACCTGGTCACCTACGCGCAGGCGTGGCACTGGGCGGAGCCGTACCGGGCGGTCCCCGAGGCGCTGCGCGTGCTGCGTCCGGGCGGATCGCTCGTCGTCTGGTGGAACCTCACCGCCCACGACGTGCCCTGGATCGGCGCGCAGGCGGAGCGCATCACGCGCCATACGGGCGTCTCCTCCCCGCCCCTGAACCAGGTCGGTGACCACGGCGCGCTCCGCAGGGCCGGCCTCGACGGGCTCCGGCTGTCCCACCGCCACACCCGGTGGAGCCGCACCGTCCCGCTCGATGTCCATCTGGGCAACCTGGCCAGCCACTCGGGGTTCCTGGTCATGCCCGAGCAGGCGACCCGGGACTTCCTGGACGCCGAGCGGACCCGGCTGCGCGCGCTCTTTCCGCACGAGCGGGTGGAGGAAGAGTACGTGGTGGACCTGCTGGTGGCGCGCCGCGACTGACCCGGCCGGCACGGCGCCCCGGTCCACGGCGCCCCGGTCCGCGGTGCGCCGTCCGGACACCCGGCCTCCCGGAGCGAAGCCCAGCCCCCCGGCGGACGCGCCCGGCACCGGGCGCGGTATGTCCGAGGACCTCCGCCCGCCCCCCGGCGCGGGAAAACCGCTTCTCCGCAGGGAATTCTCCGTCGCCTCCCTGGAGCGGCGCACTGTTGTGCCAGTAAGGTGCGCGCCCATCGCCGCCGAGAGCGCGGCGTGTTGAGCCGCGACGTTGTGGAGGTAGCGGATGAGCGCGGGCTCGATCTTCTTGTGGGAGCTGCTGGGGACCGCAGTACTGGTCATGCTGGGCACCGGGGTTGTCGCCAACCACGCGCTGCGGAGAACGAACGGGAACGGCGGGGGCATCCTGTTCATCAACATAGGCTGGGGGTTCGCGGTCTTCACCGGCGCCAGCATCGCGGCGCCCAGTGGGGCGCATCTCAACCCCGCCGTCACACTCGCCCTCGCCGTCGCCGACAAGACCGACTGGTCGGACGTCCCCGTGTACATGCTGGCGCAGCTGCTCGGCGGTGTCATCGGCGCGGTGCTGTGCTGGGCCACCTACAAGCTGCAGTTCGACCACCACGATGATCCGGCGGGCACACTCGGCGTGTTCTCCACGGCGCCGACCATCCGCAACAGCTTCTGGAACGTCGTCACCGAGGTACTGGGCACCTTCGTCCTGATCGCCTTCATCCTCTTCTCCCCGACCTTCAAGCCCGGTCCCGGTGAGGGCGGCATACCCGACTTCGGCAACTCCGCCCTGGGATACGCCGGCGTCGCCTTCGTCGTGCTGGTGATCGGCACCTCGCTCGGCGGGCCGACCGGCTACGCCATCAACCCGGCCCGCGACCTCGGCCCGCGGCTCGCCTACGCGTTCGTGCTGCCCATAAAGGGCAAAGGCAAGGCCGACTGGGCCTACTCCTGGGTCCCCGTCGTCGGCCCGCTGCTCGGTGCCGTCCTGGCAGCGCTTCTCTACCTGGCCTATCCGGCGTAGGACCCGACTCGGCACCGCGGCGGGGGTGTTCCGCGCCGGAACCCCGGCCCGGACCGTACCGGGAGCGGCCCCGCAGATGCGCACACCACACCCGGTGTGCCACTCCTCCGGGTGGCACCCGGGCGACGCGGCCCGGCAGGGCGGGGTGCGAGCGCTTTGATCGGTCCGGGTGGCAGGGCGGAGCCCGCCACCCGGACCTGTCCGCCCGTGTGAAAGGCACCCCGTGCTCGGAGTACCACCGCGCCCCCGCGCCCGCCCGGATGTCCGCGGCGCCCGGCGCCGCCTCGCCCTGGCAGGGACGAGCGCTGCCCTGCTGCTCGTTCCCGGCCTGTCGGCGGCCGCCCCGGCACCCGCGCCCGGTGCCGGCCGGACGACGCCCGTCCAACTCCTCGCCGTCAACGACCTGCACGGCAATCTCGACGCCGTGCCGGGTCCCGCGGGTGCCGTCCGGCGCCGCGGTGCGGATGGCGAACCGGAGCGGGTGCAGGCCGGTGGCGTGCCGCGGCTCGCCACGCTGCTGGACCGGGCGCGTGCCGACGCCGAGGGCGCCGACTCGCTGACCGTGGCCGCCGGGGACATGATCGGCGGAAGTCCGCTGCTCTCGGCGGCCTTCCACGACGAGCCGACCGTCGAGGCCCTGGAGACGCTGGGTCTGGACGTCAGCTCCGTCGGCAACCACGAGTTCGACGAGGGGCCGGAGGAACTGCAGCGGATGGTCGAGGGCGGCTGCCATCCCAAGGACGGCTGCGCCGACCCCGGCCAGCCCTACGACGGCGCCGGATTCCGCTACCTGGCCGCGAACGTACTGCCGCGCACGGCGCCGGTTCGTGCCCGGCCGGCCGCCCGGCCGCGGCCCGTTCTGCCGCCGTACTGGATCAAGCGGCTGCCGAGCGGCGAGCGGATCGGGTTCATCGGGCTGACCAGCAAGGACACTCCGTCGGCTGTGAGCGCCTCGATGACGAAGAACCTCGTCTTCGAGGACGAGGTCGCCACCATCGACCGGTACGCGGACGAACTGGACCGCAAGGGTGTCAAGGCGGTGGTGGCACTCGTGCACGAAGGCGCCCAGCCGCCCGGCGACAAGTACGACGCCACCTGCGGCGAGCACGGGGCGGACGACCGACTGGACGGGCGCATCCAGGGGATCGGTGAGCAGGCGTCGCCGAAGGTGGATCTGTTCGTCACCGGTCACTCGCACGAGCCCTACGTGTGCTCCGTGCAGGATCCGGCGGGGCAGCCGCGCCTGGTCACGCAATCGGCCTCGTTCGGCCGGACCTTCACCGACCTGCGCTTCGACATCGACCGCAGGACCGGGGACATGGTGCGCTCCTCGGCCCGGGCCACGAGCCACATCGTCACCACCGGCACCCCGGGGCAGCCGGCGATGGAACGCGTCGTGGAGAAGTGGCGGTCCCGCTCGGCCGAGCTGGCGAACGAGCCGGTCGGCTACATCTCCGACGACATCCCCGGCCGGGGCTCCCCCGACCCGGAGACCCCGCTCGGGGACCTGATCACCGACGCGCAGGTGGCGGCCACCCGGGAGGCGGGCGCCGAACTGGCCCTGCTGAACTGGGGAGGGGTGCGCTCCGACCTCGTCCACCGCGCTTCGGGCCAGGAGGGCGACGGGGTGGTGACGTTCGGCGAAGCCTTCCAGGTGCAGCCGTTCGACAATCCACTGGTGACGATGACCCTCTCCGGGCGGCAGCTGCTGGACGTGCTGCGGCAGCAGTTCTCCGGCTCCAACGCGGGCTATCCCCAGGTGCTGCAGATCTCCGACGCGCTGCGGTTCGACGTCGACATGTCCCGCGAGGGCGCGGACCGGCTGCTGGCGGAGAGCGTGCGGGTGAACGGCGAGCCGGTGGACGAGGCGCGTGCCTACCGGGTCTCGGTCAACGACTTCCTCTCACAGGGCGGCAACGGCTTCAGCGTGCTCGAGGACGGCACGGAGCGCACGTCCGTCACCCGTGACCTGGCCGCGTTCACGGACTACCTCAAGAACCACTCCACCCCGGAGGAACCGATCCGGCCGCCCAAGGCGGACCGCATCACCTGGCGCTGACCGCACCGCCCGGCGAAACCCCGGCGCGGAGACCGGCGCGGAGCCACCGCACACGGGCGGGTGGCGGAAGGTGCACCCTTTCGCTCCGGCCCGTGTGCGGGGTGTGCTGGAGACGTGCCGAGCCCGCGGCACGTCCGGGCGCGCCGCACCCCTCGTGCGCGCCTCCAGGAGGGAGTTCCCATGGAGAGCACCGCCGAAGCCGGGCCCGCCGGCTGGTACGTCGACGAGCGCTGCACCGACTGCGACGTGGCCCGTCAGCTCGCCCCCGGGCTCATCCGCGCCGCACAGGGCCGCTCCGAGATCGTCCGGCAGCCGCGGAGCCCGGCCGAGACCGCGCAGCTGCGAGCGGCCGCGCTGGCCTGCCACACCCGGTCGGTGCGCCCGCCGGGTGGCCGGTTCGACCCGGCGGCACCCGACCCGTTCCCGCTGCCGCTCGACGAGAACGTGCTGCTGTGCGGACACAACTCGCCCCGCACCGCGGGCGCCAACTCCTACCTGCTGCGGCGTCCCGCGGGGCACTGGATGATGGTCGACACCCCGCGCTTCAGCGAACCGCTCGCCCGTCGCTGGACGGCGGACCGCCGCATCACCGACGTGCTGCTCACCCATCGGGACCACGCGGCGCACGGCCGGCGCTGGGCCGACCGGCTGGATGCCCGTCTGTGGATCCACGAGGGAGACCTGGACGCGGCCCCGGACGCCGACCGGGTGCTGCGCGGCCGGGCGCCCTCCGAGGTCGGCGAGGGTGTCGTCGCCGTCCCGCTGCCGGGCCACACCCGCGGCAGCGTCCTGTACCTGGCCGACGAGCACTACTGCTTCAGCGGGGACAGCTTCTACTGGGCGCGGACCCTGGAGGACCTGGAGGTCGCGCAGAGCGTCACCTGGTACTCCATCGAGGAACTGGCCGCCTCGCTGGCCTCGGTGGCGGGCGAGCTGCGCTTCGCGTGGCTGCTGCCCGGACACGGCGGGCGCAGGCGGCTGCCCCCGGAGGAGATGGGGCGGCGCCTGCGGCAGTTGGCGGAGCGCGCCGCCACACTGCGGCCGCGGCCCGTCGACTTCACCGCCCTACGGTGGTAGCGCCCGGCCCGCTGTCCGGGCTCCCCGCTACGGTGGGGGCGCCCGCCGCGTCTCCTGCGGCACCCCTGCCCCGCGAGGAGCCGCGCCGTGAGAGCCGCACGCCTGGTCACCGATGTCCTGCAGCCCCGCAACGCGCTGCTGGTGGGACTGACCGGGCTGGGCGTGGCCGCCGCGGGGGACTGGACGGGTGCGCCCTGGGGGCTGTTCGCGGCGCTGTGCGCGGGCCTCGTCCCGGCCTCCTACATCGAGTGGGAGCGCAGGCGGGGCACCTGGGGCGACCGGCACGTGGTGGATCGCACCCAGCGGCTGCCCATCTTCGCGGTGATCCTCGGCTCGGTGGGGGTGGGCGCGCTGGTGATGGTGCTGGGGCGGGCCCCCCGCGACATTCTGGTCGCGATGGTGGCCCTGTGGGCGATGACGGTGTGCCTGCTGGCCGTGAACACCGTCTGGAAGATCAGCGTGGATTCGGCGGTGGCCGCGTCGGTGGTGGCGATGGCGGCCGTGGTGCACTCCCCCTGGTGGCTGCTGGCCTGCCCGCTGGTGGTGGCGGTGTGCTGGTCCCGGATCGCGCTGAAGTACCACACGGTGGCGCAGACGGCCGCGGGCGCCGCGTGCGGCGCGGTCACCGCGGGCGCCTGGCTGATGTGAGGCGTGCGGGGGCCACGGGCGGCACCGGTACCGGCGGACGCGGACGTGGGCCGAAGGGGTCACCTGTTGCGGCCGCACGCCGGGGTACCCGGCGGTCGGGACGACGGGATGGTTCCGTTTCCTGCGTCCCGGACCGATGCTGACCGATCCGCTTCGAGGTGCGTCATGGCTCCCGCCCCCGTCCCGCCGTCCCTCTCCCGAGCGGAGCTGCGGGCGGTCTTCGCGCAGCAGACCGGTGCGGGCACGGCCGGTCGCGGCCTGGTCGGGATCGAGGTGGAGGCCGCGGCGCTGGACCCGGCCACCGGCCACGCGGTGCCGTACGCCGGACCGGGCGGGGTACGTGCCCTGCTGGAGCGGCTCGCTGCCGGACGGCCCGGAGCGGTGCCCCAGTACGACCGCACGGCGCTGGTGGGCGTGCGGCTGCCGGAGGGCGGCTCGGTCTCGCTGGAGCACGGAGGCGCGGTCGAGTACTCGTCACCGCCGTGCTCCTGTGTCGCCGAGCTCGCCGAGGTGACGGACCGGGCGCTGCGCGGACTGGCCGCGGCGGCCGGATGGTTCGGCTTCGCGCTGGTGCCCGGGGCGCAGTACCCGTTCACCGCGCCCGGCGAGGTGGACTGGGTGCCGCACTCGCGGACCCCGGTGATGCGGCGCCACTTCGAGGGGCTGGGCCCGCCCGGTTCCGCCGGGGTGCAGGTGATGTCGCTGGCCCTCTCGACGCAGGTGTCGCTCGACTACGGCGGGCCCGCGGATCTGGCGGAGAAGCTGCGAGTGCTGTCGGCCGCCTCCACACCGGCGGCGGCTCTGTTCGTCAACGCGCCGCTGGAGGGGGGCCGTCCGTGCGGGTGGCTGTCGCGGCGCATGGCCTACCTCAGCCGGACCGATCCGGAGCGCACCGGGGTCGTCCCGACGCTGCTGCGCGAGGATGTGGACGTGGAGGCGTTCATCGACTGGGCGCTGGGCCTTCCGATGATCCACCACGAGTCGCCGGACGGCGGCCGGTGCGCCGCGCCGCCGGAGCCGTTCGGCACGCTGCTGCGGGAGGGCTTCGGGGACGGAAGCCGGCCCGGGCCCGAGGACTGGCGAGCCCATCTGTCGCAGATCTTCTCGGACGTACGGCTGCGCGAGACGCTGGAGCTGCGCGCGGTGGACGGCCCGCCCTACGGGGCGCTCTGCGCTGCGCCCGCGTTCTGGACCGGGCTGTGCTATCACCCGCCGTCCCGCGCTGCGGCCTGGGAACTGCTGCGCGGGATCGGCGCGGCCGAGCACCGCGCGGCGGTCCGCGACATCGCCCGCCGCGGGACGGCCGCCCGGCTGGCGGGCCGTCCGGTGCGGGAGGTGGCGGCCGAGTTGCTGCGGCTGAGCGAGACCGGCCTGCGGGCGCGGATCGCCGAAGGCGCCGAGCGCCCGGAGGCCCTGGAGTTCCTGGCTCCGCTGCGGGAAGTCGCCGCCTCCGGTGTCACCTTCGCGCAGCGCACTCTCGACCGGCTGCGCGCGGATCCGGCCACGTTCCCGGCGCGCCACATCGCGCGGCACCGCATCCCCGGGTGATGCCCGCCCCCACAGGGAGCGGGTGACGTTCCGGAGCACGGAGGCGGCGCGCTCCGGCGCGCCCCGCGCTGCGGCGCCGCGTACGCCGGGCCGGTCCGGACCGCGGACGGGAGCCCGCGGACGACCGGCCCGGACCGGTCCGCGGGCCGCTACACCACGCCCTGGTCGCGCATCGCTTCGGCGACCCGGAGGAATCCCGCGGCGTTGGCGCCCAGTACGTAGTCGTCGGGGGTGCCGAACTCCTCCGCCGCGGTGACGCAGTCGGCGTGGATGCCCCGCATCACCACGGCGAGCCGCGACTCGGCCTCCGAGAACGTCCAGGATTCGCGGGCGGCGTTCTGCCGCATCTCCAGCGCGGAGGTGGCCACGCCGCCCGCGTTGGCGGCCTTGCCCGGGCCATAGCGGACGCCCGCCTCGCGCAGCACCGCCACCGCGTCGGGGGTGCAGGGCATGTTGGCGCCCTCGGCGACGGCCTTGACCCCGTTCTTGACGAGGGCGACCGCGTGCTCCTCGCGGAGTTCGTTCTGCGTGGCGCACGGCAGGGCGACGTCGCAGGGCACGTCGTAGACCGAGCCGCGGCTGCTGAAGCGGGCCCCGGCGCGTGCCTCGGCGTAGGTGTCCAGCCGGCCGCGGCGCTCCAGCTTGATCTCCTTGAGCAGGTCGAGGTCGAGTCCCGCCTCGTCCACCACGTAGCCGGAGGAGTCGGAGCAGGCCACGACCTGAGCGCCGAGCGCCTGGGCCTTCTCGACGGCGAAGAGGGAGACGTTGCCGGAGCCGGAGAGGACGACCCGGAGCCCGTCCAGCTCCTCGCCGCGGGTGCCGAGCATCTCCTGGACGAAGTGGACGGTGCCGTACCCGGTGGCCTCGGTGCGGGCGTAGGAGCCGCCCCAGCCGATGCCCTTGCCGGTGAGCACCCCCGCTTCGTAGCGGTTGGCCAGCCGCTTGTACTGGCCGAACAGGTAGCCGATTTCGCGGGCGCCGACATTGATGTCGCCCGCGGGCACGTCGGTGTGCTCACCGAGATGCCGGTGCAGCTCCGTCATGAAGGACTGGCAGAAGCGCATCACCTCCGCGTCGCTGCGCCCCTTGGGGTCGAAGTCGGCGCCGCCCTTGCCCGCGCCGATGCCCAGTCCGGTGAGCGCGTTCTTGAAGATCTGTTCGAAGGCGAGGAACTTCACGGTGCCCAGCGACAGCTGCGGCACGAAGCGCAGTCCGCCCTTGTAGGGACCCAGCGCGCTGCTGAACTGGACCCGGTAGCCGCGGTTGACGTGCACCTCGCCCGCGTCGTCCGTCCACGGCACCCGGAAGATGACCTGCCGCTCGGGCTCCACCAGCCGCTCGACCAGGTTCGCGTCCGCGTACTGGGGGCACTTGCGCAGCACCGGCTCCAGGCTGTGCAGCACCTCCCGCACGGCCTGGTGGAACTCGGGCTCTCCCGGGTTCCGGCGCAGAACCTCGGCGTACACCGCTTCGACACGGCTGCTGGCATCCACGGACATCATCCTCGTCGTCGCTCGCACGGCTGCCCGGCCCTCCGGGGCAGGCTGGTGAAGAGGGTACGTTCGGCTGCCACGAGTCAGGCTCGCGAGTGGCGAGAAACACTCTCGCGAGCGGCCCGGCGCTCCCGGCTGACCGGGGCACGCCCAGGCGGACCGCCGCGCGGTCGGCGCGACCCGGTCGAACTCGCGTACGTGCTGAGCCGGTCGCGCGCGGGCAGCCCGGCCACGGCGCACCGGCGGCGGGTGCCGGGTGGTCGTCCGGGTCGCGGGCGAGCGGGAGGCCCGGCGGCGCGCGCCCCGACCGGCCCTCCCGGCCGGCGGGGAGACGGCCGTACCGGAGGCAGCGGCGGACGTGTCCGGTACGCGGCCCGTTCCGGCGGTACGGCAGCGGCGGTAGGGCGCGTCCCCGGATCGTCGAGGTCCGCCGGACGCGGCCGGGCCGTCGCGGAGCACCGGCGTCCGCTCCGGGCTGCGCGGCGGCCCGTAGCCGTACTCCGCCGACGCGCGGACGCCGGCCGACCGGAGCGGCACCCTGCGGGAGAGGAAGAGCGCGGTTCCGACGGCGCGCGGGCCGGCCCGCGCGCAACGCTGTCCGCGCGCGCCTATGCGGGCCACCGTCGGCCACCGTTCCCCGCCCCACCGGCCACCGCCCGTGGTCGGCCCGGCACCGGGAGCGCGCAGGGCGGCTCCGCTTGGTGCGACCCGCCGGAAGGGTGTTCCCTGGAATGGGGGTGTCCGAGAACACCTGCTCGAGGTGAGGAGCGGCAGATGTCCAAGCGCCGACCGGACCAGGAAGGCAGCGAGTCCGATCAGATCCGCGGGCCCGAGGAGCGCCGGACGCACGGCGGAATGCCGGAGAAGCCGGACGACGAGGCGCTGGCCCGGCGTACGGAGCAGGAACGGGTCGAGACGGGGGTCGACGATTACGACCCCGAGGACGTTCCTCCGGCGACGGAGCCCTGAGGATCCCGGCGCCCGGCCCCGCCGGGCCCACGGTTGAGAGGTGGCCATGCCCATCGCCACGGTGAACCCCGCCGACGGCACGACGATCGAGACGTTCGATCCGCTCTCCGCCGAGGAGGTGGAGCAGCGTCTCGCGGACGCGGACGCCGCCTTCCGCGGCTACCGCACCACCACGTTCGAGGAGCGGGCCCGGCTGCTGAACGCGGCCGCGGACCTGCTGGAGCGGGAGGCGGACGGTGTCGCCCGTGTCATGACGACGGAGATGGGCAAGCCGCTGGCCGCCGCCCGCGCCGAGGCCGCCAAGTGCGTCAAGGCGATGCGCTGGTACGCCCGGAACGCCGAGGAACTGCTGGCTCCCGAGTATCCGGCCTCCGAGGACGTGGCCGACTCCGGCGCGGCGCGGGCGGAGGTGCGCTACCGGCCGCTGGGGCCGGTGCTGGCCGTCATGCCGTGGAACTTCCCCCTCTGGCAGGTCGTCAGGTTCGCCGCACCCGCACTGATGGCGGGCAATGTCGGGCTGCTCAAGCACGCCTCGAACGTGCCGCAGACCGCGCTCTATCTGGGCGACCTCTTCCACCGGGCGGGCTTCGCGCGGGGCTGCTTCCAGACGCTGCTGATCTCCTCCGGTACCGTCGAGGCGGTGCTGCGCGACCCGCGGGTGGTCGCGGCGACGCTGACGGGCAGCGAGGCCGCGGGACGTGCGGTCGCCTCGGTGGCGGGGGACGAGATCAAGAAGACCGTCCTCGAACTCGGCGGCAGCGACCCCTTCATCGTGATGCCGTCGGCCGACGTCGAGGCCGCCGCGAGCACCGCGGTGACCGCGCGGGTGCAGAACAACGGGCAGTCGTGCATCGCCGCCAAGCGCTTCCTCGTCCACACCGACGTGTTCGACGCCTTCGCGGAGCGGTTCACGGCGGGCATGCAGGGACTGACCGTGGACGATCCCATGGAGCCGGGCACGGATGTCGGCCCACTCTCCGGCGCCGGGGGCCGCGCGGACCTGGAGGAGCTGGTCACCGACGCGCTGGCCCAGGGGGCGCAGGCACTGTGCGGGGGCCGTCGGCCGGAGGGGCTGGAGCGGGGCTTCTACTACGAGCCGACCGTGCTCACAGGCGTCACCGCGCAGATGCGCATCCACCGCGAGGAGGCGTTCGGTCCGGTGGCGACCCTCTACCGGGTGGCGGACGTGGAGGAGGCGTTGACACTCGCCAACGACACCCCGTTCGGGCTCAGCTCGAACGTGTGGACGCGGGACGAGTGCGAGGCGGACCGCTTCGTCCAGGACCTGGAGGCGGGTGGGGTCTTCTTCAACGGGATGACCGCCTCGCATCCGGCACTGCCCTTCGGCGGGGTGAAGCGCTCCGGCTACGGACGGGAGCTGGCCGGGCACGGCATCCGCGAGTTCTGCAACGCGACGACCGTCTGGCGCGGGCCCTGACCCGGAGGCGCGCGCCCCGGGCAGGGGACCGCGGACGGCGCGCTCAGTTCCGCGTCACCGCGCGGTTGACGCCGGTCACGAACGTCGTGGCCAGCACCCAGCCCGCGACGACGAGCAGGTAGGCCAGCCACTGGTATCCGCCCTCTGGCGCGTAGGACTTCTCCTGCCCGAAGTCGACGACGGGCAGCAGCAGGTCGAGTGCGTAGGCGAGGGGGTTGAACTCCGGCGCCTCGTCCGCCTTGAGCGGGCGCGGCGGATGCAGCCCGTAGGCGAGCGCGCCCACCAGCAGCAGGCCGACCAGCCAGCCGGCCGCCCGCATGGGACGGAAACCGTAGCCGACGGTCGCGTCCTGCAGATGGCCCCACAGCCGTCCGTAGAGCGGCCGGGTGGCCCGGTGGCGGCGCTCCTTGGCGAGTCGCACGGTGCGCGCCGCCGCGTCGTCACCGATGTGCCGATATGCGGTGGCCAACTGCTCGTAGGCGAAGGGCACATAGCCGTCCGCCTCGCGGGCGAGCACCCGGAGCCGGTCGGCCGCCGGGAGGACGGGGGTGAGCGCGGTGTAGGTCAGCCCGTCCAGCTGCACCTCCGCGGGCCACACCTCCGGACGTATGTGGAGCAGTTCGAACCGGGCCCGGCGCAGGTTGACGGTGCCCTGGACGGGTGGCGCGTCGCGGAGCCAGAACTCGGCCGCCGTGCAGCTGCTGGCCCGCAGCGCGACCCCGCCCGGGTTGGAGAGCCGGGCGTAGGCGAAGTTGAGCTGCCCGGGCACGGTGGCCCCGCGCAGATTGACCCGGCCCTCGGCGTGCAGCCGCATGGCGTGCAGATCGGTACCGACCGTGAGGGTCTCGGCGTGGAGCGCGGTGTGGCCGCCGCCGGGGTACAGCAGCCGGGCACCGTCGAGCCGGACGAGTCCGGTCACCGTCAGTCCGTCCAGGCGGGTCCGGCCGTGCACCGTCAGCCGCGTGGCCTGCAGGTCCTCGCCGACGGTGGCGTGGTCCAGCTTGAGGCTGCCGCCCTCGCGCTCGGCCGCCGCCGCTTCCGGCTCCCCGGCGGTGGCCCGGGTGCCCAGCTCCGCGCGGTCCAGGAAGAGAGCTCCCTCGATCCGCGCTCCGGACAGGCCCACCGCGCCCGGTACCCGGCAGTCGTTGAGCCGCAGCGCCCCGGCCACCCGCAGTGTCGCCGCCCACAGCCCCGGCATCCGGCAGCCGCTCAGGGAGAGCTGCCGGAACTCCGCGCCGTAGAGCACCGGCGTCTCCTCGAACACGCACTCCCGCAGCGACACCGGGGCCCTGACCACCCCGGAGTGCAGATTGAACTCGCCGGTGATCCGGGCGCCGCGCAGCCGCAGTGCGGGGATCTCCCCGTCCTCCGCGGGTGAGGTCAGCAGCAGGGCCCGCAGCACCCGGGCCCGTACCGACCGCTCGGCGGCCGCGGAGAGATCCACGGTCCGCCCCCGGGGAAACGCCTCCCACACCCGCCGCTCCGCGCCCGTCAGTTCGTCGATCTCCACGCGGGGGACTCTTCCCGCACGCCGGGAGTCCGTCAACCGCCTTCCGGCACCGCGGAGTCCGGCGGTCACTGCGACCGCCGGGCCCGCCAGTGCGGGCACAGCACCCCGCCTCGGCCGCATTACCCCGCGCGTAATCGACCGGGTGCCCGGAGCCGGGGCACAGTCTTGGCATCGCCCCGCCGGAACACTCCGGCGGCGGCACCCGAACGAGGGGACGAGGGACCATGAACACCTACGAAGCCGCTGTGGACCGCTACTTCGCCGCCTGGAACGCACCGGACGCGGCGAGCCTGGCCGCGGCCGTGGCCGCGGCGTGGACCGAGGAGGGCAGCTACACCGACCCCCTGGCGCAGGCCGCCGGCCACCCGGAGCTGACCGCGACGATCCGGGCCGCCCAGGAGCAGTTCCCCGGCTGCACGTTCCGGCTGACCGGGGCGGTCGACGGGCACCACGACATCGCCCGGTTCTCCTGGGAACTGGTCGTCGCGGCCGACGGCTCGGCTCCCGCGGCGGGGTCCGACGTGCTCACGCTGGCCGACGACGGCCGGATCGCCTCGGTCAAGGGCTTCCTGGACCGGGTGCCCGGCGCCTGACGCCCCGGGCGGCGGGCTACGGTGCCCGGATGGACACGGGGACGCGGGATTCCGGCGAGGACTGGCCCGTCGCGGCCGGTACGACGGCGCTGAGCGTACTGCTGCCGGACGTGGATCCGCTGGTCCGCGACTGGCGCGCCCGCTACGACACGGCCGCGCGGTACGGGGGAACAGCACATGTGACGGTGCTGTTCCCCTTTCTGCACCGCGACCGGATACGCGGCCCCCAGCAAGCGGCGCTGGCGGCGCTGTACGCCCGGCACCGGCCCTTCACCGTCACGTTCGACCGCTGCGGCTCCTTCCCCGGCGTGCTGCACCTGGTGCCCGAACCGGCCGCCCCGCTGCGCGCGCTGACCGGCGCGGCTGCCGCTCGCTGGCCCTCGCATCCGCCCTACGGCGGTCTGCTCGGCGCGGTGGAGCCGCATCTCACGGTCGCCAACAGCGGCGGCCCCCGGGTGCACCGGCGGATCGCGGCGCAGCTGACGGCACGGCTGCCGGTGACCGCGCGGGTGAGCCGCGTCGAGCTGGTCGTCCACGAGGAGGGCCGCTGGCTTCCCTGGCTCGGCTTCCCGCTGGGCGGCTGAGCCGCCCGGACGGCGGCCTCCGGCGAGGGCGGGCCTCAGGGCCGGTGGTCCGCCGGGATCTCCTCCCCCGCCGGTACGGGGCCCGGCGGGGTGCCGTCGCCGAAGGGGCGGCCGCCGAGCTGCTCGCGGTGGTGCGGGGTCAGCCAGCCGGACAGGTCCGGCCCGGCGGGCACGATCGAGGTGGGGTTGATGCCGGTGTGGACGACGTAGTAGTGCCGCTTGATGTGGTCGAAGTCGACCGTGTCACCGAAGCCGGGCGTCTGGTACAGGTCCCGCACGTACGCCCACAGCACCGGATCCTGCTCCAGCTTGTTGCGGTTGCACTTGAAGTGACCGTGGTAGACGGCGTCGAACCGCACGAGCGTGGTGAACAGCCTGATGTCCGCCTCGGTGAGGGTGTCGCCGACCAGATAGCGCCGGTCCCGCAGTCGCTCCGAGACCAGGTCCAGGCGGCGGAAGACGTCCGCGTAGGCGGCGTCGTACTCCTGCTGCGTGGTGGCGAACCCGGCCCGGTACACGCCGTTGTTGACGTCCCGGTAGATCCCCTGGGCCACCTCGTCGATCTCCTCCCGCCGTGCCCGCGGGTAGAGGTCGGGCGCGCCCGGCCGGTGCAGCGCGCGCCACTCGGTCGCCAGGTCGAGCGTGAGCTGCTGGAAGTCGTTGGTGACCAGCTTGCCGCTGGGCACGTCCACCACGGCGGGCACGCTGACGCCGCCCGGGTAGCCCGTCTCGCGCCTGTCGTACGCCTCGTGCAGGAAGCGGATGCCGAGCACCGGATCGCGGCCGCCGGGGTCGAGGGTGAAGCGCCAGCTCCGGTCGTCCTGGATCGGGTCGGCGACGGCCAGCGACAGCGCGCTCTCCAGACCCAGCAGCCGGCGCGAGACCAGTGCCCGGCTCGCCCAGGGACACGCACGGCTGACCACGAGCCGGTAGCGGCCCGCCTCGACGGGCCACCCGTCCCTCCCGTCGGCTGTGATCCGGTCGGCGAAGTGGCTCCTGGACCTCTTGAACGCCTTCCGGCCGTACTCGGTGTTCCCGGCGTCGCCGCCGACCGCAGCGGTACCCATCCCGGTCTCCTTCCCGCAGTCCGGGGCAGCGGAGTCCCCGGCCGCCCGAGGGCATCCCATCACTCCGGCGGCCCTGTTGCCGAGTACCGACGCGTGAGGAAGCGGTGCGCAGCAGGGTACGGGCCTGCCGTGGCAGGGAGTCGGCGCACCCCGGAGGGGCTCGCGGACTCCCGGCCCGCCGCGCCACGTGCTCGCGGCGGCCGTCGCTGTTCAGCGGCCGAGCTGCCAGGGGAAGGGGAGGAGCTGGTCGGCGCGGCAGTAGACCTCGCACGCGAAGGGAAGCACGGCCGCGGACGGATGCAGCCGGGCGCCTTCGAGACTGGCCAGCAGCCGGGCCGTGTGGTGGATGCAGCCGGTGTGCTGCGCTCCGTTCCGGTCGATGACGGTCACGACCGTGAGCCTGCCCTCGCACGGTGTCGGGTCCGCCTGGTCCGCCGCCGCGCACCGCGGGCCGCCGTTCGCCGCCGTGCTGTCCATCCCGCACCCCCGAGTTGCTCGCCCCCCGCTCACCGGACAGCCAGTGGCTTCCCCCGAGAGGCCCTGGTCATGGCTCAGTTGGGGAAGCCATGGGCAACTCTTAACGCACCGGACGCGGCGCGCACCGGCGTACCGGCGCACCGGTTCAGGCGGCCAGGAAGTCCCGCACCACCGGAGCGAGCGCCTCGGCGGGTGCCTGGTGGAAGGTCCCGGGCACCGTCCGGTGTTCGCCGCGGGGCAGGGCCTCCGCCACCGCGTGCGCGGCGTCCTGGAGCAGCCGCGTGCTGGCGTCACTGGAGAGGACGAGCGCGGGGACCCGCACAGCGGCCAGGATGCCGGCCGGGAGGGTGGCGTCCCCGAGCAGCGTGGTGTCGTAGCGGAGCGTGTGGGCGATTCTCGTCAGGCCGTCCCAGGCGGGGGAGCGGCGCGCGCCCTCCACGGACTCCGGTGGCAGCCCGATGATCTCCTCCAGGAAGTACGCGACGGCGTCCGCGCGCCGCTCCCGGTCGAGGAGTTCGGCCAGCCGGACCGCGCGCGCCGGGTCCTGGGGCTGTCCCACGGCGCCGGTGAAGGGCGGTTCGAAGAGCACCAGCCTGCCGGGGGCCGCTCCGGTGCGCGCTGCCGCGCCGAGCGCGATCAGAGCGCCGGACGACACGCCGAAGGCGCATGCCGCTCCCCCGCCGAGTTCCCCGAGGACGGCGGCCAGGTCCTCGGCCTCCCGCGCCGGGGTGTAGGGCGGAGTGTCGCCGCTCCCGCCTCTGCCGCGGCGGTCGTAGACCACCCCGGAGAGCCCGAGGCCGACCAGTTCACGGGCGAGTGGCAGACCCTCGTGCCGGGTGCTGAGCGCCCCACCGGTCAGGACGACGGGCGGGCCGTCCCCGAGTTGCTCGAAGGCGATGTCGGTGCCGTCGGGCGAGGTGGTGAAGCGCACGGTCATGGCGGGCCCTTCCTGGCTGCGGTGGTGTGCTCAGACTTCTACCAGCAGCCGGTGCCCGGCGGCGGCGGGACGCGGCCCGAGTCCCGTCTCAGTCCGGCGGCGGGGGTGGTACGGGCGCGCCGGCCGGCGGAGGCAGTTTGGGGAAGCGGCGCGGTGCCGTGTCCCCCGCCGGGCCGGGCCCCGGGATCCGCGCGGCACCCGGCGGCGCGGCCTCCGTACCGGTCGCCGCCGCGGGTGGGGGATCCGCAGCGGCCTCGGGCGGCAGCAGCGCGTCGCGACGGTCGCCGGGGTCCCAGCCGGGCTCGACGACGCGCCGCTGCACCAGGACGGCTCCGGCCAGCACCGCGGCCCCGACGGCGAGCATCAAGGCGATGCCGACCGCCTCCCCTGCCCTGCCCGCGTAGCCGATGAGAGTGCCGAACCAGCCGAAGTCGGCGTCGCCGAAGGTGGTGTTCTCCTCCCCGAACGTGCCCAGCACCTTCAGCAGCACGGCGGGCAACAGTGTGATGAGGATGCCGTTGCAGAACGCACCCAGCGCGGCACCCCGCCTGCCGCCGGTCGCGTTTCCGTAGACACCGGCCGCGCCGCCGGTGAAGAAGTGCGGCACCAGTCCCGGCAGCACCAGTGCCAGGCCGAAGGCGGGGTTGAGCAGCCAGGTGAGCAGCCCGAGCGTGCACAGGCCGCCGGAGAAACTGGCGAGGAATCCGACGAGCACCGCGTTCTGCGCGTACGGGAAGACGATGGGCGCGTCCAGTGCGGGCACGGCACCGGGGACGACCTTGTGTGCGATCCCCTGGAAGGCGGGGACGAGTTCACCGAGGATCGTCCGGACGCCGAAGAGGATGACGGCGACGGCGATGCCGAACCGGAGGCCCTCCATCACGGCCTGCATGAAGTAGTTCCCCAGGCCGGTGGCGGCCCTCCCGCCGTCGGCGGCGAACGCCCGGAAGGCCGTAGCCTCACCCGCGTCGGCCAGGTACAGGAGCGCCATGCCGAGGTAGATCAGCAGCATGGACAGTGCGGTGGCCACCATCGAGTCGCGCAGGAACCGCAGTCCTTCCGGCAGCTTCATGTCCTCGGTGCTGCGGCTGCGTCCGCCGACGAGCCGGCCGACGGCACCGGCGGTCACGTAGCCGGCGGTGCCGAAGTGCCCGACGGCGATGCTGTTGTCGCCGGTGATCCGCTTCGTCCAGGGGTGCGCGAAGGCGGGCATCGAGACGAGGAGGATGCCCAGCAGTACTCCGCCGACGGCCACCACCAGCCACCCGGGCAGGTCCGCGGCCGCCAGCACCATCGTCAGCAGGGTCGCCATGAACAGCATGTGATGACCCGTCAGGAAAACATAGCGCAGCGGCGTGCACCGGGCCAGCAGCAGGGAGAGGGCGAATCCCGCGGTCATCAGCCAGGCGACGCGGGCGCCGAACCGGTCCTGCGCGATACCGACGATCGCCTCGTTGGTGGGAATCACCCCGTGCGCCCCGGTGGCGCCCTGGATCATCTCCCCCAGCGGCGCCAGCGCGCCGACGACGAGTCCGGCTCCGGCACTGATGAGCAGAAATCCCAGCGTCGCCTTGACGGCCCCGCCGACGATCTGCCCCCCGGGTTTCCGCAGAACCGTCAGACCGGCCGCCGTGATGAGACCGATGAGGTATGCGGGGACGCTCAGAATCTCGGTGCCGAGGAATGCCGCGATCGTGACCAGCCAGTCCATGGAGCCTTCCGCTGCGTGCCGTGCTCGGGCGGGTGGGGAGGGTGCCCCGCGGGGTGCGCGGGAGCTGCGGGGAGTCCGCGGGGTGCGTGGCGGGGGAAGCCGGGCGCGGGGGCGCGGTCAGACGTCGTAGGTGTCGCGGAGCACGGCGTCCACCTCCTTCTCGCTGGTGAAGTTCGCGACCACCCGTACCGGGACGCCCAGGTCGCCGAGGAGCCCGGCGATCTCGCGCGAGGTGAGGACGGCCGCGGCCCCGGACGCCTTGCCCCGCGCGGAGACGGTGTCCGTGGCCTCGACGGTGACGTGCCGGTCCCAGCCCCAGCGCTCCAGCACCCGCTCCAGGGTGTTCTTGAGGAAGAGGCTGGTGCCGACCCCGTTCCCGCAGACCGTGAGGATCCGCTGCACGGCCGGCCCGCTGCGCGGGAGCTGTCCACCGCCGCTCTCCCGGGCATCGAGCAGCCGGTGCACGGCCTGCGGGGTCGGTGCTGCGCGCAGCGCGGCCTCGGCGTCCGGGTCGGCCAGCAGTCCGGCGAGGGCCGCCATGGCCGCCGTGTGGGCACCGGAGTCCGCCGCGGCGAGGGCCACGACGAGGGTGACCGGATCGTTCGTCGCATGGCCGAACACGACGGGTTCGGCCGGCCGCACCCACGCCAGCCCGGTCCGGCGCACCGCGGGCGAGGGCCGGGCGTGTACGAGCGCGAGGCCGGGTGCGACGACGACGTAGGGTCCGTTCTCCTCGAGGTTCCCGATCATCTCGTCCGTGTACGCGTCGGTACTGACACCTTGCGTGACCAGTAGATCTCCTGCGACGCGGACGGCGGAGCGCCAGTCCGCCGCGGCGATGTCCAGACGGATCGCCGCACAGGGCAGCAGTTCGCTCAGTGACGCCATGCCCCGGATGGTGGCACGCCGCTCTGGTCGGGTGGTGGGCGCCTCCCGGCAGCGGCCCGGGAGACAGGCGCCGGGAGACAGGCGCCGGGAGGCAGACGGCGCGGAGCGCGACGGGCCCCGGTCCCGCGGGCCTGTGTCGCTGCCTGGTGGCAGGGGTACCCGGCCGTCCTGCGGACGGCCCGGCCGCGTCCGGGCACCGGGGTCCGCAATGCATCGATGCAGCGCGCCCAGGAGCACCAGGGAGGAACCATGCGCCTCGATTCCCTCGCACCTCTTCTCGACCGGAACGGACCGTGGGCCACCGTCTGCACGAGCACGGCGCAGGCCACCGAGAACGCCGGGGACGAGCGGCGGCTGGCGGCCCGTGCCGCGGGGGACGAGCTGCTGCGGCAGGGGGCCGACTCCGCCACCGCCGAAGCCGTCACCGAGCGCCTGTCCGCGCTCTCCCCGCGCACCCGCCCGCAGGGCAGCGCGGTCTTCGCGGCGGACGGGGACCTCGTACTGGACCTCCCGCTGACCGTGGCGCCCGAACGGCAGCACGTCGCCTGGTCGACGCTGCCGCATCTGGCACCGCTGCCGGAGCTGCTGGGCGAGAACCCGCGCTGCCTGACGGCACGCATCGACCGCACAGGGGCAGACTTCGAACTGGTGGACGCGCACGGGACGCGCAGCGCGGGGCAGGCCACCGGCGAGGAGTGGCCCATCCACCGCAACTCCACCGGCGAGCTGTCGGAGAAGCACTTCCAGCTGCGGGTGGAGAACACCTGGGAGAGCAACGCCGGGCTGATCGCCGAGGCGATCGAACGCCGCTTCCGGGAGACGACCGCCGATGTGCTGGTGCTCAGCGGCGAGCCCCGGGAGCGGCGTGCCGTGCACGAGAAGCTGCCCGAGCGGTTGCGGGCCCTGGCCGTGCAGACCTCGCACGGCGGCCGTGCGGCGGGGCCTCCTCGGAGCTGCTGGACCGGGAGACGGCGCGGGCCCGCACGGAGTACGTCGAGCGGCGCACCTCCGAGGCACTGGCCGCGCTGCGCGCCGCGCACGCGCCCGGCCCCTCTCCCGCGGGCTCGGGCACGGCGGAGACGGTGCCCTCGCTGGTGGAGGCGGCACGGGAGCACCGGCTGGCCACACTGCTCGTGCGGCCCGGGGGACCGGACAGGGACACCGAGGTGTGGGTCGGCGACGGCGCGGACCAGGTGGGGGTGCGGCGCTCCGAGCTGCAGTATCTCGGAGCGCCTGAGCCCGCCTCCGCGCGGGCCGACGACGCGCTGCTGCGCAGTGCGCTGGCGACCGATGCGGAGGTACTGCTCGCCGCGCCCGGGGAGGAGCTTCCGGTCGGCGGGCTGGGCGCGCTGCTGCGGTGGTCCCACGCGTCCCGCCGAACCCAGGAGGAGAAGACCGCAGAGGAGACCGCCGCGGAGTGAGCACTGCCCGGCCGGTCACCGGCGCGGCCCGCCGGCCGGGCGCGGCGCCCGGCAGCGGCGCGGCGGTACGGCCCGCGAGCGGGCGCGGGGCGCTGCGGACGCCCCGGCCCGATAACGCCTCCGACTTCACGCTCTTCCAGGAGGGGGCCGAGGAGGCGACCGCCCAGGGCCGGGAGCTGCGGTCCAGCCACCCGGACAGCAGGCCGAAACAGGCACCCGCCAGGGCGAGGAGCGCGCCCAGCCAACTCGGTGAGGTGAGTCCGAAGCCGGCTGCGATGACCACTCCGCCGAGCGAGGCGCCCAGCGAATTGGCGATGTTGAAGGCGGACTGCACGCTGGCGGAGCCGAGTTCGGGCGCGTCCCTGCCGTGGTCGAGGATGCGTGCCTGGACGCTGGGGATGGCGGCCATGCCCGCGATCCCGGTGAGGAACACGTTGACGGCGACCAGGACGGTGTTCTGCGCCGTCACCAGGAACATGCTCAGCGAGAGCGCCAGCGCGAGCAGCGCCCCGCACATCGTGCGCACCGGGCGGTCGGCGAGCCGTCCGCCGAGCATGGTGCCCACGGTCATCCCCGCTCCGGCCAGCGCCAGCAGCGCGGTGGCCGCGTTGGGGGTGTAGCCGCTGACCTCGGTCACCAGCGGCTGGATGTAGGTGTAGAACGAGGAGGTGCCGGCGAAGCCGAACACCACCACGGCGAAGGCGAGCCACACCTGCGGTCTTTTGAATATGCCGAGTTCGCCGCGCACGGTTCCTCTGCCGGTCTCGCGCTGCACGGGGAGCAGCGCCGCGAGGGAGACGAACGCGAGCACGCCGATACCGGCGACCACGATGAACGTCCAGCGCCAGCCGACGGTCTGCCCGAGCAGGGTGCCCAGTGGCGAGCCGACGATATTGGCCATCGGTACGCCGACCAGCACCACGGAGAGTGCTCTGCCGCGTTTTTCGGGGGCGACGAGTCCGGCCGCGACGACGGCTCCGATTCCGAAGAACACACCGTGCGGGAGTCCCGCGGTGAAACGCGCAGCCAGCAGCAGTTCATGGCTCGGGACAAGGGCTGACGCTGTGTTCCCGAAGATGAACATGCATGTCATTGCGAGCAGTATTGTCTTACGCTGGACCCGCATACCGACGACGGTGAGAAGTGGTGCTCCGATCACGACACCGAGCGAGTAGAAGGAGACGTAGCCACCGGCTTCGGAGATGCTCACTCCCATGTCGGAGGCCGCCTCGGGAAGTAGACCTATCATCACGAACTCGGCCGTGCCCGCACCGAACGTTGCAATGGCCAGGGCCAGGAGGGCAAGGGGCAACGGGGACCTCCTTGCAGGAGTGGGGTGTTGTGCTGCCCGGCTCGCCTCGGCGGGCCGTTCCTCGAAAGGAAGCGTGCCGCATCACCGGATTCGCGCACACGGTTTCCCCATAAGGCTGCCCATAGTAGGATTCCCGGAATTCTGTGAACTCGCCCTGGAATCACGGCAGTCGAGGGTCGCGTCACCCAAGAAGCCATCCGCACAGCACGGGTGTTTCGGCGTGTCGCTGCGGCTTTCGCCGACTCCCGTGAGAGCAGGGAGAGTTACCGGTGACCGAAGCGGCGGTTGTGGCTCGGGAATTCCGGTCACGCGCGGGAGATTCACGCGCGGTATCGGGTGACGACATTCGACCGGCAAGGATCGCAGCGGATCGCATTGCCGGGATGAACCGGCCGGAAATTCCGCATTCGTGAGAGGTCCGGGTCACGGCCGCGACGGCGCACGGGGACGGGGAGCATCGGAACGAGAACCGGCACCGAGCCCTGGTGGCGCCCGCGCGGGCTTCGGCCCGGGCTGCCGCGGCGGCGGAAGCGTCGGCAGTCGTTGTCGACGGGCTCCTTGAACGCCCGGCGCCTGCCGAGCCGCACGGGTCGCAAGGCGGCGGTCGCCGTCGGGGCGGGCCGAAGCTTCTCAGCGCAGTACGGCCGCCACGAGGTCGGCCCCCAGCACCGTCAGATCGGACAGGTCGAGGGTGTATCGGACGTGACGGCCGTGCCGCCGGCTGGTGAGCAGGTCCGCGCGGCGCAGGACAGCGAGGTGGCGGGAGACCTCCGGGAGGGAGAGTTCCCAGGCATGGGCCAGCTCACCGGTGGTGTGCGGGCCGCGGGCCAGGGTGCGCAGCAGCCGCAGCCGTACCGGATGCGCGAGTGCCTCCAACCGTAGGGTGACCGTTTCCAGCGACACCGGCTCCGGCGGACTCGTCTCGGCCACGGGGTACTGCACCACCGGCTGCCACCCGGGCGCGTGGATCACCACCAGGTGCGGGCGGCCGAAGACGCTGGGGAGGAAGGTGATCCCGGTGCCGTGTGCGGTGGTCGCATTGTCCTGAAGCTTGTCCACGGTGAGGCAGTTGCCGTCCGGCGCGAGGGTCACGGCGCCGGAGACCGATGCGAGTGCCGCCTCGGTGCCCTGGCGCTTCAACAGGTCGTTCTTCAGGCGCAGGTCGGTGGCGAGCCGCACCGCGACACCCGCCCAGGCGGCGTCGAAGAACGCCTCGGTGCACTGTTCGAGAGTCCGGCGCACCCGTGCCCGCACGGCGGCCGGGTCCGCGAGCAGCCGTTCCGCGAAGGCTTCCTGGAGCGCGCCGCGGGCCTGGGCCAGGGCCAGGGCCCGCTCACGCGCCGTTGCGTCGGCGAGTGGCGACGGCGCGGCGAAGTGGACCCGGTTGCTGCCGCACGTGGTGATCAGCGCGGCGGCGACATAGGTTTCGTCGTCGATCCGGTCCACATCGTCCAGCTCCTCGGCGAGGGTGGGCCGGGGACGGGCGGGGACCAGGAAGTCGGCTCGTGAGGACCGCCAGAGGAACTCCGCTTCCCTGAGCCGCTCGGCCAGCTCGGGCGGGAGCCCGGCCCACACGTCCGCGGCCCAGCCGGTGAGCTGCGGATGATGCGCGGGTTCGGCCAGCACGTGCAGCATCGCGGTCAGCTCGGCCAGCGGGGAGGCAGCGAACCGCAGTCCCCCGGACGGCAGGCCGCCGATGTCGATCCTCAATGTCATTCCCTCATCATCGCCGGTCGCACGGTTGACGACCGTGTCGATTGACGGTGTCCGTCAAGCGGCACGCTCTGCTCGGCGGCCGAAACGCACCGTTGGCGCCATGGCAACCACCGTCAAGATCCAGCCGCGCGCCCTCGTCCGTGCCTCCGGAGGCCCCAGATATGCCGTCGCCCTGGTCGTGGACGCGCTCGGCACCGGCCTGCTCCGGCCCCTTCTGCTGCTCTACGGGGTGACCGTGCTGAGGCTCTCCGCGCCGGCCACCGGCATCGCCATGACACTCGGCGCCGTCGTGGGCCTGGTGTGCATGCCCGCGATCGGCCGATGGCTGGACCGGGGCGCACGCAGCACGGTCGTGGCAGCATCGATGCTGGTGCGGGTGCTGGGCGTGACGCTGCTGCTGGCCGCCCCGGCGGCGCACGTCTGGCCGTTCGCGACGGCGGCGCTCTTCCTCGGCATCGGCAACCAGGCATGGCCGGCCGCCCACGCTGCCCTCGTGGCCACGGTCGCCCGCGGGCGGGAACGCGACGCCGCGCTCGCGGGGGGCCGCGCCCTGCGCAACGCCGGTCTGGGCGCCGGCGCACTCCTCGCCACCGCATGCCTGGCAGGCGGCACCACCGCACTGCAGGCGCTGGCGGCCGTCACCGGGCTCGCCTACCTCGCCGCTGCGGCCCTGGCGTGGTCGGTCCACGTGCACGCTCATCCGGCGGCTGCCGTGACCGAGGGCGGGGACGACGCGCCCGCGCCCCGGATGCGCGCGCTCCTGGCCGCCAACGTGATCTATGTCTTCTGCCTCAACGTCCCCGAGGTCGCGCTCCCTCTCGTCCTGGTGACGCAGATGCACGCCTCCCCGGTGTGGTCGGGGACCATCTTCGTGGCCAACACGGTGCTGGTGGTCACCCTGCAGGTTCCGGTCACGGTCCTGATGTCCCGCTTCTCCCGCCGGTCCGTGCTGGTTCTCGCCGGCGTGGTGCTCGCGGTGTCCTACCTCGGCTTCCTCGCGGCCACCTCGCTGGGACGCGGCTGGGGCGCCCCGGCCGTCGCCGCGGTGTCCGTGGTCTGCACCCTCGGCGAGATCGTCTACGCGGGCAGCGCCACGGCACTCGTCACCGCCCTCGCCCCGGCGCACGTCCTGGGACGCGCCCTCGCCCGCTTCCAGCTCTCCACGGGTTTCGGCCTCGCCGTCTCCCCCGCGGCCCTCACCGCTCTCGCGCCCCACGGCCCGGCCGCCCTCTGGGGCAGCCTCGCCGCCGCGACGCTCCTCTCCGCCGGAGCCGTCGCCGGCGAGCGGGATCGGGCAACGGGTCTCCCCGGCTGCTCCCGACGGCCCGAGGCGGGCTCGTGAGTTCGACGCTCGCCTCGGGGGACGGGGGTGAAGCAGTGCGGACGCCGTCCGGCTTTCCTGTGCCGGGACTCGGCCATCGGCGGCAACGGCGAGGCGCCCTGTTCACCGAGACACATCGGCGCGCTGCTCGTGCAGGTCCCGGCCCGCCCGAACGGCCCCCGGCTCCGACCGGGAGCGGGCCGCCCGGCCGAGGCGGGCGCCTCCCGGCCGGAGGTGGTGGGGAGCCGCCCGGCCGGGAGGGGGAAGAGGCGTCAGCCGCCGATGTTGACGTCGACGCAGGCGTAGAAGGCGTTCGCCGTGTCCGCGACGTTCCAGACCGCGAGCACCTTCTGCTTACCGGTGAAGCCCTGGAATCCGACGTGGTGGGAGACGTACTGCGGAGGCTGCGCTCCCCCGTCGTCGAACTCGGCGATCTTGGTGTTGCCGATGAAGTACTGCCAGGTGGTGGTGCGGTGCCGGGCGGTCAGCTTCCAGTTGAAGGTGGCCGAGCTGCCGACGTCGGTGACCTTCCAGCCCTTGTTGTCGTCGCGCAGGTCGGCGAAGCGTTCGTTGCCGCCCGCGCAGTCCTTGAGTCCCTTGGGGCCCTCGACGCTCTGCGGCTCCCACTTGATCGAGCCGCAGGAGACGGTGCCGTTGGCACACTGGGCCTGCCTGCTGGCCGGGTTGGTGATCCAGCCGTGCGCGGAGGCCGGGGTCGCGGTGAGACCGAGAGCCAGGACCGGGGCGAGACCGGCGCCCGCCAGGGCCGCTAACTTCCTTCTGGTACGCGATGTTCGGTGCATCTCAGCTCCTTCGGTGGGGGGAGAGCACACAGTGGGGATTGGTCTAGACTTTAGCGGCTGACGGGGGACGGTCAAGCCTTCGGGAAGCCGAAGCCGTAGCCCTGGCTCTTGAGCCAGGGCAGCAGCCGACGCAGCGCCTCGTAGGTCTCGGACCGGTCGCCGCCCCCGTCGTGGAAGAGGATGACCGCACCGTCCTCCACCTGCTCCTTGGCGTGCCGCACTATCGCGTCGGTCCCCGGGAGCTGCCAGTCCCCCGGATCGACGATCCAGCCCAGCGGCCGCATCCCGTGCTCGGCCGCCACCCGCCGGCTGGTGGGGGTGAAGGCCCCGCCCGGCGCACGGTAGTAGTGGACCGGCGCACCCCCCGACGCCTTGTCGATCATGCGTTTCGCGTCGAGTATCTGCCGCTTCTGGTAGTCGGCCGACTTGTGGTCCATCCCCGTGTCGTGGTCGACGGAGTGGTCGCACAACCGGTGCCCCTCGGCGACGATCCGCTTGACGAGACCGGGATGGCGCTCCGCGTTCGGGCCTATCAGGCAGAAGGTCGCCTTCACGTGGTACTGCCGCAGCAGGTCCAACGTCTTGGGCGTCCACTCCGGGTGCGGGCCGTCGTCCAGGGTGAGCGAGACCGCGCGTCCGCCGTCCGCCGTGTGATGGCTGATCGTCCGGCTGACCTTCCGCGGAGGAGCCTTGGGCTTCGCCCGCCCGGCGCCGGACTGCTTCTCCGCCGGTGCGGCGGCGTCCTGGCCCGCGCGCGCGGCGCGCACACTCTGCTCCCAGCCCGGATGCCGGTCCGCGGCGGACGCCCCCGCGTCCGTCCCGACGAACGCCGTCAACAGCCCGACGGCCACGGTTCCCACCGCGGCAGCTGTCGCCACGGTCGCCGGCCTGCCACCCCGCGTGCTGTGCACTTCTGCTCCCAACTGCCCGTTTTCACCGTGCTTGTCATACAGGCAGACCTCTCCGGAGGGCCGGCGGTTGCAGCCGCGGAGTGAGAGATACGCCGCATTCGACACGGGGCTGCGCGACGGCCCCGCCGGGCACCCTGACAGCCTGGAGGGGAGGACCGACGAGAGCAGGGAGCAGAGGCGATGGCGACCAGCGTGGCATTCACCGAGGACCTGGCGCGGGAGGTGCTGGCCGCCGCGACGAACGGTGCCGGCGGCACGGCGGAACTGCTGTCCCTCGGCGAGAACGCCGTCTTCGCGCTGGACGGGACCGTCGTACGGGTCGGCCGGGACGCGCAGCTGCTCGCCCGCGCCGAGCACGAGCTGCGAGTCGCCACCTGGCTGGAGAGCGAGGGCGTGCCCGCCGTCCGCGCGGCGGAGCCGGAGGCCCGCCTGGTCGGCGGGCACCCGGTCACCTTCTGGCAGCGGCTGCCCGCCGCGGTGCGCCCGGCCGGGCCGGCGGACCTGGCCGGGCTGCTGCGGCTCGTACACGCGCTGCCCGAACCCCCGTTCGCGCTGCCGCCCCGGGAACTGCTCGGCGGCATCGAGCGCTGGCTGCGACTGGCCGGGGACGCGGTGCCGCGCGAGGACGCGGCGTTCCTGCGGGCGCGCCGGGACGACATCCTCGCCGCGCTGCCCGGACTCGTCCCCCACCTGCCGCCCGGCCCGCTGCACGGGGACGCCCTGCCGCGCAACGTCCACATCACCCCGCAGGGGCCGCTGCTGGTGGACCTGGAGACGTTCTCCTCCGATCTGCGCGAGCACGATCTGGTCGTGATGGCGCTCAGCCGCGACCGGTACGGGCTGCCGGCCGCGGAGTACGAGTCGTTCTGCGCCGGCTACGGCTGGGACGTGCGCGCATGGGAGGGGTGTGGAGTGCTCCGCGGGGCGCGGGAGACCGCCAGCTGCGCATGGGTCTCCCAGCACGCCCCCGGCAATCCCGCGGCCCTGAGCGAGTTCCGGCGCAGGGTGGACTCGCTGCGCGCGTCCGACCCGGCGGTCCGCTGGCACCCGTTCTGAGTCCGGGCACGGAGCGGGACCGACCGGACCGCACGGCTCCTCGCGCTCCCGCCGCGGCTGCCGGCACTACCGCCAGCCCCGCGCCGCCAGCTCCTCGGTGAAGCGCGCGTAGGAGTCGTCCAGGGCGGCCTTCTCCTCCGGGACCGGCTCGATCAGGCGCCCCTCCCCCGTCATCGCCGCGGCCGCCTTCTCCAGCGAGGGGTGCAGGGTGCCGGCGGCGGCCAGCAGGGCGGCCCCGAAGGCGGTCTCCGCGCGGTCGGCCACCTGGAGCGGCAGGTCCAGCACGGTGGCGCGGATCCGGTTCCACAGCGGGCTGCGGCTGCCCCCGCCCGCCGCGTACAGCGGAGCCGTGACGGGCACCCCCAGGGCCCTGATCCGCTCCAGGGCGAGCCGTTCGAGGAAGGCCACCCCCTCCAGGTCCGCGCGGTGCCGGTCGGCGTCGTCGGCGGGGGTGCCCAGCAGGAAGCCGCGCGCGGCGCCCGCCACGAACGGGAAGCGCTCGCCCTCGCGGCGCAGCGGATAGCTGACGCAGGAGGCGGGTCCGCGTGCGGCCGCCGCCTCGTCGAGCCCCGGCAGGTGTGCGGCGGCGCGGTGGGCCAGCGCCTCGCCCCCGGTGTTGGCGGCACCGCCGGGCAGCCACCAGCCGTCCGGGTGCCGATGGCTGTAGAAGGCGCCGGCCGGATCGGTGACCAGCTCGCGGGTGACCCCCTTGAGGACGTAGGTGGTGCCCAGGACGCCGACGAACTGGCCCGGGGCCACCGCGCCGGTGGCGAGCTGCCCCGCGCAGCCGTCGGTCATCCCGAGGCGTACCTCGCAGCCCGCGGGGAGCCCGGTCTCCGCGGCCGCCTCGGCGCAGACGGTGCCGGCACGGGTGCCCGGCGGCCGGACCGGGGGCAGCCAGTCCGCCGGGATGCCCAGCGCGTCCAGGACCTCCGCCGGCCATTCGGCCGTGCGCGGGTCGTAGCCGGTCTTGAGTGCGTGGCTCCAGTCGGCGGCGACCGGCTGCCCGGTGAGGCGGCGGCCGAGCAGCTCGGGAGTGTGGATCACCCGCGCGGCGCCCGGGAAGTCGGCCGCGTGCCGGGCGTACCAGGCGGTGCGGCCCAGCGCCGCGGTGGGTCCCACCGTGAGCCCGAGGGCCCGCCAGCGCGCTGCGCCGCTGCGCTGCGCCGCGCTGTTGAGGTCCGCGGCCCGGCGGTCGTCGTACATCAGTGCCGGGCCCAGCGGCCGGCCCGCCGCGTCCGCCAGCACGAGGGTTCCGGAGGTGGCGGAGGCTGCGACGGCGCGCACCTCGGCACCGTGAGCGGGCAGTGCTGCGGTGGCCCGGCGCAGTGCCTGTGCCGCGGCGGGCCACCAGCGGGTGGCGTCCTGCTCGCTGCGTCCGCTCCCGTCCCGGACCGGCCGCGGCAGCGCGGCGCCGCCCTCGGCGAGCACTGCGCCGCGGGCGTTCACGCAGACGACCCGGACGGCTGCGGTGGCGACGTCGATCCCGGCGACGACCGGGTCCGCCGAGGGGCCGGGGGCGGTGACTCCGGACGCGGCTGGGCTGTGCATGGCATCCCTTTCAGTCATGGTGTTAATTTCACGCTCAGCGTGTGATTTCGCGGCCGCGGCTCATCCGCTCACCTCGGCGACCCGTACCTCGGTGTGCTCCCGCAGCTCGGCCAGCAGGCCGCCGGGCACCCCGTCGTCCACGACGACGTGGTCGAAGTCGGCGACCGGACACAGCCGGTGCAGCGCCGTGCGGGCGACCTTGGAGCGGTCCATCAGCAGCGCCGTGCGCGCCCCGGAGGCGAGCATGGCGCGCTTGACCAGCACCACGTCCTGCTCCTGGTGGAAGGTCATGTGCGCGTTCATCGCCGACGTGCTGACCAGCACCAGGTCCACCGACATCGCCTCGATGGCCTCCACACAGGGGACGCCCAGGAACGAGTCGTGCGTGCGCGAGTACTCGCCGCCCAGCGCGACGAGCCGCACCTCCTCGCACTCCGCGAACACCTGCAGCACGCGGCGGGCGTTGGTCAGCACGGTCAGCGGGGTCCGCTCGCGCATCAGCGCGGCCAGCGCCAGCACCGAGGTGGAGTCGTCCAGCATCACCGACATGCCGGGCTCGACCAGTTCGGCCGCGGCCCGCGCAACGGCCTCCTTCTCCGCCACCTGGACACCGAGCCGGTAGTCGAGGTTGCTCTCGAAGACGCTGGTGGGCAGCGCGGAGACGCCGCCGCGGAAGCGCCGCAGCACGCCGCGCGCGGCCAGTGCCTCCAGGTCGCGGTGCACCGTCATCACACTGACGCCCATGGCCTGGGCCAGCTCGCCGACGGGCACCGTTCCGCGCCGGAGGACGTGCTCGGAGATGCGCTGCCTGCGGCGCTGCTGCGAGCGCGCGGAACCGCCGGACGGACCGGGTCCGCTCACGGCCGCTCCCCCGCCCGATCGGCGGCGGCCTGCCCGGCCTCCGCCGGTGCGGTCGCCGCACCCGTGCCGGTGGGGACGTTCAGCGCGCGCAGCGCCGTCCGCCCGCCGTCCACGTCGATCTCGGTGACGGCCGCGTTCTCCAGCCTCGGCAGCACCTGCCGGTAGCGCCCGACCGGGATGCCCAGCAGTGCGCACAGGGCGATCCGGAAGGCGGTGTTGTGCGCGACCACGACCACCGTGCGCCCGTCGTGCGCGGCCGCCACCTCGCGCAGCGCCGCGCACACCCGGGACGCGACGACCGTGGGCGGCTCGGAACCGGGGAAGGCCCCGCTCTCCGCATCCCGCTCGAAGGCGCGCACCCGCTCGGGGTCGTCGGCCGCCAGTTCCGCGAGGGTGCGGCCCTCGCCCCAGCCGAAGTCGCTCTCGCGCAGCCCTTCGTGCACGGCGGGCCGCAGCCCCAGGGCCCGCGCGGCGGGCCGCGCCGTCCGCCGGGCCCGCTCCAGCGGGGAGCTGACCACGGCACCGATCGGCTCCTGCCGGGACCGGGCGAGGGCCCACCCGGCCAAGTCCTCGGCCTGCTGCCGTCCGACCTCGGTCAGGGCGATGTCGGAGATCCCGGCGTACCGGTTCTCGGCGTGCCAGACGGTCTGGCCGTGCCGGACGAGCAGGAGCCGGGCGGTCATGCGTCCTCCAGGGACTTCGTGGCGAGGGACGGGTGCGGCGCGGCGCACACCCTCGGCCTGTTGGGCTTCTTCACGCGTAGCGCTATAAATATAACAACTTTGATGTGAGGATAGTGCGAGCTACCGCAACCGGAAGGGCGAACGGCCATGACCGAAACCGCTGGGGCGATCATCGGTGTCGACATCGGCACCTCCGTCACCAAAGCCGTCGCCTTCGGCCGCGACGGCACCCGCCTGCATGCCGCCGCCCGCCCCTCCACCCTGCTGCGGAGCCCCGGCGGCCGCGTCGAGCAGGATCTGGAAGAGGTGCTGAGCGGCGTCGCCGAGGTCGTCGCGGAGGTGGCCGGCGCGCTGCCGGGACCGCCCGCGGCCCTCGCCCTGACCGGGCAGGGCGACGGGCTGTGGCTGCGCGACACACGGGGGCGGGCCGTACGGCGGATGATCTCCTGGATGGACGGCCGGGCGGCGCCGCTGGTCGAGGGCTGGCAGCGGGACGGCACCGTGGCCGAGGTCTTCCGGCACACCGGGTCCGGCCTGTTCCCCGGCTGCCACGCCCCCCTGCTGGCCTGGCTGCGCGCACACGAGCCCGAGGCGCTGGAGCGCGCGGCGGTCGCCGGCTACTGCGTCGACGCGGTGGCCCAGCGGCTGACCGGCACCGTCGGGGTGGACGCCTCCGACGCCACGCTGCCCTTCCTCGACCCGGCCACCCGTGCCTACGTGCCCCCGGCGCTGGCCGCCTGCGGCGTCGAGGAGGCGGCCGCGCTGCTGCCCCCGCCCGCCGCACCGCACACCGTACTGGCCCTCGACGGCGAGGGAGCCGGGCTGCTGGGCCTGCCCGCCGGGCTGCCGGTCACCTCCGGCCCCTACGACCTGCCCGCCTGCGCCCTCGGCAGCGGAGTGCGGGAGGTGGGCGACGGCCTGCTGACGGTGGGCACGACACTGGCCTGCCAGGTGCTCACCGACCGCGTGGAGCGGGACCCGGACGGCGAACCTGCCGGGATGTGGCTGTGCACCCCGCAGCCGGACCGCTGGCTGCGGGCGCTGCCCGCGATGGTCGGCACGGCAGGGATCGACTGGGCCCTGGGCATGGTCGGCGCGTCCACCGGGGACCTGGAGACCCTGCTGGACAGCAGCCCCGCCGGGGCCCGCGGGGTGGTGGCGCTGCCGTTCCTGTCCGAGGCGGGCGAGCGGGCACCGTTCGTCGCGCCCGTCGCGCGGGCATCCTTCGAGGGCATGTCCCTGGCGCACGGCCGGGCCGATCTGGTGCGGGCCATGTGCGAGGCGGTCGGCTACGCGGCACGGCACTGCCTGGAGACCGCGGGACTGTCGCGGACCCCGGCCGCGTGCGGTGGCGGCACCCGCTCCCCCGGCTGGATGCGGATCTTCGCCGGGATCCTCGGCCGCCCGGTACGGGTGCCGGCCGAGCCGGAGGTAGGGGCCAAAGGCGCCGCCCTGGTGGCCCGCGCCGCGCTCGGCGACCCGGTCGACGAGGAGCAGTGGCACGCCGGATACCGGCTGGTGGAGCCGGAGGAGGCCGACCGGGCCCGGTACGAGCAGGGCTACGCGGAGTACCGCGAGCGGGTGGCGGCGGCGCGGGCCCGCTGGGCGGACTGACCCCGCGGCGGCCAGAGTGATGTCGCATTTCCGCCGGTCCGCCGGTGTGCGAACGGCGAGACTGGAGGGGAACGCAGAAGGGACGCGCCATGCACCGCACGCACACCGTCATCGACAGCCCCGTCGGCCCGCTGACCCTGGTCGCCACCGACGGCACCCTGTCCGCCGTCTACATGGACAAGCAGCGGCACCGTCCCGCCCAGGAGACGTTCGGCACGAGCGACCCGAGCGCCTTCGGCCGGGCGGTGGAGCAGCTGGAGGAGTACTTCACGGGGGAACGCACGGAGTTCACCCTGTCGCACGCCGCCGAGGGGACCGGTTTCCAGCGCACCGTCTGGGACGCGCTGTGCGACATCCCCTACGGCCGGACGCTCTCCTACGGGCAGCTCGCCGAGCGGATCGGCAGGCCGGGTGCCGCCCGCGCCGTCGGGCTGGCCAACGGACGCAACCCGCTCAGCATCGTCGTCCCCTGCCACCGGGTCGTCGGCTCCACCGGGAGCCTGACCGGGTACGGCGGCGGTATCGAGCGCAAGCGGCACCTGCTCGACTTCGAGCGGGGCGCCCTCCCGGCGCAGGGAGGAGACCGTCCGATGTCGCTGTGGTGAGAGGGGTTTGCTTTTCGGCGCGGCGGCCACCCGTGCCGCGACCGAGACAGCACCGCTCCCCTGGAGGCAACGATGTTCCGCGCCCTGGCCGATGTACTGCGGGCGATCGGCGGTGCCATCGCCACTGTCGTCACGCTCCCCTTCCGGGCACTGGCCCGGCTGTTCGCGGGAGCCTCCCGCTCAGCGCGCTGACCCGCCCCGCGGCTGCGGGCCGTCGAAGGCCAACAGGACCTTCGGCGGTCCGCTTCTGCCCCGCTCCAGAAGGGCGAAGGCCGCGCTCACCGACTCCCCGGACGCCGCCGGCAGTACCTCGGCGACCAGCGGCTCCGCCGCCAGGACGCCCCGTTCGAAGAGTTCCACCGCGCGGTCGTAGTGCGCGATGCCGTGCTGGATGCCGAGCACGTCCACGCCCTTGAGGGACAGTTCGCCGGGGACGAAGGAGACCGGTTCCCTGGCCACCCCCACCAGGGCGACCCGGCCGCCCCGCTCCGCCATCCGCAGCGCGCCGGTGAAGGCGTCCGCGGCCCCCGACGCCTCCACGACCAGGGAGTATTCCCCCTGCGGTGCCTCGTCGGCGTGGTGCGCCGCGTCGGCTCCGCAGCGCAGAGCCAGGTCCAGGCCCGCCCGGTCGATGCCGACCGCGTCCACCCGGGCGGCCTGGCGGTGCGCGAACTGGACCGCCAGCAGCCCCATGGTGCCGGTGCCGAGCACGGCCACCCGGTCGTCGAAGCGCAGCCGCGCCCGCTCGAACGCCTCCACCACCGAGACCGCCGGCTCGATCAGCGCGCCCGCCGCGTCCGGCAGCCCGGACGGCAGCGGTGTGAGCGCGTGCACGGGCACCCGTACGTACTCCGCGGCGCCGCCCTGCAGCCCGTAGAGCCCCGTCTCCCGCAGCGCGGTGCACATCTGGGCGCGTCCGGCGTGGCAGCGGGCGCAGCGGCCGCAGGGCACCATCGTGCGCCCCACCACCGACGAGCCGACCGCGGGAGCGTCCGCGGGCGGTTCCCCGGCATAGGCGACCACCTCGCCGTGCCACTCGTGGCCGAAGACGTGCGGGAAGGTGAGGCGGCCGTCCTGGAGGAACGCCGAGGTGCCGTGCAGGATCTCCAGATCCGTGCCGCAGATCCCCGCGTGCCGCGTCCGCACCAGTACGGTGCCCGGCTCGGGTGCGGGTACCGGAACGGTGGCCAGATCGGTCTGTCCGATGCCGGTGATGCGGGCGGCACGCATCGTGCCACCGGGCCAGTTCCCCTTCAACGGGCGTCCTTTCGCGCGGGGCTCGGTGCGGGCGGCACCGCTGGTCCGCCGCTTCCGGTCACCCCTGGATCATGGCACGGCGCAGCGTGGGCACCTCATCAGGGTGCACGGTCGTGGTGATGCCGCGCGCCGCCAGGCGGGCGGGGTCCTCCGCGTCGCGGGCCAGGACGACGGCGGGCCGCACCCCCTCGGCCGCCAGCGCTGCCCATGCCTCGAAGAAGCGGCCGCCCGGCGCGCAGGCCGTACGGCGCGGACCCGGCCCCTCGGCGTCCGGTTCGAGCACCAGCGCCGTCGTACGCGGCAGCGGGCGATGCGGGTCCGCCCGGTACTCGGCCGCGACCCGGGCCAGTGCGTGCGCGGCGGGCTTGGGCGCGCGGTCCGGTGGGGTGACGGGTCCCTCGCTTGCTACCCGGATACCGGGTCCACCCGCTGTCCGGATGCCGGGTGCTCCACGCGGTCGCGGCGCAGCGCGGTGAACTCGCGGGTGTCCTTGGACCAGGTGTCCTCCGGCGTCCACCCGGCGGCGCGGGCCGTCCGGTGCAGGGCCGCGGTGCCCAGGCGGGCCCAGCGGAAGGGGGTTCCGGCACCGCCGCGGGCGTTCTCCATCCGCACCTGGCACCGCTCGTCCACGTCCTCCCCGGCCACCTCCACCAGGAGCAGCCCGCCGGGGCGCACCAACTGGCCGATGCGACGCAGCAGCAGCACCGGGTCACCGCCGATACCGACGTTGCCGTCGATCAGCAGCGCGGTGTCCCAGCCGCCGGACGCGGGCAGCGGGTCGAAGACCGAGCGGCGCAGGGCCCGTCCGCCGCGCCGCCGGGTGCGCTCGACCGCCGCGGCGTTCAGATCGATGCCGAGCGGCGCGTGCCCGTACTCGCGCAGGGCGGCCACCATGCGGCCCGGCCCGCAGCCGATGTCGAGCACCGTGCCCCGGCAGCGGTCCAGGACGGTCAGGTCGGCCGCGTCGGCGACCGCGCACCAGCGTTCCACCTCCAGGGTGAGCGACCAGCCGTCCGGGCCGCGCAGATACAGCGGGCCGCGGCCCAGCAGAAGCGCCTCGGTGTAGGGGTCCTCGGTCCAGGAGCCGGCGTCGGCCGGCGTGCCTCCGCTCACCTGCGCGCCGCCCCCGGGCCGCGGTCACGGTCGGCGGGTCTCGCAGGCGGTTGCCGCAGCAGCCGGGCGTGTTCGGCCGCGAACAGAGTGGCCGGGGCCTGCGCGGCCACTGCGGCCGCGTCGCCCGGCTCGTCCACGTCCCGCAGCTGTGGCAGGTCCTGGACGCGCAGTCCGGCGGCGAGCAGCCGGGCGCGCTGCGCCGTGCCGGTGGCGGCGGTGGACATGGGCACGCCGCGCAGCAGCGCGGGGTCGGGGTCGGCCAGACCGAGCGCCCAGAAGCCGCCGTCGGCGGCGGGGCCGAACCAGGCGTCGCACCGCAGCCAGGCGTCCGCGCGGGTGGCGGGTGCCAGCAGCCGGGGAGTGAGTTGCGGGGTGTCCATGCCGACGAGCAGCGCCGGGCCGTCGCACCGGGCGAAGGCGGCGGCCAGCCGTTCGTCCAGCCCGCCGCCGCCCTGCGGTACGACCTCTATCGTGTCGCCGCCCTCCTCGGAGCCCGGCAGCCAGGGGCCCGGGCTGCCGTCCAGGACCAGGACGCGGCGGCGTGCCGGGGCGGCGAGTACGGCCCGCAGGGTGTCGGTGAGCGCGGCGGCGGCGAGGGCCGCCGCGCCGTGCGGGGTGAAGGCGGGTGCGAGGCGGGTCTTGACCCGGCCCGGCAGCGGCTCCTTGGCGATGACGAGCAGCGTGGTGGGCTTTGGCATCACGCCTCCTCGGTCCTGGGGCGGGGGTGCTGTCATCTCAGAAGCTCTCGGGCAGCCAGGGCGCGGGACCGGCGACCAGCGCGTCCAGCAGGTCCAGATCGCGCACGTCGCCCGCGGCCGTGCCCAGCCGGGCCGCGTGCCGCAGCGGCAGGCCGCCCGCGTACCAGGCCGCCAGCGTGGACGAGGGCAGCCGCACGGTACGGGCCGAGGGGATGCTGCCGCGCCGCGCCTGCATCCGCCCCTCCTCGAAGGTGAGGGCGTAGGGCTCCGCCCGGCCCTCGGGCCGGACGACCTCCAAGCGGACGGCGCCGCGTGTCCGGGGCTCCCAGCCGCGGGCCTGCAGGGCGGCGGGCACGTCGAGCAGCTGCAGCATCCACGGGTACCAGCCGTCCTCGCGTACCGCGTACCGGTCGAGCACCCACGGCAGCGGGCTGGGGCGGGGCAGTACGGAGCGGCGGAAGCGGATCTCGCGGACCTGCGGCGAGCGGGCGCCGATGGCAGCCAGCAGTGCGGGCAGCGCGTCGAGTTCGGCGTGCCACAGGTCGTGGACGACCGCGGCGACGCCCCAGGGCCTGTGCGGTTCGACGGTGACGGTCGCGTATCCGGCCAACTCCCCGTCGGCCCCGTCGGCCCCCTCGCCCCCGCGCCGGAGCACGCCGAGGGTCAGCGCACCGGGGGTGGTCCGCTGCTTCCAGCCGTGCCACCAGCCGGGCCGGCGCACTGTCCCGTTCCAGCCGGGCCCCAGCACGTTCCGCAGCCGGGCGCAGGCGGCCTCGTCGGGCCGGACGGTCTCGAAGCGGGAGCGCGGTGCGGGCAGTTCGGCGGGGTGGAGCACATAACTGGAGGCGACGGCGGCCGCCTCCCAACCCCAGCGGCGGTAGAGACCGGGTGCCGGGGTCCAGGCACAGGCCAGCACGGCACCGTGCTCGGCGCGCAGGCGGTCGGTCCCCTCCTCCGTCAGGCGGCGGGCGAGCCCGGCGCCGCGCTCCCAGGGGGCGACGGCCAGCCACGCCACTCCCCCGGAGGGCACCGGACGGCCGCCGAAGTGCTGGTCGAAGGGGAGGAAAAGACCGCCGCCCAGCACCTGGGTCCCGCGGACGGCCACGGCACTGACACCATGCGCACGCAGCGTGGCGTGGTCGTAGGGGACCTTGCCGAAGGCGTGCCGCGTATGGGCCAGATAGCCCTCGAACTCGCGGTCGTCGGCGGCTGTGCCGACGCGGGTCTCCATCAGTTCGGCACCTCCCTCATCCGGTTGTCCGGGTCACCCGGCGGATCCGCTGCTCGCCCGGGACGTGAAGTAGCCGGTGACCGCGTCGCACACCTGGCCGATCTCCCGGGCGTCCAGGTCGGGCCGGACGGGCAGGCAGAGGGTCTGCCGGGCGAGTTCCTCCGCGACCGGGCAGGGGTGGCGCCGCGCTGCGGGCCCGGCGAGGGCCGGCTGGTGCGGAAGGGGTGTGGGATAGCGGACGACGGCGTCCACGCCCGCGGCCGTCAAGTGCGCAAGCAGGCCGTCGCGTTCGCTTTCGGTCCGGGTGCGGACCTGGAAGAGGTGGTAGACGTGCTCGCCGTCCTCGCCGGGTTCCTGGAAACGCAGCGGGAGCCCGGCCAGTCGGCGCCGGTAGGTGGCGGCGGCCTCGGCGCGGCGGGCGTTCCAGGTGTCGAGCCGGTCGAGCTTGTGCAGCAGGACGAGGGCCTGCAGGGTGTCGAGGCGGGAGTTGTAGCCGAGGATCTCGTGCCGGTTCTGCCGCGACTGCCCGAAGTGCCGCAGCAGCCGCAGGCGTTCGGCCAGCTCGTCGTCCTGGACGCTGACCGCCCCGGCGTCCCCGGCCGCGGCCAGGTTCTTGGACGGCGCGAAGCTCCAGCAGCCGGCCGCCGAGGCGGTGCCGACCCGTACTCCGTGGCTGCGGGCCCCGATGGCCTGGGCGCAGTCCTCGACCAGGAGGACCCCGGCGTCGCCGGCGAGCCGCCTGGCACGGGGCACGTCCGCCGCTCTGCCGAACATGTGGACGAGGATGACGGCGCGGGTGCGCTCCGTGAACGCCGCGGGGAGCCGGTCGAGGTCCATCAGGAAGTCGTCGTCGCGGCAGTCCACGTACACGGGGGTGGCACCGCGCCGGGCGATGGCCTGCGCGGTCGCGTGGAAGGAGTTGGCGACGGTGACCACCTCGTCCCCGGGGCCGACGCCGAGCGCGTCGAGGGTGAGGATCAGCGCATCGGTCCCGGAGTTGACCCCCACGGTGTGCGCACTGCCCAGGTAGCCGGCCAGCCGCTGTTCGAACTCGGCCACCTCCTCGCCCAGTACGTAGCCACCGCGCAGCAGCAGGTCCCCGATCCGGGCCAGCAGCTCCTCCTCCCCGCCCTCGAACTGCGCGGGGTAGCGGTACTTGGGGACGGTGGCGGCAGTGGGGTCGGTGGAGCCGGTGGAGCCGGTGGAGCCGGTGGAGCCGCCCATCAGCGATCGCCGTGCTCGTCGTGCTCGTCGGCGATGCGGCCGTCACCGCGCCCGTAGTCGTCCTCCAGGCGGACGTTGTCCGAACCGTCGTCGTAGGTGGAGACCTCCACCAGCACGATGTCGGTGACGCCTTCGACCCGGTGCACCGCACCGGGATCGACGTGCGCCAGCGTCCCGGCGGGCATGGGCAGCCGCAGGTTCTCGCCCTCCCGCGTGACGCGGTAGTGCATCACCGCCTCGCCCTCCAGGATGAAGTAGCTCTCCCGTTTGTGCTCGTGGTACTGGAGGGAGGTGCGGTGGCCCGCCTTGATGCGGATGAACTTGAACCCGTAGGGACCCTCCGGCTCCTCCTCGTGCAGCCAGCGTTCCTGGCCCCACAACTTGACGACCTTCTTGGTGTCGGCGAACCCGATGACCCGTACGCCGGGTGCGACCTCGCGGGACGGACGTGCCTCGTGCGCCCCGCTGTCGTCCTCGGGCTCGCTGATGGAGGTGAAGGGGGCTCCGGTGGCGGGGCTGGCCATGTGCGGTCCTTCCGGGAGAGGGGCGCGGCGGTCGGTCGGCCGGCGCGGATACAGGCGGGACGGACGGGTCAGCGTGCGGAGACGTGCAGCGGCGCCTGCAGACCGCGGTCCCGCACGACGGGGAAGAACACCTCGGGAGGCCACGTCAGCAGGTGCCAGACGATGCCGGCCACCGAGCGGTTGTAGGGCCAGTGCGCGGGATCGGTCATCCCCCAACGCGAGAACGCCGTCAGCAGCACGGGGTCGGCCGGGACCCAGGTGCCGTCCAGCGCGAACTCCACCCAGTGGTGCAGCGTGCCGAAGGGGGGCGCGACCAGCAGCCCGGCACCGTGCCGGGCCCGGAGGCCGCGCCGCTCGGCCTCCCGCAGCAGCAGCCGGGTGGGGATCAGGCAGTTGGCCAGCCGGGTCTCCCGGGCGAAACCCTCGTCCTCGATGACCCCGTCCGGCAGCACGTACAGCTCCCAGTCGGCGACCAGGGAGAGCAGGTCGGAGCGGTCCTCGTCGAACACCCGGGTGTCGGAGGGCAGCCGGGTCCGCACGGCGAAGGCACCGGCCGCGGTCTCGCGCAGACTGCCCGGCTCGCTGCGGCCGGCCACCCCGGGCACGGGGGCGAAAGCGCACTCCCCGGCGTGGCCCGGCTCGGCGCAGTCGGCCCGCAGCTCCAGTTCGTGGCGGTGCGACTCCCCGGAGCGGGCCGCCTCGTCCAGCGCCCGCGCCTTGCGGGCCAGAGCACGGAAGTAGGGCGAGGGCAGGTTCAGCCAGGTGCTGATGTTGTGCAGGTCGGTGCGCTCGAAGCGGCGCCGCTCCGCCGGGCCGCGGTGCGGCAGGCCGTGGTCGAGCAGCGCTTCGAGCAGTGCGGGACCGATGGCCCAGGTCTCCTGCGCGAAGGCGGCGTCCTTGGTGAAGGTGCGGTGCCGGTCCGGGACCCGCAGGACCCGGTCGACGGCCTCCTGGAGTGTGCCGGGCGCGTAAACGTCGGTCACGGCGGCGCTCACAGCCCGGCCCCGCCGGTCCGCGCGGCCGGCAGCCCGCCCGCCCGCTCCACCGCGCGCAGCGCGGACTCGATCCGTTCGGCCACCGCCTCCCGGAGCACCGTCTCCAGCGGTGCCCTGCCGCGCGAGGCGAGGGCGTGGGCGGCCTCGGCACGGATCCGCCGGCCCTCGTCGCTGCCGAAGACGTAGTGGCCGGCGACGACAGCCCGCTCGATGTCGGTGGCGGTGGTGGGATCCAGCATCCACTTGCGCCACTTGCCGCTGTCGTGGGCGAGCCGCAGGAAGTCCTCCCTGGCCCGGGGCAGCGCCATCTCGTCCAGCACACGCAGCAGCGCGCGGGTCTCGGCGACGCCGTACTCCGGTGCGACGTTGAACGCGTCCACCCCGGCGCGCAGCAGCAGTGCCGTCTCCTCCACGGTGAGGTAGTCGCAGTTGTGCGCCTTGAGGCGGACGCCTTCCTGGTGGCAGGTGGCGGCCAGGGTGGAGACCTGGCGCAGCGTCTCCTCGCGGGCCGCCGGATCGTGGAAGCGGCCCACGTTGCGCAGTTCGGCGACCTTGGTGCCGGTCTGCGCGACGACATAGCGGGGCCGCGGCGCGCCGGCCGCCTCGATGCCCTCCAGCACGAGCCGGAGGGCAGCTTTGAACTCGTCCGGATCGTTGGTGGACACGTCCTGCGGCTCGAATCCGATCTCGTAGGCGACGTCGGCACCGCGTGCCGCGGCCTCGGCGTGGCAGCGCGCGTACAGCTCGACGAGCCGCGCGGCGGCGGTCGCCGCCGGGACGGGTCCGGTGCCGGGGCGGCCCTCGGAGGTGTCGATGTGCAGCAGTCCGAACCCGGCGTCCAGGTCGGCGGTGAAGGAGCGCGTGCACGAGTCCAGTGCCTCGGCGGGTTCGACGATGCCGGCCTCGGCGGTGTGCATCCAGGGGCCGCCGTGGTCCCGGCACAGGAGCAGCAGCCCGTCCGGGTCGCGCTCCTGGACATGGGCGGCGAACTCCGCTGTGGTCCAGCCCAGATAGCCGCCGCCGAACTCGGCCGCGTCCACTTGGCGGCGGCTGGGGATGAGCATGAGCGGGGTGCGGGTGCGCCGGGCGACGGTGAGGGCCGCGTCGACGGTGCAGCGTGAGACCGGGCCGATGCCGACCACTGGTTCCATGGGTGTTTCCCCTGACTGTCGAGGGTGGCTGCGCTCAGCGCGACCGGTGGGTGGAGAACTTCGCCAGGTCGCCGATCTCGGAGTCCGGCGGCCAGGTGCACCAGGGGAAGGTCTCGTAGGCGCCGGGTCCCGTGTTCTCCGCGTCGAACCAGTCGGTGGCGCGCCCGTGGTGCAGGTGCACCAGGTGCTCGTCGCGGTACCGGTCGAGGCCGCCGTGCAGGTCGGCCCGCCAGGTGAAGTCGTTGTCGGCGCCGCCCCATCCGGCGGTGAACCGCTCGTCGTAGCCGCCGATCCGGGAGAAGAGGCTCTCCCGGAGCCAGACGCAGGCGCCCGGGGTGCGGCGCAGGAAGACGCCGCGCAGCGCGTCCCGGCGCACGGCTGCGGCACCCTCCAGACAGCGTTCGCCGACGGCCTGGTGGCTGGAGGCGGCGTCCAGATAGAGCATGTCCTCGAACGGCCAGTGCGCCTGGGTGCCCAGGGTGCGGAACCGTTCGACGGCCCGCGCCACGAAGCCGCGGTCGACCAAGATGTCGGCCTCGAGCACGCAGATCAGCTCCGCGGGCCGGGCGCCGTGCACCACGCCCGCGTTGATCGTCCAGGAGTAGTTGAAGGGACCGGCGTTCTGCGCGAACAGGTAGGTGTCGCAGTGGGCGCCGTACAGGTGCTCCCAGCGCGGCCGGGAGTCCGCCTCGACCACGACCACGCGGTAGCGGTCGCGCGGATGGCTCTGGTCGTTGAGCGCGTGCAGTACCGCCGCCAGGTTGCGGGTGCGCTCCCCTTCCTCGCCGCGCTCCCGGAAGGGGATGACCAGCGCCGCGTCCACCTCGCCGGTGGGACCGGCGGCGGGCCGCGCGGTGCGCAGGATCTCCGCGGCGCCGGGAGCGGCGAGTCCCGCGGGCCGCTCGGTGCCGGTCTGCATCCGCAGCCGGGAGCGGGTCTCGGCGTCCCAGACGGCGGCCGCCAGGTGTGCGGTGTCCGGCTGCTGGGGGTCGCCGGCGAGCCGGTCGGTCAGCAGCGCCGTCAGTCCGCGGCACGCGGCGCTGTCCGCGGGTTCGGCGACGACCGCTTCGGCGAGGGCGCGGACGCGTTCGTCCGGGAGGGCGCGGACGGCGTCGGCGACCGCGCGGTGCGCGTCCCTGGACCAGACCCAGAAGCCGGGGGCCGCCGACTGCGCGGACGGGTCGGCGGTGAGGGCGACGCTGCTGACGGCGGCATCCGCGAGGACGGCGGGGTCCTGATGCCTCCAGCTCATCTGGCGGTCCTCTCGGCGAGCGGGGATGGGCGGCCGCGGCCGGGGGTCCGTCGAGCCGCTTCGCTCATCCTGCGGTCCGCCGCGCGCCCGCCGACAGCCCCGGACGGGCACCCGGACCGGGCCGGGCGAACGGGGGTAGCCGATCGGGTAGCCCCGGTGGTCAGGGCACCGCGGAACGGCCGCCCGGGCAGGGCCGGAAGGCACCCTGCTCCGGTCGGGCCGGAGCAACGCGGCTCACCGCACGCACGGGGAGTTCGACGCTCAGTCGATCAGGCCGAGTTTGATCGCCGTGACGACGGCGGCCGTGCGGTTGGCGGCCCCCAGCTTCAGCAGCACGCTGCTCACCAGCCGCTTGACGCCGTGTTCGGAGATCCGCAGGCGGCGGGCGATCTGCTTGTTGCTGAGCCCGGCCACCAGGTGGGTGAGCACGTCGTACTCGCGGGCGGTCAGCCGCACCCTGCGCGCGGGCAGCAGGTGGGCCGACTCGCCTGCCTGGCTGAGCAGTCGGCGTCCCAGCCGGAGCGGCATCGGCATCTCGTCGGCCGCCAGCTGCGCGAGCGCCCGCTCCAGGGCCGCCGCGGTCAGCTCCTCGCGCAGCAGGTAGCCGTCGGCGGGCAGCCGGGCGAGCGCCGAGTCGGATGCGGCGTCCACCGGGTCGAGGAGGAGCAGGGTGCGCAGTCCCGGATGGTTGTGGCGCAGGCGCCCGAGGGAGGCGGAGGCGTTGGTGGAGCTGGAGAGGACGAGCACGTGGAACCTGTTGCCGGCCAGGGCCCGCTCCAGCGCGGCGGGGTGTGTGAACTCCTCGGCGTGCTCCACGGGTGCCAGGCCGGGCAGCATGGCACGCAGGCCGAGTCGCAGGATCTCGGCCTCGACGTGGACGGCGACCGCGAGCCGGGCCGCGGTGGGATCGCTGCTGTCCGGCTTTTCCTGGATCTCGGTCATGCGTTCACCCAATCCCCGTGCAGGGGCCACTTCCGGGTGGCGGAGGTGGTCCGGTCCTGACTGCCGCGAGCGATGATCCCGCAGAGTCCCGTTCCAGGGAAGCGAGTTGACGGAGTGTCTGCTGGTGTTCGGCCGCGCTGTTGTGACGCATGTGGTCCGCCGCACCGCGGTGCCCGGCCGGGCCCGGCGCACGGCAGCCCACGACATCAACCTCGTTTTCTCGTACGGCAGTTGGCTCCTGCCGGCCGACGAACCGGTCCGGCACGCCGGAAAGCCCGGGAACAGCGCGGAAGTGACCGGCCCACACGGGCTGCGCCGTCGCGCCCCGAGTGCCGGGCGCGCCGGGTGGACGCTCCGCGCTCGAGCGCCGCGCCGCCCACCGACCGTGAGGACGCTCTCGCCCTGGAGGTGGCCACGGCACCGCCCTTTCGAGTGCCGCCCCGCCGGTGGCCGCACGGAAGGGCGAGGGATGACCGTGACCGACGTCGATCAGGAACTGCCGTGCGGTGAGCTGGGCCAGGCGCCCCGACGGCGCGCACGGAGGGCCCCGCAGCTGGGACCGGACACCACGCGCCGTTGTGACTGCAGCCGCTGCGACGTGGACCGCACATCGGCCGGCGGCCTCTCCGCAGGGGGCACCGCCGGTCCCGGCGAGGGCTGCGCGGAGTACCCGGCGGGTGCGGCGTGATCCGCGAGCGAGGCCGTCGGAAGCGCCGAGGGAGCCCTTGCCCGGCCGGGGAGTCCACACGCTCCGGAACCGTTCCACTGCGCTGCGTCGTCCCCGGCGCGGTTGCCGGGCGGGTTCCGCGGGTACCACGGCTGTGCAGGCCACGTACTCCTCGGCGAGTCGTCGACCCGGCTCAGTGGATCGGCTGCCGTATCGGACGGCACCCACAGGCAGGCAAGGGGCGTGACATGACCGCACCGGACCCCGTATCCGCACCGGACCCCGCCACCACCGCCCCCGGGCTCGCGCCCGGGCGCGCGGAGCCCGGGGCGCCCTACACCGACCCGACCCTGGGCATCCCCGTCGCCACCTCCTGGCGCGGCGAGCCCCGCAACCGGCTGGTGACCGTCGGGGACTCGCTCACCCAGGGCTTTCAGAGCTGCGCCGTCTTCCGGACCGATCTCTCGTACCCGGCGATCATCGCGCACGAGCTCGGCTGGGCGGAGCAGTTCCGCCACCCCTCCTTCGAGGGGCGGGGAGGACTCCCGCTCAACCTCGAGATGCTGCTGCGCGACCTGGAGGACCACTGCGGTCCGGCTGTCGACTGGTGGGACACGCCTGCGGTGCTCTTCCGTGCCCGCCGCTTCATGGACGAGGTGGAGGACTACTGGGAACGCGGCGGCGGGTGCGCTCCCGCGGCGGGCACCGCCATCAACCACAACCTGGCCGTCTTCGGCTGGGACCTGCGCGACGCGCTCGACAAGTCGGCCGATGTGTGCCGCAGCATGATCGACACCCCGAGTGACGATCTGGTGCGCCAGGTGGTCGGCAATCCGGGCGAGCGCGCGGCGCTGCGCACCCTCCCCACCCGGCCCCCGGCCGCCGGGGCGCACACCCAGGTGAGTGCGGCGGCGGCGCTGGGCGAGCAGACCGGCTCCGCCGTGCGGGACGCCGGGGAGGCCGAGGAGCGGGAGCTGGATCCGGAGCACGGCATCGAGACGCTGATCGTCTTCCTCGGTGCCAACAACGCGCTCTCCTCCGTCGTCGAGCTCAAGGTGGCCTGGAGCGAGGAGGGCTACGACGACCTGGACGAGAAGAAGCGGTTCACGGTCTGGCGGCCGGAGCACTTCGCGGCCGAGCTGCGGCACCTGGCACATGCGGTGGGCCGGATCCGGGCCCGGCACGTGATCTGGTGCACGGTCCCGCACGTCACGATCGCCCCGGTCGCCCGCGGTGTGCACGGCAAGCTGGAGCCCGGGTCGCGCTACTTCCCGTACTACACACGCCCCTGGATCGACGACGGCGCCTTCGACGCCGAGTGCGACCCGCATCTGACCGGGGAGCAGGCCGCCGCCGTGGACGCGGCGATCGACCAGTACAACGACGCCATGGCGGAGACCGTGCGCGCGGCGCGGCGGGCCGGACGGGACTGGTTCCTGCTGGACGCTGCGGGGCTGCTGGACCGGCTGGCCTGCCGCCGCTACTTCGAGGACGAAGCGGCCCGGCCGGGCTGGTGGACGCCGTATCCGCTGCCGCGCGAGCTGCGCGCACTCGATCCGGTGCCCAACTCACGGTTCCTGCTGAGCGACGGCGACCGGCGCAGCGACGGGGGGCTGTTCTCGCTGGACGGCGTGCATCCGACGACGGTCGCCTACGGGATCCTGGCCCAGGAACTGATCGACGTGATGCGGCAGGCGGGCGTGGAGTTCCGCACCCCGTACGGCGGGCGGCCGCGCACGGACCCGGTGCGGGTCGACTTCACCCGGCTGGTGCGCCACGACACGCTCATCAACCGGCCGCCCGCCAACCTCACCTCGGGTCTGCACGCCATCGGCTGGGCCGACGAGGCGCTGGACGTGCTGGTCCGGGCACTGCGGTTCGGCCGCGGAGGAAAGTAGGACGGTAGGGACATCGGACGGGCGACTGCGGTTCGGTAATTGCGCATATCGGGTGAGGGGTACGTAGGATCATCACCTCGGTGAGCCCCCGTTCCCGTAGCGCACCAACGCCCAGGCCAGACACCCGAAGGCGGCGGTGTTGCAGACCGTGCGGACGACGTTCCACCGGTGCCAGCCGCTCTCGAAGCGCTCGCGCAGCGCGGCCAGCCGCTCCGCGCCGTCCGGGAGGCCGCCGGCGTCGAGCGCGTCGTTGAGCGGCACGTTGAACGCCATGGTGACGACCAGGACCGCCATGTACAGCACAGCCGCCGCCGCGATCCAGGGGACCGCGGCCCTGCTGCCCCCGCCCCACAGGTGCAGCGCCCCGGCCGCGGCGATCAGCAGCAGCGAACCGACGAACAGCAGCAGGAACCAGCCGTTGAGGATGGCGGTGTTGATGCGCTGCATGCCCTCCACGAAGGTCCGGTCCCCGGCCCGCCGCAGGCCGGGCGAGACCGCCACCGCGAACCCGTAGTAGAGGCCCGCGCTCAGGCCGGTGAGCAGCACGGCCCCCAGCAGTGAAACTCCTTGCAGTACGCGCACGTCCATCCCCTCCCGGCCGCTTTGGGCGGCTCTCCGCGGTGCCCGCGCCGTTCGAGCGGGCCGTGCGACCAGTCAACCGGGGTGGCAGCCGGTCTCCCATGGCCGGAGCGCTCAGGGGGATGTGCGGACGTCGCACCCGCCACGCGTGGGACCAGTCGGTGAAAACCGGAAGATATCCGGCGCGCCGCTCAGGTTCGACAGTCGGATTTTGTCAAGGTCACTCTGCTTCATCTCGGGAGGCGGAGTCGTCCATGCCGGAATTGCCGACACAGCGCACTGCACACCGCGGCGGCGAGCCGCACGGGGAGCTGACCGTCCTGCATCTCGCCCAGCCCGTCGAGGGCGGTGTCGCACGCGTCGTCGCCGACCTCGCACGGGCGCAGGTCGAAGCGGGACTGCACGTCGTCGTGGCCTGCCCCGCGGGCGGCGAACTGGCGGACGCCGCGGCAGCGGCGGGAGCTCGGACCCTGCACTGGCCGGCCGTACGGGAGCCGGGAGCCCGGATCGCGGTGGAGGTCTACGGCGTACAACGGCTGTTGCACACCGTACGTCCCGACCTCGTGCACGCCCACAGCGCCAAAGCGGGCCTCGCGGCGCGGCTCGCGGTGCGCGGCCGGTTGCCCACCGTCTACCAGCCGCACGCCTGGTCCTTCGAGGCCGCGACGGGACGCACCGCGCGCCTGGCCCGCGCCTGGGAGCGGTACGCCGCCCGATGGGCCGACCGCGTGCTGTGCGTGAGCGAGGCGGAGCGGCAGACCGGCGCGGCCGTCGGCATCGAGGCCCGGTGGGCCGTGGTGCACAACGGCGTCGACACCGCGCGCTTCACGGCTTCCGCCGCCTCGCGGGCCGAACACGGGACCCCGCCGCGCCCGGCCCCGCGGGCACCGGCGCTCGCGACAGTGGCGGAGCTGCCGCCCTCGGCGGTGCTGGTGGTGTGCGTCGGGCGGCTGTGCGAACAGAAGGGCCAGCGCACCCTGTTGCACGCCTGGCCGCAGGTGGCGGCCCGGGTCCCGGAGGCCCGGCTGGTACTCGTCGGCGACGGGCCCGACCGGGAGGAACTGCGCCGAGCAGCACCCGACGGGGTGGTGTTCGCCGGTGCCAGTGGCGCGGTGGCCGACTGGTACACCGCAGCCGACCTGGTCGTGCTGCCCTCGCTGTGGGAGGGCATGGCCCTGACCCCGCTGGAGGCGATGGCCTGCCACCGGCCCGTGCTGGTCAGCGACGTAGCCGGGTCCCGCGAACTGCTGCCCCCCGGACAGCAGGCCCACTGTCTGGTGCCGCCCGCCGATCCCGACGCGCTCGCGCAGGCGGTGGCCCGCCTGGCCCTCGCCCCCCGGCTGCGTGCGGAGCTGGCCGACGCCGCGCACGCGCACGTACGCACCCGGTTCGACATCACGACCACCACCACGGCCGTACTGGAGCTGTACCGGGACGTGCTGCGGAACCGGACGGCGACGGCGGCGGTTCCCGCCGCGGAAGGAGCCTGCAGCAGATGAGCACCGACAGCACGGACGACTCCCGGCAAGCGCGGAGTTCGACGGACCCGGCGACGGCGACCGCCGAAGGCACCGTGCGCACCACCCCCGTACTCCCCCGGCCGGTGTCCGGCGCCGGAGGCGAACCGGCCCCGCAGGAGGGGCGGTCGGCGCCGCTGTCGCTGCCGTCGGCCCGCGAACCGGTCGCCCTGCAGCCCACCGGCCCCACCCGGCGGCGGCGCCACGGCGGCGCGTCGGCACTGGTCGCCGCCGACCTGGCGGGGACCGCCGCCGCCGTCCTCGCCTGCGCGGGCCCGCAGGCGGCACCGGTGCTGCTGGCCCCGGTCTGCGCGAGCCTGCCGGTGCTGTGCGCCCGAAGGGGCCTCTACCGGCCCGGACTCGACCCGCAGGCACTCGACGAACTCCCCGCCGTCGGCAAGCGCGCGGCCCTGGCCTGGTGCGTCGGCGCCACGGTACTCGCGGCGTGCGACCGCACCGGGGCGCTGGGGCCGGCCGGTCTGCTCGCGGGCGTCGCCGCCAACACAGCGCTGGTATGCGCACTCCGCGCCCTCGTGCACGGGGTGCGCCGCCGCCGCGGCCGGCTCCGCCCGCGGAGCGCCCTGATCATCGGGCGGGGCGAGACCGCCCGCGCGGTGACCGCGGCACTCGCCGAGCGGCCCCGGTACGGACTGCGGCCGACGGCACTGGTGGAGCCGGGACCGGACGACGCCGCGGCCCCCGGCGGCTCCGGCGGCGGGCCCGACGGCGCGGGCGGCAGGCTGCCCGGCACCGGTCGCACCGAACCGGCGGACGGCGCCGCACACCCGCCGCTGCCCGTCGTCTCCACGCCGGAGGAGGTGGCGCGCGAGGTGGCGCGGCACGCCGTGCGGGACGCGGTCTTCCTGCGCTCCCCCTGGGAGGACCCGCACTCCGCGGCACTCGCCGGAATGCTGGGCGCCCGCGGGGTCGACGGCTGGCTGGTCCGGCCCGGTTGCGCACTGGGCGCACACGGCGGGCACGCCCCCTCCGGCCACCGGCGGCCCGACGAGGCGCACCTGTGGGGATTCTCCTGCCGGCGCCTGACGCTCGACTGCCCCCGACCGCGCACCGGCCTCCGCAAGCGGCTGCTGGACATCACGCTGGTCGCCCCCGCGCTGCTGCTGGCGGCGCCGGTGATGGCCGGCTGCGCGCTGGCGGTCCGGGTGCTGGACGGGCCCGGCGTGCTCTTCCGGCAGGAGCGCATCGGACAGGACGGACGCCCCTTCACCCTGCTGAAGTTCCGCAGCGTGCGGCCCGCGGACGACCACGAGGCGGCGACCCGGTGGTCGGTCGCCGGGGACGCGCGCACCAGCCCCGTCGGACGGCTGCTGCGCCGCACGTCGCTGGACGAGCTGCCGCAGCTGTGGAACGTGCTGCGGGGCGACATGAGCCTGGTGGGGCCGCGGCCCGAGCGGCCCTACTTCGTGGGCCACTTCAGCCGCCTGCACCCCGGCTACGCGCAGCGGCACCGCACCCCGGTCGGCATCACCGGGCTGGCCCAGGTGCACGGGCTGCGCGGCGACACCTCCATCGCGGACCGGGCGCGCTTCGACAACCACTACATCGAGACCTGGTCACTGTGGCAGGACGTGCGGATCATCTGCCGCACCGCGACCTCCCTCTTCCGTCTGGAGGGCCGGTGAGCGCGGTGGCGGACAGCGCACCGCCCGCCACCCGGGACGGCCGGAGCACGCTGAGCCGCGCCGTACGGCGCTACGGCCTGGACCGGCCGGTGGTACCGGTGCTGGTGACGGTGGGACTGCTGTGCGCACCGCCGGACACCACGGGCCCCGGCGGCCACAGCGGAGTGACCCCAGCCGACCTGAGCTCGGGTGTGCTCGTGGTGTGGTGCGCCATCGGACTGCTGCGGGGCCGGGCCCGGCAGCGGACCGGGGAGCGGCTCCCGCGCCGGGTCCTGACCCCGACGGCGGCGCTGGTGCTGGGCGCGCCGACCGCGGCGTTCGCCGTGACCACGGTCGCCTCGGCCGATCCCGCGGCGAGCCTGCCCGGCTTCGTGCGGTACCTGCAGCTCTTCGTCCTGGTGCCGGGTGCGGTGCTGCTGGCGCTGCGCGACGCGCGGGACGCCCGGCTGCTGTGCGGCGCGGTGGTGCTGCTGGCGCTGGTGGAGGGCGGCATCGGCGTCGTCCAGGCCGCCACCGGCACCGGCGCCTCCTACCAGGGCGAAGAGGTCCGCGCGGTGGGCACCTTCGGCGCGCTGGACGTGATGGGCATGGCCACGGCCGTGGCATACGGGCTGGTGATCGCGCTGGCGTGCGGGCTCGTGCCGCCGGCCGGTGCGCCGCGCTGGCTGCGCCCCTGCGCGCTGGGCTCGGCCGCCGCGCTGGTGCTGCCGCTGGCCCTCTCCTACAGCAGAGGGGCGTGGCTCGCGACGGTGCCGGCCTGCCTGCTGCTCCTCGCGCTGCGCGGCATCCGCACGACCGTGTGCGCCCTCGCCGCCGTGACCGCGGTCGGTGTGGTGCTGGTCGGCGGATTCGGGGTGGCCACGCAGGAGTTGGCCCAGCGGGTCGGCAGCATGACCGAGGTCTCGGCCTCGCCGGACCGGTCGGTGACGGACCGCTACACCCTCTGGAGCGCGGCGACGGACATCTGGCAGCAGGCCCCCGCAACCGGTGTCGGCCCCAAGGGCTTCCCCGAGCACCGTGACACGCATGCCGCGCTGGAGCTGTCCTCGGGCAGCGACGCGGCGGGCGCCGGAGTCCCCTTCCAGCGGGAGCCGCTGCTCTCGCCGCACAACATGTATCTGCTGGTCCTGAGCGAACAGGGCCTGGTGGGCACGGTGGCGCTGCTCGGCGCCTGGGGGGCGCTGCTGGTGTGCGCGCTGCGCCGGCTGGGTGCCGCACGGAGCCGCGGGGCCGCCTGCGGGGTACGCGACTGCGGCGCCGCGGCCACCGCGCTGCTGGTGTGGCAGAGCGTGGACTTCCTCTACGGCGACATCGGCGGCCCGTCGACGGTACTGACCGCTCTGGTGCTGGGACTGGGTACCTGGTGGGCCCTGTCGCCCGCTGCGGAGCACGCGCAGGGGCGGCCGGCCGGCGGGGGCCGCGCCGTATGACCGAGCCGTCCGCCACCCCGCACGCGCCGGCATCCGCGCCGGCCGGCGGAGCACCCCTCCCGCCCGGTCGGCGACCGGACCCGCCGCGGCGGGACGCGCCGCGCGAGCACGCCCCGCACCCGCCGCGACCGGTTCCCCGGGGGCCGGAAGCACCCCGCCGGGAGGTGTCGCAGCAGGAGATGCCCCAGCAGGAGGTTCCGCGGCCGGACCCGCTGCCCGCGACGGCGCCCGCGGGCGAGGAGTCGCCCCGGCTCGGGCCGTTCCTGGCCCGGGCGGCCGCGATCACCGCGGGGCTCACGGCCGCGGGCTCGCTCTTCGGGCTGCTGCGGGACCAGGCCATCGCCCAGCTCTTCGGCGCGGACTCCGGCACCGATGCCTTCCTCGTCGCCTGGACGGTGCCCGAACTGGCCGCCACCCTGCTCATCGAGGACGCCATGGCGCTCGTCCTGGTGCCCGCCTTCAGCCTCGCCCTCTCCCGCCGGGCGGCCCGCGCGGACGGCGCCGCGGCCCAGGCCGACCCGGTGCGGACGCTGGTGGCGGCCACCCTCACCCGGCTCTCGCTGCTGCTCGCCTGCACCGCCGGGCTGCTGATGCTGGCCGCGCCGTACGTGGTACGGGTGCTCGCACCGGGCCTGCCCGACACCGGCACCGCGGTGGACTGCCTGCGGCTGACCGCGCTGACCGTGGTCACCTTCGGCCTCGCCGGGTACTTCAGCGCCGCACTGCGCGCCCACCGGCACTTCACGGCACCCGCGGCGATCTACCTCGCCTACAACGCCGCCACCATCGCGGTGATGTTCGCCGCGCACCGCGCCTGGGGAGTGCGGGCCGCCGCGCTGGGCGTCGCGGTGGGCGGCGCGCTGATGGTGCTCATCCAACTTCCCCCGCTGCTGCGCCGCCTGCCGCTGCGGCAGCAGCACCCGGCGCAGGGCAGCGCCCGGAGCGCGGCGCGCGGCGCGCGGCGCAGCGCGCACGCCGGGACGCTCGTCGGCCTCGGCGTGCTCGCGCCGGTCGTCACGTTCGCGGTGAGCCGCCAGGCGCAGGTCTTCTTCGAACGCTTCATGGCCTCCTCGCTGCCCGCAGGCGCCATCTCGCACCTCAACTACGCGCAGAAGGTGGCCCAGCTCCCGATGGTGCTCTCGCTGATGGTGTGCACGGTCACCTTCCCGGTCGTGGCCCGCGCCATGGCCGACGGCGACGCGGCGGCGGCCCGGCGGCGGGTGGAGCGCGACCTGGCGACGGCCGGGACGGTGGTGCTGCTGGGCGCCGCGTACGTGATCGCCTGCGCACCGCAGATCATCGGCCTGCTCTTCGAACGCGGCGCCTTCGACGCACGGGACACCGCCGCGACGGCCGCGGTGATGCGCGTCTACTGCTGCGGACTGCTGGGGCACAGCATGGTCGGCGCCCTGGTGCGGCCGTTCTTCTCCGGCGGCCGTCCGCCCTGGTATCCGGCTGCGGCGATGGCGGCCGGGCTGGCCGTGACGGTGGGCACCGGTGCTCCGCTGGCGGGCGGTTGGGGGGTCCTGGGCATCGCGGCGGCCAACGCGCTGGGCATCACCACCACCGCTGCCCTGCTGCTGCACGGGCTGGGCGCCCGGGTGGTGGCCATCGACGTGTCCGGCGTGGCGGCCGGGCTGCTGCGGCTGCTGGTGGCCGCCGCCGTTGCGGCCGGTGCGGGCTGGGCGGTGGCCGGGCTCTTCGCCGCGCCCCTGGCCGGGGCACTCGCCGGCGGATGCGCCGTGCTGCTCGCCTTCCTCTGCGTCGGGCTGCTGGTGGGGGCGCCGGAGCTGTCGCATCTGTTCACCGCCGTCAAACGGAGGTTCCCGCATGCCCGCTGACACCCGCAACCGGGCCCCCTGGCTGCTGATGTACCACTCGGTCTCCGACTGCCCCGACGATCCGTACGGCATCACCGTCTCGCCGTCCCGGCTGGAGCGGCAGTTGCGCTGGCTGCGCGACCGGGGGCTGACCGGCGTGAGTGCCGGCCGGCTGCTGCGGGCCCGGGCGGCGGGGCGGGACACCGGGCTGGTGGGACTCACCTTCGACGACGGCTACGCCGACTTCCTGACCGCCGCCGTACCCCTGCTGCGCCGGTACGGGTGCACGGCCACCGCGTTCGTGCTGCCGGGACGGCTGGGCGGCGACAACGCCTGGGACGAACTCGGGCCGCGCAAGGCGCTGCTGGACGCCGACGGCATCCGGGAGGCGGCCGCGGCCGGGATGGAGATCGGCTCGCACGGGCTGGTCCACACCGACCTGACCGGCGCCGACGACGCGACACTGGTGCGCGAGACGGCACACAGCCGGGCGCTGCTGGGCGAGCTCACCGGATCGGCCCCCGCCGGGTTCTGCTACCCCTACGGAACGCTCGACCACCGGGCCGTCCAAGCGGTGCGCGCCGCCGGCTACGGCTACGCGTGCGGCATCGACCCGGGACCGCTGACCGGTGTGCACGCCCTGCCGCGCGCCCACGTCGGCGCCCGGGACACCGCCGTACGGCTGTATCTGAAGAAGGTGCTGCACCCGCTGCGGCGCAGGCCGCTGCCCGCGGCGTCCGCCCCCGCGGAAGCCGCCCCCCGGGACGGGGTGCGCCGATGAGGGTGCTGCACGTCATCACCGGCCTGGACGTCGGCGGCGCCGAGGAGCAGCTGCGGCTGCTGCTGCGCCGTCTGCCCGACCATTCCGTGCGGGGCGAGGTGGTCACCCTCACCTCGCCGGGCTCCGTCGCCGAGGGCATCCGCGCCGACGGCACCCCCGTCGCCCACCTGGGGATGGCGGGGAACCGTGATCTGAGCGCGCTGCCCCGGCTGGTGCGGCTGGTGCGCTCCGGGAGCTACGACCTGGTGCACACCCATCTGTACCGGGCCTGCGTGTACGGCAGGATCGCCGCCCGGCTGGGCGGAGTGCGCACGGTGGTGGCGACCGAGCACTCGCTGGGTGACAGCGTGTTGGAGGGCCGTCCCCTCACCGCCGGTGTGCGCGCCCTCTATCTGGCCACCGAACGGCTCGGCACCACCACCGTCGCCGTCTCCGCGACGGTCGAGCAGCGGCTGCGCCGCTGGGGCGTTCCCGCCTCCCGGCTGTGCACGGTGCCCAACGGCATCGACGCCGCCCGCTTCCGCTTCGATCCCGCCGCCCGCGCCGCCGTGCGGAGCGGCCTGGGGCTGGCACCGGATGCCTTCGTGGTGGCCGGGGTGGGCCGCCTGGTGGCGGGTAAGCGCTTCGACACCCTGGTGGACGCGGTGGCCGCGCTGCCCGGTGCGCAGCTGCTGCTGGCCGGGGACGGACCCGAACTCCCGGCGCTGCGCGCCCGCGCCGCGGCGCTGGGGGCCGCCGACCGGGTGCGCCTGCTGGGCGAGTGCGCGGGCGGGCCCGGTGCCGGGCAGACACCCCGCGGCACGGGACCGGACGTGCCGGGGGTGCTGGCCGCCGCCGATGTGTTCGCCGCACCGTCCCCCGAGGAGTCCTTCGGGCTGGCGGCCGTGGAAGCGCTCGCCGCCGGACTGCCCGTGCTCTACGCCGCCTGCCCCGCGATCGAGGACCTGCCGCCCGGGCAGGCGCCGGGAGCACACCGGTTCGCCGCCTCCCCCGGCAGCCCGGCCGAGGCGCTGCGCCGGGCGCTGGCGCGGCACGCGGCGGACTTCGCGCGGGCCGCGGGCCCGGCCCGGCTGCCGGTGCCGCCGGTGGTGCACCGCTACGACATCGCGCGCTGCGCCGAGCGCCTGGCGCTGGTCTACCGCGCCGCGCTGGGCACGCCCCCGGACGGCGGGATCGCACGCGTCCGCGCCCCGGGGACGGCCTCCCCGCTACTGCCCTCCCGCTCCCCCGACCGCCCCCTGACAACGAGGTGAGTTCCATGTCCAAGGCCACTTCGACAACGGCGGAGTCGTCCGCCGAGAGCACCGAGGAAACCGACGAGACGGCCGTCCCGGAGGCGGGGCGCGGCCGCGGTGGGGCCCGGTCCGCCGCGCGCCGGAACCGCCGCAGGCGCCGCTCGCGGTCGGGATGGTGGCCGCTGCCGGTGTGCGTGGCGCTGGGGGCGCTCGGCGGGGGCGGGTACGCGACGCTCGCGGAGCCTCGGTACGAGGCCACCAGTTATGTGCTGGTCTCCCCCGGCCCGCACGCCGAGGCGGCTTCGGCGCTGGGCTACGCGCAGGCGTACGGGAAGGTGGCCACGGACGCCTTCGTGCTCGGTGCCGCGGAGGCCGACGCGGGGCTGCCGCGCGGGGCGCTCCGCTCCCGGGTGCGGGCGGCCGCCTCGCCCGACGCGCCGATGGTGCGGATCACCGGCAGCGCGCCGCGGCCCGGCCGTGCCGCCGACTTCGCGGACGCGGTGGCCCGCTCGCTGACCGGCACGGCGAAGAAGTCGGCCAAGCGGACAGGGGTGCGTCTGACGGTCGTCGCACACGCGGCGCCCTCGGCCGGACCGGTCTCTCCCTCGATGCCGGTCGCGGTGGCGGTGGGCACGAGTGCGGGCGGGCTGCTCGGCGCGCTGGTGCTGCTGGCCCGGCCGCAGCGGCGCCGGGCGGCGGACGGCGCGGCCGTGCCGGCGCCCGCGCCCGGCGGGGACGACACGGCGTCCACCGCCCGGCCGGGCACCGCGGGGCGGCCGGCCGCGGATCTGGAGGCGGCCCGATGACCTCACCGCTGCCACCGCCCACCCGCCGCAGGCTGGCCGGGCCCGTCCTCTCCCCGTGGCGCAGCGCGCGGGGCGACGCCTCCGGGCAGCCACCGGTACGGCTGACGGCGACGCTGTGCCGCGCGGAGGAGCAGTTCGCCGCGCTGGCCGAGGAGTGGGAGGCGCTGCGCGCCCGGAACCGGTCGGCGACGCCGTTCCAGAGCCATGCCTGGCTGTGGTCGTGGTGGCGGTCCTACGGGCGCCGCGGCCGACTGCGGGTGGTCCTGGTGCGGGAGAACGGCCGTCTGGTCGCCGCCGCCCCGCTGATGCTCGTGCACCGCCCGCTGCCGGCGCTGGTCACGCTCGGCGGCAGCATCTCCGACTACCAGGACGTACTGCTGGACGACAGCTGCCCGCGGGCCGCCGGGGCGCTGGCCCGGGCGCTGCACTCCGCTTCCCGCAGCGCCGTGCTGGATCTGCGCGAAGTGCGGCCGGGCGGGGCCGCGGAGCGGCTGTATGCGGCCTGGCCGGGGGTCAGCCGGTGCCTGGCCGACTCCTCCTGCCTGGAGCTGCCCGGCATCCCGATGGAGGAGATGCTGCGGCGGCTGGCACCCGCCAGCGCCAAGCGCACCCGGCGCAAGCTCCGTCGTATCGCCGAACTCGGTATCGAGGCGCACGACGTGACCGGGGAGCGGGTGGCCGACGCGGTGCGCACGATGCTGCGGCTGCACGAGCGGCAGTGGCGGGGCAGGGGCGTCACGCCCGAGCATCTGCGCTCCCGGTTCGGCGCGCATCTGGTGCGTGCCACGACCGCGTTGGTGGCCTGCGGGGACGCGGCGGTGACCGAGTACCGGATCGGCGGCCGGGTGGCCGCCTGCGATGTCGCCTTCACCTCGCGGGACCTGGTGTGCGGCTATCTGTACGGTGCCGATCCGGCGCTGCGCGAGCAGCGGGCGGACATCGCGACGATGCTGCTGCAGCACGACGCCCACTACGCGGCCGCCAGCGGCCGGGGCACGCTGAGCATGCTGCGCGGCACCGAGCCCTACAAGCTGCGCTGGCGCCCGGTGACCGCCGTCAACCGCCGCTATCTGCTGGCCCGACGGGAGCTGGCACCCGCGCTGGGGCTGCTTGCCGCGCAGGCGGCGGCCCGGGAGCTGGTGGCCGAGCTGTTGCGCCGGCGGCCGCTGTGCTCCGTGGTCCGCGCCCTGCCGGGCCGTGCCTTCCGCGGCCTGCGGACCCGGCAGTGACGGCGTGAGCGCGGCACTGCGGCGGGCCCGGCCCGGGCGGCGGCTATCCGCCCAGGGCGCGCAGCCACTCGAGCCGCACGCAGTAGTCGCCCAGTCCCCAGCACCGGTCCCACCAGGGACGGGGGGTGGACGAGGGCCGCGAGGGACCCGGGACCTGGGCCTGCCCGGACTGCCGGGGCGGCCCCGTACCGGCGCCCAGCGCCGCCCGGTACACGGCGGCGGAGGCGGGGTTGCGCGAACAGCGCCACACGCCGTGCGGGCAGTAGTCGCTGATGGTCTGGTAGAGCGGCTTGTACCGGTCCATCCACTCCAGCATGCGGCGGGTGTACTCGGTGTTGTCGCCGTTGCGGAACAGCCCCCACTCGGGGTAGGAGACGGGCTTGCGGTGCCGCGCCGCGAAGTCGACGTGCGCCTGGAGTCCGTACGGTTCGCGCACCTGCTCCTCGAAGCGCATGCCGCGCGGCTGGTCGTAGGCGTCCATGCCGAGCACGTCCACCACGTCGTCGCCCGGGTAGCAGCGGGGCCAGGGCACCGCGTCCCGGCCCCGGCTGGGCGCGAAGTCGAAGCGGAACCGCTGGCCGTCCACGGCGCGCATGGCGGTCACGATCCGGCGCCAGTACGCCTTCCAGGCCTTGGGGTCGGGACCGCAGCGGTGCGTGTAGGTGGTGCCGTTCATCTCCCAGCCCAGTACCAGGACGGTGTCCGCGAGGCGCTGCCGCACCAGTCGCTCGGCCAGCTTCCGGTAGTGGCCGTCGAAGTGTCCGGCCGCACCTTCGCGCAGCAGGGCGCGCACTCGCGCGTCGGAAAGCCCGGCCTCGTTGCGGGCGGCCATCGGGACGTTGAGCACCAGCAGCCGCTTCGGGTCGGCGTGCCGCCAGCGGGCCCACGGCTCCAGGAACCGGGGCGGGCCCTCGATGTCGGACCACAGTCGGCCGGGCAGGTAGGTGTGCCCGGCGCGCAGCCGGGTGCCGCCCAGCCAGCGCTCCATCCCGCGGATGCGGCGCACCCCCTCGGGTCCGGAGCCCAGGAACGCGCCCACCGCCGGGTCGGCGGCGGCGACCGGCGCGGAGGGGGAGGCAGTCGCCGAGGGCGAGGCCGAGGGGGAAGCGGGTCGGCTCGGGGCCGGGGAGGCGGAGGGCTGCGGGCTGTGCAGCGGTCGCTCGCCCGGCTCGGTTCCCGGTCCGCCGTGCGGCAGCACGGTGCAGGAGGCCAGCAGCCCCCCGGTGAGGACCCCTCCGCACAGCACCGCCCTGATCCGCTGACGTCTGTGGCTCCGCATGGCTCCTCCTGGTCGCCTCCGGGCCGCTGCGCGGCCTCGGCCCGCGGTCCGGTCATCCGCCGGTCCGGAATCCTGATGATCCGTCAGCAGGATTCTCGCCCCGCCCGCCCACCCCACGCCTGAAGGACATGCCCCATGCCGTCGTTCGCCACGGACGTCCCCGCGCTGCTGCTGCGACTCGATCCGAACCCGTACCACCACGGCACCCTGGGAGCCGCCCGGTCGCTGGGGCGTGCCGGGGTGGAGGTGCACGCGCTGGTCGGCTCGCGGATCGGCGCGGTGGGCCGCACCCGCTTCCTGCACCGGGTGCACACAGCGGGGCCCGCGGCGGCCGCGGGGCCGGGCGGCGCGCCGACCGACGCCGAGCTGGAAGGCGCGCTGCTGGAGGCGTCCGAGGCGATCGGCAGACCCGCCGTGCTCGTTCCGCTGGACGACCGGGGGGCGATCGGTGCCGCCCGGCTCGCGTCCCGGCTCGCCGGGCGGTATCTGCTGCCCGCGGTGGCGCCGCTGCTGCCGGCCCGGCTGGCGGACAAGGCCGAGCTGTCCGCCGTCTGCGCCCGCGCCCAGGTCGCGCACCCCCCGACGGTGCTGCCCGGCAGCGCACGCGAGGCAGCCCGGGCCGCCACGGACCTCGGGCTGCCGACGGTGGCCAAATGGAGCCGCCCCTGGCTGCTGCCGCCCGGCTTGCGCAGCACCGCGCTGGTCCGCAGCCCGGCGGAGGCGGCGCGGCTGTACGAGCGGACCGCGGAGGCGGGCAGCGCCCTGCTGCTGCAGCGCAGACTGCCCGACGCGCCGGGAGCCGACTGGTTCTTCCACGGGTACGCCGCGGAGGGCGGACGGTTCCTGGTCGGCGGCGCCGGGCGCAAGGAGCGCTCCTGGCCGCCCCGCACCGGGCTGACCGCGGTGGGGACCTGGCTGCCGTGCCCCGCCGTGGAGAAGGCCGCGGCCCGCCTCGCGGCGGCCCTGGACTACCGCGGCATCCTCGACCTCGACTTCCGGCTCGACCCGGTCACCGGCGTCCACCACCTGGTGGACTTCAACCCGCGCCCCGGGGCGCAGTTCCGGCTCTTCACCGACCGCACCGGAGTGGACGTGGTCAGGGCCCAGCACCTGCATCTGACCGGGCGCCACGTGCCCGAACCGCGCGGGGGGCCGGGCCGGGTCTTCGTCGTGGAGAACTACGCGCTGCTGTCCGCGCTGCTGGGCCCGCGGGGACTCGGACACGCGCCGGCGGCGGCCGCGCGCGGCCCGGTCGAGCGCGCCTGGTTCGCCGCCGACGACCCTCTGCCGTTCGCCGCGATGGCCGCGGGCTGGCTGGGCCGCTGCCTGGTCCGGGGAGCGCACCCGGCCGCCTTGCGCGAGCGGTTGCGCACCGGCAACGCGAGAACCACCCCGGGGCGCGCCGCGGGCGCGGCGCACCCCGCCACCACGGTCCCGGCGCACCCCGCGCCCGGACCGGAGGGCCAGCAGCACACAGAGCCGACATCGCACACAGAGAGAAGGAACCCATGTACGACCTCGTAGTGGTGGGCGCCGGCCCCTACGGACTGTCCATCGCCTCGCACGCCGCGGCGGCGGGACTGCGCCTGCGGGTGCTCGGCAGACCGATGGCCTCCTGGCGGGACCACATGCCGCGCGGCATGTTCCTCAAGTCCGAGCCCGGCGCCTCCGCGCTCTCCGACCCGGAGAGCGCCCACACGCTCACCGCCTACTGCGCGGACCGGGGCATCGAGGTGGGCCACGGCCGCCCGCTGCCGCTGGACACCTTCACCGAGTACGGCACCTGGTTCGGCGGCCGGGCCGCGCCCCCGGCCGAGGACCTGACCGTCACCCGGGTCGCTCCGCACCAGTCCGGCTTCCGGATCCGTACCGCGGAGGGGGAGCAGCTCACCACCCGGGCGGTGGCACTCGCCGTCGGAGTGCTGCCGTTCGCGCACCGGCCCGCCGCGTTGCGCGGCCTGCCCGCCGACCTGGCCTCCCACAGCACCCACCACCGCGACCTGAGCCGGTTCCGGGGCCAGGACGTGACGGTGGTCGGCGCCGGGCAGGCGGCGCTGGAGACCGCGGCGCTGCTCGCCGAGGAGGGCGCCGAACCGCGGGTGGTGGCCCGGGCACCGCGCCTGAACTGGAACACCCCTCCCAAGCCGCTCGACCGCGGCCGCCTCGGCTCGCTGCTCGACCCGCACAGCGCGCTGGGCACCGGCTGGCCGACCTGGGTGTGGTCCCGGCACCCGGGCGCGGTGCGGCGGCTGCCCACCGCGCTGCGGCTGCACATCGCCCGGAACGCCCTGGGCCCGGCGGGAGCCTGGTGGCTGCGGGAACGGTTCGAGCCCGTCGTACCGACCCTGTTGGGGCACACCATCACGGCGGCCGACCGCACGGCGGGCGGGATCCGGCGGGTGGGGAACGGCCCCGGCTCCCGGGTGCGGCTGTGGCTGAGAGCGGCGGACGGCACGGCACGGACGCTGGAGACCGACCACGTGGTGTCCGCCACCGGATTCGCCCCGGAGCTGTTCCGGCTCGGGCTGCTGGACTCCACCCTGCGGGAGACCCTGCGCCGGGTCGGGGACAGCGACGGCCCCTGGCTGGGCCACGACTTCGAGTCCTCGCACCCGGGCCTGTTCTTCGCGGGGCTGCTGACGGCGCCCTCGTTCGGTCCCGCGATGCGCTTCGTGCACGGCGCCGGCTTCACCGCTCCGCGGCTGGTCGCGGGCGTGTGCCGGCACGTGGCCGCGCGCCGGGCGGCGGAGGCGACCCGCGCCACCGGGCACTCCCCGCGGGTGGCGGTACCCCGCTCGGCCACCCGGGAACCGGCCGCCGAGGAAGCGCAGGCGCCGGGCCGGGAGGTGAAGGCGTCGAGGTGACGACGGTGCCGACGTCGGCGTCCGGGCCGGGCCGGGACGCCGACGGGGACCACCGGGCGGGGGAGGCGGGGCCGGTCGTCAGCGGGCGTGGGCCGAACCGGTGCTCCCGGCGAAGAGGACCGAGGCGAGCTCGTCGTCCATCGACTGCCGGATGCGCTCGGTCAGCGCGCCCTGGGTCGCCTCCTCCAGCAACTCGACCACCGTCCGGGCCTCGTGCACGGCCTTCGGCGGCTGCGCCCCGGCCCGCCGCGCGACGCGGTCGAAGAACTCCTGCCGGGTCATCCGCACCCCGGTCTGCGGGATGTCCGGCGCGTACTCGATGCGCCGCAGATGCTCTCCCAGCTCCGTCGGAAGCTGCGCGGCCAGATGGTCGGCCAGCGGGGCCGGAATGCGTTCGGCCAGTGTCTCCAGGGTGGCGCGGGTGCACGCCTCGGCCGCACCCCGGCTCTCGAGGTGGGCCCGCGCCTGTACCTGACCGATGAACTCGTCGTGCTGCATGGGGCTTCTCCTCACTCGAGCGGTGACTCCACCGGGCCTCTTCCAGCATGCGCGCCCCGCGTGCCGGTCGCACCTCCGGGCGGACACCGCCCGCGCCCGAGCGGCGACACCGCGCGACGGGGGCGTCCGGGAGGCCGTCCGTCCCGAGAACGTACGGCTTCCGGGGCCCGGCTAGAGCTCGCGTACGACCCGCGCCGGGTTGCCCACGGCCAGCACGCCTCCCGGCAGGTCCGCGGTGACGACCGCACCGGCCCCCACGACCGTGTCCGCGCCGATCGTGACACCGGGGCAGACGATCACACCGCCACCGAGCCACACGTTGTCACCGATCGTGATGGGCAGCCCCTTCTCCCAGCCGGCGCGGCGCCGTTCGGCGTCCATTTCGTGCGTCGGGGTCAGCAGCTGCACATAGGGGCCGATCTGCACGTCGCGGCCGACGGTGATGGGCGCCGCGTCCAGGAAGACGGCACCGAAGTTCACGAACGTGCCGGCGCCGATCGACAGCCGGCTGCCGAAGTCGCAGTGGAAGGGCGGGCGGATGCGGACGCCCTCGCCCAGGTCCCCGACGAGCCGCTCCAGTATCCGGCGCCGCTCCTGGGGCGGGGCGGTGCCGGACGCGTTGTAGGCCTCGCACAGCTCGGCCCGCCGCACCGTGTCGGCCAGCAGTTCCTCGTCGTCCGGGACGTACCAATCCCCCGCCAGCATCCGCTGCTTGTTCTCACCCATGGGCCCACTCTCGCAGGGCGCCCGCAAGGCGCCGGGCCGGCGGCGGCCCTCGCGGGCGAGGAGGAGTCGCTGCTGGGCTCGCGCCTGGGCGACACGGTGCCCAGTCGCGACATCCCGTGCCTCCTGGGTCCGTGGCACGCCGGGCTGCCGGCTGCAGGGCAAGAGGGGCCGGCCGCACCCCGGCCGGCCCTTCTCCCTCGTCCGGTCCGCCGTCCGGTCCGCGGGCCGGGCCGGATCACGCCCTGGTGACGGCCGGGAGTTCGACCCGGCCGAAGCGCCTGCGGTACGCCGACGGGCTCAGTCCGGTCTCCCGGCGGAGCCGGGATCGCAGGTTCGCCGCGGTGCCGAGCCCGCTCTCGCGGGCGACGACCTCCAGCCGCTCCTCGCCGCGCTCGATCAGCCGGCAGGCCAGCGCGACCCGCTCACCGACCAGCCAGGCGAGCGGGGTGGTACCGAGCTGGGCGCGGAAGCGGCGGTGCAGGGTGGCGGCGCTGACCGCCTCCCGGGCCGCCAGATCGGCCACGGTGAGCGGCTCGCCCAGCCGCTCCCGCGCCCACGCCAGCAGGGATGCCAGCGACTCCTCCGGGGCGCGCGGCAGCGGCCGCTCGACGAACTGCCGCTGCCCGCCGTCCCGGTGCGCGGCGAAGACCAGGCGGCGGCTCACCGCGTTGGCGACCTCGGCGCCGTGGTCGCGGCGCACCACATGCAGTCCCAGGTCCAGCGCGGCCGCGCTGCCCGCGGCGGTGAGGATGTCACCGTCGTCGACGAAGAGCACGTCCGGCTCCAGGTGCACGTCCGGGAAGCGGGCCCGGAATCGGTCCGCCCACTGCCAGTGCGCGGTTGCGCGCCGCCCGCTGAGCACACCCGCCTCGGCGAGGGTGAACGCTCCGCTGCACAGCCCCAGGAGGCGGGTGCCGCGCGCATGGGCGTGGCGGACGGCCGCCAGCACCTCAGGGCGCCGAGGCACCTCGATGTCGGGCCGGTTGGGCACGATCAGGGTGTCCGCCTGCTGGGCCGCGGCCAGGTCCGCGACGCCGGTGAGGGTGAAGAATCCGTCGCGCAGCACGGTGCGCGGCTCGGGCGAGCAGAGCGTGAAGTCGTACAGTTCCCGTCCGAGTTCGGGCCTGCGCAGCCCGAAGACCTCTGTCGCGCAGCCGAGTTCGAAGGGATTGGAGTTCTCGTCGACGAGCACGACCACCCGGTGGAGCCGCGCCGACCGGTCGCGCGAGGAATCTTGCGTCATATGCGATTCCTAGCAGTCGCGGCGGTCGCCGTCACGCCCCCAGGATGAGTCCATGAGCAGCGAACCCATCGACCTGAACCGGGCTCTGGCCTCCTTCGACGCACTGTGGAGCCCCCGCATCGTCACCCGCGTCAACGACTACGACGCACGGATCGCCAAGGTCCGCGGCGAGCACCTGTGGCATGCGCACGAGGACACGGACGAGTTCTTCCTCGTCCTGGACGGAGAGCTGGACATCGCGCTGCGCGAGCCGACCGGCGAGCGGACGGTCCGGCTCGGCGCGGGGGCGGTCTTCACCGTGCCGCGCGGAGTGGAGCACAAGCCGGCCTCACCCGGGGGCGCCGCCCTGCTGCTGTTCGAACCCACCGGCACCTCCACCGTCGGGGACCGACACGAGGAGGTGCCCGCACACGTCGACGCCACGACGGGACACGAACTGAGCCGGTGACGCACCGGCGCGCCGCGCCCCGGCGCGGATTCCGCACCCGCGGCGCGGCCCCGGTCGCGCCGCCGCGCCTCGCTCAGGCCGCACGGACCCCCGCGATATGGGCCCGGGCCGCCCGCACCGCGTCGCGGATGTCGCGGGTCCCCGTGGAGACGCAGAGCGTGTACGAGACGTCGTCCAGCTCCTGCCGGTCCTCGGTCCGGTCACGGAGGGCCTCGTAGCGGCTGAGCAGCTCTCGCAGGGTGTCGGGGTGGGCGATCATGGCAGCTCCTCGGAGGTGCACGGCGGTGCGGGACAAGGCTGCCGCCCGCGGCCTGCGGGCCGCGAAAGCGGCGCACAGGGCCAGTACCCGGCACGGGCCGGACAAAACGCGTAAAAGCCGACATGGGGCGCTTGCTCCCGCCGCTGCCCGTTTGCCACCGCGCCCGGTGGGCACCCCGGCGTCCGGGGACGGAGGACGCCCGCCGACGCGTGAAAGGAACCGGCAGGAGGCTTGAGGTGACGTGATGGATTCCGTACCCGGAGTGCCCTGCTGGGTCAGTCTGACCGTCCGTGACCGGCAGGCCACCGAGGATTTCTACGGCTCCGTGCTGGGCTGGTCCTTCACCGACAGCTCCCTGGGCCCCGGATTCCGCACGGCCACCAGGGAAGGCGACCCGGTGGCGGGCTTCAACGAGGCAGCCGTCTCCTGGCAGCTCCCGGTCCGCTGGACGGTGTTCTTCTCCGTGGACGACGCCGACCTCGTCTGCGAGCGGGTCCGCGAGCGGGGCGCCACCGTCGCCGTCGGGCCGCTCCGGGTCGGCGAGGGCCGGGCGGCCATGGCCGCCGACCCCTACGGTGCGGCGTTCGGCGTCTGGCAGGGGGAACTGCCGCGCGGCTGGGCGGTCGGCGCGGGGCACGCGCCGGCCTGGCTGGAGCTGCGCACCGGTGACGCCTTCGCCGCGGCGCTCTTCTACGGTGCCGTGCTCGACTGGACGCAGAACCCCAGCCACGGGGTGAGTTACGAGGAGCAGAGCGACGAGGTGCACATCCTGGTGGACGGCGAGACCGTAGCCGGGCTCCGCGGGGGCGGCGTCGAGGCCGCTTCCGACCCCCAGGTGCGCACCCGCTGGGACGTGTACTTCCGCGCGTCCGACATCGACGCGGCGCTGGGTGCCGCGGAGCGGACGGGCGGCACCGTGGTCTCACCCGTCCAGCGCGCCCCGCACGGCCGGGTCGCCACCGTCCGCGACCCGGACGGCGGCCTCTTCCGCCTGGTGGGCTCCTGACGCCCGGAGCCGGGGCCTCAGCCCTTCTGGTTCTGCAGCACGTCGTGGCAGACGAGGCAGATCATCCGGCGCGAGTCGCGCGCGGACCAGACCTGGCCGACGCTCATCGAGCGGCGCACCGGCTCGGGGTCGCTGTGCAGATGCCGGGCGCACACACCTGCCCCGCAGTCGACGCAGACCGCCAGGGCAGAGGTCTCGGTGCCCTCCTTGAAGCAGTCGTAGCAGTGCATGACGCCACCTCTCTCGGAGCCGTAAGGGCGGACTGTGCGCGGGTTCCCCTCCGCCCGGCCCCGTACGCATCGGTACGGCCGTTCGGCGCAGCACATGCCCCCGGCGGTACGCGCCCGGCATTCGGCGGCGGCGCCCGCCGCGGGTGACGGTTTCGGAGTCCCGGCCCGGGGTCAGTAGCCACGCGCGAGGCGGACGGCCAGGTCGGGAAGCCTCCCCGCACTCAGCGCGTGCCACGCCGCGCGGAAGTCGGTGAGGACGTCGGTGGCGGTGGTGGGTCCGGCGGAGTGGGAGGTGAGAGTGGTGCGGGGCAGCTCCCAGGCCGGTGATCGGGGCCCGGCCGGCTCCTCCGGCAGGACGTCCAGGACCGCGCGTGCCACCCGCCCCTCCTCCAGTGCCCGGCCGAGCGCCTCGGTGCGCACGGTCGCGCCCCGGCCCACGTTGAGGAAGGTCGCACCGTCCATCGCTCCGAAGAATCCGGAGCCCAGGAGTCCGGCCGTGGCGGGGGTGAGCGGCAGCGTGTCGACCACCCAGCGAGCCGCGCCCAGGGCCGCGGCCAGCTCCGCCGAGGGCGCGCCGGAGCCGTCCGGGGCACCCGAGCCGTCCGGGGCGCCGAGCGCGACGACCTCGTCGAACCCGGGCAGCGGGCGCGCGGTACGGGCCGCTCCGACGGTGCGCACCCCGCAGGGGCGCAGCGCGGCGGCGATCCCCGTACCGATCCCGCCGGTCCCGAGGATGACTGCGAGGGTGCCGTCGGCCAGTTCCGTGGGCAGCCGGTTCCAGGTGCGGGAGGACTGCTGGTCCAGAAAGGCGGGGATGTTCTGCAGCTCCGCCAGCACCCAGGCCAGCACGTACTGGCCGATCCGCTCCCCCATCCGCCCGACCGTGCGGGTCAGCAGCGTCCCGGGCGGCCAGTCGGCGGGCGCCGCCAGCAGCGCGTCGACCCCGGCGTTGCTGCTGTGCATCCACAGCAGCCGCTCGCCGGGGCCGATGTCGGGCAGGGTGGGGCCCACATGGATCCGCGGTCCGGCGCCGGGGCCCAGCGGACGCCGGACGAGTTCGCCCACGCCCGCGTGCACCGGCGCGGGCAGACCGGGGTCGACGGTGACGGCGGCGGTGCCCAGTTCCCGTCCGATCCGCTGGGGGTCCACGTCCTCGATCGCCATCGGTCTCCCTCTCCGTCGCCCCGGGCCCGGTTGCCTCCTCGACCGCGATGCTACGGCTGTCCGTTCACGAGGCCGCCGCGATGCGCCAGGTTCCGACCTGGCGGTACTGCGAGTCGTAGATCTCCGATCCGTCGCCCGGCTCCAGCGCGTAGTGGCGCAGGTTGCCGCCCCAGTACCGCAGCGCGCGGCCCAGTTCGGCCGCCGCCTCTCCCTCGCCCCGCATGCCGCTGATGTCCACCTCGAGCACGAACTTCATCTCGGACCTCCTCCGCTCTCCTGCCACGGGGGCACGCGCCCCCGGGAGCCACGCCCCCTGGCACCTTCCATCGTTTCATTCAACTCCTTTTTGGGAGTTGTGGCCGAGCACCAGCCGTGCCAGGGGATACTGGACGGGAAAACCCTCAAATCAAGTTCTCCCATGGATCAGCCGGCCGGCTGCGCGGGGGCACCAGTGCCGCCCGCAAGGCCGGCCGGCTTCCGCGCAGGTCAGCGGAACCGCCGGCCGGGCATGTCTGGATGGAGCGGTGGATTCCGGGGGAACATGGCGCCATGCAGAGTGATCTCTTCGCGACGAAGAACATGGCGCAGCCCAGCCCGACGGCGGGGATGGAGCTGCAGAACGACAAATGCGTGAAGTACACCGTGAACGGGGAGTGCTACGCGCGGCAGGGCGCGATGGTGGCCTTCCGGGGGAACCTGAAGTTCGAGAAGAAGGGCCAGGGGGTCGGCAACTTCCTCAAGCGCCAGGTCACCGGCGAGGGGCTGGCGGTGATGTCGGTCAGCGGACAGGGCGAGGCATGGTTCGCGCATGAGGCCGAGAACTGCTTCATCATCGACATAGCGCCCGGCGACTCGCTCACCGTCAACGGCCGCAACGTGCTGGTCTTCGACGCCGGTCTGCACTACGAGATCGGCGTGGTCAAGGGCGCGGGGATGGCCGGCGGCGGGCTGTTCAACAGCGTCTTCTCGGGCCAGGGCAGGCTCGGCGTCATCTGCGAGGGCACGCCGATCGTCATCCCCGTCTCGCAGCAGGCGCCGGTGTTCGTGGACACCGACGCGGTGGTGGGCTGGAGCGCCCAGCTGCAGACCTCGCTGCACCGCTCGCAGAGCTTCGGCTCGATGATCCGGGGCGGATCGGGCGAGGCGGTGCAGCTGCGCCTGGACGGTGAGGGCTTCGTCATCGTGCGGCCCAGCGAGAAGCAGCCGGCCACCGCGGGCAACTGACGCGCCCGGCAGGAAGCGGGCGGGGCCGGTGCGCACCCCGCCCGCCCGGAGGGGCGGCCCCACTCAGACGGCAGCCAGCCCTCCCTCGCGGCTGAGCTCGCGGCGGGCGCGGGTGAAGGGGCGGGGGCGGTTGGCCGCGAGAACCGCGGTGGTGGCCCCGTCGCGTTCGTAGCGGGCGAGGAAGCTGCGGTCCTCCGGGGAGCCCTCCACCACCCGCACGGTGTCGGCCGCGCCCCTGGTGCCCGCGAGCTGGAGGCGGACGCCGTACTGGTCCGACCAGAAGTACGGAACGGCCGAGTAGGTCTCCACCGTGGCTCCGGCCAGCAGGTTGCGCACCGCGACGGCGGGGGCCTCCATGGCGCTGGTCCAGTGCTCGGCCCGGTGCCCGGCACGACGGGCCACGTCGCCCACGGCCACCACGCCCGGCACCGGAGTGGCACCGCCCGCGTCGCACACCACTCCGTCGTCCAGCATCAGCCCGGATCCCTCCAGCCAGCCGGTGGCGGGCTGTACGCCGATACCGACGACGACCACGTCGGCCGGCAGGAACCTCCCGTCGGCCAGCTCCACCCAGCCGACCCGCCCGCGCCCGCCGTCGGCCGCGGCCGACCGCCCAGGCTCCGGGTGCAGCGCGCGCACGCCGGTTCCGGTGAGCAGGGTGACCCCGTGGTCGGTGTGCAGGTCGGCGCAGAACGCGGCCATCTGTGCGCCGAGTTGGGGCAGCAGTGGCTGCGCGGCGGCCTCGACCACGGTGACGCTGTGCCCGAGGGTGGCGCACGAGGAGGCGACCTCGGCCCCGACGAAGCCGGCTCCGATGACGACGACCCGCACCTGTCCCCGGCTCAGCTCCTCGCGGAGTGCGGCGGCGTCGTCCAGGGTGCGCAGGGTGTGCACTCCCGCCAGTGGCTCGCCCGGCAGGGTGCGGGGGGCCGCGCCGGTGGCCAGGACGACCCCGTCGGTGGACAGCCTGCGGCCGTCCGCGAGGGCGACGGTGCGGGAGGGCGGGTCCAGGCCTTCGGCGCGGGTGCCCAGCAGCCAGTCGGCGTCCAGTTCGGCGATCTCCTCAGCCTCGGCGAGCGAGAGGCGGTCGGCGGTCAGCGCCCCGGTCAGGAACTCCTTGGAGAGCGGCGGGCGGTCGTAGGGGCGGTGGTGCTCCTCGCCCACGATCACCAGTCGGCCGTCGTAGCCCTGCGTACGCAGGGCCAACGCGGCGTGGAGTCCTGCCAGGGACGCGCCGATCACGGTGATGGTCCTCATGCGGCACTCCCTTGTCCGGCTGCGGCGGTGTGCGGTGCGGTTGCGGGTACGGGCTGGGCGGACTCGACATGTACCCACACGGTGCCGTCCAGCACGCTCACCGGATGGGTGCGCACGGCCTTGCGGGCCGGGAGGCAGGTGGGACGGCCGGTGCGCAGGTCGAATGAAGCTGCGTGCAGCGGGCATTCGACCAGACAGCCCTCGAGCCAGCCTTCGGCCAGGGACGCGTCCTGGTGGGTGCAGGTGTCGTCGATGGCGTAGAGCTCGCCGTCGGCGTTGAAGACGGCGATGGGAGGTTCGAGGTCGAGACGGACGGACTCACCTGCGGGCAGGTCCTCAAGCCGACAGACGGGTATCACTGTGATTCACCTCGCGAGCACGTTCGAGTAGACAGATTCGACCGATCCGGGTACGGCAGGTCCGGGGAGGTGCGGGGCAGACGCTTCGCTACTATCCGAGTTCCGTATCGCGCACGATGGAGCGTGATGCGCAACAGAATCCAAGCGGGGAGGCTTCACGTCAAGCACTCGCCGACGCCCTCCGGGAAGAACGGTGCGCGTCCGTGTACCGGCACCCGGGAACCACAACCAGGCCAGCAGGCGGTGACGTTGAGCAGATGAGCGGAAAAGCGGAGGACAACGGGACCGGTAAGCAGTCCAGAGGCGCGGCTGCCTCGGTCCAGTCGGTCGACCGCGCGGTGAGCGTGCTGGAGATTCTGGCCCGGCACAGCGACGCGGGAGTCACGGAGATCGCGGAGGAGCTGGGGGTCCACAAGTCGACGGCGTTCCGACTGCTCGGCGTCCTGGAGGCCAGGGGCCTGGTCTCCCAGGAACAGGAGCGGGGCAAGTACTACCTGGGCCCGGGTGTGCTGCGACTGGCCGGGGCGGCGGCCTCCCGGCTGGACATCTCTCAGGAGGGTGCGCCGGTCTGCCGCGAGCTGGCCGAGGAGGCCGGGGAGACGGCGAACATCGCGGTGCTGGACGACGACGCAGCGGTCAACATCATGCAGGCCCGTGGCTCGTCGTCGGTCACCGCGCAGAACTGGCTGGGCAGACGCACCCCCCTGCACGCCACCTCCAGCGGCAAGGCGCTGCTGGCACACCAGCCCAAGTCGGTGCAGGAGAGCGTGCTCGCGCGCAAGCTGCCGCGGCTGACGGAGTCGACCGTGGTCTCCGCTGCGGAGCTGCGCGCGGAGCTGAAGGCGGTGGTCACCTCCGGTTTCGCGATGGCGCGGGACGAGCTGGAACTCGGTCTGCACGCGGTGGCGGCGCCGGTACGCGCCCATGACGGCAAGGTGATCGGCGCGATCAGCGTCTCGGGACCGTCCTACCGACTGGAGGAGGAGCAGCTCCAGGAGGTGGCCAAGCGCACCATGGCGGCGGCGCAGGACCTCTCCCGGCGGATGGGCTACGCCTACTGACCGACGGCGGGAGCGGCGGCGCGGGTGGCGCCGCACCGCGCGCGAGAACGGGCAATTTCTGACAGGGCGTCAATTGCAGCAGCGCCCCGACCTCCCATAACTGCGGGTCCGGCACCGGCCGGACCCGCAGCGCGTTTTTCTGACGCCTCGTCACCAACAGCTGATCCACATCTCTTGACGGGCGAGGTTCGGCGTTCTCACTATGTCTCCCATAGCGCAACCAGTCGTGCACTACGCAACAACTGCGAGGTCTGGGAATGCCACACGAGGTCCGCGCTGTCATCGCGATGAAGAAGGACGCCCCGGTCGAGGTGCAGCCGGTCCTGGTACCGGATCCCGGCCCGGGCGAAGTCCTCGTCTCGATCCAGGCATGCGGTGTCTGCCACACCGATCTGCACTACCGGGAGGGCGCCGTCGACAACGACGGCTTCCCCTTCCTGCTGGGCCACGAGGCCGCGGGCGTCGTCGAAGCGACGGGCCCCGGCGTCACCGACCTGCGCCCCGGCGACTTCGTCGTACTCGCCTGGCGCGCACCGTGCGGAAGCTGTCGCTCCTGCCGCAAGGGGCGGCCCTGGTACTGCTTCGACTCGCGCAACGCCCGGCAGCCGATGACGCTGCTGGACGGCACTCCGCTGACCCCCGCACTCGGCATCGGCGCGTTCGCCGACAAGACGCTGGTGGACGCGGGTCAGGCCATCAAGGTCGACCCGGCCGCACGCCCCGAGGCAGCCGGTCTCATCGGCTGCGGAGTGATGGCCGGCTGGGGAGCCGCCGTGCACACCGGAGGCGTGAGCCACGGCGACACCGTGGCCGTCATCGGCTGCGGCGGAGTGGGCAACGCGGCCGTGGCGGCCGCCTCGCTGGCCGGGGCCCGCCGCGTCATCGCCGTCGACATCGACGACGGAAAACTGGACACCGCCACCCGGTTCGGTGCCACCCACAGCGTCAACTCGCGCGGCACCGACCCCGTCGCGGCCGTCCGCGAACTGACCGGCGGCCACGGTGCCGACCTCGTCGTCGAGGCCGTCGGCCGCCCGGAGACCTATCTGCAGGGGTTCGCCATGCGGGACCTGGCGGGTGTGCTCGTCCTGGCCGGAGTCCCCGCCCCGGACGTGACGATCGAACTCCCGTTCCAGGAGCTCTTCTCCCGGGGCGGCGCCCTGGCCTCGTCCTGGTACGGGGACTGCCTGCCCAGCCGGGACTTCCCCGTACTGATCGACCTCTATCTCAGCGGCAAGCTCGACCTGGGCGCCTTCGTCACCGAGACGATCGCGCTGGACGAGGTCGAGGTCGCCTTCGAACGGATGCAGCGCGGCAAGGTGCTGCGATCGGTGGTGGTCCTGTGAACAGTCCTGTCCCGGAGCCCGCCCGTGGGTCTCCCTCCGCCCCGTCCGCCCCGGCGTCCGGTCCGCAGGCCGGCTCCCGGAGCGGCCGCGTCGTCATCGTCGGAGCCGGAATCGTCGGCTGCTCGCTGGCCGACGAGTTGACCGCACGCGGCTGGTCCGACGTCACCGTGCTCGAACAGGGGCCGCTGGCCTCCCCCGGCGGCTCCACCTCGCACGCACCCGGCCTGGTGTTCCGCACCAGCCCCTCGCGGACCCTCACCCACTACGCACGCTACACCGTGGAGAAGTTCACCGGGCTGCGCCGGGCCGGGCGTCCCTGCTTCCTGCCGGTGGGCGGACTGGAGGTGGCCACCACCGAGGCCCGCAGGCTGGACCTGTACCGCAAGGCCGGACTCGCGGCCGCCTGGGGCGTGGAGGGCGAACTGGTCGGTCCCGCGCGGTGCGCGGAGCTGTTCCCGATGCTCGACCCCGACTCCGTGCTCTGCGGCTTCCACACCCCCGGTGACGGGCTGGCCCGCGCCGTGGACGCCTGCCAGGCGCAGATCGAGCGCGCCTCCCGGCGCGGGGCCCGCTTCCTGGAACGGCACACGGTCACCGGAGTGGAGAAGGAAGCGGGCAGGGTCACCGGCGTCGTCACCGACCGCGGCACCTTCCCGGCCGACCACGTGGTCTCGGCGGCCGGATTCTGGGGCCCGGTGATCGGCGCCATGGCCGGAGTGGAGGTACCGCTGCTGCCGCTCGCGCACCAGTACGCGACCACGGCGCCACTGCCGGAGCTGACCGGCGCGGGCACCGGCGGCGACGAGGCCGTGCGGCCGATCCTGCGCCACCAGGACCACGACCTGTACTACCGCGAGCACCTCGACCCGGCGGGCGGTGACGGCCGGATCGGCATCGGCACCTACGCGCACCGCCCGCTGCCCGTCGACCCGTACGCGGTGCTCCCCTACGACCAGGCCCCGGAGATGCCGTCCTCGCTGCCCTTCACCGCGGAGGACTTCGCGCCGAGCTGGACGGAGACCGGCCGGCTGCTGCCCGGTCTGGCCGCCTCCCGGGTGGACAGGGGCTTCAACGGTGTCTTCTCCTTCACCCCGGACGGGATGCCGCTGCTGGGCGAGTCCGACACGGTGCGCGGCTTCTGGTTCGCCGAGGCCGTCTGGGTCACGCACTCCGCGGGCGCCGCTCGCGCCGTCGCCGAGCTGATGACCGACGGCCGCACCACGGTCGACGTCCACGAGTGCGACCCGCACCGCTTCGAACGGGCCCAGCGCTCCCCCGCATATGTGCGCGAGCGCGGGCAGCGCAGCTTCGTCGAGGTGTACGACGTGATCCACCCGCTCCAACCACCCGCCACGGCCCGCCCCCTGCGCACCAGCCCCTTCTATCCGCGGCAGCGGGAACTGGGCGCCCACTTCCTGGAGTCGGGCGGCTGGGAGCGCCCGCACTGGTACGAGGCCAACGCCCCGCTGGTGGAACAGCTCGGCCTGCGGCCGCCCGAGCGCGACCCGTGGTCGGCGCGGCACTGGTCGCCGATCGCCGCGGCCGAGGCGAAGCTGACCCGGGAGCGGGTCGCGCTCTACGACATGACGCCGCTGCGGCGGCTGGAGGTGACCGGGCCCGGTTCGCTCCCCTTCCTGCAGCGGATGACCAGCAACAACCTCAAGAAGCGCCCGGGCTCGGTCACCTACACGCTGCTGCTGGACGGGAGCGGCGGCATCCGCAGCGATCTGACCGCCGCGCGGCTGGGGCCCGAGCGCTGGCAGCTCGGCGCCAACACCCCGGCCGACCTGGACTGGCTCGTCCGGCACGCGCCCGAGGACGTCCACATCCGGGACATCACCTCGGGCACCTGCTGCATCGGGGTGTGGGGCCCGCTCGCCCGGGAGCTGGTGCAGCCGCTGACCCCCGCCGACTTCTCCCACGAGGCGTTCGGCTACTTCAAGGCGCGCGAGACCTCCGTGGGCCATGTCCCGGTGACGGCGCTGCGGGTGAGCTACGTGGGCGAGCTGGGCTGGGAGCTGTACGCGGACGCCGATGTCGGACTGCGGCTGTGGGACACCCTCTGGGAGGCCGGGCAGCGGCTCGGCGTCGTCGCCGCGGGCCGCAGCGCCTTCAACAGCCTGCGGCTGGAGAAGGGGTACCGCGCCTGGGGCGCCGACATGACCGCCGAGCACACCCCCGAGGAGGCCGGTGTCGGCTTCGCCGTACGCCCCGCCAAGGGCGACTTCCTCGGGCGGGACGCGCTGGCCGCGCGGAGCGCACCGGAGCGGAAGCTGGTGTGCCTCACCCTGGACGATCCGGCAGCGGTCGTCATGGGCAGCGAGCCGGTCCATGTCGACGGTGTCGTCGACGGATATGTGACCAGCGCGTCGTACGGCTACAGCGTGGGGCGCTGCGTCGCCTACGCCTGGGTGCCGGCCCGCACCGCCGTGCCGGGCACCTCCGTCGCCGTCGAGTACTTCGGCGACAAGGTCGCGGCGACGGTCGCCGCCGAGCCCCTGTTCGACCCCGAGATGGCCCGGATCCGCCGCTAGTACCCGGTACCGCCCGCCCCCGCACCGGGGACTCCGTCCCTCCGGTCACCGGCCGCCGCTCCACTCCCCGTTCGTCCGCGCCGCGGGCGAGGCATGCCTCTTGCGGGCTGCGGTGGCGGCGCCGGGAGGCCGGAGCCCGGCCCGGTGCGGGGAGCGGGCGGGACCCGGCACCCGAAGGAGACCCGCAATGCCGCATCCCCGCGATGTCATCGTCCTCGGTCTCGGCGGCATGGGCAGTGCCGCCGCCTACCACCTGGCTGCCCGCGGCCACCGCGTCCTGGGCCTGGAGCGCTTCGGCCCCGCGCACCACCGCGGCTCCAGCCACGGCGGTTCCCGCATCGTGCGGCAGTCCTACTTCGAGGACCCCGCCTACGTCCCGCTGCTGCTGCGCTCCTACGAGCTCTTCGCGAAGCTGGAGCACGACACCGGCCGCAGCATCGCCACGCTGTGCGGCGGCGTGATGGTCGGCCGTCCCGAGAGCCGCACCGTCTCCGGCAGCCTGCGCTCGGCCAGGCAGTGGGACCTCCCGCACGAGATGCTGGACGCCGCCGAGGTGCGGCGCCGCTTCCCGACCCTGACACCGGCGGACGACGAGGTCGCGCTGTACGAGGCGCGCGCCGGGTTCGTCCGCCCCGAGTCGACCGTCGCGGCGCACCTCCAGCTCGCCCAGCAGGCCGGAGCCGACCTGCGGTTCGAGGAGCCGGTCACCCGCTGGGAGGTGCTGCCGGGCGGCAGGGGCGTACGCGTCCACACGACGGACGACGTCTACAGCGCCGGTCACCTGGTGGTGTGCCCCGGCGCGTGGGCGCCCGGCCTGCTGGCCGGTCTCGGTGCGCACTTCACCGTCGAGCGGCAGGTCATGTACTGGTTCCGGCCGCGCGGCGGCAGCGCGCCCTTCGCACCGGAGCGGCACCCCGTCTATGTGTGGGAGGACGCCGAAGGGGTGCAGATCTACGGGTTCCCCGCGATCGAGGGCCCGGACGGCGGGGCGAAGACCGCCTTCTTCCGCAAGGGCTCGCCGTGCGATCCGGAGACCGTCGAGCGCACCGTGACCGAGACGGAGAGCGCGGCGATGGCTGCACAGTTGCGGCCCCGCCTCCCCCAGCTGCCCGGCTCCCTGCGCAAGGCCGTCACCTGCATGTACACCACCACTCCGGACGAGCACTTCGTCCTGGCCCGGCACCCGCTGCACCCGGAGGCGGTGACGGTCGCCTGCGGATTCTCCGGGCACGGCTTCAAGTTCGTCCCCGTCATCGGCGAGATCGTCGCCGACCTGGCGCTCAACGGCACCACCGAGCACCCGATCACGCTGTTCGACCCGCGCAGGGAAGCCCTGCGGGCCCCGCACCGCCGCCTCGCCACTCCCGAGGGAGAGACCACGACATGACGACCGCTGTCAGCAGCCTGCTGGCCACCCTGCCAGGGGACCGCTACACCGATCCGGAGAACTTCCGGCACGAGCAGGAGCGCATCTTCGAGACCGCGTGGTTCTGCGCGGTCCGCTCGGCCGACCTCGACAAGCCCGGCGCCTACCGCACCGTCCAGGTGGGCCGGGAGAGCGTGCTGATCACCCGGAACCGCCGGGGCGGGCTGCGTGCCTTCCTCAACGTCTGCCGGCACCGCGGGGCACGGCTGTGCACGGAGCAGGCGGGCCAGGTGCGACGCAGCCTGCAGTGCCCGTACCACGCCTGGACCTACGATCTGGACGGTGCGCTGACGGCGGCACCCAATCTGACCCGGATGCCGGACGTGGACCGTGCCTCCTACGGGTTGCACACGGTGGAGCTGCGCGAATGGCTGGGGTATGCGTGGGTGTGCCTGGCCGCCGAGCCGCCGTCGTTCGAGGAGACGGTCATGGAGGGGGTCGCCGAGCGGCTGGGCGGCGGCGAGGTGATCGGGCACTACGGGATCGACTCGCTGGCGCTGGGCCGCCGCCACACCTATGACGTCGCGGCCAACTGGAAGCTGATCGTCGAGAACTTCATGGAGTGCTATCACTGCGCCACCATCCATCCGGAACTGACCGAGGTGCTGCCCGAGTTCGCCGACGGGTTCGCAGCCCAGTACTACACCGGGCACGGCCCCGCGTTCGCGGACGGGGCCGAGGGGTTCACCGTGGACGGTGGCGCCGGCTTTCCGCGGCTGCCGGGCGTACCGGACGCGCACGACCGCCGCTACTACGCGCTCACGATCCGGCCGCAGGTGTTCGTCAACCTGGTACCCGATCATGTGATCGTGCACCGGATGTTCCCGTTGGCGCAGGACCGCACGGTCGTCGAGTGCGACTGGCTGTACGCGCCGGAGGTGGTCGCGAGCGGCGCGGACGTCTCGCACTCGGTCGAGCTCTTCCACCGGGTCAATCTCCAGGACTTCGACGCCTGCGAACGCACCCAGCCCGCCATGGCCTCCCGGGCCTACCGGAAGGGCGGGGTGCTGGTCCCCAGCGAGCACCACATCGGGGACTTCCACACCTGGGTGACCGGGCAGCTCGCCGACCCGGGCTGAGCCGCGGCCCGGCAGCGTGATGGGGTGGGGCGCATGGACAGCGCGCCCCGCCCCTCCCCCGCCCGTGCCCTGGCCGGCGCCCGGCTCGTCGTCTTCGACTGCGACGGGGTGCTGGTGGACACCGAGCGGATCGGACCCGAGGTCGTGGCGGCGATGGCGACCGAGGCGGGGTGGCCGCTGACGCCCGCCGACGTGCTGGAGAAGTTCCTGGGCACCCCCGAGCCGTATCTGCTGGCGCAGGTGCGCGCACATGCCGACCGGCCCGTGGACGACGGCTGGCTCGTGGAGTACCGGGCCCGAGTGGCGGCCGCGTTCGAGGCGGCACCGCACACGATGCCGGGCGTCGGTGAGCTGCTGGACGCGCTGGACGCGCGGGGCCTGCCGTACTGCGTGGCCAGCAGCGGCAGCCATCCCCGGATCCGCCACTCGCTGACCGCGACCGGGCTGTGGGGCCGTTTCGCGGGCCGGGTCTTCAGCGCGGACGACGTGCGCGAGGGCAAGCCCGCTCCCGACCTGTTCCGGCACGCGGCCGCCGTCTGCGGCGTCCCGGCCGCGGAGTGCCTGGTGATCGAGGACAGCCCGGCGGGGGTCCGCGCGGCGCGCGCGGCCGGCATGCCGGTGCTGGGCTACACCGGCGGGCCCACCCCGGCCGGCTGGCTGGCGGACGCGGATGCCGGGACCGTCGCGGACCTGCGGGAACTCCTGCGCACCGACCCGGTGTAGGCGTCGTGTAGGCGTCATGTAGGCGTCGTACAAGTGTGGTGCAGGCGTTCCGTGCCCGCTGTCGGCCCGGCGTAGGAGGTCTGTCGGCCGCGGCGCGGAGGCTGGGGGTTGCCCCGGAGCGCCGGGAGGAGGAACTCCCGGGCCCGGTACGGAAGGAGAACCCCATGGCATCCGACACCCCGGCAGGCAAGCGCGTCCTGATCTCCGGTGCGAGCGTGGCAGGGCCCGCGCTGGCCTACTGGCTGAACCGCTACGGCTTCCACGTCACGGTGGTCGAACGCGCTCCCGGACTGCGCCCCGGCGGGCAGGCGATCGACGTCCGCGGTACCGCGATCGAGGTGGCCGCGCGGATGGGCGTCCTGGAGGAGCTGCGGGAGCACGCGACCGACCTGCGCGGCATGTCCGTGCTGGACGTGGACGGCAACGAGACGTACAGCACCACCGAGGCCACCGCCAGCGGCGGCCGGCTGGACCGCGACGACGTCGAGATCCTCCGCGACGACCTCGCCCGCATCCTGGTGCGGGCCGGCGGCTCCGGCATCGAGTACCTCTTCGACGAGTCGATAGCCGCGCTCGACGAGCGCCCGGAGGAGATCCGGGTGCGCTTCGCCGGTGGCCGCGAGCGCGCTTTCGACATCGTCGTCGGCGCGGACGGCGTCCACTCGCACACCCGCTCCCTGGTCTTCGGCCCGGAGGAGCACCACCTGCGCCCCCTCGCCGGGCATCTGGGCGTCTGGACGGCCCCGAACGTGCTGGACCTGGACCGCTGGCAGCTCGCCTACCTGACCGGGGACCCGGACGCGTGGGGCTGTCTGGCGATGAGCGTGCGCAAGAACGCCGAACTGCGCGTCTACGTCGGGCTGAGCGGGGTGGACCGCGCGGACCGGGAGCTGCGCGATCCGCAGGCCCAGAAGCGGCTGATCGCGCAGCGCTACGCGCACGTGGGCTGGGAGATGCCCCGTCTGCTGGAGTACATGTGGGAGGCGCCCGACTTCCACTTCGACGGCGGCGCCCAGGTCCATCTGGACGCCTGGTCCAGCGGCCGGGTGGTGCTGCTGGGCGACGCCGGTTACTGCGGCTCGCCCTCCTCCGGGCAGGGCACCAGCATGGCGTTGGTCGGCGCGTATGTACTGGCGGGGGAGCTGAAGGCCGCAGACGGCGACCACCGCGCGGCCTTCACGGCGTACGAGCGCGAGTTGCGCGACTGGGTCACCGCCAACCAGGCGCTGGCGCACCGGTCGGCCGGGAGCGGGGAGCACGGCACTGCGCAGGAGGCGGCCGAGGCTCCGAAGGACGCCTCCGAAGTGCTGGACCTGGGTGACGACTACTACGCCGTCACGGACGGCTTCGCTCTGCGCGACTACTGACGGACGGCCTCGCCGCCCCGGCGGCCGCCCCCCTCGGCGGGTCGGCCGCCACCGGTCCCGCGTTCCCGTTCGAGGGGCAGGCCGCGCAACTCTGCCCTCCCGGGAGAGCACCGCTCCGGGTCTGCCAGGCCAGGCCCTGGGCCCTCTCCCTGCTCTCGCGGCAGAGTCGTCGGCCGCAAGCCGCCGCAGGAAGCGGGGGCGCGGTCGGAGTTGGCTCTGTCCGCGAGAAGGGGCAGCAGATGTTCGCCACTTCGGGAGACATCGGCGTCCGGGAGCGGGACCGAAGGATCGGGCAGCCCCGGAAAGTGACCACACTTCCTGCCAGTCGGCTAGAAGAGGCCGCTGCGCACGTGGTCCGTGAGGTCCTCGAGGATCTCTCGCAGCCACGGGCTTCGGACGGTCGGCAGCCGGACCAGGGTGTGCCGGAGCACTGCCGGGTCGGCTCGGAACAGGTGATGGGGGTGCGGTGCGGGCGGGTCGTAGTCGTCGCGGAGCGCGCCGCGGGTAGGGCGCCCGGAGCGGGAACGGACAGGTCCGGCCCGGGGAAGGCCAGCCGCAGCCACACTCCGAATGGCAGCGGCACCAGGTGCGGTGCCGGCTCGGCTGAGGTCCAGGTCCTCCCCGTCTGAGGATGGGACGGAACGAGAAGGATGGAGACGTCTGGGCCGGGAGCCGGCAGTCCCGGTCCGGCCAGGTCGGCGCGCCGCGCCTGCGGACCTGTGGGCAGCAGGGCGTCGAGTGCGCGTTGGAAGACCTGCCCGACCAAGCCGTCCGGGACGATCACGGGGTGGCCCTCCGATGCCGCCAGCAGGTGGGCGAGCGCCTGGCCGGCCGCCGCCTCCCACTGCGGGCTCCACGACCACGAGTAGTTCGACCAGTGGCCCACCGCCGTCCGTGATCCCCATGCGGCGATCGGCTCGAACGGGGGCGTGTCCTTCCCTTCCGCCATCAGCTCCGGCCAGGAGAGCGGCGCGGCGTCGGCGTCGGCGTCGGCGTCGACGGAAAGGCGGCGTACGGCGTTCGGTTCGAGCCACATCGCCTGCCAGAGCGAGCAGTCGTCGATCCGGCTCGCCACGGGCAGGGCGCACTCCATGCAGGTCACGTTGGGGCCGTCGGCACCGTCGAGGCCGCAGCAGTAGCCACCTCCGCGGTTCTCCGGGGTCAGCAGCGTGCCGATGGCGTCGCCTGGTGCGATGACGATGGCGCCTGGCGAGCCGTCGGAGAGGGCGTACACCGGCGCGTAGACACCGCGGGCGGCGGCTTCGTCCGGATGGATCTCCTCCCATCTCCGCCACGGTGGCCCCCAGGGCTCCGGGTCCACGGCGAACGTGCCCGACTCCATGAGCACCGGGAGCTGCACCCCGTTCCCGTACTGCTGATGCGCATGGACCGGCAGCATCACCTGGGACAGCGGGATGGTCAGCCTGGCTCCACAGCCGGCACACACGAAAGCGAACAACCGTCCTCCGCACGGAAAAGGGACATCGTCGCAGCTCGGAGGCAGACCGGCCAGCGTGTACTCCACCCGCTGCGCGAAACCGCGCACCGCATCAGCCGCCGGGGGGGACCATGATCGCGATAGCCAATCAATAAAGTTACATGCTATAACTTCAGTGTTGGCCAATCACCGCGAAGGGCTGCATGGCCCTCTCTGCCGAAGGGACCGCGTCATGACCGCAGCAACAGGCTCGCTCCACACCGTTCTGGGGGCCGGTCCCGCAGGGACCTCCCTCGCACTGGAACTCGCGCGCCGCGGACACGCTGTCCGGCTGGTGGACCGCGCCGGCTCCGGTGAGCCGCTGGGAGGCGTCGAGCGCCTCAAGGGGGATGTCGGCACGGTGGACGGAGCGCTCGCCGCGATCGACGGCGCGGACGTGGTCTACCACTGCGTCAATGTCGCCTACCACCTCCAGGTCGACGTCATGCCCGGCATTCAAGGGGCGGTCCTGGGCGCGGTGGCGCGCACCGGTGCGCGGCTGGTGGTCCTGGACACGCTGTACCCCTACGGCGAGACGCACGGCGAGGTCATGACGGAGGACACCCCCTGGCGCGCGGCCACGGCCAAGGGCAGGATGCGGGCCGCGCTGGACGAGAACTACCTGGCCGCGCACGAGGAAGGCCGAGCGAGGGTCGTGCTGGGCCGCTCGGCGGACTTCGTCGGGCCCCGAGTGCTGAATTCCACGCTGGGCGGGGCCGTCTTCCCGGCCGCGCTCACGGACGGCGAGGTCCTGGCGCTCGGCGACATCGACCTCAAGCACAGCTACACCAACATCCTCGACGTGGCCCGCGGCCTGGCCGTACTCGGCGAGAACCCCTCAGGAGAGGGCCGGGTATGGCACCTCCCCACCGCACCCGCCCGCACGACGCGCGAGATCCTCACCGCGCTGGGCGACCTGGTGGGCCACCCGCTGCGGACCGTCACGATGCACGAGGCGCGCCCCTTCGGGCCGTTCGACGAAACGTTCATGAACTCCTACGCCGAGCTGTTCTACCAGCACACCGAGCCACAGATCATGGACTCCACCGCCTTCCAGCAGAAGTTCGATGTCGAACCCACTCCGATCGAGACCACCTTGCGGGAGACCCTGGCGTGGTACCGGGACTTCCTCGCCACCCGAACGAAGAGCTGACCAACGGATCCCCTGCACATTCGGCGGCCCTCTCCCCCGGCGACCGGGAGAGGGCTTTGCCCTGTCTCATCAGCGATACAGTGACGCATACGCTTCGGTCCCGCGCGGCCGGCGGCAGGAGGCGGTGCATGACAGGAGGCAGGGCATGACAGTCCGTGCGAACAGCCCGCGTGCGCGGTACCGGGAGCAGACCCGCTCGGAGATCAAGGAAGCGGCCGTACGACAGCTGGCTGCCGGAGGCATCGAGGGCGTGGCGCTCCTACGGATCGCGAAGGAGATCGGGTTGTCCGGCCCGGCGCTCTACCGCTACTTCGCCAGCCGCGACGACCTGCTGGCGGAGCTGGTGCTCGACGCCTACGAGGGCGCGGCCGCAGCCGTCCAGACCGTGGACACCGGGGACGGCGGGCGGGCCGCGCTGCACGCGCTGACCGGCGCCTACCGGGAGTGGGCCGTGGCGCAGCCGCATCTGTACCTGCTCATTCAGGGCACCCCGGTGGCAGGCTTCACCGCGCCGGCCGAAGCCGTACTGAAAGCACGCTCCGTCCTGGGGCCCTTCCTGTCGGTCTTCGCCCAGGGCCGGCCACTGGTCCGTGTGGACCCGCTCGTAGTGCAGCTGCGGACCTGGCTGCGCGAGAAGCCCGAGGTGGCGGCCTGGGTCGAACAGTGGACGGGTCAGCCCGGCACCGGCGCCGCCGCGGACACCGCGCTGACCGGAGCCGTGATGACCTGGCCCCAGATGCACGGCACGGTCAGCCTGGAGATCACCGGCCAGTTCACCGGCATGGGACACGATCCCGCAACCATGCTCGACATCCAGACGGCGATCCTGGCCGACACCTTCCAACTTCCCTGACCGCCGAGAAGAAACCCCTCCCGCACTGCTCCCGTGTCACCGCAGCGGTCGCCGGGCTCGATACGGTCGGACCGCTCAGTCCAGCGCCGCGCGCAGCCGCGTGCGGTCCTGCGGCGACATGTGCGGGCTGTAGCTGTCGAAGAGCGCCTGGCGGCCCAGGCGCGCGGCGCGAGCACCGTCCCGGCTGCCGAGGGCCTCGATGACGAGGCGGTGGTGGTGGGTCGAGCGGTGCATCCGGTCGGCCGCGCCCCCTGCGTCCCGGGCGTGCTGCAGCGTGCGCTCGATGGCGTCCACGACGGCGTCGTGGACGGCGCGGGCGCACAGGGCGAGCAGCGCGTTGCCGCCGGCCTCGGCGACGACCCGGTGGAATGCGGCGTCGGCCTGGCTGAAGGCGTGCGTGTCGGGCGGCGTGCCGCCGCTGTCGGCAGCCTGAGCGCAGTCGGCCATCCGGTCCACCAGTTCCGTCAGCCGCCGCAGGTCGTCGTCGGTGTGCAACCGCGCCGCGAGGCGGTAGCTCTCCGCGTCCAGCACCATCCGGAACTGGATCAGTTCGGCGGGTCCGGACAGATGGGAGCGGGCGAGCCGTCCGAGGGCGTGGCTGAGGGTGTCGGGCGAGACGCCCAGCACCTCCGCGCCCAGCGGATCGCCGGGCCGGGAGCGGATCAGGCCCGCGGACTGGAGGACCCGCAGCGCCTCGCGGATGGTGGAGCGGCCCACCTCGAACTGGCGCACCAGTTCGCGCTCCGCGGGCAACCGGGAGCCGGGCGGCAGCTGCCCGGCGAGGATGCGCTCCTCGATCTGCTCGGCGACGCGCTGGTAGGCGCGCACCGGGCGCACCGGCTGGAATCCGGTCCGACCAGGGGGATCGACCGACATCGGCACCCTCTCTCACGCTCCTGCGAGCTCTTGTCGGGCTCGTGGCGGGCTGCTTGCGTTTCCACGTGTGCTGATGCTGTGCCGCCCCGGCCGACCCCTTGACCGGAGCCGGGACACGCGAGCAGAGTACGGACGATCAACTGGTCTGACCAGTCGCCTGGCTCCCGGCGGACGGGATCGGGCGGCGGGGACAGGGACTTGGAGGTTCCATGCATTCCGGTCCCGGCGAACAGCCGTGGGATTCCCTGCTCGACACCGAGGAGGCCGTCGCCTTCACCCAGGAGCTGGTGCGGCTGCGCACCGTCAACTCCGAGGGCGCCGAGGCCGTCGAGAGACCGGCCGCCGACCTGGTCGCCGAAGTGTTCACCCGGTTCGGCTGGGAGCACACCGTCACGGAGGTGGCCCCGGGCCGCCCGAACGTGATCGCGACCGTCGAGGGCGGCGGAGGCCCGGGACCCACCCTGATGTTCGAGGGGCATACCGACGTCGTGACCGAGGGCGATCCCGCCGACTGGAGCATGGACCCCTACGGAGCCGAGATCCGCGACGGCCGGATGTGGGGCCGCGGTACGGCAGACATGAAGTCCGGTGTGGCGGCGATGATCTACGGCGTGCGGGCGCTCCAGCAGGCGGGCCCCTTCCCGGGGCGGATCGTGCTGGGTGTCATGGCCGACGAGGAGGGCATGATGCTCGGCGCCAAGGCGTTCGCGGCCTCCCCGGCGGCCGGCGAGGTCGACGGGGTCATCGTCTGCGAGCCGGTGGGGTACGAGGTGTGCACCTCGGCCCGCGGCGGCATCCGGCTGCGGCTGGACCTGACGGGCGTGATGGCGCACGGGGCGATGCCGCAGGAGGGCCGCAGCCCGATCGAGGCCGGGGCCCGGATCGTGGAGGCGCTCGGCACGGTACGGGAGTGGGCCGCCGTACGCTTCGACAGCCATCCGCACGCCGGTTCGGTGACCGTCACGCCGACCGTGCTGCTGGGCGGCGACCCGGATCAGCTCAACGTCATCCCGGCGCACGGTGTGGTCGGTGTGGATGTGCGGACGATCCCCGGCACCGACCACACCGAGTTGATCGAGCGGATCCGCACGACGGCGGAGCAGGCGGCGGAGCCCTTCGGGGTGGCCGTGCGGCAGACCGTCGTGGACGACCGGCCCGCGGTCGAGATATCCGAGGACCATCCCGTGGTGCAGGGGTTGGTGGCCGCACACACCCGGGTGCACGGCAGCGCACCGGCGTTCGGCGCGGTGCCCGGCACCACCGACGGCACCATCCTCACCCGGGACGCGGGGCTGCCCACCGTGGTCTACGGACCGGGCGGCAAGTGGATCGCGCACCGGAAGGACGAGTTCGTGGAGGTGCGGGAGATCGGCGAGTACGCCCGTGTCTACGCCGCAGCCGCCCACCACTTCCTCACCCGGCCCACCGCGCCCGCGCCGGAGGGGGGTGCGGCGGCGTGACGCTGTGGGAGGCCAAGGCGTTCCCCGAGGGGCTGCCGATCGGCGAGAGCTGGGTGGCCACCGCGGACCAGCAGGTCGTGACGTTCCCGTACGACGGAAGTCCGGTGGCACAGGCCCCGGTCGGATCCGTGGCCCAGGCCGGGCAGGCCGTCCGGCACGCCGCCGCGCTGCGCCGCGAGGTCGCCAAGCTCCCCACCCGCACCCGCCGGGCGGTGCTCGGCCGGGTGGCCGACGCACTCGAGGAGGTCGCGCAGGGCATGGAGGACCTGCTGGTCCTGGAGACCGGCAAGCCGCGGGTCGACTGCCGTACGGAGGTGACCCGGGCGGTGGCCACCTGGCGGGCGGCGGCCGACGAGGTGGTGCACCTCCACGGCGAGACGGTGCCGCTGGACGGGCTGCCGTCCGGGGACGGGATGACCGGCTTCTGGACGCGGCGGCCGATCGGGGTGGTCGTCGGGATCGCCGGGTTCAACTACCCGATGATGCTGGCCACCCACAAGATCGCGCCCGCACTGGCGGCCGGCTGCCCGGTGATCGTCAAACCGGCACCGGCGACCCCGCTGGCCACGCTGTGGCTGATGAACCTGGTGCGCGAGCGGCTGGTGGCCGAGGGCGCCCCGGCGGGCACGGTGCAACTGGTCACCGGCGATGCGGCCGTGGGGCGCGCGCTGACCACGCACGAGGCCGTCGCCGCGGTCTCCTTCACCGGCTCGGCGGCGGTCGGCCACCGCATCGCGAAGGACGCGGCGCCCCGCAAGGTGGTGCTCGAACTCGGCTCCAATGCCGCGCTGGTCGTGGCGGCGGACGCCGATCTCGACGCGGCGGCCGACGCGGCGGTGCGCGGCGGCTGCTACGCCTCCGGGCAGGCATGCATCGCCGTCCAGCGGGTGATCGCCGAAGCCCCGGTGGCGGCCGAGCTGGAGCGGCGGATCGCGGCACGGCTGGCGACCGTACCGGTCGGCGACCCGCGTGCGGAGGGCACCCGGGTGGCCGCGCTGATCGACGAGGCCGCGACGGAGCGGGTGCTGGCGTGGTTGGAGGACGCCCGCGAGGCGGGTGCACGGCTGGTCGCGGGAGGCGAGCGGGTGGGCCGCTGTCTGACTCCGGCGCTGCTGGCCGAGGTGCCGGACGGTCAGCCCGCCTGGGACGAGGAGATCTTCGGTCCTGTCGTCTGCCTGCGGTCGGTTCCGGACCTGGATGCGGCCTTCGCCGCGGTCGACGCGAGCCGCTACGGGCTGCACGCCGCGGTCTTCACCCACCGTCTCGATGTCGCCTTCCGCGCGTTGGACGAACTGGACGTCGGCGGCGTGGTGATCAACGAGGTGCCCGGATACCGCTGCGACGTGGCGCCCTACGGCGGCGTCAAGGACTCCGGCATCGGGCGCGAGGGCCCGCGGTTCGCGATCGAGGAGCTGACGGTGACGAAGATGGCGGTGATCAGGCCGTGAGCGCCGGCCCGGAGAGCGGCCCGGGTGCCGAGGCGGACGAGGTGGACTACGGGCGGCTGTTCCGGCTCGACGGGCGGCGGGTCGCCGTGGTCGGCGGCGCGAGCGGTATCGGCCGGGAGGCGGTACGCGCCCTGGTGGCGCACGGTGCCGAGGTCGTGGTGGCCGACCGGGACGAGGCCGGAGCCGAGGAGACCGCGCGGCTGGCCGGTTCCGGCACCCGCCCGTACCCGCTCGACGTACTGGACGAGGAGGCGCTGACCCGGGCCGCGGCCGCATGGGGCCCGCTGGACGGGCTCGTGGTGACGGTCGGCGTCAACGTCCGCAAGCGGATCGCCGACTACACGGTGGCCGAGTTCGAGCGGGTGGTCGCGCTCAATCTGCGGGCGCACTTCTCGCTGCTGCGGGCCTGTGCCCCGGCGATGGCCGAGCGCGGCGCCGGCTCGGTCGTCTCCCTCGCCTCCATGCGGGCCTTCCAGGTGGAGCCCGGCCAGGGGGTGTACGCGGCCTCCAAGGCGGGCCTCGTCCAACTGCTGCGGACGGCGGCCGCGGAGTGGGGCCCGCAGGGCGTGCGGTTCAACGCGGTGGCGCCCGGCGTGGTGCGCACCCCGCTGACCGACCAGATCGCCGCCGACGCCGAGTGGTTCGACGCCTATGCGCGGGCCTCCGCGCTGCAGCGCTGGGCGCGGGCCGACGAGATCGCGGGCGCCGTGGTCTATCTGCTCTCGGACGCCGCCACGTTCGTGACCGGCAGCGTGCTGACCGTGGACGGCGGGTGGACCGCCGTCGACGGGCGGTACGACCCCGCAGTGTGACCCCCGTGCCGTTACCAGCCGTCCCCCGAGGAGCACTCCGCAATGTCCGAGCACCACCCCGTCCCCGACGAGGAGGACCCCCTCGCGGGCCTCCCCCGAACCGGAGCCAGGCGCCCGGCGCTGTGGCTGCTGCTGATCCCCGCCGTCCTCTACTGCGCCGCCCCGCTGGTGGCGAACCGCATCGAACCCCGCGTGGCGGGGCTCCCCTTCCTGCTGTTCTGGATCGTCGCGGCCACGGTGGTCAGCCCCCTGGTGATCTGGGCGGTCTCACGGCTCGACCCGGCCTTCGCCGAGGGTGCGGTCGAGCCCCTTCCGGTCGACGACGAGGGAGGGCACCCACGATGAGCGGATCAGCCGCGATCGCCACGGCCCTCTTCGGCCTCGCCATGGCCGCGACCCTGGCGATCGGCGTGCTCAGCGCCCGGGGCCGGGACAAGGGGATGGCCGAGTGGTCGGTCTCCAGCCGCGGCCTGGGCGTGCTGTTCATCTGGCTGCTGATGGCCGGCGAGACCTACACCAGCTTCTCCTTCCTCGGCACGGCCGGCTGGTCCTACTCGTTCGGTGTGCCGATCCTCTATCTGGTCGCCTATCTGACCACCGGCTTCGCCGTGGCGTACGTCGTGGGTCCGGCGCTGTGGACGTACGCGAGCCGGCACCGGCTGCTGTCCATAGCCGACATGGCCGAACACCGCTTCCGCTCCCGGCCCGTGGGAATACTGGTGGCGGTCACGGCGACCGTCTTCATCGTTCCCTACGTGCAGGTGCAGATCCAGGGCATGGGCGTGGTGGTGAACGCCATGACCTACGGCAGCGTCGATCTGCATGTCGCCGCCGTGGTCTCCTTCGTCGTCGCGGAGGCGTTCATCCTCGTCTCGGGGCTGCGCGGTTCCGCATGGGTGAGCGTGCTCAAGGACGTGCTCGTCATCGTGGCAGTGGTCTTCCTGGCAGTGTGGGTGCCGCTGCACTACCTGGACGGATACGGCGACCTCTTGACGCGGATGGTGCAGGAGAAGCCGGAGTGGCTGACGTTCCCGGGACATGAGTCGGGCGGGCTGAACGGCACCTGGTTCGTCACCACGCTGCTGCTCAACGCGGTGACGATCTCCATCTTCCCCACCACCGTCGCCGGCTACCTCAGCGCCAGGAGCCCGAACGCGCTGCGCCGCAACGCCCTGCTGCTGCCCTGGTACCAGCTGCTGCTGTTCATCCCGATGATGGTCGGCGCCGTCGCGCTGTTCGCGCTTCCCACGCTCGACAACCCGGACCTGGCGCTGTTCCGGCTGGTGACCGACTCGCTTCCGGCGCCGGTCGTCGCGGTGATCGGCGTGGCCGGGGCGCTGTCGGCCATCGTGCCGATGAGCGTGTTCATGCTGGCGATCGGCACCCTGTGCGGGCGCACCCTGCTCGGCGGCGGCAACGGCTCGGACCCGCGCAGCCGCGCCTACCGGAACCGGACTGCGGGCGGGCCGGGCGCCGCGCCGGGCGGAGCGCAGGACGTACGGATCAAGCGGCTGTCCCAGCTGGTGTGCTTCCTGGCCGGGCTCGTGGCCCTGCTGGGCGCGCTCTTCTTCCCGAACACCTTGGTGCAGTTGTCGGTCCTCTCCTACGAGGGGCTGGCTCAGCTGGTGCCGCTGGCTCTGCTCTCGCTGTTCTGGCGGCGGCTGACCGCAGCGGCGGGAGTCGCGGGCACCCTGGTGGGCCTCGGGGTGGTGCTGCTGCTGTGGTGGACGGACAACGACCCGTGGCACGGGATCAACGGCGGGCTCCTGGGGCTGGCGGCCAATCTGCTGGTGGCCACCGCCCTCACCTACGCCCGGCCGCCGGCTTCCACAACCGCGCAGTCGCCCGGCCCACGACAGCAGCCCGGGCAGAGCCCGTCGGCCCGGGGAGAGGCGGTATGAACGTGACCCGGCGCAGGGCTGGATCGCCACCGCGAAGGCCGCACCTGTGGCCGCACGCACGCTCGCGGGCACGGTGCCCGGGCCGTGTCCGGGCAGCGGCGGCCCGGTGGGCCGGCTGCCGGGGCCGGCCGGAACGTCCGTGGGCCTGTGGGTCCCAGCGGCGAGGCGACACGGTACTCACTGCCGCCTCCCTGGTCGTCACTCGGCCGGCTTGCGGAGGTCCCTGCGGATCCGGTCGACCTTCTCGGCGAAGCCCTCGACGTCGTAGTCCGCCGGCTGGTCGGCCTCGGCCGCGCGCTCCCCGCCGTCGCTGACCGTGGCGGCGGAGCCCTTGTCGTCCCAGGCGCAGACGGGGGTCACCGCGCCTGCCCCGCCCTCGGCGCGGGGCAGGACGAGGCACGTCAGCGGCTCTTGGGAACCGGCCGGGGTGAGATGGTGCCGCTTCGGCGGGGTGTCGGTGTCCGCGGCCTCCACCGCGCCGTCGAGCATCTTGGCCGCGGAGCTGCCGTCCTCGGCGGCGGTGGAGTTGTAGCCCACGAAGAGGTAGCGCTCGGCCCCGGACTCGGACGCGTACCAGCCCACGTACTGGCTGCCCCCCGGGCCGAGTTCCGGATTGCGGTAGTCGGGCTTGTCGCTGAGATCCTCCTCCAGGCTGAGCCGCCCGCCGTCGGCGGACCGCGGCAGGGACACGCGGTACGCGGTGCCCGAGGCGTCCCCCGTGGAGTTCGAACCGCCGTTCTGGCGGGCCGCGTTGAGCAACGAGAAGACGGCCAGCCCGCCGATGACCGCGAGTACGACACCCACCGCCTTCCACCCTCCACGGCTCTTCGGCGGCGGAGGCGGTGGCCCGCCCCAGCCTCCACCGCCCGGCTGTCCCGGGTAGGCGGGGTGGGCGGGAAGGCTGCCGTACGGAGACTGGGGCTGCGGCGCGTGCCCGTAGGGAGCACCCCCGGGCGGCACGTACGGGCCGGCCTGTGGCTGCTGCGGATACGGCTGGGATGGCGGAGGCGCGGTCATGGTCGAATATCGTACCCGTATGCGATTGTTCGATCGCGGGGAGTGCCGACCCGGTCGCGCGCTGCCCGTTTCCGGCGGTGGCCGACCGTCGCTACTCCTTCGCGGAGCCCGTCAGCATCCCCTGGATGAAGCGGCGTTGCAGCAACAGATAGACGGCGACGACGGGCAGCGCGATCAGGGTCGCCGCGGCGGCCAGCAGCGCGGTGTCCGAGGAGTGCTGCCCCTGGAAGAAGGCGAGGCCCAGCGGCACCGTGCGGTGCGCCTCGTCGCTCACCATCACCAGGGCCATGAGGAACTCGTTCCAGGTCCACATGAACACGATGACGGTCAGCGTGGAGAAGGCGGGCCGTCCCATGGGGACCAGGATGCGGGTCAGGGTCGACCAGTGGGTGGCGCCGTCGATCCGCGCGGCCTCCAGCAGCGAGCGCGGCGTGTTGCGGAAGTAGGTCCGCATCCAGAAGACGCCGAAGGCGAGGGACTGCGCGGTCTGCGGCAGGATCAGCCCCCAGTAGGTGTCGGTCAGGCCCCAGTGCCGCAGGTCGAAGTAGAGCGGCACGATCACTGCTTCCTGCGGCAGGGTGAGCCCCACGACGAAGAGGTAGAACAGCGCGTCGGAGCCGGGGAAGCGCATGGTGCCGAAGGCGTAGGCCGCGAGGGTGGCCAGCACGGTGGTGGCGGCCACCACGGCGACGGCCACCAGGACGGAGTTGAACAGGTAGCTGCCGAAGTGGCCACGGGTCCAGGCGTCGGCGAAGTTGTGCCAGTTGAGGCCGTCCGGCAGGGCAAAACCGGTCTTCAGCGAGTCCTGCCGGGCCAGCGCCGTGGAGAGGATGCCGGCGACGGGCGTCAGCGCGATCAGTGCGAACAGCGCGAGGATGCCGTAGGTGACGCCGCGTTCGGTGCGGGAAGTGTTCATCGGCTCCGGCCCTCCACGAACCTGGTGACCACCATGGTCAACGCGAAGATCACGGCGGTGAGAGTGATGCCCATGGCCGAGGCCGAGCCGACCTCGCCGCTCTCGAAGGCACGGCGGTAGACCTCGTAGGAGGGCACGGAGGTGGCGTTGCCCGGGCCGCCACTGGTGGTGATGTAGATCAGGTCGAAGTTGCGCAGCGCCGCCACCAGGGTCAGCGTGAGTGCGACGGCCACCTCGGCGCGCAGCCCGGGCAGGGTGACGGTGAGGAACTCCCGTACCGGTCCGGCGCCGTCGATCCGGGCGGCCTCGTACAGTTCCCGCGGTATGCGCTGGGCCCCGGCGAGGAAGAGCACCAGGCACAGCCCGGTCTCCACCCAGGTGCCGATGGTGCCGACGGCGGGCAGTGCCCAGGTGTCGTCGCCGAGCCAGGACCGGGCCAGACCGTCCAGGCCCAGGGCGCCGAGCGTGTCGTTGAGCAGCCCGTCGGGTGCCAGCACGGCACGCCAGGCGACGCCGACGACGACCATCGCCAGCACCTGCGGCAGGAACAGCACGGTGCGGAAGAAGGTCATGCCGCGGATCCGGAAGCGGGTCAGCGCCGCGGTCAGCAGCAGTCCGATGGCCACCGGGAGCACCGCGTAGAAGAGCAGCAGCACCGCGGCGTGTGCGAAGGGTGCGCGCAGTTCGGGGTCGGTGAGCAGATCCCGGTAGTTGTCCAGCCCCGCCCAGCTCGCGCGGGTCAGCCCGTCCCAGTGCAGCAGCGACAGCCAGCCGGTCTGGGCGAGCGGCCAGAGCAGGAACACCCCGAACACGGCGAGTGCGGGCAGGACGTACAGATAGCCCACGGCCCTCGGCTCGCCGGGTGCCCGGCGGCGGTAGCGGGCCGTGCGCGGGCCCGGCACCGCGGCGGCCCGCCGGGCGCCGGCCTCCCGGCCGGTGAGGGCGCTCATTCGGTGTCACCGCCGTCCCCGCCGTCCTCGCCGTCGTCGTCGGCGCCGTCGGTGCGCTGCTGGGCGCGGAATTCCGCGTACTCCTTCTGCGTCCGTTCGGCGAACTCGTCCGGGCCGAGGTCGCCGCTGAGGACGCCCTGGAGGTCGGCGGAGAGCGTGTCGTAGAAGGTGGGGGTGGTGTAGTCGAGGTAGGGCACCAGCCCGTCGGCGGCGTTCAGCTTCTCCCAGCCGGCGACCATCTGGCCGTTCGGGGTGTCCGGGTCGAGCTTTCCAGCTGCCTTTCCGGGGACCACCGGCAGCACGCCCTCCTCGGTCATCACCTTCGCGGCGTGTGCGTCGGTGAGGAAGTCGAGGTATGCGGCGGCGACCTGGGGATGGTCGGATTTGGAGGTGATGGACCACGGCAGTCCCTCGCCTCCGGTGGTGACCGGCTGCGTCCCGGCTGCCGGCGGCGGTGGCATGAAGCCGAGGTCGTCGCCCATGGGCTTGCGCAGGTCGGCGAGTTGCCAGGTGCCGGTGATCAGGAAGGCGCCCTTGCCGTCGGCGAACTGCTTGGCCGCGTCGTCGTATCCCTTGCCGTTGGCGCCCTTGGGGAAGTAGCCCTTCTTCGCCCAGTCGGCGAGGGTGCGGGCGGCGGTGCGGGTGGCGTCGGTGTCGAAGCCGCCGCCCCGGCCGAAGACGGTCTCGCGCACCGGCTCGGCGCTCCCGGCCGCCTGCCCCTGGAGGACGCCGAAGGTGTGGATGGCGGGGTATTTGTCGAGGTTGCCGAACTGCACCGGCAGCTCGCCGGCCTGCTTGAGCTTCGGCAGTGCGGCGGTGAGGTCCTGCCAGGTCCTCGGCGGCTCGAGGTCCGCCTTCCGCAGCACCTTCTTGTTGTAGTAGACGCCGATGTACTCGCCCTCCTGGGAGATCCCGTACAGCTGACCGGTGCCGAACCGCTTGCCGTCGGGGGCCACCCGGTTGAGGTTGAGCAGCGTCTGCGGGAAGCGGGTGTTCCAGCTGTAGAGGCCCGCGTAACTGTCCAGCGGGGTGAGCATCCCGGCGCGGGCGAAGGCGACCATGTCCGCGTAGCCCTGGTTGGCCTGGACGACGTCGGGCGGGTTGTCGCCGCTCAGGGCGAGTTTGAGGGTCTTCTTCAGATCGTTGAAGCTGCGGGCCACGCGCTTGATGGTGACGTTGGGGTACTTCTTCTCGAACTCCTTGTTGAGGCGCTCGATCTCGGCGTTGGTGCCGCCCCGGGTCTGCTGGTCCCACACCGTGAGGGTGACCTTTCCGGCCTTGCCCGGGTCGGGTGTCGCGGTCACCGCGGCGCCACCGGTGCCCGCCGCTCCCGACCCGTCGGTGCCGGGTACGCAGGCGGCGGCCAGCAGCAGGGCGGCCAGCGTCCCGAGGGCGGTGCGGGGCCGGCGCAGCCGTCCTCGTCCGTGGTGCCGGTGCGCGTTCATCGTCGTACGCCCTCCTTGGTGCTGCGCGCGGTTCCGGCCGCGCGGGCCCGTGCTGTTCCGGTTCACGAGCGGAAGCCGATGGTGGGGGTGGCACGCAGCAGCGGCCATTCGCCGTTGCCGCCGGGGAGCAGGTCGTCCAGGAAGGCGTAGCGCCGCATCACTTCCTGGGTCTGGCCGCCGATCCGCCGCGCGTACTGCCACCAGGCCGCGACCTCGCTCCACCCCGGTGCCGAGAGGGAGCCGCCGAAGTGCTGGACGGAGAGTGCGGCGGTCAGGTTGGCGAACGCCAGCCGGTCGGCGAGCGGCCAGCCGGCCAGTGTCCCGGTGGTGAAGCCGGCCATGAACACGTCCCCGGCGCCGGTGGGGTCGAGCGCCTCGACGCTCAGCGCGGGCACGTCGGCGTACTCGCCGGTGGTCCCGTCGACGGCCACCGCGCCGCCGGGCCCCTTGGTGACCACCGCGACGGGCACCAACTCGGCCAGCGTGCGCACGGCCGCCTCCGGGCTGTCGGTGCGGGTGTAGTGCAGGGCCTCGGTGGCGTTGGGCAGGAACGCGTGGCACAGCGACAGGTCGGCCAGGGTGTCCGGGTCCCAGGCACCGGTCTCGTCCCAGCCGGTGTCGGCGAAGATCAGGCTGCCCTCGGTATGGGCCTGCCGCACCCAGTCCCCCACCCGGCCCGGCGACAGCGAGGTGACGCAGGCCCGGGACGCCGGGCGGGCGGCGACGCTGACGCACGGTCTGGGCGCCTCGTGGCCGTGGCTGACCATGGTGCGTTCGCCCTCGTAGGCCATGGAGACGGTGACCGGGGAGTGCCAGCCCTTGGCGCGGTGCGAGGGGGCCAGGTCGATGCCCTCGCTCTCGGAGAGCGCCTCCCAGCAGTAGTCGCCGTACATGTCGTCGCCGAAGGCCGCGGCCAGTGCGGTACGCAGTCCGAGCCTGCGCAGCGCGGTCGCCATGTTGGCGACTCCGCCCGGGCTGGAGCCCATGCCGCCGGCCCAGGTCTCGGTGCCGCGCACGGGGGCGTGGTCGAGGCCGGTGAGGACGATGTCGAGGAAGACCGTGCCGGTGAGGAACACATCGGTCTGCGGGCCCTCCTCCGTGCGGAGGCCGGCCAGCGGGTCCAACCAGCTCCCGGTCGGTGCCGGTTGGGCACTCCCAGTGGTACTCAAGGCCCCTTGCCCCTCTCAGCTATGGCCAGAACTCAGCGTTTACGTGACTGATTTGAGCGACACCATGCACTCCCCTCCGGCAGAATGCAATAGGTCGGTCACAGTCGCGCAAAGACGCTCAGCCGCGCTAGGGTGCTGCGCATGTTGCGCGAAACCCGGCACGAGAAGCTGCTGCGGATCCTCCACGAGGAGGGGGTGCTGCCCGTCGTCGAGATCGCCCGGCGGCTCCAGGTCAGCGAGGCCACGGCGCGCCGCGACGTGTCCGACCTCTCCGACTCCGGACGACTGCGGCGGGTGTACGGCGGCGCCATCGCCCGGGAACCGGTCGAACGCCCCTTCGCGGAGGAGGAGGTGGACGACCTCCCCGCCAAGGAAGCCGTCGCCGCGGGCGCCGCGGAGCTGATCAGCAACGGCGAGACGGTGCTGCTCGACATCGGCACCACCACCCTCCAGCTGGCACGCCTGCTGCACGGCCGGAAGGTCACCGTCGTCACCTCCAACCTCGCCGTCTACGAGGAGTTGCGCTCCGACCCGGAGGTGACACTGGTGCTGCTCGGCGGCGAGGTGCGGCGCAACTACCGCTCGCTGGTCGGCCAGATCACCCGGGCCGCGCTCCGCGAGATCTACGCCGACCGGGTCTTCCTCGGCACCAGCGGGGTATTGGCCGACGGTCGGGTACTGGACACGACCGAGGTCGAGGTCCCCGTCAAACGGGCCATGCTGGGCTCGGCTCGCCAGGCCGTGCTGCTGGCCACCCCGCGCAAGTTCCCCGGCACCGGCAGCGCCCGGGTCTGCCAGGCCGGCGACATCGACATGCTGATCACCGGCCGGGAGTCCGATCCGGCCACCCTCGCCACGTTCCGCGAGGCCGAAGTGGAGGTAGTAGAGGTATGACGGGAATGACAGCAGCGCCGGACCCCACCGGCGCGGCCGGCCTGCGGCTCACCGTGCTCGGCGGGGGCGGATTCCGGGTCCCGCTGGTCCACCGCGCACTGCTGGACGACGCGCAGGACCCCGACGCGGCCGGGCGCTGCACCGAACTCGTCCTCCACGACACCGACCCCGGCCGGCTGCGCGCCATCGGCGCCGTCCTGGCCGAGCAGGCGGCCGGGCATCCGGGACCGGCACCCGCCGTGCGCACCACGACCGACCTCGACGAGGCCCTGAGCGGCGCCGACTTCGTCTTCAGCGCCATCCGCGTCGGCGGACTCGCCGGGCGGGTGCGGGACGAACAGCACCCGCTGGCCGAAGGGCTGCTGGGCCAGGAGACCGTCGGCGCGGGCGGGGTGCTCTACGGACTGCGCACGATCCCGGTGGCCACCCGCATCGCCGAACGGGTGGCCGCGCTCGCCCCGCAGGCGTGGGTCATCAACTTCACCAACCCGGCGGGCATGGTCACCGAGGCGATGAGCCGGGTGCTGGGCGACCGCGTCATCGGCATCTGCGACTCCCCCGTCGGGCTCTGCCGCCGCGCCGCGCGGGCCGCCGGTGCCGACCCCGACCGCGCCGACTTCGACTACGTGGGCCTCAACCACCTCGGCTGGCTGCGCCGCATCGTGGTCGACGGCACCGACCGGATGCCCGCGCTGCTGGAGAACGCCCCGGCGCTGGAGTCGTTCGAGGAGGGCAAGCTCTTCGGCACCGCGTGGCTGCAGGCCCTGGGCGCGCTGCCCAACGAGTACCTGCACTACTACTACCACCACCGGGAGGCCCTCGCCGCGATCCGCGCTGCGGACGCCACCCGGGGGGAGTTCCTCGCCCGGCAGCAGGAGGGTTTCTACGCCAAGCTCTCCGGCGGCGACGACGGAGCCTTCCGGGCGTGGGAGGAGACGCGCCGCGAACGCGAGGAGACCTACATGGCCGAGAGCCGCGAGGCGTCCGGCGGTTGGCAGCGCGAGAGCTGCGACCTGGACGGCGGCGGCTACGACCGGGTCGCGCTGGCCCTGATGCGGGCCATCGCGCGCAACCGGCGCACCACGCTGATCCTCAACGTCCGCAACCGCGGCGCCGTGCCCGGCCTCGACGCCGACGCCGTGGTCGAGGTGCCGTGCCTGGTCGACTCCGGCGGTGCCCGCCCGCTGGCCACCGGACCGGTCGCCGACGACCAGTTGGGGCTGATGCTCCAGCTCAAGGCCGTCGAACGCGCCACCGTCGAGGCCGCGACCCGCGGCTCGCACCGCGCGGCGCTCCGCGCCCTGGCCCTCCACCCGCTGGTCGACTCGGTCCACGCGGCCGAGCGCGTCCTGGAGACCGCGCTCCCGCTGGGGTCCCGGGAAGACTCCGCGGGGTGAGCGGATCCGGTCCGCGGGGCGGGCGGAGCTGCCCCGCGGACGGGTGAGCCGACAACCGGGCGGCACCTGGGCATCACCGGTTCGGCTCGTCCCCGGGTCCTCCGCAGTCTCTCCTCTTCTGTTCCACCCACCGAACAGCTCCGGGCCCACTAGGCTCACGGCTCGGGGTTCGGGGGGATGTTCAGCCGTCGACACAGAGGAGCAGAAGGTGCGCGGGACAGTCGCGGGAGCGACCTTAGTCATGGTGTGCGCGTTGGTGACGGGCTGCGGCGGGGGCTCGGACGACGGGGAGGCGGACAGCGGCGGCGCCTCCGCCGCGGCGGAACCGAAACAGACGTGGGGCCCGCCGAAGACCCACCGAGTCACCCTGCGGGTGGAGGGCTCGGGCTCCTCGCAGATCGGCTGGGCGGCGGGCGACAGCCACTTCGAGACGGCGACGCTGCCATGGAAGCACGAGGACCAGGTCACGCTCGAGGGAGCCGAGTTGAAGAACGGCGTCCAGCTCTATGTCACGCCGCAGGCCGTCAAGGGCGCCGACGGCAGTTTCGTCTTCCCGGCCTGCGTCCTGGAGGTCGACGGCAAGACCGTCGACAAGAACGCCGGCGGCGAGAGCTCGCAGGGCTGCAAGTACACGCTCAAGGGCTCCTGAGGAAACCGCCGGCCGGCGGCCGATGACCGGGCCGCCGGCCGGTGGACCGCTACCCGGAGCGGGCGGTCCGGCCGCGACCCGGGTGGCAGCGCGCCGCGCGTGCGGTACCCGAGGCCCCCCGGGCCGCCGCGTGGCGGGAGTGCGCGGGGCAATGCCGGGCCCTGTGCTTCTTGGCGCGGGCCCGCAGCGCCCGGGCGCGCGCGTGGTGGTCGGCGTCGCTGACGACGGCCAGCAGACCGCCCACGATGGCGGAGTTCTTGCCGAAGTGGATCCGGTGGGCGGCCCGCTGCCCGGGATCGTCCTGCTCCCAGAACGGGTGCCCGGCCAGGGTCGTGGGCAGCAGCGAGCCGGCCAGCGCCAGCGCCGCAGTCCGCGGCACGCGTCCGGTGGCCAGCAGCGCGCCCGCCACCACCTGGACCGCGGCGTTCACCCGTACCAGCGTCACATCGTCGCCCGGCAGCGGAACCTTCTCGCGCAGCCGCTCCAGGAAGGGCGCCGCCAGCTCGGCCGGCGGCTCGGGCCGGCTCAGCGTCCCCACTCCCGCGTTGACGAAGAACACGCCCAGAAGCGGGCGGGAGACCAGTTGCAGTGGCGTCATACGGGGTCCTCGGGTTTGCGGGCGGCCGGAGCAGGCGGCGGCGGTGCCGTCACCGCCATGGCACGCGCCTCCCGGCCGCGCCGCAACCCGGAGCCCGCCGTCCGGTGCACGGCACGCGCCGGCCCCGCGGTGCCGGGCACGCCGCTGCTCACCCGGACGGCTGCGGAGGCGGTGCGGTCCACCGCGGCAGGGCGGAGGGTGACCGGAACGGGCACCGAGCAGGAGGTCGTGCGGATGAGCGGCGAGTTCGACGGCAGGGCCGCGCTGGTCACCGGCGCCGCCTCCGGGATCGGGCTGGCCGTGGCCCGCCGGCTCGCACGGGAGGGCGCCCGGGTCGTCGTCGCGGACCACGACGAGGACGGCGCGCAGCTCGCGGCAGGCGAACTGGAGACGGCGGGGGCGACCGCCGAGGCGCTGGTCGTCGATGTCACCGACCCGGATTCGGCGCGGGAGGCCGTGCGGTTCACGACCACGACCTTCGGCGCGCTCGATCTGGTGGTGAACAACGCGGGCGTGGGCGGCCCCTCGATGCCCACCGGCGAGTACGAGATCACCGCCTGGGACCGGGTCATCGCCACCGACCTCAGCGGAGTCTTCTACGGGCTGCGCTACCAGCTTCCCGTCATGGCCGCCGCGGGCCGCGGGGCCGTCGTCAACATGGCCTCCATCCTGGGCACCAACGGCTTCGCGGGCAGCCCCGCCTACGTGGCCGCCAAGCACGGCGTGGTGGGCCTGACCAAGACGGCGGCCCTCGAATACGCCGACAAGGGCGTGCGGATCAACGCCGTCGGGCCCGGCTTCATCGACACGCCCCTGCTCCGCGAGACGGACAACCCGATGCGCGAGCGCCTCGTCTCGCTGCATCCGCAGGGCCGACTGGGCACCGCGGAGGAGGTCGCGGAGCTGACGGCGTTCCTGCTCTCCGACCGCGCCTCCTTCGTCCAGGGCAGCTACCACCTGGTGGACGGCGGGTACGCGGCCCGGTGACGCCGCCGACGGCACCGCCTACGGCTCCGGAGCCGCAGGGGCGGGGCGACGGGCGGGCGCTCGCGGAGTTCAGTCGGCCGGGGCGGGCGCGGCGGCTCTCCGGGTCCGCCACAGCCAGGCACCGACCCCGGAGGCGAGCGCCACGACGCAGGCGGAGAAGACCAGCCCCGCGTTGCGCAGCCCCAGCCCCGTGCTGAGCGCGCCCACCCCGACGACGGGCAGCGAGATACCCAGATAGGCGACCACGAACAGCGCCGAGATGGTGCCCCCGCGGTGCTCCTCGGGTGCCCGGCCGCTGACCGTCGCCATGGCCGACCGGAACGCCAGCCCTTGCCCGATCCCCCCGGTCACCGCACCGGTCACCAGCAGCACCAGGGAACTGAGCACCAGCGAGAGACCCACCTGCACCATGCCGAGAACCAGCCCCAGACAGCCCAGCGGAAGCGCCACCGGGGCACCGATCCGAGCGGACAGCGACTGTCCCAGGAGCGAGGCGCAGAAGACCGAGAAGACGACCGCGCCGGAGACCGCCAGGTTGCCGATGTGCAGGGTTCCACTCATGAAGCCCGGCGAGACGGCGGTGAACAGCCCGAAGACGGCGAACCCCGTGAAGCAGGCCAGTGCCGCCGGGACGAACACGGGCCGCACCTGGCGCGGCACCTCCATTCCGCGCGGCCGCAGCCGGGGCCGCGGGCGGGGTGGCCGCGCGGTCTCCGGCAGCGCCAGCGTCAGGGCGCCCGCGGCGGCGAGCAGCACCAGGTGGGCGGCGAACGGCAGGGTCAGCGGGCGCGGCGCGTACTGCGCGAGGACTCCCGCCAGCAGCGGTCCGCAGCCGAGCCCTCCCATGTTCGCGGCGGTCGCGGCGAAGCCCCGGCTGCCACCGGGCGCCAGTTCGAGGACGGCCGCGGTCGCGGCGCCGGAGAGGAGCCCGGCGGCGAACCCGGACAGCAGCCGCCCGCAGAACAGCAACGGCAGCCCGCCCTCCAGCAGGAAGCATCCGGCGCTGGCCGCCGAGAGGAGCAGCGCCGCCAGCAGCACCGGCCGCCGGCCCAGTTTGTCCGAGTAGTCACCGGCCACCAGCAGCGCGGCGATCACACCCACCGCGTAGACGGCGAAGACGACCGTCACCATCAGTTCACCGAAGCCCAACTCCTGCCGGTAGAGGCCGTAGAGCGGGGTCGGCAGCGTGGTGCCGGCCATGCCGGCGGCGAAGATGTAGGCCGCCGCCGCGTACCGCAGCGGGCCGCGCCCGGCGGCGTCCTCGACCTCCTCGGCGAGGTCCCCGGCGGCCGGGTGCGCGGCACCGGCCGACCTGCGGGAGCGCACTCCTCGGTGCTCCAGGGAGCCCTCACCCGGCCCAGGTGTAGCGGACCGCACCCGCGATCCTGCCGTCCCCGGCCAGCACGTCCTCGGCCACGAAGACCACGTCGGCCTCGGTGTCCAGCGCGGCCTCCACCGTCTCGTCCACGATGTCGTCGCGTACCTCCCCGGACGCGTCGCCGACCGCGTCGTCGGCGACCGACGCCAGGTGACCGCCGGTCAGCCGGACCTTCTGCCGGTAGGACTCCTCGACCACGAGCAGCGCGAGCCGGCCCTCCTGCGCGGCCCGCCACACCTCGTCGATCCCCGAGACGAACTCCTTGCGGCCCTTGGCGTCGTCGAGCCGGCGCAGCGCGGCCTCGGCCCGAGTACGCAGCAGTTCGGCGCGGGCGGGCGCGATGGCCTCCTGGACGACCGAGGCGCGCGCGTTGGCGAGCCCGCCCTTGGGCACGGTGGCCAGCGCGCCGCGTGCCGTATGCGTGCCGACGTCGGCCAGCGCGGTCAGCCCGTGCTGCAGTCCGGCCACCAGCAGCGGCCTGGGTTCGACCGCCAGTACCTTGGCGAGGTCGGCGTCCACGTCCCGCAGGTGCTGGAGGGCGGCCTCGTCCCGGTAGCCGGAGGTGACGTCGCCGGTGCGGGAGGCCCGCTCGCGCTCGGAGAGGTCGGTCTCGTGCGCGACCGGGAAGCCGAACCGGTGCTCCTCGGCGAGCTGCTCGCCCGCGCCGCTCCACAGCCTGGCCCGCTCCTCGTCGAAGGTGAGCACCCAGTAGGGCCGGTTCTGGGCCCGGGCGGCGACGAGGTTGCGGGTGAGGAAGGTGTGGTTGACGACGATGCGTTCGGTCCCGGCACGCCGGGTCAGATGCCAGAACTGGTGCTCGCCCTGGGCCGCGAGGACGACCAGCGTGTCGAGCGTGTACACGAGATCCAGCTCGTTCTCGGCCTGTTCGAGCTGTTTGAGCACGTCGGCCCGCACCGACGTGGGCACCTGCGGGTCCGCGGAGAGCCGCCGCCCCGCCTCCGCGATGAGGTTGCGCAGCCGCACCGGGTCCTGCAGCTTGTCCGGCTTGGTGCGGTGGGTGGGCAGCACCAGGGTGACGGCCGGGTAGGGGCGCGGCTTCCGCAGTTCGGCGAGGACCTCGTCGGTCAGGTCGTTGGTGCGCATCCGTACCTCGTTCCGAAAGGGGAGGACGACCGCTCTCCAGCATCACGCGCCGCCTCCGCCTCCGCACGTCGGAGCCGGAGGCCGCGGACCGCGAGTGCGCGCGAGCGGCCGGACAGCGGCCGGAGCGGGCGCGGCACGGGCGGGATGCCGGGGCCGGGGCGCGGACGTAGCCTGGAGAGGGCGCCCTGTACGCGGGGGAAGGAGCGGCTTGTGAAGTCAGACACCCACCCCGACTACCGCGAGGTGGTCTTCCGCGACCGGTCGGCCGGATACGCGTTCCTGACGCGTTCCACGGCCACCAGCGACACCGTGATCGAGTGGGACGACGGACGCACCTACCCGGTCGTCGACGTGGAGATCTCCTCCGAGAGCCATCCGTTCTACACCGGAAAGGCACGTGTCGTGGACTCCGAGGGACAGATCGCCAAATTCCGTCAGCGCTACGAGGGGACGACGCCGGACGAGATCCTGCACGCCGCCCCCGAGAGCGACCCCACGCCCGAGGACCTGGTCCTCGCCTCCGGCCGCGACCTGTCGGAGGAGAACCTGCAGTGGGCCCGCGAGCGCATCGCAGCCGAGGGCCGGGCCGCGCTGGAGCGCCGTCTGCCCTGACCGTGCGGGCCTCTCCCCCCGTGCGGGCCTCTCGCCGCTCCGGCAGCTGCTGCCGGAGCGGCCGTGTCGACGCGGGCCGACCCCGGGGGGGGTGGGTGCCCATATCGACGCGGCACCCACCCGGCAAGGCCGATGGCCGCCCCGGGTGGGTGCCCGGGCGGCGCGGCCGGCCGCCCCGGCCCGGCGGAGGCGCTCAGTCGGCGACGGTGAACCGCTCCCGCACGTGCCGCGGGTTCTCGATCTCGTCGAGCACGGCGACGGCGTAGTCCTCCATCGAGATGCGGCTGACCCCGTTGTCGTCCACGACCAGGTCGTCCTTGCCGGTGCGGTACGTTCCCGAACGCTCCCCCGGCTCGATCGTCGCGGCGGGGCTGATGTTGGTCCAGCGCACGTCCTGGACTCCGCGCAGGTAGGCGAGTGCGTCCCCGTGCGCGTGCATGATCTGCAGGATCGCTTCCGGGAGTCCCTCCGCGTCCCAGACCCGGGAGCCGTCCGGCGTGCGCAGCGAACCGGCACCGCCGACGAAGACCAGCGGCGGCGCCCCGGCGCCGAGCGCGCGCACTCCGGCGACCAGCGACTCGGCGGCCGGTTCGATGGTGGCCAGGTGGCCCGGGCCGTCCTTGCCGCCGACCGCGCTGACGACGACGTCCGCGTTCCCGGCGACCGCCGCGACGGACTCGGCGGAGAGCACGTCGCCGGTGACGACCGTGACCGCCTCACCGGAGGCGACGAACGCGCCGGGGTTCCGCACGACCGCGAGGACCTGGTGGCCGCGGTCGAGCGCCTCGCGCACGACCCTGCTGCCGATGTTGCCGTTCGCCCCGAAGACGGCGATTCTCGCCATGGTGGTACTCCTGTAGCGCTGAGCGGATGAGGGATGGAGGCGCCGAACGCGTGGCGCCTGCGGCCACCGTTCCCGCCGGGTCCCCCGCCGAGGGAGGACGACACCTCGAAGCTAACCGGGCAGCGGCCGCCCCGCGAGGTAAGGTCACGACCAGCCATGGTGAGAACCGGACACACGGCCGCATCCGCGTCCGCCGCGATCCCCGAGCTGCCCTACGCCCCGCCGCCGGGCGTCGCGGCCGCGGGCCTCGAAGTGCTGACGCTGTCCGAACTGCGCGCCCGCGCCGCCCGCGGGGGCCGACGACTCGCCGATCCGCAGCGGCCCGACTTCCACCAGCTCTTCGCCGTGGAGTCGGGGACACTGCGGCAGTCCGTCGACTTCACCGAGCACGCCACAGGGCCCGGCTGTTGGCTGTGGGTGCGGCCGGGGCAGGTGCAGCAGTACACCGACCCGCACGGCGCCGAGGGCGCGCTGGTCCTCTTCCGGCCCGCCTTCCCCGATCCGGCGACGGCGGCGGCCGTGGGTCTGGACGAGGCATCGGAAGCGGTCGCGCGGCAGCCCCGCGACGGGAACGCCCGCGCGGTCCGGTTCGCTCTCGACCACCTGCGTTTCGAGTTCGCCGCCGAGTGGCAGCCACCCGCACGGGGTACGCACGAGGACGTGCTGCGGCACCTGCTGGCGGTGCTGCTGCTGCGGCTCGTCAGCGCACCCGGCGCGAACGGCACGGACGCGGCCCCGCCGCCGGACGCCTTCCGTCACTTCCGGGCCGCCGTGGAGGCCGACTTCGCCCGCACCCGCCGCGTCGCCGACTACGCCCGCGCCCTCGGCTACTCCCCCCGCACCCTCTCCCGCGCCACCCGTGCGGCGGTCGGGCTGGGGGCCAAGGAGTTCGTGGACCGCCGCGTCGTGCTGGAGGCCAAGCGCCTCCTGGCGCACACCGACCGCTCCGCCGCCCGGATCGGGACCGCACTCGGCTTCGCCGACGCCACCAACTTCGCCAAATTCTTCCACCAGCGCACCGGCGGTACCCCGGGCGCCTTCCGCGCCTCGGTGCGCGGTTGACGGCTACGGCAACTCCAGGTCGGCCACCAGGCGGATGTCGGCCGCGCTGCGGCCCGCGGCGAAGCGGTGCGGGCCGCAGCTCGACCGCCAGCCCGGAAGCGCGTCGTCCCAGGTCCGCACGGCGCGCTGCGGCACCTCCAGCTGCGCCTGCGCCGAGTCGCCCGCCGCGGCCTCCACGACGGCGAAGGCGGCCAGCGAGCGGTCCGCGCCCTCGGGCCCAAGATAGAGCTGGACGACCTCGCGGCCCGGCCGGTCCCCGCTGTTGCGCACCCGCACCGTGACCCGGGCGACCGGCGCGTAGGGGGCGTCGGCGCCGGGTTCCTGGACGGTGATGTTCATCGACTCGTACTCCCACCGGGTGTAGCCGAGCCCGTGTCCGAACCAGTAGGCGGGCTCGGCACCGGCCGCACGCCAGGCGCGGTAGCCGATGCGCGGACCCTCGGCGTACGGCAGCCGGCCGTCGCCGTCGGGTGCCACCTGGCGTACCGGCAGGTCGTCGGCCGCGTCCGGCCAGGTGGTCGGCAGCCGCCCGCCCGGTTCGGCAGCGCCCAGCAGCACCTCGGCGAGCGCCTCGCCGCCCGCCTCGCCGGGGAACCAGCACAGCAGCACGGCGGCGACCTCCTCCCGCCACGGCATCAGCACCGGGGCACCGGCGTTGACCACCGCGACGGTGCGCGGATTGGCCGCGGCGACGCTTCTGACCAGGTCGTCCTGGCGGCCCGGCAGGGCGAGGGTGTCCCGGTCGACGCCCTCGGTCTCGGACTCGTCCGTGGTGCCGACGCAGACCACCGCGCAGTCCGCCCCGGCCGCCGCGCGGGCCGCCCGCTCGATCAGCGCCTGCTCGGAGACGGCGGGCGAGCCGTAGCCGAGTTCGAAGGAGATCAGGCCGAAGAGCCCGCCGACCCCGTAGGCGGGCACCGTGTGCAGAAGGCGTACCGGCAGCGGCGTCCCGGCCTCGGCGTCCAGCAGGAAGGTGCGCTGCGGCGGGTTGAGGAACGCGGCGGCCGGGTCCTCGCTCTCGGCCTGCAGCTCGGAGTCGTAGAGCACCCGCTCCCCGGCCTCCAGGCGGAAGTGCCCCACGCCGCGCACCGCGAGCCGATGGGTGCCGCTGCCGGTCGGGGTGAAGGTGCCGACCAGCTCGACCCGGCCCAGGTCGGCGAACGGGACCCCGCCGGGCAGGCTTCCCATCCACCGCACGCTGCCGTCCCGCTGCTCCACGCGGGCCAGCTCGGCGTCGTCCAGCCCGTGCAGGACGGCGGTCAGCCGGAAGCCGTCACCCGCGGTCGCGGGGGCCAGCCGGGAGCGCGGGTCGGGTCCCGGCTCGTAGGACACCTCGGTCCCGGAGGGGACCAAGGCGCGCAGCGCCTCCAGCGGGCTGCTGACGCGCTCGGGGAAGACCTGGGAGCTGCCGCCGCCACCGAACCGGGGCGCCCGGGCGTGCAGCCCGCTGACGGCGATCCGGCGCACGCTGCCGCCGGTGCGCCCCGCGGGGTCCAGCGGCAGCGCGGCAGCCCCGGCCCCGGCTTCCCCGCCCGGTCCCGCGGGCTCGTTGCGCAGCAGGACGCAGGAGCGCACGGCGAGGTCCCGGGCGACGGCCGGGCCGTCGAGCGCCGCCGGCAGCGCGGCGGGCGGCACGGCCGGCGGGGCGCCGTCCAGGACTCCGACACGGGCGGCGAGCAGCAGGACCCGGCGGGCGAGCGCGTCCACCGCTTCCTCCGGTACCCGGCCCCGCCGGACGGCGGCGACCAGGTGTTCGCCGTAGACGGTGTCGGGGCCCGGCATGGCCAGATCGAGGCCGCCGCGTACACAACCGAGGGTGGAGCGGGCGCCGGTCCAGTCCGAGACCAGGGCCCCGTCGAAGCCCCATTCGCCGCGCAGCACGTGGTTGTTGAGCTCGTCATGCTCGCTCATCGTCACGCCGTTGACGCTGTTGTACGCCGCCATCAGCAGCCAGGGACCGGCGGTGCGCACGATGTACTCGAAGGGTTCGAGGTAGAGCTCGCGCAGCGTGCGTGCGTCGGCGCGGACATCGACGGTGTAGCGGTCGGTCTCCGCGTCGTTGGCCACGTAGTGCTTGGGCGTGGCGGCGACACCGCCCTCCTGCAGCCCGGCGACGAGCGCAGCGCCCAGAGCGCCCGTCAGCCGGGGGTCCTCCGCGTACGCCTCGAAGTGCCGCCCGCTGTAGGGGGTGCGGTGCAGGTTGACGGTCGGCGCCAGCACGGCGTGCGCGCCCTTGCGGCGGGCCTCCTGGGCCAGCAGCAGCCCGGCGGTGCGGGCCGCCGCGGTGTCCCAGGAGGCGCCGATCGCGGTGGGGCACGGCAGGGCGACACTGGGGTCCTCGGGCGTCCAGCTCTCCCCCCGCACCCCCGCGGGGCCGTCCGAGAGGACGAGTCGGCCGAACCCGGCCGCCGAGGGGCCGCCGTACGGGCCGACCGACCACATGTCCGTCCCCGCGAGGAGGGCCACCTTGCCCGGCAGGTCCAGTCCGGCCAGCACGGCCTCGACCCGGGCTGCCCGCTCCCGCTCCCCCGACTCCGGACGTCCCCCCTCGCCGGGGTGCGCGGCGGGTCCGCGGTCAGCGCCGTCCCGGGAGCTGTCGTCCATCTACGACTCACACCGCCCATATCGCTCTTTGTCGATCGCCGGTTTGCGGCCAGCTTCTCAGATCCGGCGGCCCGCGGACGCGGGAATCCGGGTGAAGTCATCACGATGCAGGACGGGCCGCGAGCGCCCGCAGCCCGTGGCATGCGCGCGGTCCCGGGTCGGAGCGACAACGGAATTCATGAAGAAGTCGCAGGTCACAGCGGTGTTATCGGTATTGACAACGGTCACCGGTGCAGTCTTTGCAGCCACGCGACGCGGTGGGTTTCACTGCCTGTGGACCCGGGAGCGCAGGGGCGCCGGCCCACGGTGCAGGCAGCACGGCCGCGGGTCGCCGAGGGGCAACGATGGGGAGGACCGACGTGGGTGCGAGGGACGAGCACGGACACCGGAAGCCCGGCCACGGGCACGAGGGGGAACCGGGTCAGGAGCCCGAGCGGGGGCACGGACCGGAGCACGGGCACGCGGGGCACACGCACGGCGTCTCGGCCGGAGCCGACCGGCGCTGGCTGTCGGCGGCGCTGGCGCTGATCATCGTCTTCATCGTCGTCGAGACGGCCATCGCGGTACTGGCGGGCTCGCTGGCCCTGCTGTCGGACGCGGCGCACATGCTGACCGACGCGTTCTCGATCGTGCTGGCGCTGGTGGCGATGCGGCTGTCGGCGCGGCCCGCGCACGGTGGCTTCACCTTCGGACTCAAGCGCGCGGAGATCCTCTCGGCCCACGCGAACGGGCTGACGCTGATACTGGCCGCCCTCTGGCTGGGCTACGAGGCCGTACGCCGGCTGATCGACCCGCCCGAGGTGACGGGCTGGATGGTGCTGAGCACGGCTCTGGTGGGCATCGCGGTCAATCTGCTGGCCACCTGGTGCCTGTCCCGGGCGAACCGCTCCTCGCTCAACATCGAGGGCGCCTACCAGCACATCCTCAACGACCTGTTCGCCTTCATCGGCACGGCCGTGGCCGGTCTGATCGTCCTGACCACCGGGTTCGCGCGAGCCGACGCCCTTGCCACGCTGCTGGTCACCGGCCTGATGCTGAAGGCGGGCTGGGGACTGCTGCGCGACTCCGGCCGCATCTTCCTCGAAGCCGCGCCGGTCGGGCTCGACCCGGACGAGGTCGGTGCCGAACTGGCCGCCACCGACGCGGTCACCGAGGTGCACGACCTGCACATCTGGACGATCACCTCGGGCGAACCCGCGCTGTCGGCCCACGTCCTGGTGGAGCCCGGCGGCGACTGCCACCGCGTCCGCCGTGCCCTGGACCGGATGCTGGCCGAGCGGCACGGACTGACCCACACCACGCTGCAGATCGACCACGCGGACCGGTCCGCCGACGGCGGCCGCACCCCGGCGGGGTCAGCGGCGGGCCACTGCGAGACCCCGCACGGCCCGGTGCACCTCGGCTGAGGGCACCCGCCGGACCGGGAAGGGCCGTTCGGCCCTGCCGGGCAGCGCGGGGGCAGGGCACTCTGGAGGAAGTCCCGGGCGTCGCCCCGTCTGACGCCCGGGCCATACCACCACTGGGCAGCCGCCCGCGGCCTGTGGGGGGCCCGCGGGCGGCATCAGCGTGCCGGAGCCCCGTGCGTGCGCGCCGGCCTCGCGGGGCGGCGCGCACGCACGGGGCCGCGCGAAAGCACAGCTCCGCGGGGAAGCGCCGCGGGCGGCAGGTTCCCCGCTCTCCCGTGGAAGTCCCCCGGTCAGCCGGCCGCTCCGCTCCCGCAGGGAGCGCCGCTGCCGGTGGGAGTCGGCGTGGGGGACGGTGACGGCGACTTCGTCGGGCCGGGCGTCGGCGATCCGGAGTCCTGCGGGCAGCCCGGCGACTCGCCGGAACCACCCCCCGGAGTCCCGGAGTCGTCCGGGTCGGGGGAGCCGGAAACGGAACCGGTGGGGCGGGGACTCGGTCCGCCGCCGGGTTCCGCGCCGCCACCGCCGCCGGGACTCCCGGATCCGGAGGTCCCGCCGCCCGGGGTGGCGCCCCCGCCCTTGCCCTTCTCCTCTTTCTTGCTGCTCCTGTCCTTCTTGCCGCTCCCGTCCCTCGTCTTGTCCGCGCCGCCCGCGCCCGGACTGGTCGGCAGCACGCCCTCACCGTCCGGCACGGCGTGGGTGCCCTCGCGGTAGAAGCCGAACCAGGCGAGTACGGTGCGCAGATAGGCACCCGAGTGGTTGTAGCTCAGGACCGCCGCGCGCAGTTGGGCGGGGCGGGTCAGGTCCCGGTCCCCGGCGCACAGGTAGCGGCCGGCGGCCAGCGCCGCGTCGTGGATGTTGTGCGGGTCCTTCCTGCCGTCGCCGTTGCCGTCCGCGCCCCAGCTGCGCCAGGTGCCGGGGATGAACTGCATGGGGCCGACCGCCCGGTCGAACCGCGTGTCGCCGTCCCAGGCTCCACCGTCGGTGTCCGTGATGCGCGCGAACCCGCCGCCGTCCAGGACCGGGCCCAGGATCGGCCTCCGGGTGGTGCCGTCGGACCGCAGATCGCCGCCCCGCGCCTGCCCGGACTCCACCTTCCCCAGCGCCGCCAGCAGTTCCCAGCGCAGCCCGCATCCGGGGTCCTGGGCCCGCAGCCGCCGCTCGGCGTTCCGGTAGGCGCGCAGCACCGTCGCCGGTATGCCGGATTCGGCCTCGGCCCTGTCCCGCAGGCCGGGGGTGCGGGCGGACCGGATGCCGTCGGGGTCCGCCAGGGGCGGGAGTTCGACGTGGTACGAGCCGTCGTCGGCGGCGCCCTCCGGATACGGGGTGCCCGTGCGCACCGGCTTCCAGGGTTCCCGGGCCTCCGGGGGGCCGACCGCGCCGGGTGCCTGGGAGGCCGTCAACGCGGCGACCGCCAGCGCGGCGAGCGCGGTGCCCGCCGCGCGTCGGCGCAGCCGGACGCGCCTGCCGCCGCCGGGGCGGGCCGGAGCGCTCCGGACGCCGGCGGCGGTGTGGCTGCCGCCCCGGCGGGCGCGGGTTCCCTCCTGCTGCGTCATCTGCTCGCTCTCCTCCCGGTGCGTGCCGACCGATGCCGGGCGGGTCCGGTGCGGGCCCGGAGCCCGAGCCCGTCAGTCGAGGGTGTCGATCGCGGTGATCCGCCACGCGCCGTCCTTCCGCACGGCGTTGACGGCGAGCATGGCGCCCGCGTAGGTGGCGTTTCCGTTCTCCGCCTTGTCCTTGTCCTTGGCTGTGCCTTTGGACTCGTCCTCGGGCTCGCCCTCGGATCCGTCCCCGGAGCCGGACTTCCCGGAGTCTGACTGCTTGCCGGCCTTCCCCGCAGTGCGGGCGCTGTGCTGGTCGGCGAAGAGGAGCACCCGGGCGCGGTCCCCCTCCAGCTCGGTGACGGCGCTGTCGGTGACCGTCGTCGTCAGGACCAGCTTCTGCGCCCGGTCCTGCGCCCGGACGCGGGCCAGGAGCGCACGGTGCTGTTCGACGGCGCGCCCGGTCAGCAGCCGGTCGGCCGCACGCTCGTTCTTCTCCGGATGCGCGTGGTCGTAGGAGAAGAGCGCGTTGACCGCGCTGGTGACCTCGCCCTTGACCTCGCTGGTGCGGGCCGCGTCGGCGAGTGCGGAGTTGTGGGCCGAGGCGGTGTTCCGCAGTTCGCGGGCCTCGGTCGCCGCCCAGCCGGCGAAGCCGCCGAAGGCGAGCGTGAGCACCGCGCAGACGACCGGAAGCCCACGGGGAGCCCTCGCGAGCCGTGAGAGCACCGCACCGGGGATCCGGCCACGCGGTGTGTGCTTCCCCTCCGCGCCGTCGGCGGCGGCCGCGGCACCGGACGGCTCGGTCCGCGGCCTGCGCCCCGGCCGGACGGAGGCGCGGGCGGCGGAGCTGCCGGCGGCCGGCGCACCGGCCGGCTTCCGGCCCGGCCTCGCACCGGTCCGGACCCGGGACTTGGCGCCGGCCCCGGGGGCGGTCCTGGCACCGTTCCCCGCGTCGGTCCGCGCGGCCCCGGAGCCGGACTTCAGGGCCGTCCTCGGGCCGGACTTCGGGCGGGTCGCGCGATCCGCCGCCGCGCCCGTCCGCGCGCCCTCCTTCGGGACGGACTTCCGGGCCGTCTTCGGGTCGGTGCCGGAGCCGGCTTCCGAGCCCGTCCCGGGACCCCCCTCCGGGACCGGCTGCTGCTCCTTCGTCCCGGCGGGCCCGGGGCCGGGCTGCGAGCCGCCGGTGCCGCGGGCCGGGGCGTCCGTCGTGCCGGCGCGCCCGGCTGCCGCGGAGGCGGAGCGCTCCGCCTCGGTGCGCGGCCGGGCCTCGAGGCGGCGTCTGCGGTTGACGAGGTGGCGGGTGGTCGACATGGGTTTCCTCCGGCTCTCCGGTCAGTCGCGCTCGTCCGGCTCGGCGGCGGTGTAGCCGACCGGCACCTGTTCGAGGGCGCTGAGCTTCCACCCCTCGCCGGTGCGGGTGAGCTCGCCCCGCATCCGGGTCTGCTTGGTGGCGGGCTTCTCGTCGGGTGCCTTGACCGTGGTGCGGACGGCGATGAGCATTCCGGCCCGTCCCGCGCGCTCGTCCAACTCCGCCACGGCACTGGAGAGGATGCGGGCCGAGGTGACGGTCCTGGCCTCGCGGATCTGCTTCTCGAACTCCTCGCGGCCCTTCTTGAGCTGGCCGCGCAGCTCGCCGGTGGTCGACTGCTCCCAGGAGTCCAGCCCGCTCTCCAGCTTGCGGTGATCGAGCGTGTTGAGGTTCTGCACCGCCTGCTCGCCCGCCGCGCGTACCTCCTCGCGCGTGGCGGCGTAGTCGAGCGTGTCGTCGTGCGCGGCGCCGTACCAGGAGAAGCCCGTCCAGGCCGCGCAGACCAGCGCCCCCACCATCAGGGCCACGGCCGCCACCCGCACCGGCCCACCCGCCGGGGACCACCGGGTGCGCCGCCCCTCCCCCTCCGCCCGTGTCGCCTCTGCCACGTCTCGCCTCTCTTCCCTCTTCCCGTTTCCCTGCTGCCGGGTGCTCCGCGATCCCGCGGTCCGGTCTCAGCGCGCCGTGATGCCGACGATCCGCCAGTCGCCGTGCTGCCGCCGGGCCGAGACGGAGAGCTGGGCGCCGGCGTGCGCGGGGTCGCGGCCCGCGCGGTGCGTGGTCTGGTCGAGGAAGACGAGAAGGTGGGCGCTGTCACCGTGCAGCCGGGTCACCCCCATGCTCACCACCCGGGTGGCGAGGGTCAGCTTCTGCTTTCCCGCGCGCTTCCTGACCTGGCCGAACAGCGACTCGTACTGCTGCGCCGCCTTCCCCGCCAGCACCTTGTCGGCCGCCTTCTCCGTTCCCGACAGGCCCTCGGGGGTGTAGGAGAAGACCCGTGCGAGCGCGTCCTGGACCTCTCCGGAGACCCTGCTGGTCGCCGCCCGGTCGGTGAGGGCCGTGTTCCGTGCTGCCGGACCGCCCGTCAGCTCGGCTGCCCGCACCAGGAATCCGGTCCCGGCCGCGAGTGCCGCCACGAGCACCACCACCGCGCACCAGCCGGCCCGGCGCCGGGTCAGCAGGGCCGGCAGCCAGGCGGCGGCCCGGAGCGCGGAGGTCCGGCGTCCTGTCTCGGCGGTCTCCGCCTCACCACGTCTCCAGCGCACCTCAGCTCTCCTTCTCCACTGCGACCGGCGTCACCGAGGTGAGCTTCCAGCCCTGTTCGGTCCGTTCGAGCCCCGCCTGCATCCGTTTGCGGTCCGTCGCGGGGGCGCCGGAGCGGGTGGCGGTGCGGATCCGCAGGGTCGCGATGAGCGTCGCGGTACCTGCCGTCTCGTCCAGACCGGTCACAGCCGCGTCGGTGACGTCGGCCCGGGCCGTGCTGCCGCGCTCCCGCAGGGTCTTGGCGCTCTTCTTCTCCGAACGGCGCAGCTCGTCGCGCAGGGGGCCGGTGGCGGCCCGGCGCCACTCGCGCAGATCGGCCTCGATGTGCGCGGCATCGACCGAGTTGAGGGTGGCCAGATGGGCGCGGCCGGCTGCCAGGGCCCGATCGCGGGCGCGGGAGTAGGCGAGGTCGTCGTCGGTGTGCGCCCGCCAGTAGATCCACCCGGAGAACGCGCAGAAGAGCAGCGCCGCGACCAGCAGCGCGGCCAGCCAGACCGGCCCCTGCCTGGTGGGGCCGACCGGGCGGGCCGCTTCCCCGGCCGCGTCCTCAGCCTCGTCCGGGGCCACGTCCTCAGCCTCATCCCGGGCCGCGTCCTCAGCCTCGTCCGGGGCCGCGTCCGGGGCCGCGTCCGAAGCCGCGTCCGCGCCGCGGGTGGGCTCCTCTCCGGCGGCGGACTCCTCCTCGGGGCCGCACGCCCCTTCGGCGGCGGGCTGCTCCCCGATCGCGGTCCGGGCCCCTGCGGTGGGCCCGCCGCCGGGCTCCTCCCGCTGGTCCGGCTCCGTCCGGGAGGCGGGCTCTCCTCCGCTCACCTCGATCGTCATCGCTCCTCCTTCAGCCCGAGCAGTCCGGCCACGTCACGGGGTCCCGCGTCGCCCTCGCCGACGGGAGCGGTGGCGGCGCCGGCGGCGTAGGCGCCCGGACGGGCCGGTGCGGGCAGCGGCCCCCCGGTGGGTGCGTTGGCCGAGCCGCGGACGTTCTTGCCGCTGGAGGGCGGGGAGGCGCAGTGGGCACGGTCGTTGAGGGGCGGCGCCTTCCCCGTCTCCAGGCCGCTCCGGTAGGGGGTGTCGTCGTAACCCGCCGTGCACGGCAGCGGGTCGAAGAAGGCCAGGGCCATGCTGAAGGACGCGCCGTCGCGGGTGACGGCCGTGGAGCCGGCGGCCGCCACCCGGGGCAGCTTGACGAGGAGTTCCTCCAGGCCGCGCGCCCGGGTGACGGTCAGTTCGGCGGTGGTGGTGAGGTTGGCGAGCAGCACGCTGAGGCTGGGGTCGAGGTCCCGCAGCAGGCCGGTCACCTGAGTCGCGGCCCCCGGCGTCGCGGTGATGAGGCGGCGCAGGTCGGGGTCGGACTTCTTGAGCCGGCCGAGCAGTTCCTCGGCGCCGTCGGCGAAGTCGCGCAGGGCGCGGCCCTCCTCGCGCTGGGTGCGCAGCACGGTCGCTGAGTCGACGATGAGTCCGGTGGTCTCGGGCGCCGCGGCGTCGGCGGCGTCCAGGAACTCGCTGCCGGTGTCGAGCAGGACCTCCAGGTCGTCGCCCCGCCCCTCGAAGGTCTCGCCCAGTTCGTCGACGACAGTGCGCAGGGAGCTGCGCGGCAGACTGGCGACCAGGTTGTCCACGCTGGCCAGCACCTTGGTGGGAGGTGCGGGCACGGTCGTGTCGGGCCGGCGGATGACGGATCCCTCGTGCAGGAACGGGCCCTCGCCCGTGTCGGGCCGCAGGTCGAGGTACTGCTCCCCGACCGCGGAGAGGTTGGCGACGTGCGCCGTGAGTCCGGCGGGGATCCGCGGAGCCGACTTCCTGATCTTCAGTTCGGCGGAGACCCCGCTGTCGGTCAGGTCGAGGTCGCCCACCCGGCCGACGGAGACCCCGCGGTAGGTGACGTCGGCGTGTTCGTAGAGGCCGCCGGTGCGGGCCAGTTCGACACGGACGGTGAAGTAGTCACGGAGGCCCACGTAGCGGCCCACGTCCGCGTAGCGCACTCCGATGACGCCGAGGACGAGCGCGGCGAGCGCCAGGAAGGCGATGTTCTTCAGGACGGTGGCGCGGGTCAGCATCAGCCCTCACCTCCGGTGGCGGCGACGGCGGGGAGCGGGAGCGGCGCCGCTCCGCCGCCTCCGGAGGCGCCCGGGTCCTGCGGGATCGGCTCCTCCTTCAGCGGCGGGGTCAGCGTGGTGCCGGGCGGCGCCGCCACGTCGAGGTACAGGTTGAGGTAGTCGCCCTTGACGCCGCGCAGCACCTCGTCGGTGAACGGGTAGGTGAACAGCACCTGGAGGGAGTCGGGCAGGTCCTGGCCGGAGTCGGCGAGGCGGCGCAGCGTGGGCGCGAGGGCCTTGAGGTCGGCGACGATGTCGTCCTTGCTGCGGTCGACGGTGTCCACGGCGACCTCGGAGAGGGTGTCGAGGGAGCGGAGCATCGTCATGAGCTGGCCCCGCTGGTCCTCCAGCGTCGTGAGCCCCGGGCTGACGTCGGTCAGTACGGTGCCGATGCTCTTCTTGCGGGCGGCGAGGGTCGCGGAGAGCCGGTTGACGCCGTCCAGGGCCCGGGTGATGTCGCCCTTGTGCCGGTCGAGGTTCCCCACCAGCTTGTCGACGCGGCCGAGCACGGATCTGACCTCCTCCTCGTTGCCGTCCAAGGCCTTGTTCAGCTCGGTGGTGATGGTCTTGAGCTGGTTGACGCCGCCGCCGTTGAGCAGCATCGACAGCGCGCCGAGGACCTCTTCGACCTCGGGGTTGCGGTTGGTGCGGGAGAGCGGGATGCGGGTGTCCCGGCCGGAGCCGTGCGCCGCGGCCGGGCGGGCCGCCGAGGGGGACGCGGTGCCCTTCTCCTCGGGCGGGGCGAGGAGCTGTACGTATTTCTCGCCCAGCAGGCTGGACTGCTCGATGCGCGCGTAGGGCTTGCGGGGGAGCCGGACGTCGCCGTTGACCCGCATGGTGACCTCGGCGGTCCAGCCTTTCCTGGAGAGGGAGATGTCGGTGACCTTCCCGACCGTGACGTCGTTGACTTTCACCGCGGACTGCGGGACCAGGCTGAGCACGTCGCCGAACTCGGCGGTCACCTCGTAGGGGTGGTCGCCCAGGTCGGCGCCGCCGGGCAGCGGCAGGTCCTCGATCCCGGTGAAGCGCGGCAGGTCGATCCCGCCGCCCAGCAGCGTGAGGCCGAGGGCTGCGGCGACGGCGGCCGCGGTGACGCCGGTGCCGACGCGGGCGGCCCGGGAGCCGGGCCTGCCACGGAGCGGGCTCATTCGTCGGCCTCCTCACCGGCGGCGTCCCGCCGTTCGCCGTCCGGGGTGCCGTAGACGGTGCCGGTCGGCGGCAGTGGCACGGCGGGCAGCGCCTTGCGCTCCTCGGGTGTGACGGGCACCAGCCCGGCGGTGCCGCCGGAGGCCGCGCCGCCGGCCGGGGCGAGCGGGCCGCCGGTGCTGATCTCGTTGATGTCGGCGCGGTTGTCGAGGGTGCCCCGGCGGGGGTTGTAGGCCCGCAGGAAGTTGTCCGCGGCCAGCGGGGCGGTGTCGAGGGCCTCGGCGAGGGAGGCGCGCTGCTCGACGAGGGTGCGGGTGATCGGGGCGAGCTTCTTGACGTTCTTCTTCAGGTCGCCGCGGTTGTCCTTGATGAACTTCTTCACCTTGCCCAGTGCCGTGCCGAGTTGGGCCAGCGCCTGGGCGAGGTTCTCCTTGTCCTCGGCGAGGAAGGTGGTGACGTCGCCCAACTGGCGTTCCGCCTCGCGCACCCGCTTGTCGTTGTGCTTGAGCATGGAGGTGAAGGACTTCAGGTAGCTGACGGTGCTGAAGAGGTCGCCGCTGTTCCCGTTGAGGGTCTTGGCGGCCTTGCCGAACTCCTCCACGGACTTGCCGAGCGCCTTCCCGTTGCCGTCCAGGTTCTCCGCGCCCACCGTGAGGAGATCGGAGAGGGCGCCGTCGGAGTTGGCGCCCTCGGGCCCGAGCGCGTCGCTGAGTTCGGTGATGCTCGCATACAGCTCGTCGACCTCCAGCGGTACGGAGTTGCGGCCCGAGGGCAGGACCGCGGCGTCCGCGAGCCGGGGTCCCTTCGTGTAGGCGGGGGTGAGCTGCACGTAGCGGTCGGAGACCAGGCTGGGGGCGATGACGACGGCGCGCGCGTCGGCGGGCACCCGCACGCCCTCGTCCACCAGGAGGGTGACCTCGACCCGCTTTCCGTGCGGTTCGACCGCCTCGACCTGTCCGACGCGTACGCCCAGCACCCGCAGGTCGGACCCCTCGTAGACGCCCACGGCCCGGTCGAACCAGGCGGTGACGCGCATGCCGTGCGAACCGCCGAGCACGGTTGCTCCGCCGGCTGCGGCGCCGATCAGCAGGGTGAGGACGGTTCCCAGTACGAGTGTGCGGGCCCGCAGCGGGCTGCGGCCGCCGGTGGTGGTGGACGCGCGCATCAGCTCTTGCCTCCCGGTTTCGGCGGCCGGCAGTCGTTCTCGGGCGGGGTCCCGGGAGGCAGGTACCGTGCGGGGACGAGGCCGCACAGATAGCTGTCGAACCAGCGGCCGTTGCCGAGGGTGTTGCCGATGAGGCGGTAGTAGGGGCCCGCGACCTTCAGCGCCGCGTCCAGCCGGTTGCGGTTCTTGTGCAGGACGTCGGTGACCCGGTCCAGGGCGCGCAGGGTGGGGCCCAGCTGCTTGTTGTTGTCGTCGACCAGTCCGGTCAGTTCGGTTCCCAGGTCGCGGGTTCCGGTGAAGAGCCGGTGGATGGCGGCGCGGCGGGCGCGGACCTCGGCCAGCAGCTGGTTGCCGTCCCGCAGCAGCGTGCTGAAGTCCGCGCGCCGCTCCTTGAGGGTGCGGGTCAGCTTCTTGCTGCCGCGCAGCAGCTGGGCCAGTTCCGTGTCCCGCGAGGAGATGGTGCGGGAGAGCGCCGAGAGTCCCTCGGCGGCTCCGCGTACGTCCTCGGGGGTGTTCTCGAAGGTGTCGGAGACGGCCTGGAAGCTCTTGGCCAGCTTCTCGGAGTCGAGCTCCTCGAAGGTGCGGCCGAGCCCGGTGAACGCCTGGGTGACGTCGTAGGGAGAGGTGGTGCGGCTGGTGGGGATGCGCCGGTCGGGGTCCTGGCGCCCGCTGCCGAGCGGATCGAGGGCCAGGAACTTCTCCCCGAGCAGGGTGCGGATACTGATGGCGGCGCGGCTGGCGTTGCCCACCCAGGTGTCCTCGACCTCGAAGTCGACGGCGACCTTGGCGCCGTCGAGCGCGACGGCGGAGACTTCGCCGACCTTCACTCCCGCGACCCGTACCTCGTTGCCGGCGCGCAGCCCGGCGGCCTCGGTGAACTCCGCGGTGTAGGTGGTGCCGCCGCCGATGAGCGGCAGGTCGTCGACGCGGTAGACGGCGGTGCCCAGCAGGGCGAGGAGGAGGAAACCGACCAGGCAGACGGCGATCGGGTTGCGCTGCGACATCGGCTTGAGGTGGGGCACCCGGCGTCCCGTGCGGCCGCTCATGACCGGCACCTCGGCTGGGTGACGGCGATGCCGGTGGGTGGTTCGCTGCCGTCGGCCATGGTCAGTCCGCTCGTCCTCGCTTCGCACAGGTAGGTGTTGAACCAGGAGCCGTAGGACGCGAGCCGCGCGAGCGTCCTCATCTTCTCCGGCGACGTGCGCAGGAACGTCTCGAACTGGGGTGTGCCCTTGTCGAGTTGTTCGGAGAGCCGGCCCAACTGGCGGATGTCCTTCTTCAGCGGCGCCCGGCCCTCCTTCAGGAGTCCGGCCGTGGTGGTGGCAAGCCCGCCCATCGCGGTGACCGCGTCGCCCAGCGGCTCGCGGTCCTCGGCGAAGCCCGACACCAGGTCGCGCAGGCTGGTGATGAGCTCGTTGAAGCCCTTCTCCCTGGTGTTGACCGTCTTGAGCACCGAGTTCAGGTTCTTGATCAGCGAGCCGATGACCTTGTCGCGCCGGGCGAGCGTGGTGGTCAGCGAGCTGATGTGGCCGACCAGCGAGGTGACGGTGCCGCCCTCGCCCTGGAGGACGCTGATGATCTCTCCGGCGAGCTGGTTGGTGTCCTCGGGCGAGAGCCCCTGGAAGAGCGGCTTGAACCCGTTGAAGAGCTGGGTGAGGTCGAGCGCCGGTGTGGTGCGGCTGAGCGGAATGGTGCCGCCCGCGGCCAGGGTGCGGCCGACGGGTCCGCTGCCGCGCTTCAGGTCCACATACCGTTGCCCGACCATGTTGAGGTACTTCACGGAGGCGTGTGCCGAGGCGGGCAGGGCGCGGCCCTTCTCCACGGAGAACCGCACTTCGGCGATCCGGTGGTCGACGACGCCGATCTCCTCGACCTTGCCGACCCGCACCCCGGCGATCCGTACGCTGTCGCCCTCCACCAGACCGGTCACGTCGGTGAACCGGGCACGGTAGGAGTCGGTCTCGCCCACCCCCGTGTTGGAGATGCTGAGTGCGAGCACAGCGGTGGCCAGCGAGGTCACCAGGATGAAGACGAGCGATTTGACGAGCGGCCCGGCGAGGGAGGCGCGTTTCACTTGAGTCTCACCTCCGTGCCGCGCAGGGTCGGCCCGACCAGGACGCTGCTCCAGTCCGGCAGGTTCTTCGACGGCGCCAGCACCTCGTTGATGAGCTGGTTCTCCTGTGGCGAGTTGGGCATCCCGGTACCGCCCCGCGCGTCGGCGATGGTGGCGCCTTCACCGGCCGGTTCGGTGCGCTTCTTCCCGGCGGCGGTGCCGTCCGCCGGACCGAGGTAGGGGGCCGAGTAGCAGCGGGGGCCCTGGCCGGCCTCGCTGCCGTAGGCGGGGGCGTCCTCGCCGGGCCGGTAGGCACCGCGGGAGCGGGTGACCTCCAGGTCGACGTGCAGCCCCGGGCGGTCGCTGCCCTTGCCCAGCGCCTGGTCCATCACGGGCACGAAGTTGGCGAGGGTGCGCAGCGTGCAGGGGAAGGACGGGGACCGGGCGGCCAGGATCCGCAGCGTGGGGCGGCTCGCTCCGGCCAGCCGGATGATGTTCTCCCGGTTCGCCCGCAGGAACCCGGTCAGTTCGCGGGCGGTGCCGGTGGTGGTGCCGTAGGCGGTGGCCAGGTCGTCGGCCTTCTCCACCAGGGTGCTGCTGGTGGTGGCGAAGTCGGAGAGCGCGTCGAGAATCCCGGGCGCGGTGTCGGCGTACAGGTGGCTGACCTTCACCAGTTCCTTGACGTCCTGGTTGAGGGCCGGGAGGTGGGGGTTGAGCTTCTTCAGATAGCGGTCCAGCGCGACGAGGTTGTCCCCGAGCTCGGTGCCGCGGCCCTCCAGGGCCTGGGAGACGGCGGTGAGGGTGGCCGCGAGCTTCTGCGGCTGCACGGCAGTGAGGGTGGGCAGCAGGTGGTCCAGGACCTGCTCCAGTTCGATGGCGTTGCGGCTGCGGTCCTGCGGGACGGTGGCCCCTGCTTCGATCGGCCGGGGTGCCGGGTTCCGCGGCGGGACGAGGGCCACGTAGCGCTGCCCGAAGACGGTGGTGGGCAGCATCTGGGCGCGTACGTCGGCGGGGATGTGCGCGAGCTTGCCCGGCTGCAGCGCGACCCGCAGCCGGGCGCCCCTGCCGTCCGAGGTGATCTCCCGCACCTGCCCGACCACTACGCCGCGCAGCTTCACATCGGTGTTGACGTGCATCTCGTGGCCCGCGTGCGAGGTCTCCACGGTGATCTCGGCCGCGTCCGTGAACTGCTTGTCGTAGACGGCCACCGAGAGCCAGATCAGCAGCGCGGGGACGAGCAGCAGGGCCACCCCTGCCAGTCTGCGGCGCGGCGCTGCGGCGCTCATCCGGCCACCTTCACGGTGGTGGTGGCGCCCCACAGGGCGAGGCTGAGGAAGAAGTCGGTGACGCTGATCAGCACGATCGCGTTGCGTACCGAGCGGCCCACCGCGATGCCGACACCCGCGGGACCGCCGGTGGCGCGGTAGCCGTAGTAGCAGTGGGTGAGGATCACCATGACGCTGAAGACGAAGACCTTCAGGAACGAGAGCAGCACGTCGGTCGGGGAGAGGAACAGCCCGAAGTAGTGGTCGTAGGTGCCCGCCGACTGACCGTTGTGGAAGACGGTGATGAACCGGGAGGAGAGGTAGGAGCTGAGCAGGCCGATGCCGTAGAGCGGGATGATGCCGACGACTCCGGCGATGATGCGGGTGGTGACGAGGTAGGGCATGGAGCGGATGCCCATGCTGTCGAGTGCGTCGATCTCCTCGTTGATCCGCATGGCGCCCAGTTGCGCGGTGAACCCGGCTCCCAGGGTGGCCGACAGCGCCAGGCCCGCGACCAGGGGCGCTATCTCCCGGGTGTTGAAGTAAGCGGAGATGAAGCCGGTGAAGGCTTCGGTGCCGATCTGGTTGAGTGCCGCGTAGCCCTGCAGGCCGACCACGGTGCCGGTGAAGAGGGTCATCGCGATCATCACACCGACGGTGCCGCCGATCACGCCCAGTCCCCCGCTGCCGAACGCCACCTGGGCGAGCAGGCGCTGGACCTCGCGCAGGTATCGCAGGAGGGTCTTGGGGACCCACAGCAGCGCGCGGAGGTAGAAGAGCAGTTGGTCGCCGGGTTCGTCGAGCCAGCCGAAGAGGCGTCCGGTGGCGGGGCGGGCCATGGCTCACACCCCCTTCGGCGGGACGAGCTGGAGGTAGATGCCGGTGAGGATCATGTTGACGAAGAACAGGAGGAGGAAGGTGATGACGACGGACTGGTTGACGGCGTCACCCACGCCCTTGGGGCCGCCGCGCGGGTTGAGCCCTCGGTAGGAGGCGACGATCCCGGCGATGAACCCGAAGACCAGGGCCTTGATCTCGCTGATGTAGAGGTCCGGCAACTGCGCGAGCGCGGAGAAGCTGGCGAGGTAGGCGCCCGGGGTGCCGTCCTGGAGGACGACGTTGAAGAAGTAGCCGCCGAGGGTGCCGACCACCGAGACCATGCCGTTGAGCAGCACCGCCACACAGACGGTGGCCAGGACGCGGGGCACCACCAGCCGCTGGATGGGCGAGACGCCCATGACCTCCATCGCGTCCAGCTCCTCGCGGATGGTGCGGGAGCCGAGGTCGGCGCAGATCGCCGAGCCGGCCGCGCCGGAGATCAGCAGGGCGACGATCAGCGGGCTGGCCTGCTGGATGTTGACGAGCACACTGGCCGCGCCGGTGAAGGACTGGGCGCTGATCTGGCTGGTCAGCGAACCGACCTGGAGGGCGATGACGGCGCCGAACGGGATCGAGACCAGTGCGGCGGGCAGAATGGTGACGCTCGCGATGAACCAGAACTGCTCGACGAACTCGCGGAACTGGAAAGGCCGCCGGAAGACCGCGCGGAGGACCGTGAGCGACAGCGCGAACAGCTTGCCCGGCTCCCGCAGGAAACCGAGGCCCGGCACGGGTGTCCTGGCGGCGGGCGGAGCCGCCGGCGGCGGCTCCCCGGGTCTCTCACCGGCGGGCTGCGGAGTGTGCTCGGGCGCCGTCATGACCGCTCCTTCGGATCCTGCTCGGCCCCCGCAGGGTGCGCGAGGTCGGCCGAGAGGGTCGGCGCGTGCGGATCGGCGGCGGAGTCCCGGCGTACGGTGCTGGTGCGCCGCGGCAGCGGCGCCAGGTCCTGCGCCAGGTCGGCCTCGATCGCGCGGCGCGCGGCCGGCGGCAGTTCGTCGAGCAGGCCCCGCACCCGCTCCCGGCGCCGCCGCACGGCCTGCCGCTCGGGCAGCCCGGGGGTGGGTTCGAGCTGCGGGACGAGCTTCCGCGGTACGGCGTTCAGCGGTCCGGGCCCCGGCGCGTCGGCCTCCCGGGCGAGGGCGGCCGCGTCCTTCTCCTCGGACATCCCGATGGGGCCGCTCCGGCTGCCGCTGAGGAACTGTGCGACGACCGGTTCCTCGCTGGTCAGCAGCGTCTCCCGGGGCCCGAAGGTGACCAGGCGGCGGCGGAAGAGCATCCCCATGTTGTCGGGGACGGTCGCGGCGATGTCGAGGTTGTGGGTGACGATCAGCATCGTCGCGTCGATCTGCGCGTTGAGGTCGATCAGCAGCTGCGAGGTGAAGGCGGTGCGGACGGGGTCGAGCCCGGAGTCGGGCTCGTCGCAGAGGATGATCTGCGGGTCGAGCACCAGGGCCCGGGCGAGGCCGGCGCGCTTGCGCATCCCGCCGGAGATCTCGCCGGGCAGCTTGCCCTCGTCGCCGATCAGCCCCACCATCTCCAGCCGCTCCATGACGATGCGGCGGATCTCGGACTCCTTCTTCCTGGTGTGCTCGCGCAGCGGAAAGGCGATGTTGTCGAACAGGTTCATCGAGCCGAACAGCGCCCCGTCCTGGAACATCAGCCCGAACGTCTTGCGCGCCTCGTACACGTCGCGCTCCCGGCTGCGCACCATGTCGACGCCGTCGACCAGCACGCTGCCCTGCTCGGGTTCCACGAGTCCGATCAGCGACTTGAGGAAGACGGTCTTGCCCGTGCCGGAGGGCCCCAGCATGACGCTGACCTCCCCGGCGGGCAGGGTGAGCGTGATGTCCTGCCAGATGTTCTTGGTGCCGTAGGACTTGGTCAGCCCCCGGACGGCTACTTCGATGCCCATCCCCGTACCCCCTCCCGGTGCGGTGTTCTCCGCGGCGTCACTTCGGCAGCTCCGGCACCTTGGGCGGGGCGACACAGCCCAGGCCGCCGGGCCGCATCAGGCAGGGAGGTCCCTGGACCAGCTTGAGGTAGTTGCCGCCGCCGGAGAGGGAGGCGGTGAAGAGCGGATCGAGGTCCTCGCCGCCGGTTCCGCACCCGGTGAAGGGCGGGATCTCGAACTTCGCCCGCAGGATGCCGCCCTTGAGCACCTCGTACTCGGGCTGCTTGCCCTTGAGTTCCAGCTCGATGGGCCGGGCGGTGCGGCAGCGCGGCCCCACGTCCAACGGCACCCCGTTGACCTTCACATCGTGCATCCGCAGGGTCTGGCTCAGGTAGATGGTGGCGTAGTTCGGCGAGGAGGAGCCGCGCTGCACCGTGACGATGGTCATCGGCGAGCTGGTGAACTCGATCTCGGCGGAGACCGGCATGAAGTCGAAGTCCAGGAAGGTCGCCCTGGCGTCCGGCAGATCGAGTTCGCCCAGGTGGCGCAGCTGGTTGTAGCCCGGACCGACCGCCCACTCCTTCTGGATGAGCAGGTTGGCCGTGGTGGCGCCGTCCCGCGGATCGTTGATCACCATGGCGCCCCGGAGTTTGTACACGTTGGACACGGCCACCGGAACGGCACACCAATGGATTCCTCCGATCGGACTCTCCCGTACGGGGATGCCGGGGGGAGGCTCCGGCAGCTTGGAGCGGTCCAGCTCGCCCGTGGGCCGCTCCTGTTCGCAGGGTTTGGCGGGCGGGAGCTGCGCCGTGCCGACATCGAGGCCGTTTTTGCGGCGCGCGGCGTCCTGTTCGTCCTCGGGCCGCTCGTGCGAGGCGGACGGGTCGGGCGACCCGGACGGGGTGGGCGAACCCGGGGTGTCGGCTCCGTCGGTCGGACCGCCGATCCGCACCGTGGCCAGCAGCAGTTCCCGCCCTTCGGCGGGTCGGCAGCCGATCCGCACCGGTGCGGTGGCCGGCGGCGTGGTGGCGGGTTTCTCCCCGGGCTGCTCTCCGGTGGGCTGCTCGCCGGCGGGCTTTCCCGCGGCGGGCGTGAGGTCGAGCGCGAGCGCTCCGGCGGTGAAGCCGAGTTCTCCCCCGCGGGCCGCCGTCACCGGCGGCACGGTGCCGCGGTGGGCGAGGGAGAGGTCCTGCGCGGCGGGGACGGGGGTGGCGTCGGCGTGCAGCCCGCCCCATCGCGCGTCGGCCGAACTGCCGCCCTGCGCCACCTGTACGGTCAGCTCGGCCTCCGAGGTCACCGACTCGGTCCCGGTCGGCAGCAGCTTCTCCAACGCCTGCTGCGGAAGGGCGACGTCGGCGTGGAACTCACCGATCCGGACGGGCTGCCCGGCGGTGGCCGCCTCGGGGAACCGCCCGGAGAGCTCGACCTCGATCTGCCGGGTGCCGGAGGGAAACGCGCACTCGTAGCCGGCCGTGAGCCGCGTCCGCTGTTCCTGCGCCTGTGACCCGGCGCCGGGCAGCACCCCGGCGACCAGCGCGAGGGCCCCCACGGCTGAGGCCCGCACGGTGCGGCGGCGGGATGTCGCGCTGGGCTTCACGGGACTCCTCGGAGAGGGCAGCACCCGCCCCTTGCCGGGGCGGGTGCGGCGGACGGCGAGCGGTCAGTCGGCGGTGATCGTCTGCGCCGGGTCGGTGTCGTAGGCGGCGTTGAAGGTGGCGGAGTCGCCGGTGTTGATCAGCCCGAGGCAGTTGGCGCTGGTGGCCTCGAGGTTGCCGCCGTTGATCACGAGCTGGTGGGTGGAGTTGTCGAAGTAGCCGGTCACGGTGGCCTCGGCGCCGCCCGGGCCCGCGAAGGAGGCGGTGCACAGCCCGTCCGGGTCCGAGATGGAGGCGGTGACGCCCGAGATCGAGCCGACCACCCGGTCCGGGTCGGCGGAGTCGACCGATTCCGCGTTGATGCTCAGCGGGCTGGAGACGGTCACGTCGAAGCTGATCCCGGCCAGCGAGCAGCCGGAGAAGGTCAGCGAGTTGATGCTGCCGAGTCCGGCGCCGGCGTTGCCGGATCCGGTCTTCAGGCTGCCCGACGCGTCGGACGAGTCGCAGTAGAGGTCGGCGTTGGGTACGGACAGGGTGGGGTTGGCGGCGTTCGCCGAGAACGACCCGCCCGGTGTCACCGTCCAGGTCGCCGCGGACGTGGCGGCGGCGGAAGCGGCGGAGAATCCGAGGGCGGCGGTTGCGGCGACGGCCGCGACCGCTACTCGTCTGGTGAATTTGCGCACGTGACATTCCCTTCGTTGGATAGGGATCCTGAAGAGCTGTACTCCGCACCGGGGCGACATTCTCAGCACAGCAATTACTCATCGCACGTAGCGCTGCGCCCGCCATTTCCGTATGCCCTGCTGGGCGGTGGCAGAACAGGACGTTACGCACTGGTAACGCGGCGGTGCAATAGTTCGGTCCAAGATGCGGCGGGGCGATTCCCGGTCGCTGGTTTTCTTGTCAACAACAGAGCGTTCGGGCCGTTCCGACCGCCCGGGGTTCATCAACAGGTGCGCGTTGTCGGCCCCGCCCGGTGACGCGCACCCCACCCGGTGGCAGCGTGGTGACTCCCGCGTGCACCCCGCGATCTTCCGCGTTGCGAGGGGGCTGCGCCCACGCGTCGGCTGGTCTATGGTCTGCGGTGCGCGAGCGCCGATGCCGTACCCCCCACCGGCTCGGGTCACGGCCCGCGCGGCTCCGGAAGGCGGTACGCATCCCGTCGGAGCGCCCGCCGGCCGCACCGGCCGTGTGCACACCCGGACTCGCCCCACCTTGGCCGGTTGGCTTTCGTCCCGCTCCGAGGCCGACAGTGGAAGGTACGTCCATGGTGCAGTCAGCAGCAGCCTCTCGGGCACGCACGCAGGCGCCGGGAGCGCTCCCCCAGGAACTGGCCTCCGTGATGTGGCCCGAACTCCCCGTCGTGGCCGAGGAGATGATGCAGGAGATCGGCCGCGCCGTGCCCGAGTACCGGCCCCTGCTGGAGGGGTCGTACCGGACGGTGCTGCTGCACTGCGTGCGCCAGAACCTCACCAGCTTCGTCGAGCTGGTCGCCGACCCGTCGGCCTCCACCGCAGAGCGGGATCAACTCTGCCGCAGATTAGGCCAGTTCGAGGCACATGAGGGCCGGGGGCTGCACTGTCTCCAGTCGGCGCTGCGGATCGGGGCCCGGGTGGGGCTGCGCCGCGCGACGACCGTGGGCACCCGCTACAACCTGCCGGCGTCCCTGATCGTCGCCTTCGCCGACGCGGTGTTCGCCTACACGGACGTGATCGAGTCGCTGTGCCGCGAGGGCTATGTGGCCGCGAAGGGCGGCGGGGAGGATGCGTGGGAGTCGCAGCGGGGGCGGCTGCTGCGGCTGATCCTGGCCGGGATGGCCGATGCCGTCGGCACCCGCCGCGGCTCCGACCCGGCCGACGGGCAGCGCGCCCCGGCCGATTCGGGCCCCGCGCCGCCCTCCCCGCTGGCCGAACTGGCCCGCCGGGTCGGCTGGCGCATCCCGGAGCGGGTGACCCTGGTGGCGCTGAGTCCGGATGCCGGACGCAACAGGTTACGGCTGCCGGGCCGGCTGGACGAGGACGTACTGGCCGAACTGGGCGACCAGCGCCCGCACCTGCTGGTGCCCGGCGCGATCGACGGGCCGCGCGCGGCCATGCTGGAGGCCGCACTGGAGGGCCGCCGCGCGGTGCTCGGGGTGACGGTGGAGCTGGGCGGCGCGGCCGACTCGCTGCGCTGGGCGCGGCAGGCACTCTCCCTCGTGGAGTCGGGCGTCCTTCCCCAAGCGGGGCTCACCCGCTGCGAGGACCATCTGGTGACGCTGTGGCTGATGGGCGACCCCGCGCTGGCCGAGCGGCTGGCCGTACGGCAGTTGGCTCCGCTCTCCGGGCTGACCCCGGGGCAGCGGGAGCGGCTGGTCGACACGCTGCGCACCTGGCTGACCACGCGGGGGACGGCGGCCCAGATGGCGGACATCCTGCATCTGCACCCGCAGACGGTGCGCTACCGGATGCGGGCGCTCAAGCGCGTCCTGGGCGCCCAGCTCGGCGACCCCGACCAGCGCTTCGCGACCGAAATGGCGCTGCGTGCCCAGCATCTGCGGCGCAGGGCGGGCACGCGGCACCCGGGCGCCGTGCACGCGCAGGACCGGGAGCCGGAGCTGCCCCGGGGACACGAGGGCGGCTGACGCCCCGGGGCAGCGGCGGACGCGGATCCTGTGCGACGCGTGGGGTCAGGAGGTGGCGGGGTCGCTGGGCGCGGACGCCTGGTCCAGGGTGAGCGTGAGGGTGTTGCCGTCGCCCGGCACCATGCTGTTGATGACCGGAGTGGCCAGCAGGCAGTGCTCGAACTTGGGGATGGTGTAGGTCCCGCTCAGCTTGCCGCCCTTGAAGACGTTGAATCCGGGCTCGGAGTCCAGGTCGATGACCGCGGGGGTCTTCGTCTTGCAGTACGGCCCGACCGGGGTGGGGATGCCGCCGATCTTGAGGTGCTTCAGCCGCAGGGTGAGGTGCGAGGTGGTGCTGACCTCGCCGGTCCGCACGTCCAGCGTTCCGGTGGTGGGCTCCTCCTCGATGAACTCCGTGGTGACGGTGACCGGGATGCCCAGCGCCTTGAAGGAGCCGGGTGCGTCCGGGAGCCGGGTCTGCGCGGTGAGCACGCCGGTGGTCATGTTCGTCGAGGTCTTCAGGGTGCCGGGGCCCAGGGCCAGGTCGCTGTCGGTGCCGGCGAGATGGGTGGTGCCGGTGATCGGGTAGTCGAGGCGGACGGGTGCTGCGGCGGCTCCGGACTCCGCGTGCGCGGCACCGGCGGCCAGGGCCGGGGCGACACAGCCGAGAACGGCCGCGACGGCCACGGTCGCGCGGCGCGTGGCCGGGCGGCGGGGAGATCCGGACAGCGTGCGTCTCATATCAGCTCCTGAAGGTCGAGGAACGCACTTACGCGCATGGGTGGACCCCGTGGCCGACTCGGGACGGACCACGGGGTCCGGGCCGCGGAATGCGGCCGAATATGACTCGCGAGCCATGGCGCCGACGGAATGGCGGCGCCCCGGTGGAATTGAACGTTACGAGCGGGTAACTGAGCATGCAACAGCCGTTCCTTGATTTCTTTCGAAGCCTGGCGACAAGGGATGTTTCTTGTCTGTGCCGACGCAATGCTGACGACGGTCTTCATCGGTGACTGAGCAGCGGGGCGGCCCGGTGTCCGGTCCGCGGCACCCTGGCAGCCGGGCGCCGCGGACCGGACGGGGCCCGGTGTGTCCGGGGCATTGCATTCTCCTTACGCATGAGTAAGTTGACAGTCCTGTCACCAAGCGCGCACCGGCCCAGGCACCACCCCGCCCCCGCGAACAGGAGCCGAACAGATGGGCGTCCGGAAGAACCTCAGGACCGCGAAACGCCGCAGCGATCTGGCAACCCGCGGCCCGGTGGAGGTGACCGAGGAGAACGGCCGGATCCGGGCGGCCCGAGCCGAGGCGCTGGCCCCGCCGCCGGCCACCGGCAGCCTCGCCGACCTGCCCTTCACCAACGCCGCCGAGGCGCCCGACGCGATCGTCATACGCCGCAGGACCGCCGACGGGTGGCTGCCCGTCTCCGCCGCCGCCTTCGCCCGCGAGGTCACCGAGACGGCCAGGGGGCTGGTCGCGGCGGGGCTGGAGCCCGGGGCCCGGGTGGGCGTGATGTGCCGCACCCGCTACGAGTGGTGCGTCCTGGACTTCGCCGTCTGGGCCGCCGGCGGCCAGACCGTCCCCGTCTACCCCACCTCCTCCGCCGAGCAGGTCGCGTGGATCCTGCGCGACTCGGGCGCAGCCCACCTGTTCGTCGAGACGACCGAACACGCGGCCACGGTCGGGCCCGCGCTCGCGGCACAGGAGCCCCGGCCCCGGCTGTGGCGGATCGACCCGGCGGCGGACGGCCGCCCGGCGCTGGAGCAACTCACCGAGCTGGGCCGGGAGGTCCCCGACGGGGAACTCGCCCGCCGCCGCGCCGCGCTCGGCCCGGACACCGTCGCGACCCTCTGCTACACCTCGGGCACCACCGGCAGGCCCAAGGGCTGCATGCTCAGCCACGGCAACCTGCACGCCGAGGCGGCCAACACCGTCGAACTGCTGCACCCGATCTTCAAGGAGGTCACCGGGCAGACCGCGGCCACCCTGCTCTTCCTGCCCCTCGCCCACATCCTCGGCCGGACCCTGCAGATCGCGTGCCTGACCGCGCGGATCGAGTTCGGGCACTGGCCCAGCATCAAGCCCACGGAGCTGCGCCCCGAGATGCGCTCCTTCCGCCCGACGTTCATCGTCGGCGTGCCCTACCTCTTCGAGAAGATCCACGACACCGGGCGGGAGACGGCCGAGCGGCTGGGCCGCGGGGCCTCCTTCGAGCGCGCGGACCGGATCGCGGTGCGCTTCGGCGAGGCGGACCTGGCTCGCTTCCTGGGCACCGGCAAGGGTCCGGGGCCGGGCCTGCGGCTGGCCCGGGGCGTGTACGACCTGCTGGTCTACCGGCGAATCCGCAAGGAGCTGGGCGGCAGGCTCCGGCACGCCATCAGCGGCGGTTCGCCCCTGGACCGCCGGCTGAATCTGTTCTTCCGGGCCGCCGGCATCACCGTCTACGAAGGGTACGGACTCACGGAGACCTCGGCGGCCGCCACCATCACCCCGCCGCTCGCCCCGCGTCCCGGGACCGTCGGCCGCCCGGTCCCCGGCACCACGGTGCGCATCGCGGACGACGGAGAGATCCTCGTCAAGGGCGGCATCGTCTTCGGCGGGTACCGCAACCGCCCCCGGGAGACCGCCGAGGTGCTCGACGACGGCTGGTTCGCCACCGGCGACCTGGGGACCCTGGACGAGGACGGCCATCTGACCATCGTCGGCCGCAAGAAGGACATCCTCATCACCAGCGGAGGCAAGAACGTCTCCCCCGCACCGCTGGAGGACCGGCTGCGCAGCCGGCCACCGGTCGCGCAGTGCATGGTCGTCGGCGACGGCCGCCGCTACGTGGGGGCACTGGTCACGCTCGACCCGGAAGCGGTCGCCCACTGGCTCCGGGTGCGCAAGCGGCCGTCCGGCACTCCGCTCGCCGCACTGCGCGAGGACCCCGAACTGGTCGCCGCCGTGCAGCGGGCCGTCGACCACGCGAACGAAGCCGTCTCGACGGCCGAGTCCATCCGCCGGTTCCGGATCGTCGAGGGCGAGTTCACCGAGGAGAACGGCCTGCTGACCCCGTCGTTGAAGGTCAAGCGCGCGGCCGTGGCCGAGGCGTACGCCGCCGACATCGACGCCCTCTACGCGCAGGACGGGCCGGGCCGCTGACGTCGGCCCGCTGACGTCAGCACCCCCGGCGGCCGGACCGGCCGCCGGGGGTGCCGGACACCGGCGGCACGGCCCAGGTCGGCCCCCGACCGCGCGCGGGGCCCGCGAACTTCCCCGCGCGGGTCACGCCATGGCGTCGATCCCGGTCAACGCGCGGCCGATGAGCAGCTTCTGCACCTGGCTGGTGCCCTCGTACAGCGTGAGCACCCGGGCGTCCCGCAGATACCTGCCCGCCGGGTACTCGTCGATGAAGCCGTAACCACCGAAGGTCTGCAGGCAGTCGCCGCTGACCTGCACGGCCGTCTCGGAGGCGTGGTACTTGGCCACCGACGCCTCGGTCGAGTACTGCTTGGGCGTGGCACCCGCGTCCGCCATCTGCGCCACCTGCCGGGTGAGCAACCGGGCGGCCCGGATCGCCACCTCCGACTCGGCCAGCAGCTCCTGCACCAGTTGGAAGGCGGCGATCGGCCTGCCGAACTGCTCCCGCTCGGTGGCGTAGCCGACGGCCGCGTCCAGCGCGCCCTGCGCCAGGCCGACCGCACCGGCCGCCACCGAGATCCGCCCCCGGGAGAGCGCGCCGAGCGCGATACCGAGCCCCCTGCCGACCCCGCCCAGCCGCGCGGAGTCCGGCACCCGCACCCCCTCGTAGGAGAGTTCGGCCGTGGCCTGGCCCCGCAGGCCGAGCTTGCCGTGCACCGCGGTCGCGGTGAAGCCCGGCGCGTCGGTGGGGACGAGGAACGCGGTGATGCCGTCCTCGGCGGTCCGCGCGAAGGTGAGGGCCACATCGGCGACGGTGCCGTTGGTGATGAACATCTTGGCCCCGTCGATGATCCAGTCGCCGCCCGGCCCGGTCCCCTCCTGGCCGCCGGGGGCCCGCCGGGCGCGGGTGCGCAGCGACCCGGCGTCCGAGCCGGTCTCCGGCTCGGTGAGTCCGAAGCAGCCCAGGGCCGTCCCGGCGGCCAGCCGCGGCAGCCACTCCTGCTTCTGCTCCTCGCTGCCGTGGGCGGCGATCGTCTTGGCGACGAGACCGAGCGAGACGGAGACGATGCCGCGGACCGAGGAGTCACCGCGGCCCAGCTCCTCGGTCACCGCCGTGTAGGACAGCATGTCGGCCGGCACCCCGCCGTACGCCTCGGGCAGGGTGAGGCCGAGGAACCCGAGTTCGCCCAGCCGCCGCGGTATGCCGGGGTCCACCGCTTCCGCCCGGTCCCACTCCCGCGCGTGCGGTACGACCTCCCGGTCGACGAAGTCCCGTGCCAGCGCGCGGAAATCCCGCTGCTCCTCGCTCAGTCCGAAGTCCCGCTGGTCCATGCTCTGCCTCTCTGCTGCGAACTCTGCTGCGAACCCTGCTGCGAACCGTTTCCGCGAAGCGCCCGGCCCGCCCGCGGCCGCGCCCGCCGGGGGCCGGTCATTCCGGCAGACCCGGCATGGAGGTGCGCAGCGGCAGTCCCAGGTTCGCCCGGTGGGTGAGCCAGGGGGTGGGGCGGTAGCGGGGGTCGCCGGTCTCCTGCGCGAGCGCTCGGAGCAGGGACAGGATCCGCGCTGAGCCCACGGTGTCGGCCCAGGTCAACGGTCCGTGCGGATAGCCGAGTCCGAGAGTGACGGCGGTGTCGATGTCGTCGGGGGCGGCGATGCCGCGCTCGGCGATCCCGGTGGCGACGTTCACGATCGAGGCGAGCAGCCGCTGCGCGACCGAGCCGGCGGTGTCCCGTACGACGCTCACCGCGTGCCCGTCCCGGGCCAGTACGGCCACCGCGTCCCGTACCGCCTCGCTGTCGGTCGCGGGCGTCACGGCCAGCACCCGGCGGGAAGTGCCCAGCGAGAGCGGGTCGACGCCCAGGGTCCGCTCGGCGGGCAGTCCGTCGGCGGCGACCGCGGCCGACACCGAGGTGCCCCAGGTCGGCACCAGCACCAGGGCGTCGGCGGCGGGCTCCCGCGGCGTGCCCAACCCGGCGAGCCCGTCCCCGACCAGCCGTACGGCCCGCGCGGGGTCGCCGCCCTCGAGCCGGGGCTCGGGCAGCCCGGGCCCCGGCTCGCCCTCCCCGTAGGAGTAGAAGCCCCGCGCGGACTTGCGCCCGTGGAGCCCGGCCGCGACCCGGTTGGCCGGCAGGTAGGAGGGCCGCAGCCGGTCGGCGTGCCGGAAGCCGTCCCAGACGGTGTCCATCACCGAGGCGGTGACGTCCAGCCCCGTCAGGTCCATGAGTTCGAACGGGCCCATCCGCAGCCCGAGCACGTCGCGGGCGATGCGGTCGATCGCCGGATGGCCCGCGACGGACTCCTCCAGCAGCGCGAACGCCTCGGTCACCAGCCCGCGCCCGGCATGGTTGACCAGGAAGCCCGGGGTGTCGGCCACGGTCACCGGGTGGTGCCCGGACTCGGCGACCAGTGCCGCGAGGAACTCCGGCACGTCCTCCCGGGTGGCGGCCCCGGGCACCACCTCGACGAGCCGCATCAGCGGGACCGGGTTGAAGAAGTGCAGCCCGGCCAGCCGGCCCGGGTCGCCGAGCCGCGCACCGATCCGGGTGACGGAGAGCGAGGAGGTGTTGGTCGCGAAGACCGTCGAGGCGGGCAGCGCCCGCTCCAGGCCGGTGAACAGCTCGGCCTTGGTGTCGAGGTCCTCCAGCACCGCCTCGATCACCAGCCCCGGAGCCTCGGCGCTGCCCGCGGCGTACGGCGACTCCAGTCCGACCATGGCGGCTGCGGCGCGGTCGGCGTCCGCGCGGCCCATCCGCCCCTTCTCGGCGGCTCGCTCCAGCATGGCGCGGACGAAGGACACCGCCTCCGGCACCGCCTCGGGCCGCGCGTCGGCCAGTTCGACGGTGTGGCCGGCCGTGACGGCCCACTGGGCGATGCCGCGCCCCATGGTGCCGGCTCCCACAATCCTGATCCGCATGAACGCTCCCTCTGCGCACCCCGTGGGGCCTACGCTGTCAGCGACCATTGATCTGAGTCCAATACCAAATTAGAGTCTTTTTAAGACGAGCAACAGATCAGTGACCCCTTCCCGGGGTCGGCCCGACCCCGCCCGGCGGGCTCTCCGGCGCCGCATCCCGGAACTCCCGCAGGCACTCCCGGAGGTGAGCCCGCCGTGGAACTGCGGTACCTCGCCGCGTTCGTGGCCGTGGCCGAGGAACTGCACTTCGGCCGGGCCGCCAAGCGGCTGCACATGGCCCAGCCGCCGCTGAGCCAGCAGATCCGCCAGTTGGAGCGGGAACTCGGAGTGCAGCTGTTCGAGCGCAGCACCCGGTCGGTGCGGCTGACCGGCGCGGGCGAGTCCTTCCTGGACCCGGTCCGCGGGGTACTGGCCGAGCTGGAAGCCGCCACCCGGGCCGCCCGGGCCGCCGGACGCGGTGAACACGGCCGGGTGAGCGTGGGGTTCGCGGGCGCGTCCAGCCACACGGCACTGCCCCTGCTCACCCGCGGCGTCCGCACCGCGCACCCCGGTATCGAGCTGGTGATGCAGGGGCAGAACTACGCGAACCGGGCCCTCGCCCGGGTCGCCGAGGGCTCCCTCGACCTCGGCTTCGTACGGCTGCCCGTGGACCGGCCCGGCGTGGAGACCCGGGTGATCGCCGAGGAGGAACTGGTGTGCGCCCTCGCCTCGGACCACCCCCTGGCCCGCCGGGAGCGGGTCGACGTCGCGGAGCTGGCCGGGGAACCGTTCGTCAGCTTCCCCGCCGACACCGGCTCCAGCCTCCGCGACGCGACGTTCCGGACCTGTGAGCGAGCGGGCCACATACCCCGCGTCGTCCAGGAGGCCCCGGACTCCTGGACGCTCCTCGCGCTGGTGGCGATGGGCGTCGGGGTCACCCTCACGCTCACCTCCTGCACCCACATCCAGCAGACGGGACTGGTCTACCGCCCGCTCGACGGACCGCCGGTGGTGCTCCGCTCGGCGCTCGCCTGGCGTGCGGACAACCCCTCCCCGGCCCTGCGCAGCGTGCTGGAGGTGGCCCGCGAGGTGCTGCCCGCCCCACCGCGGGATCCCGCAGCGGGACCTGGGTGACCGCCGTGACCGACGCCGGCGCCCGAGCCGGCACCCGCCCGCCCTTCGACCGGACCGCTCCTGGAAAGGCCACCGCATGTCCGAGCGCACCGACATCGTCATCTGCGAACCCCTGCGCACCCCGATCGGCCGGTTCGGCGGGGCACTGGCCGGGCAGCGGCCCCAGTCGCTGGCCGCGCTGCTGATCTCGGAGATCGTCTCGCGTACCGGTATCGCCCCGGAGCGGATCGACGAGGTGATCCTCGGGCAGGCCTACCCCAGTTCGGAGGCGCCGGCGCTGGGACGGGTCGCCGCGCTCGACGCGGGGCTGCCCGCCTCGGTGACCGGCACCCAGATCGACCGGCGCTGCGGCTCGGGCCTGCAGGCGGTGCTGGACGCCGCGATGCAGATCCGGGCCGGGTTCAGCCAGGTCGTGATCGCGGGCGGCGCCGAGGTGATGAGCGCCGCGCCCCACTACACCCACGAGGGCCGTTGGGGGATCAAAGGGCCGGGCCTGACCCTGCACGACTCCCTGGCCCGCGGCCGGGTCACGGCGGGCGGTGCGCACCACCCGGTGCCCGGCGGCATGATCGAGACGGCCGAGAACCTGCGCCGCGAGTTCGACGTCAGCCGGGCGGACCAGGACGCGCTGGCGCTCCGCTCCCAGCAGCGCGCCGCAGCGGCCCTGGCCCAGGGCAGGTTCGCGGATGAGACGGTGCCGGTGACCGTGCGCACCCGCAAGGGCGAGACCGTGGTCGGCACCGACGAGCACCCCCGTCCCGAGACCACCGCCGACCAACTCGCCGCGCTGCGGCCGGTGCGGCTCGCGGAGGATCCGGCGGCGACGGTGACGGCGGGCAACGCCAGCGGGCAGAACGACGCGGCGGCGGCCTGCCTGGTCACCGCCGCGGAGACCGCCGAACGGCTGGGGCTGCGGCCCCTGGTCCGGCTGGTCTCCTTCGCCCGCGCCGGGGTGCCGGCCGAGACGATGGGCCTGGGGCCCGTCGGAGCCACCCGGGAGGCGCTCGCCAAGGCCCGGCTCGATCTGGCCGCCATCGATCTGATCGAGCTGAACGAGGCGTTCGCGGCGCAGGTTCTGGCCTGCACCCGCGCACTCGGCCTGACCGAGCGCGACCACGAAGGGCGGATCAACGTGAACGGCTCGGGCATCTCGCTGGGCCACCCGGTGGGTGCCACGGGCGCACGCGTCCTGACGACCCTGGCGCACGAGATGCGGCGCGGCGGCGCCCGCTACGGCCTGGAGACGATGTGCATCGGCGGCGGCCAGGGGCTCGCCGCGGTCTTCGAACGCGTACCGGACGCGGGCTGAGCGGCCTCGCGGAGGCGGCCCGCTCCCGGACGGCGACGGCGGGTGCGCGTGCCAGATGCCGGGGGACGACGGGCAGCCGCCCCGTGAAGAGACGGCCTAGCCGCGGGAGAAGCGCTCCGTGAGCGGCTCGGCGGGCTCCTCGTCGGGCAGTTCGTCGGCGATCCGCCGGAGCATGTCGCGGGTCTCGGACGGCGGCATCGAGCAGGTCACCAGGCGGTCGGTGACGCGGCGGTACGCCTCGATGTCGACGTCGTCCTCGAGATAGCGGGCGCTGTGCAGCTGCTCCAGGTACACGATGTCGGGCAGCTCGCTCTCGGGCAGTCGCAGCAGCGTGACCGGGCCGCCGGCCGCCGCGTGCCCGCCCGCGCTGAAGGGCATGATCTGCACCGTGACGTGCGGCAGTTCGCTCATCGCGCACAGGTGCCGCAGTTGGGCGCGCATCGTGGCCGCTCCACCGACCGGGCGGCGCAGCGCGGCCTCGTCGATGACGGCCCACACGTGCGGGGCCCGCGGGCCGTAGAGGATCTGCTGGCGGCGCATCCGCAGGTCCACCCGACGCTGGATGCCCGCCTCGGGCTCCTCGTCGTGGATCAGTTCGACGACGGCGCGTGCGTAGCGGCTGGTCTGGAGGAGACCGGGCACGAACTGCACCTCGTAGGTACGGATCACGCTGGCCGCCTGCTCCAGCCCCAGGTAGGTGTGCAGCCAGTGCGGGACGACGCCCTGGAAGGACTGCCACCAGCCGGGGGTGTTGGCCTGCTCGGCGAGCGCGGTCAGTACCGCGCGCTCGCTCTCGTCGCAGACGCCGTAGATCGTCAGCAGGTCCGCGATGTCGCGCAGCGCGCAGCCGGTGCGGCCCTGCTCCAGGTCGCGGATCCGCTGATGGGTGACCCGGATCGCCTCCGCGGCCTCCCGCCGGGATATGTACTGCGCCTCCCGCAGCCTCCGCAGCCTGGTGCCCAGCACCAGCCGGGGCACTGCCGGGGACGCTCCGCCTCCTTCCGTCGCCTCGTCCGACACGGCGTCTCTGGCGGCCGCTTCACCGCCAGTGACGTCAGTGATGCGCATACCGCTGCTCCCGTACCGTAGCCGCATGGGTCTCGCCACCTTCCAAGTTTCCCTCCCCGCTCCGATGTGGCCTCATGGGGGTACCTGCCCAACTAGCCGCGCAGTCAGGCACACCGTGTCAAGGCTTCTTGCCCTTGGCACATCCCGCGGCGCCGCCCGCCCCGTTTCGAAGCGGAACCGAAGCGGAAGCGGGCGGGGTCCGGTGCGGCCCCGAACGAGCGGCGGCCGATCCGGTGGCCCGGCGCACGGCGCCTTGCTCTGATCGCCGAGGGAGAGTAAACGCTGCGGGCATGGGAACGACACGGCGGACGCCGGTATCCGAGGCGGCAGCGGGGACGACAGCGGACGCGGCGCGGCCCGCGGGCCGGCGGCAGGAACCCGACCCAAGGCAGGAGCGGGCCCGCGCCGCAGCCGCCCGACTCGCCCACGCCGGAGTGCACGGCACCGCGCTCACCTGGGTGGACAACGCGGGCCTCACCCGGGTCAAGGCCGTACCCGCGGACAAGCTGGCGCAGGCGACCGGTACCGGCGTCGGCATGTCCCCGTGCTTCGACGTCTACCTCGTCGACGACTCGATGACCTCGAGCGAGTACATCGGCGGCCCCGACGGGGATCTGCGCCTGGTGCCGGACCTGGACCGGCTCACGGTGCTCTTCGCCCAGCCCGGCTGGGCGTGGGCCCCGGTCGACCGCCACGAGCAGGACGGGGCGCCCTACGCGGCCTGCCAGCGCGGCTTCGCCCGCCGGATGGCCGCGCGTGCCCGGGCCGAGCACGGCATCGAGCTGCGGATGGGGTTCGAGACCGAGTGGGTGGCGGTGCGCGGCCCGCTGCCGGACGCGGAGAGCGAGCCCGCGTACCCGACGACCGGTCCCGCCTACGGCATGGCACGGCTGGTGGAGAACGCGGACTATCTGCGCGACGTCCTGGCGGCGCTGTCCGCGCAGGGCGTGGAGGTGCTGCAGATCCATCCCGAGTACGCGGCGGGCCAGTTCGAGGTCTCGGTCGCGCCGTCGGACCCGGTGGGCGCTGCCGATCTGGCGGTGCTGGTCCGGGAGACGGTGCGGGCGGTCTCGCTGCGGCACGGGCTGACGGCCTCGTTCGCCCCTGTCGTGGATCCGGCCGGGGTGGGCAACGGCGGGCATCTGCATCTGAGCCTCTGGCGGGACGGGCGCAACCTGTGCGCGGGCGGCGAGGGGCCGTTCGGCATGACGCGGGAGTGCGAGGCGTTCCTGGCCGGGGTGCTGCGCGAGCTGCCCGCGCTGCTCGCGCTCGGCGCCCCCTCCCCCGCCAGCTATCTGCGGCTGCGCCCGTCCCGCTGGGCGGGTGCCTTCCGGTGTTGGGGCCTGGAGAACCGGGAGGCGGCGCTCCGGTTCGTCGCGGGCCGGGCCGCCGCGCCGGACGGCGCCAACGCGGAGCTCAAGTGCGTGGACGCGGCGGCCAACCCGTATCTGCTGGTGGGCGGCGTCCTGGCGGCGGGGCTGGCGGGCCTGGCCGACCTGGCGGACGGCGGCCGGAGCACCCGGCTGCCCGCGCCCGTCTCCGGGGACCCGGCGCTGCGCGGCGACCAGCCCGGACTGCCGGGCTCGCTGACCGCCGCACTGGAGCAGTTCCAGCGGTCCGAGGTGCTGCGCGAAGCCCTGGGCGAGCCGCTCTTCGACGCCGTCCGCGCGGTACGGGCGGGTGAGATCGCGCTGTTCGAGGGGGCGAGCGAGCGGGAGATCGCCGCCGCGACCCGGGGGAGGTACTGAATGGCCGTCCCTTCGGCGTCCCCGGAACCCGAACCCGGGATCCTCCCGGCGTTCCCGGCGCTGGTCGACCAGCACTGCCACGGAGTGCTGCGAAGCGGACCCGAACCGGAAGCGTTCGAGGACTGGCTGACGGAGGCCCATCCCGCACCCCGCGGCACGCCCCGGCCCGGCTCTTCCCCGCAGGAGGCCGGCATCCCGTTCAGCTACTTCGACACCCAGCTCGGCTTCGCGGTACGGCGCTGGTGCGCTCCCGTGCTCGGCCTCGAGCCGCACTGCCCGCCCGAGAGGTATCTCGCGCGGCGCGCCGAGCTGGGCACCGCGGAGGTGACCGGCCGCATGCTGCGGGCCAGCGGGATCGCCGCCTTCCTCGTCGACACCGGGCTGCCCGGCCATCTGCTGACGCCGGGCGAGCTGGCCGAGTCCGCGGCCGCCGAGGCCCATGAGATCGTCCGGCTCGAGCGGCTGGCCGAGCGGGCCGCCGACGCCGCGCGCGACACCCACAGCTTCCTGGCGGAGGTCTCCGACGCGGTCCGCGAATCCTCCCGCACGGCCCGGGGCTTCAAGTCCGTGGTCGCCTACCGCTGCGGGCTGGAGCTGGCGCCCGCTCCACCCGGCACCTCGGAGATCTACGCGGCGGCCGACCGGTGGCTGGCCTCCCGGGTGCCCGGCGGCCGGCTCTCCGACCCCGTCCTGGAGCGGCACCTGCTGTGGTCCGCCGTGCGAACGGGGCTGCCACTGCAACTGCACACCGGCTTCGGCGATCCGGACCTGCGCCTGGACCGCTGCGACCCGCTGCTGTTGACCGACTTCATCCGCGCGGTGGCCCCCTACGGCGCCCCGCTGGTCCTGTTGCACTGCTACCCCTACCAGCGCGGCGCCGGCTATCTGGCGGCCGTCTTCCCGCATGTGTACGCCGACTTCGGGCTCGCGTTGAGCCATACCGGGACCCGTGCCCGCGAGGTGCTGGCCCAGCTGCTGGAACTCACCCCGTTCGGCAAGCTCCTCTTCTCCACCGACGCCTACGGCGTCCCGGAGCTCTTCCTGGTCGGCGCCCGGCTCTTCCGCGAGGCGATGACGGAGCTGACGCGGGAGTGGGTGCGCCGGGGCGCGTGGTCGCCTTCCGACGCGGAACGGGTGACCCTCATGGTCGCCGGTGGTACCGCCCGGCGGCTCTACGGCCTGTGAGCGGCCGGCGCGGCGCGGCCCTTCGCGCCCCGCCGGGAAGGGCCGCGGGCGCACCGGCCGGTACGGGACCGGGGAAGAGCCGAGGAGCCTCCCACGGCCGCGGAGCGGCGGCGGGAGGCTCCCGGTGGACACTGCTCAGCCGATGTTCACGTCGACGCAGGCGTAGAACGCGTTGGCGGTGTCGGCGACGTTCCAGACCGCCAGCACGGTCTGCCTGCCGGAGAACCCGCCGAAGTCGACGTCGTGCGAGAGCCGGGAGGGTGGCTGCTCCCCGCCCTGGTCGAACTCGGCGATCTGCCGGCCCTCGATGAAGTACTGCCAGGTGGTCGTGCGGTGCGCCGCGGTCAGCGTCCAGTTGAAGGTGGCGGAGCTGCCGACGTCGGCCACGTTCCAGCCGTGGTCGTCGTCGCGCAGCTCGGCCCACTCGTCGTGGCCGCCGGCACAGTCCTGGAGCCCCTTGGGGCCTTCGACGCTCTGCGGCTCGTACTTGATGGAGCCGCACTCCACGACGCCGGCGGCACACTGCGCCTGCCGGCTGGCGGGGTCGCTGATGTAGCCGTGGGCGCTGGCGGGGGTCACGGACAGACCGAGGACGAGCAGGGGCGAGAGCCCGGCACCGACGAGCGTGGCCAGCTTTCGTGTCTTGTGCATGTCAAACTCCTTCGGCGGCAGGACCGGCGAGCCGCCGCGGCGCACCCGGCGGCACTGCCGAGCGCGGCACCGAGTGCGGCACCCCGGATCCCGGTGGGGGGGTCATCCGATTGGTCTAGACTTAAGCAAGTGACCGCGCACGGTCAAGACATCGGACACCATGCGGTCACAGCAGTCACAGCACCGCGGGCGACCGGCGGCCTCACGCGCCGCGGGTGAGCACCAGCAGCGCCATGTCGTCCTGCCGCTGGCCCCCCGTCCACTCCGTGACCGCCTTGACCAGCGCGTCGGCCAGTTCGTCCGCACGGCTCAGCCCCGCGGAGCACAGCCCCCACCGGACGTCGAAGAAGTCGCCCTGCGCGTTGCGGGCCTCGGTGACCCCGTCGGTGACCAGCACCAGGGAGTCGTTCGGCGCCAGCGGGAAGGTCTCCTCCACCGGCGCGCCGGTCGCGGAGCCGAGCCCGGTGGAGAGCGGCAGCTCCGGATGCGTGGGCTCCAGGCAGACGGCATTGCCGTCGTGCAGCAGATAGGGCGGCGGATGCCCCCGGTTGAGCACGGTGACCGTGTCCCCGCCGGGCGGGATCTGGACGAGGAGCGCCGTGACGAACCCCTCGACGTCGTCCTCCGAACCCCGGCGGCGCTCCCCCTCCCGGTCCAGGGCGCGATCGAGGCGGTCGGCCAGCTCGTGCAGGGTCGGGGCGTGTTCGGCGGCCTCGCGGAAGGCGCCGACGGCCACCGAGACCGCGGAGACGGCGGGCAGGCCCTTGCCCCGCACATCGCCGATCACGGCGCGGATGCCGAACGGCGTCTCCTGCAGGGCGTAGAGGTCGCCACCGATCGCCGCCCCCTGCTGGGCCGCCACATAGCGGTCGGCGACCGCGAGCGGGCCCACGTCGGCGGGCGGCGCCGGCAGCACGGCCCGCTGCGCGGCCTCGGCGACCGTCAGCGCGACGGCCAGATTGCGGCCCTGCCGGTCGACGAGCCACTTGATCCAGAGCCCCACCAGACTGACGAACAGCACCGCCGCCACGTCGATCAGCAGTGCCGAACCGGCACGGCCCGCGGATCCCGCCGCCCCCGCCGCCGCCACCCCCGCCGCGAGCGCGAACAGCGCGCTGACCCGGAAGGAGTAGCTCAGGCCGGCCACCATCGAGGTGCAGGCCAGCAGCGGCAGCCCGTAGTACGGCTCGGGTGAGAACACGTCGGCAGCCACGCCTCCGAGCAGCAGCAGCGGCGGTGCCGCGTACGGCACTCTGCCCAGTCCATCCGCGGGCCCGCCCACCCGGCCCTCCCTGTTCCTGTCGGTCCGACGCGCGGACAGAGCCGATTCCTTGTCCCGGTGATTCTCCCATTTGCGTATATTTCTGCATGGCCTTCGCGGCCGGAAACCCGCGGAAGAGCGCGGCGGACCCGCCAACGGCCCGGCCTACGCGGGCCGTCCGGGGGCCGGATTCACCCGTTCGGCCCGCGAGCCGCACCCGGCCCGCGAAACGGCTCGTCCACCCGCGGGCCCCCGGCCGCGGGGCGGGGGCGGTTCACCGGCGGCGCCGAAAAGGGGGCGCCGAAAGCGGCCCCCGCAAGCGACCGGCACCGGCACGGGGACAGGTCGCGGCACCGGCACCGGACGCGGCGAAGCGACTCCGGGGGCGGGCGCCCCGCACGGCCGGCGGCCACTACCCCCGACAAGGGGTAGCGGCCCCCTCAGCGGGGCAGGTAAGTGTGACGCACGACACCCGACGTGCTTCTGTGGAGGCTGCCGTGCCCGCGCCCGAACCCCATCCCGCACACCCGGCTGCGCGCAGCTACGCCTCCGGGCCTTCGACGGCTCCGCTGCTGGGCGACACCATCGGGGAGAATCTGGACCGGACCGTCGCCGCCCACGGGGAGCGGGACGCGCTGGTGGACGTCGGCAGCGGACGGCGCTGGAGCTACCGCGAGTTCGGTGTCGAGGTCGAGGCCCTCGCGCTGGGGCTGCACGAACTGGGCGTCCGCAAGGGCGACCGGGTGGGCATCTGGGCACCCAACTGCCCGGAGTGGACGCTGACGCAGTACGCGACGGCCAAGCTGGGCGCCGTACTCGTCAACATCAACCCCGCCTACCGCGCACACGAACTGGCGTACGTGCTCGCCCGGGCGGGGATCCGCACCCTGCTGGCCGCCCGCAGCCACAAGGACTCCGACTACGCGGCGATGATCGAGCAGGTGCGCGGCGAGTGCCCCGCGCTGCGGGACGTCGTCCTGCTCGGCGAGGAGGCGTGGGCCGGGCTGCTGGAGGGCGGCCGGGCGCTCCAGCCCGAGCAGGCCCGGGAGGTGCTGGACGGCATCGCCGCCACGCTCTCGGCCGACGACCCGGTCAACATCCAGTACACCTCCGGCACCACCGGCTTCCCCAAGGGCGCCACCCTCTCCCACCACAACATCCTCAACAACGGCTACTTCGTCGGCGAGCTGTGCCGCTACACCGAAGCCGACCGGATCTGCCTGCCGGTGCCCTTCTACCACTGCTTCGGCATGGTGATGGGCAATCTGGCAGCCACCAGCCACGGCGCGTGCATGGTGATCCCCTCCGCCGCCTTCGATCCGGCGGCGGCGCTGCGGGCGGTCCAGCGGGAGCGCTGCACCTCGCTGTACGGGGTGCCGACGATGTTCATCGCCGAGCTGGCCGAACCGGACTTCGACTCCTACGACCTGACCAGCCTGCGCACCGGCATCATGGCCGGCTCACCGTGCCCGGTCGAGGTGATGAAGCAGGTCATCGAACGCATGGGGATGGCCGAGGTGTCGATCTGCTACGGCATGACGGAGACCTCGCCGGTCTCCACCCAGACCCGGGCCGACGATTCGATCGAGCGCCGGGTGTCGACGGTGGGCCGGGTCGGTCCGCACCTGGAGGTCAAGGTCGTCGACCCGGACACCGGCCGGTGCCTGCCCCGCGGCGAGCCGGGCGAACTGTGCACCCGCGGCTACTCGGTGATGCTCGGCTACTGGGAGCAGCCGGAGGCGACCGCGGCCGCCGTCGACGCCGCCCGCTGGATGCACACCGGTGACCTGGCGGTGATGGACGCGGAGGGGTACGTCAGCGTCACGGGCCGGATCAAGGACATGGTCATCCGCGGCGGCGAGAACATCTATCCGCGGGAGGTCGAGGAGTTCCTGCACACCCATCCCGACGTCCTCGACGCGCAGCTCGTCGGGGTGCCCGACGAACGCTACGGTGAGGAACTGATGGCGTGGATACGGATGCGGGACGGCGCGGCACCGCTGACGGCGGACGACGTCCGCGCGTTCTGCTCCGGCAGGCTCGCCCACTACAAGATTCCGCGCTACGTCCATGTGGTCGACGCGTTCCCGATGACCGTGACCGGCAAGATCCGCAAGGTCGAGATGCGCGAGCGGTCGATCGAGCTGCTGGAAGCGGCCCGGCAGCCCGGCCCGGGAGACGGATCCGGGCAGCGAGCCGCCCCGCAGTCGAACACCCCGTCGAACTGACCAGCGCAGCGGAGGAGTCGAGGTTGCCTTCACCCGACCGTTCCCGTTCCCACCCCCGCGTCCCCGGCGGCGCAGTGCCCTTCTCCCGCGCTCCGCTGCGGCAGGGGGACACCGACGCCTACCGGCACGCCCTCCGGCTGGCGCGGCAGCGCACCGGTGTGCGCACGGTCTTCGGCGGGGAGGTCGCCGACGGGGCGCTGCGGCTGACGGAGTTCAACGGCACCCTGACCGACTCCATGCGCGGTCTGCGGGTGGTCCCCGGACGGGGGCTGGGCGGCTACGTCCTGACGCACCAGCGCCCCTACGCGGTCAACGACTACGTACCGGCGACCACCATCACCCACGACTACGACAGCCCCGTGCGCCGCGAGGGCATCCGCGCGATAGTGGCGGCCCCGGTCACCGTGCAGGGCGGGGTGCGCGGCGTGCTCTACGCCGCGGCCCGCGACACCGCGCCGCTGGGCGATCGCGCGACCGCGGCACTCGTGGACGCGGCGCGGCGCCTGGCGAGCGAACTGGCCGTGCGCGACGAGGTGGACCGGCGCGTCCGGCTGCTCGAGGCCGCCGCCGAAGCCCCGGCCCCGGAGCCGGCCGCGCCCGGGCTCGACGCGCTGCGCGACCTGCACGCGGAACTGCGCGGCATCGCCCAGGAGATCGAGGACAGGGCGCTGCGGGACAGACTGCGCCAGGCGTGCGACCGCTTCCTGCGGGCCGGGGCGGAGTCCGGCTCCGGCGACGGCGCCCCGGACGCCGATCCCGGCGGCCGGCCGGACGCCCCGGCCGCGGACCGGCCGCGGCTCTCCCCGCGCGAACTCGACGTGCTCTCCTACGTGGCGCTGGGCTGCACCAACGCCGAAGCGGCCCAGTACCTGGGGCTGGAGGCGGAGACGGTCAAGGCCTACCTGCGCAGCGCGACCCGCAAGCTGGGCGTGCACAGCCGGCACCACGCGGTGGCGGCCGCCCGCCGGCACGGCCTGCTGCCCTGACGGTCCGCCGTGCCGAAGGGCACCCCTCGCGGCCCTGGACGGGAGGTGCCCGGCCGGATACGGGACGCCTGCCGGGGCGGGCCGGGTGGCCGCCCCGGGAGGACCGCGCGGTCCGGGTGCCCCGATCGGCCGATCCACGCGGAGCGGAGTCGGTCGTTAACCCCCACATGATCACTGCACAACGACACCCCCTTCCGGCCCTGGAGACACCGCCGCAGCACGGAGGAGAGGCGGGCGCACGATGAGCAAGCGGCAGAAGGGACGCAAGCACCGCACGGTCAACCGCACCCCGCGCCCGGTGGGTTCCGCCGTCCGGACGAGGCCCGTCCGGGCGACGGCGACGGGCCTGACAGCGGCGGACAGGGCCGCCCCGGACCGGACAGCCGCGGCCGGCCCGGCCGTGCGCACCGAAGCTCCCGCGGCCCGGCCCGTGCCCGCACCCGGCGGCACCCCGCGCGGCACCCCCGAGACCGCGCCGAGGACCGGGCCGGGCCAGGGGGCGCAGAGCGCTCCGCGGCCGGCGTCCGGATCCGAGGCGGCGGACGAGCTCTTCCGCACCCCCGCCCGCGACGGAGGGCTCGGGCAGAGCGCGGGCCGTACGTGGGACCGGGTGCGGGCCGCGGGCGCGTCGGGCACGACAGTCGAGGAGCTGTCGGCCAGCGTGGGGTACCAGGAGCGCACCGTGCTCAAGCACCTGCTGGGCCTGGCCGAGCACGGGCTCGCCGAGCAGCACGGCCCCGGCCGCTGGCGCCCCGTCCCCGAGGGCGGCGCGGAGGCGGACGACGGACGGCACGGCGCACCGGACCGGTCCCGGGTGCCACAGGGCGCCTGAGGTTCCCGGGCCGCTCCCCCGCCCCCGCCACGCGGTCCGGTACGGCGCAGAGGCCGTACCGGACCGCTCCCCCCACCTGCGGAGTCCGTATGACCGAACCGACCGGCCGCACCCTCGTCGCGGGGATCGGCAACATCTTCCTGGGCGACGACGGCTTCGGTGTCGAGGTCGTACAGCGGCTGGCCCGGCGCCCGCTGCCCGGCCATGTGCAGGTCCTCGACATCGGCGTACGCGGCGTGCACCTGGCCTACCAGGTGCTGGACAGCTGCGACACGCTGATCCTGGTGGACGCCGTGCACCGCGGGGGCGCCCCCGGGACGGTGCGGCTGATCGAGGTGGCCGAGGAGGACCGCGCCTGCCCGGCCGGGGTGCCGGCCGTCGACGGGCACCACATGTCCCCGGACGCCGTGCTCGCCCTGCTGGAGACGCTGCGGGAGGGTACCGGAGGCAGTGCGCCCCGGCGGGTGTTCGTCGTCGGCTGCGAGCCCGCCGACCTGGCGGAGGGCATCGGGCTGAGCGCCCCGGTGGCCGCCGCGGTGGAGGAGGCGGTGACGGTGGTGGAGCGGATGCTGGCGGACGAATCCGCCTGCGTGCCCCCGGAGGCCCCGGCTCCGGCCGACGACCCCGCGGCGGCCGGGCAGCCGGGATCGGCCGGGCCGGCACAAGCCGCCGAACGGCGGACGGCCGCCCGGGAAAGCGGCGTGGCGGCCCGGGGGTGACCGGCGGTGCCCCTGTAATGGTGCGGGCCGCAGCCTGGTCCGTACCGCGCAGGGGAAGTGACCGATGCACGAGATGTCCATCGCCATGGCAGTGGTCTGCCAGGTCGAGGAGGCGGCGCGCACCCACGGAGCCGCGGGCGTCGAGACGGTGACCCTGCAGGTGGGCGAACTCGCCGGGGTCGTCCCCGACGCACTGCGCTTCTCCTTCGCGCTCGCCTGCGAGGGCACCGTCCTGTCCGGTGCCGAACTGGTCACCGACCAGGTGGCGGGACGCGCCCGGTGCACGTCCTGCGCACGGGAGTGGGAGACGGGGCTGCCCCCGCGGTTGGGCTGCCCGCGGTGCCCGGACTCGCGCACCGAGCTGCTGTCCGGCCGTGAGCTACAGATCGCCACCGTGCGGTGGGCCGAGGACCCGCAGCGCACCCGAGCCCTTGAGGAGCTGTGAAGCCATGTGCCGTGTCTCCGATCTGCGACAGGCCGTGCTGGAGCGCAACGACACCCGCGCCGAACGGCTGCGCGCCGAACTGGCCGCGCGCGGCACGGTCGTCGTCAACCTGCTCTCCAGCCCGGGCAGCGGCAAGACGGCGCTGCTGGAGACCGAGCTGCGGCTGGCGCGGGAGCGGGGCGTCGCGGTGGCGGCCCTGACCGCGGATCTGGCCACCGAGAACGACGCCCGACGGCTGGCCCGGTCCGGGGCGACGGTCAAGCAGGTGCTGACCGACGGCCTGTGCCATCTGGAGGCCGACATGCTGGCCGGGCACCTGGCCGGGTGGCTGCCCGACGCCACCCGGCTGCTGTTCGTCGAGAACGTGGGCAACCTGGTCTGCCCCGCCTCCTACGACCTGGGCGAGTCGCTGCGGGTGGTGCTCGCATCGGTCACCGAGGGCGAGGACAAGCCGCTGAAGTACCCCACCGCCTTCGGGCTCGCGCAGCTCGTGGTCGTCACCAAGCAGGACCTGGCGCAGGCGGCCGGGTTCGACCGGGAGGCGTTCCTGGCAAACGTCCGGCAGGTCAATCCCGGCGTGGAGGTCGTCGACACCTCGGTGCGCGACGGGCTGAACCTCGGTGTGCTGCTGGAGCGCGCGCTGGCGGTGGGCGCCGGAACCGCCGCGCACCGGCCGGTGATGGCCCGCCCCGCCGGACACGCGCACGACGGACCGCACACGCACGGCGGACCGGACGACGGGGCGCGAGGACACGGCGGACCGCACACGCACGACGGATCGCAGGCCCATGTCGGAGGCTGACCTCTCCGCGGCCGAGCGCAGCCGCGTGCTGGTCCGCGGCGTGGTCCAGGGCGTGGGCTTCCGCCCGCACGTGTACGCGCTCGCCGGCCGACTGGGGCTCTCCGGCCATGTCACCAACACGGGCGAGGGTGTGGTGGCCGAGGTGGAGGGCGCCGGCGAGGCCGTCGCCGCCTTCCGGGAGCGGATCGGAGCCGAGGCTCCGCCACTCGCCGTGATCGAGTCGGTCAGCCACCGGTCGCTGCCCCTCGCAGGCGGGTCCGGCTTCCGCATCCTCGCCTCCCGTCCGGCCGCAGGGCGCCGCACCCTGGTGGCGCCGGACACGGCGACCTGCGACGCCTGTCTGCGCGAGATGACCGACCCGGCCGACCGCCGCTACCGGCATCCGTTCATCACCTGCACGGACTGCGGACCGCGCTTCACCATCGTCACCGGGCTGCCCTACGACCGCGCCAACACCACGATGGCCCGGTTCCCGATGTGCGAGCGCTGCGCGCGCGAGTACCGGGACCCGGGCGACCGGCGCTTCCACGCGCAGCCCGTCGCCTGCCACGACTGCGGGCCCCGCGTCCGGCTGCTGGGGCCCGCCACCGCGGCGTCGGGTCCGGCCGAACTCCCCGGCGAGCCGGTGGCCGCGGCCCGGCGGCTGCTGGCCGAGGGCGCGGTCGTCGCGGTGAAGGGCCTGGGCGGCTACCACCTGGCCTGCGACGCGGCCGACGAGCAGGCGGTGGCGCTGCTGCGCCGCCGCAAGGCGCGCGGGGACAAGCCGTTCGCGGTGCTGGCTCGCGAGGTGGCCGACATCGAACACCTCGCCCACGTCGACCCGGTGGAACGGGCGCTGCTGACCGGCGGCCGCCGCCCCATCGTGCTGCTGCGCCGCCGCGCCGCCGCCGCGGCGGCCGGTCCGGCTCCGGCTCCCTCGGTCGCACCCGGCAGCCCGGACCTGGGGGTGCTGCTGGCCTACACCCCGCTGCACCACCTGCTCCTGGGCCTGCCCGGCGACCCGCCCGGGCCGCGGCTGCTCGTCCTGACCAGCGGCAATCTCGGCGGGGAGCCGATCGCCACCGGCGAGGAGGAGGCCCTGGAGCGGCTGGCGCACCTCGCCGACGCCTTCCTGACCCACGACCGGCCCATCCATGTGCCCTGCGAGGACTCGGTGGTGCGGGTGTGCGGCGGCGAGGAGTTGCCGGTGCGCCGCTCCCGCGGGTACGCGCCGCTGCCGCTGACCCTGCCGGTGCCGGTCCGGCCCGCGCTGGCGGTCGGCGGCGATCTGAAGAACACCTGCTGCCTGGGCACGGGACGGCAGGCCTGGCTCTCCGCGCACGTGGGGGACATGGACGACCTCGCGACGCTGCGCGCGTTCGCCCGGGCCGAACAACAGCTCGAGGAGATCACGGGCGTCGCCCCCGAGGTGCTGGCCGCCGACCGCCACCCCGGGTACCGGTCGACAGGGTGGGCCGAACGGAACGCCGCGGGCCGGCCGCTGCACCGCGTCCAGCACCACCACGCCCATGTGGCCTCCGCGCTGGCCGAACACGGGCTGGACGGCTCCGCGCCGGTCCTGGGCGTCGCCTTCGACGGCACCGGGTACGGCGACGACGGCGCCGTGTGGGGCGGCGAGTTCCTCCTGGCCGACTACGACGGATTCATCCGGTACGCGCACCTGCGGTACGCCCCGCTGCCCGGCGGTGACGCGGCGATCCGGCATCCCTCCCGGACGGCTCTGGCCCACCTGTGGGCCGCCGGACTGCCCTGGGACGCCGGACTGCCGCCCGTCGCGGCCTGCACGGACACCGAGCGGCGGGTGCTGCAGCGGCAGTTGGAGCAGGACCTGGGCTGTGTGCCGACCTCCAGCATGGGGCGGCTCTTCGACGCGGTGTCCTCGCTGGTCGGGGTGTGCCAGCGGACCGGATACGAGGCGCAGGCGGCGATCGAGCTGGAGGCGGCCGCGGCGGCCTGCCCGGAGCCGGATCCGGGCGGCTACGACTTCCCGCTGCGCCCGGCCGCGGCGGACGGCGGCAGCGGCGCGGCCGACCCGCCGCGGCTCGCCGACCCGACGCCGCTGCTGACGGCCGTGGTCGAGGACCTGCGGACGGGCGTGCCGCGCGAGGCGATCGCCGCGCGGTTCCACACAGCCGTCGCCGCACTGGTCCGGCGCACCTGCGCGGCGGCACGCGAGCGGTACGGGGTGACGACCGTGGCCCTGACCGGCGGGGTGTTCGCCAACGCGGTGCTCTTGCGTGCCTGCACCGGCGCGCTGCGCGCCGACGGATTCACGGTGCTGCGGCACCGGCTCGTCCCGCCCGGGGACGGCGGGCTGGCGCTGGGCCAGCTCGTGGTCGCGGCCCGCGCCGGGGCGGGCGCGCCCAGTATCCCGCCGCCGACCGGTTCCGCGGCGCACTGACCACCGTCGAACGAGGAGAGGCCATGTGTCTGGCGGTACCCGGAAAAGTCCTGCGGATCGAGGAGCGTGACGGCACCCGGATGGCGTCCGTCGACTTCGGCGGAGTGGTCAAGGAGGTGTGTCTGGAGTACGTGCCGGATCTGCGGGTCGGTGAGTACACGATCGTCCACGTCGGCTTCGCACTGCAGCGGCTGGACGAGGAATCGGCGCGCAGGACCCTGGAGCTGTTCGAGAATCTCGGACTGCTGGAGGAGGAGTTCGGCGATCCGTGGCAGGCCGCGGAGGCGGAGCAGCGCGCCGACGGCGTCCCGCAGCCCGGCGACGCGCAGCGGGAGGTGCGGCTGTGAAGTACATCGAGGAGTTCCAGGACCCGGAGCTGGCCGGGAAGCTGCTGGAGGACATCCACGCGACCGTCACCCGGCCCTGGGCGCTGATGGAGGTGTGCGGCGGGCAGACGCATTCCATCATCCGGCACGGTATCGACCAGTTGCTGCCCGAGGAGGTCGAGCTGATCCACGGGCCCGGCTGCCCGGTGTGCGTCACCCCGCTCGAACTGATCGACAAGGCGCTGGAGATCGCCTCCCGGCCCGGGGTGATCTTCTGCTCGTTCGGCGACATGCTGCGGGTGCCGGGCACCGGCCGGGACCTGTTCCGGGTCCGCGCGGAGGGCGGCGACGTCCGGGTCGTCTACTCGCCGCTGGACGCGCTCGCGCTGGCCCGCGAGAACCCGGACCGCGAGGTGGTCTTCTTCGGCATCGGCTTCGAGACGACGGCCCCGCCCAACGCCATGGCCGTGCACCTGGCGGCGCGGGAGGGGCTGCGCAACTTCAGCCTGCTCGTCTCCCACGTACGGGTACCGCCCGCGATCGAGGCCATCATGAGCGCGCCGCACTGCCGGGTGCGCGCGTTCCTGGCGGCCGGGCACGTGTGCAGCGTCATGGGCACCGAGGAGTATCCGGAGCTGGCCGAGCGCCATCGGGTGCCGATCGTCGTCACCGGTTTCGAACCGCTGGACATCCTGGAGGGCGTCCGCCGGGCGGTGCGGCAGCTCGAGGCGGGCCGGGCGACGGTGGAGAACGCCTACCAGCGGGCCGTCGTGCCGCAGGGCAACCCGGCGGCGCGGGCGATGCTGGACGAGGTGTTCACGACGACCGACCGCGGCTGGCGCGGCATCGGCGTCATCCCGGACAGCGGCTGGCGGCTGGCGCCGCGCTTCGAGGCATTCGACGCGGAGCACCGGTTCAGCGTGGCGGGCATCACCACCCGGGAGCCCGCGGCCTGCCGCAGCGGCGAGGTGCTGCAGGGGCTGCTGAAGCCGCACGAGTGCGAGGCGTTCGGCACCACCTGCACCCCCCGCACCCCGCTGGGCGCCACGATGGTCTCCAGCGAGGGTGCCTGCGCCGCCTACTACCTCTACCGCCGTCTCGGCGGGACCACGACCGCACCCCTGGAGGCGAGCACCGTTGACTAGCATCGAGGCCGTCGGCCCGACGGCCGGCGGGGACCCCGGGGCCCCCGAGGCCCCCGCCGGCGGCCGCGCCGCGCCGGACCCGTCCGGCTGGACGTGCCCGGCGCCGCTGCGCGGCCACGAGCGGATCGTGATGGGCCACGGCGGGGGCGGAGCGCTCTCGGCGGAGTTGGTGGAGCAGATCTTCGCGCCCGCGTTCGGCGGCCCTGCGCTCTCGGCGCTCGCCGACTCCGCGGCGCTGGAGCTCGGCGGCGCCCGGCTGGCGTTCTCCACCGACTCCTTCGTGGTGCAGCCGCTGTTCTTCCCCGGCGGCAGCATCGGCGACCTGGCCGTCAACGGCACGGTCAACGATCTGGCGATGAGCGGCGCCCGGCCCGCCTACCTCTCCTGCGGGTTCATCCTGGAGGAGGGAGTGGAGCTCGGCCTGGTGGCACGGATCGCCGAGGCGCTGGGAGCGGCGGCCCGGACGGCCGGTGTCGAGGTGGCCACCGGGGACACCAAGGTCGTGGAGGCGGGGCGCGGCGACGGCGTCTACCTCAACACCGCCGGGATCGGGCTGATCCCGGACGGGGTGGACATCCGCCCACAGCGGGCAGCACCCGGCGACGTGGTCATCGTCAGCGGCGCGGTCGGGGAGCACGGGATCGCGGTGCTGAGCCGGCGTGCGGGGCTGGAGTTCGAGGTCGGCATCGAGAGCGACTGCGCGGCCCTGAACTCCCTGGTGGCGGACATGCTGGCGGTCACACCCGAGTTGCACGTCCTCCGCGACCCGACCCGCGGCGGCGTCGCCGCCGCGCTCAACGAGATCGCGGCGGCCGCCTCGGTCGGCGTCGTCCTGAGGGAGCGGGCGGTACCGGTGCCCGAACAGGTCGCCGCCGCCTGCTCCATGCTGGGCCTGGATCCGCTGTACGTGGCGAACGAGGGCAAGCTGCTGGCGTTCGTGCCCCGTGCGGAGGCGGACGCGGTGCTCGCCGCGATGCGCGCGCATCCGCTGGGGGCCCAGGCCGCCGTGATCGGCGAGTGCGTCGAGGACCACCCCGGGATGGTCGTCGCCCGCACCGGGCTGGGCGGCACCCGGGTCGTCGATCCGCCACTGGGCGAACAACTCCCGCGTATCTGCTGAGCCGTGTGCGCTCAGCCCCGCTGTGCTCGGCGCATCCGTCCGGACGGATCCGCCGGGCCGGACCCCGAAGCACCCCAACGAGCCATCACCAGGAGGTCGTGGTGCGGATCCTGCTCATCGCGAGCGCCTTCAACAGTCTGACCCAGCGGGTTCAGGCCGAACTGCGGGACGCCCGCCACACCGTCGCGACCGAGGTGGTCGGCGACGGCGACGACGTGCGGCGCGCGGTCGACCGGCACAGCCCCGAGCTGGTGGTCGCGCCGATGCTGCGCACCGCGGTGCCCGCGGACGTGTGGTCCCGGCTCACCTGCCTGATCGTGCATCCCGGCCCGCCCGGCGACCGCGGGCCCTCCTCGCTGGACCGGGCCGTCCACGCGGGCCGCACCCGCTGGGGGGTGACGGTGCTGCAGGCCGAGGCGGAACTGGACGCGGGCCCCGTCTGGGCCTCGGCGGAGTGCACCTTGCCGGAGGGGACCAGCAAGAGCGACCTGTACCGGGGGGAGGTGGCCGACGCGGCACTCGAAGCGCTCCGGAGCGCGGTGTCCCGGTTCGCCTCCGGCAGCCACCGTCCGGATACCCAGGACGGGGTGGAGCCGTCGGCGAGTCCGCGGATGCGCCAGGACGAGCGGCGGATCGACTGGCAGACCTTCCGGACGCTCGATGTGCTGCGCACCCTGCGGGCCGCCGACTCGCAGCCCGGGGTGCTGGACGAACTGCTGGGCACGGAGTGGTTCCTGCACGGCGGACACGCCGAGGACCAGCTGTACGGCACCCCGGGCGAGATCCTCGCCACCCGGGCCGGCGCGATCTGCCGCGCGACGGTCGACGGCGCGGTGTGGATCCCGCAGCTGAGGCCGCGCCGCGCCGCGGGCGGGCCGCGGACCTTCCGGCTGCCCGCGACCCTGGCGCTGGGCGAGCGGCTGCCGGACGTACCGGAGCGCCCCGCGCCCCTGGAGCTCGCGCCCGAACGGCACACCCACACCGAGATCCGCTACCGGGAACGCAGCGGCGTCGGGTTCGTCCGCTTCTCCTTTCCCGGCGGCGCGATGAGCACGGTGCAGTGCCGGCGGCTGCTGGCCGCCTACCGGTACGCGTGCACCCGGCCGACCCGGGTGGTGGTGCTGGGCGGCAGGCGGGACTTCTTCTCCAACGGCATCCATCTGGGGGTCATCGAGGCCGCCTCCGATCCGGCCGCGGAGGGCTGGGCCAACATCCAGGCCCTCGACGACGTGGTCGAGGCGGTGCTGACCACCACCGACCGGCTGGTCGTCGCCGCGCTCGGCGGCAACGCGGCGGCCGGGGGCGCGATGCTGGCCGCCGCGGCCGACGAGGTGTGGTGCAGGGCGGGAGCGGTGCTCAACCCGCACTACCGGCTCATGGGCCTGCCCGGGTCGGAGTTCTGGACGTACACACTGCCGCGCCGCGTCGGGCCGGAGATCACCGAGGCGCTGATGCGGGACGCCGAACCGATGAGCGCCGCCACGGCACGCCGGATCGGACTGGTGGACCGGGTGCTGCCGACCTCGCCGAGCGGTTTCGCACCGCGGGTCGCGGAGCTCGCGGCGGCGCTGGCCGAGGACCCGGCCACCCACCAGCGGCTGGCGGTGAAGAAGAGCAACCGTGCGCGCGACGAGGCCACCGAGCCGCTGGCCGCCTACCGCGACCGGGAGCTGGCAGCGATGCACCGGGTGCTGTTCGATCCGGCGGCCCCGCACCACGCGCTGCGCCGGGCCTTCCTGCGCAAGCAGCCTCCGCCCGGCACCGCACCTGCGCTGCGGGGGTAGCGCTCCCGCGCCGTCCACCCCGGCGCCGCCCCACACACGAACGCCCCGCCGTCGGCGGGGCGTTCGTGTGTGCTGCCCGGAACCCGCGCGGGGCGCGGGGCCCCGGGCGGGCGCCGGGCGGTGCCGCGTCAGTCGCTGACGCAGACGTTGCCGAGGGAGGGGTTGAGCAGCGCGAGGATGTCGACGGTGTTGCCGCACAGTTGGACCGGAATGTGCACCGGGATCTGCACGACGTTGCCGGACAGCACTCCCGGCGAGTTCGCCGCGCCACCCTGGGCGCCCGCGTCGGCGGACGCGGCCGTGGCCCCGCCGAGCACGGCGGTGGCGGCGAGACCGAAGGCGACAACCGCGGTACGGATGCGCATGGGGATCCTCCCTGTGTTCGATGTGCCGGACGCGGACCAGAGTGCACCCGGGTACGAACCGGGCATTCCGTCGCCACGCCCACGCACCGGGCGCCCACTCGATCGGGCGAACTCACGGCCAACGGCGCACCACCGCAGCCGCCGCGGGGCCGACGCCGGACAACCCGCCCTGCAGGGACGGCGTGCCACGCGCCCGGGACACCGGTCGCCGGTCGCCCGTCGCCGGTCGCCCGTCGCCGGTCGCCGGTCGGCCGCTGCCCACAGGGACCGCGGCCCTCGGGCCCCGGGCGCCGAGGGGCTGCCGAGCGCGGGTCCGGACGGGCACTCCGTCGACTTGACCCGGTCCTGAAGGACCGGGCTTGGAGGCAGTGCCCAGCTGGCTGCTGGGTGGACTCCTCCCTGAAGGACCCCGGAGGCCCCCGGGCTCTTCCGGGAACTGCTGTCCTACCAGGTCGCCTCGGACGCGGCCGGCCCGGGCCCCGGGCCGGAAGCGCACCCGTGACCCCGCCCGGTGTCCCCACCCGGCGCCGCGGGGCCGCGACTCCCGCTGCGTGCAGCGGCGCCCCGGCTACCCCCTCCGGACGGCGACGAACTGGGCGAGCGAGGCGGCCCCGGCCAGGAGCACGGCAGCGAGCGCGAGCATGCCGCCCGCCGGGGCCAGCAGCTTCGCCGGGTCGGGGGTCGTCGACATCAGGGTGAACAGCCGGTTGACCGGCGGCATCCCCTTGGGGAGGAGGGCGAGCATCATCAGCGCGACGGCGCTCACCAGCGCGTACCCCTGGCGTGCGAAAACCGCGCGGGAGCACAGCACCCCGATCGCGGTGCCGACGAGTGCGCACGTGAGCTGGGCCTCCACGCCCAGCAGGAGACCGTCCAGGGTCACGTGGTAGCGCCCCAGCCACAGTGGGAGGACCAGTCCGAAGACCATCAGCACCCCACAGCTCAGCAGAGCGGTGCCGATCGCCGCGAGGAGGACCTTGAGCGAGCGGCCGCCGGAGGCGACGACGACGATCGCCCGCTGGGCCGGCTCGTCCAGGCTCATCAGCGCGACGGTCAGCCACGTCGAGCAGACGAACAGCGCACCGGCGGAGGACGCGTAGGCGGGAGGCAGCGCCCCACTGCCGTTGACCGTCAACACCCCCAGCAGGCCCGCGAACAGGAGCAGCGGGGCGGCATAGCGCTGGGTGTGCAGCACGGTGGCGAACGTGTAGCGGATCAGGGCGATCACCGGACGCCTCCCCGCCCGGCCGCGTCCTGCTCCGGGGAGCCGGAAGCGCCGCCTGTCACCCGCGCCACCGACCAGCCGTGCCGCAGTGCGGTGAGCAGCAGCGCGTCGGTGGCCTCGGCTGCCACTCGCAGCGTGGTCCCCGAGGCTCCGCAGCGCACCGACAGCACGCCGGCCAACTCCTCCCAGACCAGCTCCCGGGGCGTGCGCCGGCCCGGGTACCCGGTCAGGACGACTTCGCAGGAGGGCCCCGGACCGGTGGGGGCGGACTCCGGTCCGCGCAGCGAGACGCGTCCGTCGCCGACGGTGTAGGTCCGCGTGGCCCGGGTCCGCGTCACCGACTCCCGGTGATCGGTGAATAGCACCGTGCCGCCGGCGTCGGCGACCTCGGTCATGATGTCGGCCACGACCGCGTGGGCGGGCGCATCCAGCCCCGACCACGGCTCGTCGAGGACGAGCAGTCCGGGCTCCACCAACAGCGCCTGGGCGAGCGCGACCTTCCGTGCGTTGCCCTTCGACAGCTCGCGCAGCGGGGTGTGTTCCCCGCCCACCAGGGCCAGTCTCTCCAGGAGTTCGTCCGCGCGCGCGGCGGCGGCCCGGGTGGACAGCCCGCGCACCCGGCCCAGATGGGTCAGGTAGGCGGCCGCCGACATGCGTTCGCCGGGCGAGAACCGGTCGGGCACGTATCCCACGACCGCAGGCCGCGCCACCACCCGGCCGCGCGTCGGCCGGGACAGGCCCACCGCGATGCGCAGCAGGGTGGATTTGCCCGAGCCGTTCCCGCCGGTGAATGCCACGATCTCTCCGGCGGGGACGGCCACCTCGACGTCGCGCAGCAGCCAACCGCCCCGGCCGTAGCGCTTGCTCACCGCGTGCAGATGCACCAACTGAACTCCTCCGTCCGGTCCGGCGGCACCGGATGTGTGCGCGGCGGTACCGGCCGGTCGCGGCGGCGCCCCCTCCGCGGCGCCTCGGCGACACCTCCGCGCGGCCGGGACGCCTCGCCGCCGTCCCGAACCGCCTCGTCCCTACGACTGATCGGATTCTCCGCTGTCGCGATCCATCCGCGCCACCGGCGGCGCTCTTCTCCCGGCGCGCGGCACCCGCGGGGAGCACCGGTGCGAAAAGAGCGGCCACCGCGTGAACTTCCGCGCCGCAGCCCGCATCGAACTCTGCGAACGACGCACCGCGCCGCGGGCTCCGGGCCGCGGCGGCTCTCCGGGAGAGCCGTGCGTGAGAGGAACACAAGCTGCTTGTCGGAGGAGTTCATGAAGTCCTGGCGCTCTCGTATCGCTCTCGGTCTCGCCGCCGGTGCGGCAGCGGTCACCGTGCCGCTGACCGCCACTGCCGCCTTCGCCGCCGGACCTCCGCCCGGCGACGGCTGGCAGCCGGTCGGCGGCGAGTCCTTCGACTCCTGGCAGGCCTGCTACGACCAGATGCAGGCGGACCTGCCGCTGAACCCCCAGTACCACGAGGCCACCTGCGTCCACGACCCGCAGCCCGGTCTCCCCGACTTCTACTCGGAGTGGATGCGCTGAGGCGCGGCGCTGAGGCGCTGAGGCGCTGAGGCGCCGCCGGGCGGCGTCCGGTCGGCGCCCCCCGGCGCTCCGGGCCCTACCGCCGCCTCCGTGACCCGGCCGTCCCCGCCACCTGACTCCCGGTGGCGGGGACGGCTGCCGTGCGCGGTCTCCGCGACCCCGGCCACGGGGGGTGGTGTGCCGCTTCGCGGAACCCGTCGGCCGTGGCCCGCACGGGGGAACGCCCGCGACGGTGCCCTCGGCCATTCGGGGCGGTTATGCCGTGTCCTTCATATAGTGCTCTGTAATGCCCGGGTGCGTGGTGACGATGGACCGGTACTTGTTCTTTCGGACCTTCTCGGAGGTTTTCATGCGCACGCGCACCCTCACGCGCTCCCTCGCCGTCGGCCTGGCCACTCTCGGTCTGGCCGCTGCCGGCACCGCCTCGGCGGTGGCCGGGGGCCACGGGCACAACTGGGTTCACAAGGAGATCCACTACAAGAAGGTCCACGTCAACATCTCGGACGACGACCACATCGTCAGCAACTCCGTGGGCTTCGTCTTCGGCCCGATGCAGAACGACTGACGGCTGAGGGCCGGTCCGCAGCAGACCGGTCGCACCCGTGACGGGCGTGGAGAGGCCCACCCGCGAACCTCCAAGGACCGGGCCCCTCCACGCCGTTCGTCGTGCCCGGCCCGCTCAGCCGGCCGGCTGCACGCGCGCGTCGGGCTCCGGCACGGCGAGGCTGAGCGCGAAGCGGTCCCCGGAATCCGTCCACCACTGGCACAACCGCATCCCGGCCGCCGCCAGCTCGGCGCGGACGGACTCCTTGCGGAACTTCGCCGAGATCTCGGTGCGCAACTCCTCCCCCGACCGGAAGTCGACACTCAGGTCGACGGCGGGGAGCTTGGCGCTCAGCGCCCTGCGGGCCCGCAGCCGCATCTCGATCCACTCGTTCTCCTCGTCCCAGACCGCCACATGCGTGAAGTCGTCCGGGTCGAAGTCCGCGCCCAGTTCGCGGTTGAGGACGTGCAGGACGTTCTTGTTGAACTCCGCGGTGATCCCCTCCGCGTCGTCGTAGGCGGCGACGAGTACAGCGGGGTCCTTGACCAGATCCGTCCCCAGCAGCAGCGCGTCCCGCGGTCCGAGCCGGGACCGCAGGGAGGCCAGGAAGCGGGCGCGGTCGGCGGGCAGCAGGTTGCCGACCGTGCCGCCGAGGAAGGCGACGACCTTCGGCTCGGGGCACTCGGGCAGCGGCAGCTCCTGCTGGAAGTCCGCGACCAGCGCGTGCACGGTCAGCCCGGGGTGGTCGGCCAGCAGCGCGTGTCCGGCCTCGGCCAGCGCGGACTCGCTGACGTCGACGGGCACATAGGTCAGCGGGGCACCGAGCGCGGTCAGCAGCAGCCGGGTCTTGTACGAGGAGCCGGAGCCGAGTTCGACCAGTGTGCGGGCACCGGTCAGCCGGGCGATCCGCGGTGCCGCCTCCCGCAGGATCCCCGCCTCGGCGCGGGTGGGGTAGTAGACGGACAGCTTGGTGATCTGCTCGAAGAGCTCGCTGCCCCGGGCGTCGTAGAACCATTTGGGCGGCAGACTCTTCGGGGTGCGGGCCAGCCCCCGGGTGACGTCCGCGGCCAGCGCGGCCGCGGTCGCGTTCGCGGGCAGGGTACGGGTGAGGGTGAACCGGGACGGGGTCACGCGCGGAACTCCTTCAGGGCGGTCAGCTCGATTCCGCCCGGGTCGCCGGTGAGCAGGTGGGTGTCGGGAACCGGCCGCCACCCCGGATCCGCGTCATGCGGTTCGGAGGCGACGGTGAGGGACATACCGGGCTCCAGCAGGTACCAGAGGGTGTCGCCGGAGGCGGTGGCGGCCAGAGTGCGGCCGTCGGTCAGCAGGAAGTTGAGCCGCGAGCCGGGCGCCGCGTCGGCGAGCTCGACCGCGGTCGCGGCCAGCGCGGCGCCGGGTGCCGTGCCCGCCCGCAGCCGGTGCCCCACCAGTGCCCAGGCCAGCGCCGAGTCGCAGCGGGCCTCCAGGCCCAGCAGTTCCTCGGGCGGCAGGGCGGCCGCCAGCGGCGCCAGGGAGGCGGGCCAGCCGGTCAGCGCGCCGTTGTGGCTGAAGAGCCACGGCCCGGCGGCATAGGGAGCGGCGGCCGCCTCGCCCGCGGCGCAGCCACTGGTCGCGTCGCGTACGGCGGCGAGCAGCGCGCGGGTGCGTACGACCCGGCACAGGTCGGGGAAGAAGCCGTCCGCCCAGATCGGTCCGGATCTGCGGTAGCGGGCCGGCACCGGGTCGCCGTCGGCGTACCAGCCCACGCCGAAGCCGTCGGCGTTGACCGTGCCGTGCGCCTGGCGGCGCGGGGCCCACGACTGGCGGTGCAGCGAGTACGGCGGCGCCAGCAGCAGCTCGCCCACCGTGCGGGCGGGTCCCAGGTGGGCCAGGTGCCGGCACATCAGCGGTGCTCCGGGGCTCGGCCCGGCCGGCCGGCGGCGCTCACGCCGTCTCCTCGGGCGCCGGGGTGCGGGCGGTGCGGAACCCGGCGAAGATCTGCCGGCGCACCGGATGGTCCCAGTTGCGGAACGTCGCGCGGGCCACCACCGGGTCGGTGCCGAAGCACCCGCCGCGCAGCACCTTGTAGGCGGGGCCGAAGAAGACCTCCGAGTACTCCCGGTACGGGAAGGCGGTGAAGCCCGGGTAGGGGGCGAAATCGCTGGAGGTCCACTCCCAGACGTCGCCCATGAGCTGCCGTACCCCGAGCGGGGAGGCCCCCTGAGGGTAGGCGCCGGCGGGCGCCGGGCCCAGGTGCCGCTGACCCAGGTTCGCGCGGTCGGCTCCGGGCTCCGCCTCGCCCCAGGGGAAGCGGAGGTCACGGCCGGTGCGCGGGTCGTGGCGGGCCGCCTTCTCCCATTCGGCCTCGGTGGGCAGCCGCCGTCCCGCCCAGCGGGCGTAGGCGTCGGCCTCGTACCAGCTGACATGCATCACCGGCTCCGCTTCCGGCACGGGTTCGCGTACCCCGAAGCGGCGCCGCCACCAGCCGCCGGGCTCCCGCTTCCAGAACAGCGGCGTCCGCAGCCCGTTGCGCCGTACGTGGTCCCAGCCCGCCGCCGACCACCAGCGCCGGTCGGCGTAGCCGCCGTCCTCGACGAACCGGAGGTAGTCGGCGTTGCCGACCGGGGCGGTGTCGATGCAGAAGGCCGGTACCTCCCGGCGGTGCGCGGGGCGTTCGTTGTCCAGCGCCCAGGGGTCGTCGTCGGTTCCCATGGTGAACGCTCCTGCGGGCACCAGCACTTCACCGCGGAGCGGGCCACAGCCGCCGGGAGGGGCGGGCGGCGGCGGTGCGCTCAGCGCGGCCGGGCCGCGCCGGAGCTGGTGGGTGATGAGCATGGTCTCGGCGTGCTGCTGCTCATGCTGGGCGATCATGCCGAACGCGAAGCCGTCCGCCTCCAGCGGGCGCCCGGCCAGTTCCGCGCGCTCCAGCACCCGGAACGCGTGCCCGCGGACCTTCGCCAGGTAGGAGCGGGCCTCGTTGGGCGGCAGCAGCGGCAGCGCGGGGCGCTCGGCCCGCGGGTGCTCGAAGGCGTCGTAGAGCGAGTCGATCTCGGGCCGCAGCGGTGCCTCCCCGCCCACGGCACGCAGCAGCCACTGCTCCTCCTGGTTGCCGATGTGCGCCATGTCCCACACCAGCGGGGACATCAGCGGCGAGTGCTGGGCCGTCAGTTCGGCGTCCTCGACGCAGTCGGAGAGCGCCAGGGTGCGGGTGCGGGCCCGGGTGAGGGCGTCGTGGGCGTGGGCGCGCAGCTCGGCACGCCCGTGGTCGGCGGTCACCATGGTTCTCCCTGCTGGCGGGGGGCGGTCTCGGAGGGGTCGGGCCGGTGGCGGGTGCCCGCACGGCCGGCAGTGCCCGTACGGCCGCCGGTATCCGTACGGCCGCCGGTGCCCGCACAGCCGACCGGGTCCGTACGGTCGTCGGCGGGGCAGCGGCCGGGGCCGATGTAGCGGGCTTCGAAGTCCGCCACCGCGGCCCGCACCCGCCGCCCCGCACCGAGACGGGGCAGTGCCCGGCGGGCGAGGCCGAAGCAGTCGCGGGCCGCGGCGTGCAGTTCGGGGTCGGCCAGCCCGTCCCTGGCCGCGCGCTCCCACAGCGCGTTGCGGGGCGCCGGCCCTTCGGCGGTGAGTTCGGCCAGCGGCTTGACCACCCGGTAGGCGCTCTCGCTCGCCTCCGCGTCGTCGAACAGGGCCGTGGTCACCGCGAGCGGGACGATCCAGCCGTCCGGGCCCGGCTGCGCGTCGATCATCCGCAGCTCCAGATGGCCCCGGGGGCGCACGGGCGGGAAGAGGGTGGTCAGGTGGTAGACGAGATCGTCGAGCAGGGGCGGACGGAGGGCGCCGGGTCCGGTTCCGAGGCGGCTGCTGCGCCGGATCCACTGACGGAACGTCATCCCGTCCGCCGGGACCGTCCACGGGCCCCGCGCGGAGCGGACGCAGAGCAGGGGCGCGTCCAGCACGTACCGCGCCCATGCCTCCCGGGGACTGTGCCCGCCCCCGGGAGGGGCGAGGTTGCGGTATCCGTCGAGCGCGGCCCAGACGCCCTGCCGCGCGGAGCGCCATCCGGCCCAGGGCCCGTCTGTGGCCGGGGAGTTGGCGAACGCCGCGGTGAGCACGGCACCCAGCAGGTGCGCGAGCAGCCAGCGGCGGCCCATCCCGAACGGCCCCGGCTCGGCCGTACCGGCGTCCAGGCAGACCTGCACGGACGCGGTGGAGCACATCATCGCGCGACCGGCGGGGCCGGTGCGGTCGAAGTACGCCTCCATGGCACGGTACCGCCGGTCCTCCAGCAGCCGGAGCGGTGGGCGGGAATCGAGCCCGTGGCCCACCAGCGCGATGCCGTGCCGGTGCAGCCGGGCCCGGGCGGCGGTCAGGTCCGCCGAGACCGTGCGGACGCAGGCGGCCAGTGAGGGCGCGGGCTGGGAGCTGAACTCCAACTGTCCGCCGGGCTCGACGGAGATCGCGGAGGAGAGCGGCACCTCGCGCAGCGCGGTGGCGGCTGCGCGGAGGGCGGTTGCCCCGACCCGGGCGGCGGGTCGGTGGGGGGACCCGGCGTGCGGGGGGCGGTGAGGGTGCGGGGGCTGCGGCGCCCCGGACCGGTGGGGCGGTGCGGGGCTTCCGGCCCCGAGGGGCGGGGAGTGCGGAGCGGGCTGCGGTGCGCGGTGCCCGGGGTCGCCGTCGGACGCGGACGGCAGCGGGCGGACGAGCCATTCGAGTTCGACCCCGACCCGGCGCGGCGGTCCGGTCTTGAAGCAGATGCCGTGTACATAGGCGAGCGCCGCCGCTTCGCTGAGCGGTTCGGCCCGGTACGCGTGCCCGTCGCCGGTCATCCGCCACCCCTCGTCAAGCCGATGGTCTGCCGGGCGGAACGGAGCTGCCCGCCTCCATCAGAGCCGGTCCCCATTCCCGTACCCGGAAACACCTGCCCGGCCACCCCACCGCACGAATCCGGCCGGGCCGCAACCGGTCGTGCCCGCACTGCCGGCGGTGCGGCCCGGCGACGGAGTGCGAGGGTGCGGGGCCCGCCGGTACCCGCGGCGCCGAGCTCCGTGCGGGTGCGCAGAGTTGGCGGAAAGTTCCGCTCCCCGGGCCCCGCTCCACCGGCGCGGCGGCGGACGTCCGCGGGCTCGTCCGTCCGGTGTCCGGCGCACCGCCGGAGGCCTCTCCGGGGCCGGGGCGTCCCGCCAGGAGCGCAGTTCTCCGGTGCGCGCGTGCCGGACCGCGGGCCGGACCGGCCGACCGGCCGACCGGGCCCGGTCGGCCTCCGCCGCCGGGCGGGTGCCGTGCCGCTTCGCCGCGCATATGCCGTACCACTCTCCGCACCGGTGCGGCCTCGCGGGCCGTGCGGAACCCCCGCCGGTCCGCGCGGGCCGCCGGGGGAATCCCCGCCGGTCACACACCCGGCCGCGCCGCCACGGGCCGGGGTGTGGTGCGATGGCTGTGCCGGAAACGGTCTCGGGGAATGTGGACCCCGGCACAGACCGTTGTCCGGTGCCAGGGCGCGGCCCGCCCTGATGCCCCCACCGCAGGAGACAGCATGAGCACCATCGAGCTGACCAAGGAAAACTTCGAGGAGACGGTCTCCGGGAACGACTTCGTCCTGATCGACTTCTGGGCGTCCTGGTGCGGCCCGTGCCGCAGCTTCGCGCCGGTCTACGAGGCCGCCGCGGAGCGGCACTCGGACCTGACGTTCGCCAAGGTGGACACGGAGGCCCAGCAGGAGATCGCTGCCGCCTTCGAGGTGCAGTCGATCCCGACCCTCGCGATCATCCGGGACCGCACCCTGGTGTTCTCGCAGCCCGGCGCGCTGCCCGAGGCCGCGCTGGAGGACCTGATCGGCCAGGCCCGTGAGCTGGACATGGAAGAGGTGCGGCGCGCCGCGGAGGCCGAGGCCCAGGCCGCGGAAGGCGGGGAGAACCCCGGCGCCTGAGCCACCACAGCGGAACCGTATGAGGACGGCCGCCCGGCGCTTGCCGGGCGGCCGTCCTCATGTGGTTCCGCACTCGCCCACCACCCACCGCCCACGGGACGGTGGCACCCCGGGCGCCGGAAGGGTAGCGGCCCGGGAGGCGGGCGTCAGGCGGGCACGTGCCGGGAGGCCAGCCGGACGTCGTGGCGGACCGGGTGGCCGTCGCGGACGCGTATCCGGGCGACGGCGGCGAGCCGGTCGGGGCTGCTGGCGATGACGTTCACGTACTGGTCGGCGAGGCCGGCCGCCGCGTACTCGCCGCGCCCGTCGGTGATCGCGCGCACCAGCTCCCTGCCGTGCGCTCCGGTGACCGTGATGGCGACCCCGGCCAGCGGCCGCCCGTCCTCGTCGGTGACCTGTCCCGTCAGCCCGGGGTCCGGCAGGCCCGGCCGGTGGTGGTGCGGGGCGACGGCGCTGGGCTGCGGCAGTTCGAAGGCCGGGTCCTCGACCGGCGGCTCGGCGGGCTCGGTCTCCTCGGCGGCCTCCCGCGCCTCCTTGCGGGCCGCGCGGCGCTCCTTCCACGCGCCGAGGGCGATGAGGGCGGCCCCGGCGACGACCCATGCGCAGATGACCAGGGTGTGCCGCCAGACGTCCTTCCCGTCGAAGTAGAACAGCCCGCGGAGCGCCTCGATCAGGTTGCCCATCGGCATGACCGGATGCAGGGCCCGGAAGAAGCCGGGCACCATCTGGACGGGGATCGCGCCGCCGCTGGAGGGCATGCTGAGCAGGACGAACAGGCCCATCGCCACGCCGGGGAAGAACTGCTTGCAGAACGGGACGAGCCCGTAGGAGGTGAGGGCGACGGCCTGGGTCATCAGGAAGACCAGCGGAACGGCCAGCAGGTCGTCCGGTATCACGTCCATGGAGCGCGCCACGAGGAAGGCGACGACGCTCTCCACCACCCCGACGGACACCAGGGTGAGGACCTTCCTGCCGCGCCCCAGGGTGGTGGCGCGCAGCAGCATCATGACGCTGATGTAGGACGGGATGGTGCAGGCGAGGACGAGGTAGAAGAGTCCGGTGCCCATGCCGTCGCCGGGTGCGGTGGGGGCCGCCTCGTGGACCTGGAGCGTGCCGCCGCTGTGCTGCGCCACGCCGGTGAAGGTCTTCTGGAGGACCGCTTCGAGCGAGTAGCCGTCCGCCTTGGCGACGTAGAGCCGGGGGTGCTCGGCGTCGGGCACGAAGCCCGCCGTGGCCGCCCGGTCGGTGACCGCGTCGTGTGCCGCCTGCGCGTCGGCGACCTGGTGGACGTCGAACGCTCCGGGACTCTGCTGTTCGAGGGCCTGTCCGAGCTGGTGGGCGGTCGGCCCGGCGACGGCCACGTCCACGTGGTGCGGCACCGGGTTGTGGAAGGGCAGCAGGTAGCAGACAAGGAAGCCGGTGAAGAAGAACGCCGGGAACCAGAGCGTCTCCGCCAGGGTGCGGACGGTCGCGCCGAGCGCCGAGGGACTGCCGTCGGTGCGCTCCGCGTCCGCCTTGTGTTCCGCCATGGACAGGGTCCGCCTCCTCGGTGCGTACAGCGCGGCAAAATATGTGGCATAGCCAATGATTAGAGAGGCTAACAGAAAACTGCAGTGCTGCAAAAATGCACTACTGTAGAACTGCCGCAACACGGGCAGTGACCGGGAATCAGCACGGGGAGCACAGATGGCCGCCCAGTCCGCCGGAGCCGACACCCGAGGGCTCCGGGAGCGCAAGAAACTGGAGACCCGTTCGGCGCTGCGCGCCGCGGCGGTACGGATGTACCTGGAGCGCGGTCCGGCAGCCGTCACCGTGCAGGACATCTGCGAGGCAGCGGGAGTCTCGCAGCGCACCTTCTTCAACTACTTCGAGACCAAGGACGACGCGGTCTTCGACTGGGACCGCCGACTGGCCGACCAGCTCGTGGAACTGCTCACCGCCCGCCCCGCGAGCGAGCCCCCACTGGAGGCCGTGCACCGGACACTCCGCTCCGCCATCCCGGCCCTGGTCGCCGACGCGGGCTGGCGGGAGCGCCGACGGCTGCTGGGCACCTATCCGGAGCTGGTCCCCAAGCTGCTGCACAGCAGCAGCCATCTGGCGGAGGCCCTGGCCGAGGCGGTCGCCCAGCGCACCGGACTGCCCCCGGACGCCCTCTACCCCCGCCTGCTGGCCGGCGCCGGACTGACGGTCCTGCGCTCCTCGATCCGGGCCTGGGACCCGGAGTCCCCGGCCGAGGACCTGCTGGCCGTGCTCGACTCCTGCTTCGCCTCGCTGGCCGCCGGGCTTCCGCGCCCCGAAGCCGACGACCCGGTGCACTCGGCGCGCTGAAGGCCCCCTGGGGGCACCCGGCGCGCTGCCGCCCGGGGGCGCCGCAGGCGCGACGCCCCCGGCGCACCGCCCCTCCGGCGCCGGCCGGTGGCACCTCACGGCCGGAGGAGCGGCCCGAGGTGGCCGCGGCACGAGGTGTCAGCGGCCGCCCAGCGCCGCCTCCAGGTCGTAGTGCACCGGCTGCTCCAGCTGCTCGTACGTGCACGAGCGCGGCTCGCGGTCCGGGCGCCAGCGGCGGAAGAGCACCGTGTGCCGGAAGCGCTCGCCCTCCATGTGGTCGTAGGCCACCTCGCACACCCGCTCGGGCCGCAGCGGCGTCCAGGAGGCGTCCTTGCCGCCGCTCCACCTGCTGGGCGCGCCCGGCATCCTGCCCTCCTGCTGCGCTTCCTCCTCCGCCCAGCGAGCCCACGGGTGCCCCTCCGGGCGGTCCGTGCGCAGCGGTGCCAGCTCCCGCATCAGCTCGCGCCTGCGCGCCGCCGGGAACGAGGAGGAGGCACCCACGTACTGGAGCACACCCGAGGCGTCGTACAGCCCGAGCAGCAGGGACCCGAGCGCCTCGGGGCCGCTCTTGTGGGGACGCAGTCCGGCCAGCACGCAGTCGGCCGTGCGCTCGTGCTTGACCTTGAGCATCACCCGCTCCCCCGGCCGGTAGGGCAGATCCGTCCGCTTGGCCACCACGCCGTCGAGTCCGGCGCCCTCGTACTGCGCGAACCACTCCCGCGCCACCGCGCTGTCGTGGGTCACCGGCGCCAGGTGCAGCGGCGGGCGGCACCCCTCCAGCGCGGACTCCAGCATCCGGCGGCGCTCGGAGAGGGGCTCCGCCATGGCGTCGGTGTCGCCCAGCGCCAGCAGGTCGAAGGCGACGTAGGAGGCGGGCGTCCGCTCGGCCAGCAGCCGCACCCGGGAGGCGGCCGGGTGGATGCGCTGCTGGAGCGCCTCGAAGTCCAGCCGCCCGCCCGCCGGCAGCACGATCTCGCCGTCCAGCACGCAGCGCTCCGGCAGCCGTTCCCGCAGCGTCGCGACGAGTTCGGGGAAGTAGCGGACCAGGGACTTGCCGGTCCGGCTGAGCAGCTCGACCTCGTCGCCGTCCCGGAAGACCACGCAGCGGAAGCCGTCCCACTTGGCCTCGTACTGCATGCCCTCCGGGACGGCGGACACGGCCTTGGCGAGCATCGGGCGGACCGGAGGCATGACAGGCAGTCGCATACTCCGACTGTGCGGACCGGCGGCGATTCCCGCGCGCCAGGTGATCCTTCCCGGTGAGCGCCCGCACGGTGCCGGTGAGCACACCGCGCCCGCACGGTGCCGGTGAACGCCCCGGCATGTTCCCGCGCCGCCGCGCCCCGGCCGGTACGAAGGCTGGGGACCCGCCCCGCGGCACGGGAGCGGCAGCCGGGCCTCGCCGTACGGTGCGGGCTGCGGGGCCCGAACGGGTCCCGCGGCTAGCCTGGGGGCCCGCGGAGCCGTCGTCCTCGCGGACCCGCCGACGGGTCCGGGGGACCGGTGGCCGCAGGGGCCGGAACCGCCTCCGGCCAGGTCGTCCACGCCCCGTCCGGCCCTTCTCGCGAGGTGTGCCATGTTGCTCGCAGACATCGCGCGGACCTCCGCGCGGATCGCCCGGGCCGCGGGCCGCAACGAGAAGGTGACGCTGCTCGCGGAACTGTTCGGGCGGGCCGAGCCGTCCGAGGCGCCCCTCGTCGTCACCTACCTCGCGGGGCGCCTTCCGCAGCGCCGCACCGGCGTCGGGTGGCGCACCCTGCGCGAACTGCCGCCGCCCGCGGCCGAACCGTCGCTGACCATCACGGCCGCGGACACCGCCTTCGACCGGATCGCACAGGTGAGCGGGAAGGGCGCACAGGCCGAGCGCAAACGGCTGCTGGACGGGCTGCTGGCGGCGGCCACGGAGGAGGAGCAGCACTTCCTCGTCCGGCTGGTCGGCGGCGAACTGCGGCAGGGCGCGCTGGACGCGTTCGCGGTGGAGGGCCTGGCCGCGGCTGCGGGCGCCGACCCGGGAGCGGTGCGGCGCGCGGTGATGCTCGGCGGCTCGCTCGGCGCGGTCGCCCGGGCGCTGCTGGCCGAGGGCCCGGAGGCGCTGGCCGGTTTCACGCTGGAGGTGGGCAGGCCGGTGCTGCCGATGCTGGCGCAGTCCGCGAAGGACGTCGAGGAGGCGCTCGGCAGGCTCGGCCCGTGCGCGGTCGAGGAGAAGCTGGACGGCATCCGGGTGCAGGTGCACAAGGACGGCGGCGACGTCCGTGTCTACACCCGGACGCTGGAGGAGATCACCGACCGGCTGCCGGAGGCCGCGGCGGCCGCACGCAGGATCGACGCCGCGCAGGCGGTCCTCGACGGCGAGGTGATCGCCCTGCGCCCGGACGGTTGGCCCCATCCCTTCCAGGACGTGTCCGGGCGGGTCGCCTCCCGGCTGGACGTCCCCGGGGCCAGCAGCGAACTGCCGCTGCACCCGGTCTTCTTCGACGTGCTGCTGCTGGACGGCCGGGACCTGCTCGACCAGCCGGCCGTCCAGCGACACGCGGCACTGGCCCGGGTACTGCCCGAGGAGCTGCGGGTGCGGCGGCTGCCGGTGCCCGATCCGGCCTCGGCACAGGCGCGTGCCGCCGCGCGCGGTTTCGCCGAGGAGGTGCTGGCCCGCGGGCACGAGGGAGTGGTGATCAAGGCGCTCGACTCGGGGTACAGCGCCGGACGGCGCGGGGCCTCCTGGCTGAAGGTCAAACCGGTGCACACCCTCGATCTGGTGGTGCTCGGTGCCGAGTGGGGGCATGGGCGGCGCACCGGCCGGCTGTCGAACCTGCACCTGGGGGCGCGCCGCCCGGACGGCAGCTTCGCGATGCTCGGCAAGACCTTCAAGGGGCTGACCGACGCGCTGCTGGCCTGGCAGACCGGGCGGCTGCGGGAGCTGGCCGTCCGGGAGGAGCCCTGGGGACTACTGGTGGCGCCCGAGCTGGTGGTCGAGATCGCCTTCGACGGTGTGCAGCGCTCGACCCGCTACCCGGAGGGCGTCACCCTGCGGTTCGCGCGCGTCGTCCGCTACCGGGAGGACAAACGCCCGGAGGAGGCCGACACGGTCGGGGCGGTCACGGCGCTGCTGCGCTGAGCGGTCCTTCCCCACCGAGCGGACACGGACCCCGGCACCGGCACCGGCACCGGCACCGGCACCGGGTCACAACTCCGCGCGGACACGTGCGGCCACACGCCGTGCCTCGGACTCGTCGGGGTAACTGCCGCGCGGCCAGAAGAACCCGCGCAGCCCGTCCTTGCGCCTGCGCGGCACGACGTGCATGTGCAGGTGCGGCACCGACTGGCTGACCCGGTTGTTCCCCGCCACGAACGAGCCCTCGGCCTCCATCGCCCGCTCCACCGCGCCGGTGACCCGGCGGACGGCGCCGAAGTAGGGGCCGACCGACTCCTCGGGCAGGTCGGTCAGGGTCTCCACGTGGCTGCGCGGCACCACCAGGGTGTGGCCGGGGAAGAGCGGACGCCGGTCGAGAAAGGCGACCACGGCGCCGTCCTCGTGGACGCGGTAGGCGGGCAGTTCGCCGTCGACGATCCGGCAGAAGACGCACCCGCTGCCGTCGGCGGGGTCGGCGGACACGCGTCAGTCCAGGGTGCGCGGGTCGGGGCCGACACGGGTGCCGGTCTCCAGCCGCTGGATCTCGCGCAGATCCTCGCCGTCCAGTTCGAAGTCGAAGACGTCGATGTTCTCCTTGATCCGCGAGGGGGTGACGGACTTCGGGATGACGACGTTGCCGAGCTGGATGTGCCAGCGCAGGACCACCTGGGCGGGCGTCTTGCCGTGCTTGGCGGCGGCCCGGCGGACGGCGGGATCGTCCAGGACGCCGTTGCCGCGGCCCAGCGGGGACCATGCCTCGGTGGCGATGCGGCGCTCCGCGTCGAAGCGGCGCAGCTCCGGCTGCTGGAGCCGGGGGTGCAGTTCGATCTGGTTGACCGCGGGGGCGACTCCCGTCTCGTCGAGGAGCCGCTGGAGGTGGTCGGTCTCGAAGTTGGAGACGCCGATGGCGCGTGCCCGGCCGCTGTCGTGGATCTCGGCCAGTGCCCGCCAGGTCTGCAGGTAGCGGTCCCGGCCGGGCGCGGGCCAGTGGATGAGGTAGAGGTCGACGTAGTCGAGCCCCAGCCGCTCCAGCGAGTCGTCGAAGGCGCGCAGCGCGGTGTCGTGGCCCTGGTCGGTGTTCCAGAGCTTGGTCGTGACGAACAGCTCCTCGCGGGGGATTCCGGACTCGCGGAGCGCCTTGCCGGTGCCGCCTTCGTTGCCGTAGAGCGCGGCGGTGTCCACGCTGCGGTATCCGGCCTCCAGCGCGGCGGAGACGGTGGCCGTCGCCTCGTCGTCCGGCACCTGGTACACGCCGAACCCGAGCTGCGGCATCTCCGTTCCGCTGTTCAGCAGGAGGGTGGGGACCTGGGTGCTGCTCACTGTGGACCTCGGCTTCCTCGGAGAGGGCTTCCCGGGCGGCGGTCGGGTGCCGCCGCCCCTGGACCGGGGTTTCCGCTCCGGCCCGCTCCATTCACGCATACCGCACCGGGCTCGCGGGGTTTCCTGTGCCCCGCGAGCCCGGTGCTGCGCCGTCCCGGTCCCGGCCGACGGTTCGGTCCCAGCGGCGTTCGACCTCGGCGGGCCGGTGCTTCTCCGGCCTCCGCGCGTCGATTTCAGTCCCGGCGCGTCCCGGCGGACGCCTCCTCCGTGCGGGGCGCCGGGACCGGCGCGGGCGCCGCGCCCTCGCGGGGCACGGGCAGCGCCGCGTAGAGCACTGCGGCCAGCAGCGCGGTGGCGGCCCAGCCGAGCCCGTTCTCGCCGATCCAGGTGGAGACGAGGGGCCCGGTGAACCAGTCGCACTTGGTGAAGCCCAGGCCCAGCAGCAGCGCGACGCCCCAGGCCGTCATGGCCTGCCAGCAGTAGCCGCCGACGTACCAGTAGCGGCTGCTGCGCGAGGTGTCGAGCAGTCCGGCGGGGTCGTAGCGGACGGTCCGGTTGCGGCGCCGCAGCATGTCGATCCCGTAGACGCCGACCCAGGCGGAGAAGGAGACGGCGAGCAGCGACAGGAAGGAGATGAACGAGCCGTAGAAGCTCTTGGCGACCAGCATCAGCAGCAGCCCGCCGACCAGGCTGATGCCCGCGTTGATGCTCACGGCCCAGGCGCGCGGCAGCTTGACGCCCATCGTCTGCGCCGTGAAACCGGCCGAGTACATCGAGAGGCTGTTGATCAGCACCATCCCGATGAGCGCGACGACCAGGTACGGCACGGCCAGCCACATCGGCAGCGCCTCGCCGAGGAAGGAGACGGGGTCGTCGGTCTTGGCCAGTGCCGGGTCCTTGACCGACATCACGCCACCCATCAGCACCATCGGAACCAGCACCAGCAGGGCGCCGGACAGGGTGGTGCCGAAGATCTTCCGCCCGTCGGCACTGTGCGGCAGGTACCGGGCGAAGTCGGGCCCCGTGGGGATCCAGCTGATCCCCCCGGCCGCGATGGTGCCGATCCCCGCGATGAACATGGCGGTGCCCCCGGCGGGCCGGGAGAAGACCGCGCCCCAGTCCATGGTGGTGACCAGGTAGCCCAGGACCAGCACCGTGAAGAGCCCGAAGAGGTAGGTCGACCAGGTGTTGCAGAGGTTGAGGACCTTGCGGCCCATACCGCTGACCACGAAGGTCACCCCGACGAACAGCAGCAGCGTGACGGCGATCAGCGGGGTGCTGCTGCGGACGCCGAAGAGCAGGCGGAGCACCGTCAGGACGGCGTAGGCACCGGTGACGGCGTTGATGGTCTCCCAGCCGAAGCGGGCCACCCACAGGATCATGCCGGGAAAGTAGTTGCCCCGGACACCGAAGGTGGCCCGGGAGAGCATGGCCCCCGGTGCGCCGCCCCACTTACCGGAGACGGACAACAGCCCGACCAGCCCGAAGGAGATGCCGCCCGCGATGGCGGCCGCGAGCAGGACCTGCCAGAAGTTGAGGCCGTTGAAGACCACGAGGCCGGCGCCCATGGTCAGCAGCAGGACGCTGATGTTGGCGGCCACCCAGGTGGGGAAGAGTTCGCGGACCCGGCCGCGCCGTTCATGGTCGGGGACGGGCTCGATGCCGCGGGTCTCGACGGTCTCGTCGAGCGCGCCGACCGTCTCGGCGGCGGCCGGGGACGCGGGTGCTGAGGAGGGCGCCGAGGCGGCGCCGTCGGCGCCGGTGACGCCGGGGGAGACTGCCATGGGTGGGGCTCCGTGCGTGGTTCTCTGGTGCGACGTGCGTCATTGCAGAGTCCTGACCAGGACTGGGAAGGGACTCTACGCGCGTTGCACAGGGCCTTCCATCGTACAGAGTGCCACGATCGACCCCCTTGACCTCGGGTGATCCTCCAACGGGTCCAGGACCGCGGACCCCGGCTCCGGCTCACCCGTTCCAGCGGCCCCGGCACCGGGCCAGGCGCACGGGCGGAGCGCCCCGCCCGTGCACCTTGGGTTCTAATGAACGTCGCAACACCCGGTCCCCGGGAACGCGATGGATTCGAAGAAGACGGCGCCAGGTCGCCCCCGGGGCGGGGCAGCCCTGCGGCGCCTCCGGGGACGGCCCCCCGGAGGCGCCGGCGAGCGGTCAGGGCGTCACGGCACGGGGATCAATACCACCGAGCACTTCGCGTGGTGCAGCACCGCGTGCACCACCGGGCCCACCTGGAGGCTGAGGCGCCGCGCCTGGCGCCGCACCCCCAGCACGACCGTGTCCGCACCCTCGCTCAGCTTGATCAGGTGCTCGGCCGGCTGCCCCTGGTGCTGCTCGGCGCTCAGCGGCACCTGCGGGTACCGCTTCCGGAACGGCCGGAGGGTGTCCTCAACGAACTGCTCGGCGCGCTTGGTCTCCGTGGAGGGCTCCTGCGGCGACAGCCGCAGGGCCACCCCGGGCAGCATCGGATAGATCCAGCAGTGCGCCACCCGCACCGCCGAACCGGACCGCTGCGCCGCCTGGAATCCGTACTCCACCGGCTGCGTCGCACTCTCCGACTTCACACCGACGACCACGTCGCCGGGGGCAGTGCCGGGCTCGGGGAGCGCGCCGCGCACGACCATCAGCGGCCCCGCGGCGTGCGCGGCCAGGCGCAGGCTGACGGAACCGAGCAGCAGCCCGCGGAAGCCGCCGTGCCCGCGAGTCCCCACGACGGTCAGCTCCGCGGTACGGCTGCGGCCCACCAGGGCGTCGGCCGCGGGTTCGCTGACACCGCTCGCCACGACCGTGAGCCCCGGCACGCGCTCGCGGGCCCGCTCCGCGGCACTGTCGGCGACCTCGCGGGTCGCCTGCCGCATCCGCTCCCGGTCGGCCTCCGTCTCGGGGTAGGCACCGCGCCGCGCGGGCACCCCTCCGCAGAGCACCTCCAGTTCGGCGCCCCGCCGTTCGGCCTCGTCGGCAGCCCGGTCCAGCGCGCGCAGCGAGTGCGGGGAACCGTCGACCCCGACCACGACACGGCCGATTCCGTCGGCGGGCGCGGATATTCCTGCGGGGCGCTCGTTGCTCTCCGACATGTCCGTCCTCTCCTCGCGTCCTCGCCTCGATGCGTGGGTACCCCGCCAGTGTGGTGCACACGGGACGGATGCGGTAGAAGCTTCGGCAACCGGTCGTACCCGCCGGCCGGCACCCGCCTGGACATCCGTCCGGACCGGCCTCCGAATCGGCCTGTGCGAGGCGGCAGTTGGGCCCGGGAACCGCAATTCAGCGGCCCGGCACCGACTTCCGGAGTGTTCCCCTCCGCCGTCCCCCTTCAGTGTTCCCCTCCACCGTCCCCCTTCACTGCTCCCCTCCGCCGTTCCGGCTCGCCGCCGGGCGCAGTTCCCGCGGCGCCGCCCTCCGCGGCGGGCCGCAGCCCACCGCACACAAACACAACCAGGGTATAAATTTAACTGAGTCACATTTTCCTGCTACGGTCGCCCCATGAGCGAACACGGCACCGGACTGCGCGCACGCAAGCGACAGCGCACCTACCGGGCGATCTCCGACGCGGCCGTCTCCCTCTTCCTGGAGAAGGGCTTCGACACCGTCTCCGTCTCCGAGATCGCCGAGGCCGCCGAGGTCTCCAAACCGACCCTCTTCCGCTACTTCCCCACCAAGGAGGACATGGCGCTGCACCGCTTCGCCGACCACGAGGACGAAGCCGCACGCGTGGTGGCGGGGCGCCCGGCCGGGGAGTCGCCGCTCACCGCGCTGGAGCACCACTTCCTGGCCGGGCTCGAAGCCCGCGACCCGGTCACCGGACTGTGCGACGAGCCGGAGGTGCTCTCCTTCCACCGGCTGCTCTACGGCACCCCCGAACTGGTCGCACGGCTGCACTCCTACACCGCGCGGTCGGAGGAGGCGCTGGCGGTCGCACTGGCGGACGGTGCGGCCGACGGCTCCGCGGACGCCGGCGCCGCACCCGGCCTGACGGCGCGGCTGGCGGCCGGGCAGCTCGTGACGTCCCAGCGGGTGCTCGCGACCGCCAACTGGCGGCGCATCGCGGACGGCGCGAGCGCGGACAGCGTGTCGGGGGCAGCCCGGGAGGATGCCCACCGCGCCTTCGCACTGCTGCGCACCGGCCTGACGCCGTTCACCTGACCGGACCGAGCGGCGGGCCGGGCGGCGGCGGGCCCGTAGCCGGCCCGGACCGCGCCCGCACCGCCACCCGACACCACTGCCGGCGGACGCCGGCCCACCGGAACGCCGAACCCGCGCACACCGCCCGAGCGCCGCACGGCGAGCACCATCCGACACCGGTACCGAGCCCGGCCGAGCAATGGACCGGGCAGTGAGGAGCACCGCCCCATGCCGGGGGAAGACACCGCAGAGAAGAACGCGCTCCGGGCCGAACTGGCCGCCGAGCGCGCCTACACCGACCTGTGCCGCGCCGCGCTCGGCACGGCGGACGCCGCAGCCCGGGACCGGGTCCGGGAGGGCGCCGGAGTACTGACCGGGCAGCACTCGGGCGAGGCGGCCGCCGAGGGCGTGGCCGGCGACGGGGCGAGCGCGGAGGCCCTGGGCCGCCATCTGCGCAGCCGGGCCGCGGAACTGCACAGGGAGCCGGACGGGCCGCCGTTCTTCGGGCGGCTCGACTTCCTCGGCGCGGGGCCCGGCGGCGAGGAGGCAGGCGAGCACCGCGGGCAGCGCTACTACATCGGCCGGCGGCGCGTCAGCGAACACCCTTCGGCACCACCGCTGGTGCTGGACTGGCGCGCCCCGGTCTCCCGGGCCTTCTACCAGGCGACCGCCGTGCACCCGCAGGGAGTGGGCTCCCGGCGCCGGTTCGGCTGGGCGCCGGAGGGAACCGGCACCGCAGCGGACCTGACCGGACTGGAGGACGAGCGGCTGGCGGAGCCGCCGCGGGAGCCCGCCGGCGAGGGGCCGGATTCCCCTGGCACAGCAGGCGAGCCCGCCCTCGCCTCACGGATCGTCGCCGGAGAGATCGAACGTCCGCGGGTCGGGCCGATGCGCGACATCGTCGCCACCATCCAGCCCGAGCAGGACGACCTGGTGCGTTCGGGCCCCGACAGTTCGATGTGCGTCCAGGGCGCGCCGGGCACGGGGAAGACCGCGGTCGGACTGCACCGCGCCGCGTATCTGCTCTACACCCATCCCCGGCGGATCGAGCGGGGCGGCATGCTCGTCGTCGGCCCCAACCCGGCCTTCCTGGGCTACATCTCGGCCGTGCTGCCCGCCCTCGGCGAGGGAGGGGTACGCCAGTGCACCGTAGGGGACCTGCTGCCCGGGCTCCCGGTGCGGGCCGAGGACGCGCCGCGGGTGGTGGAGCTGAAGCACAGTGCCCGGATGGCCGAGGTGCTGCGACGGGCCCTCTACGGGCGCGTACGGCTGCCGGACAGCCCGCTGGCGGTGCCGGACGGCTCCTACCGCTGGCGGCTGGACGAAGCCGAGCTGCGTGCGCTCGTCGAGGAGGCGCTGGCGCAGCGGCCGCCCTACGAGGTGGGGAGGGAGCGGGTGCGGGCCCGCACGGCGGCGCTGCTGCGGGAGCAGGCCGAGCACCGCGCCGGGCCGCCCGGCGGTGCCTGGCTGCGGCGGATGGGCCGGACCAGGGCACTCACCGGGTTCCTCGACTCGGTGTGGCCGCGGACGAAGCCGGAAGAGGCCGTCGCCGGTTTGCTGGGCGACGCGGAAACGCTGGCCCGGGCCGCGGACGGGCTGCTGAGCGAGGAGGAGCAGCGAGCGCTGCTGTGGCAGGGGCGCCGCCCGCGGTCGCCGCGCACGGCCCGCTGGTCGCAGGCGGATCTGCTGCTGCTGGACGAGGCGGCGGGGCTGATCGCCCATCCCGAGGAGAGTTTCCGGCACGTGGTGGTGGACGAGGCACAGGACCTCTCCCCCATGCAGTGCCGCGTTCTGGCACGCCGGACCCGTTTCGGCTCACTGACCGTACTGGGCGACCTGGCGCAGGGGACGACGCCCTGGGCGGCGCGCGACTGGCCGGAGCAGTTGGCGCACCTGGGTGCACCCGGGGCGGCTGTCACTCCGCTGAGCACCGGCTTCCGGGTACCGTCCGAACTGCTCGGGCCCGCCAACCGGTTGCTGGAAGCGCTGGAGGTGCCGGTACCGCCAGCCCGTTCGCTGCGCACCGGGGGCGAACTGCGTACGGTCCGGGTGGCGACGGCTGCCGAGCTTGTCCGGGCCGTGCCGGAGCGGGTCGCCGCGGCCCTGGAGCGTGAGGGCTCGGTCGGGGTGATCGCGACCGGGGCACGGGCCGCAACCGTGCGCGCGGCCCTGGAGGCGGCCGGGATCACGACCGGCGCCCCGGGAGGCGAGCCGGAGCGGGTCGCGGTGGTGGAGGCGGAATACGCCAAGGGCCTGGAGTACGACCATGTGGTGCTGGTGGAACCGGCCGAACTGGCGGGCTGCGGCCCGCTGGGCCTACGGCACCTGTACGTGGCGCTGACCCGCGCGGTGTCCCGGCTGGAGATCGTGCACGCCGCCGAACTACCGGAGGCTCTGCGGGGCTGATCCGGCGGGGGCGGCCAGATCGCGGAGCCAGTCCGGCTGATCGGCGATCTCCAGCAGGAGCAGCAGCCGGGTGAGCGGGTGGTCGCAGCCTGGACCGTCGCCCGCCGGGCCGTCAGAGGTGGTGAATTCAGCGCCTGGTGTGGTCACGGGGGCTCCTGAGGACGGACGGAAGATCATGAACTCCATTGTCCGGTGGCGGAGTTGAGCCCATCGGGGCTCGGGCATGACGGGCATTGTCGGGGGTCCGCACTTACTTCTGCAAGTACATCTGCAAGTACATCTGCAAGCACGCCCAGCTGTGAGACGCTTCCGGACGTCGCAACCGCCACGGGGGATGCAAGTGACGTAGGGAGAGTCGTACATGCAGATCGAGAACGGCATCGAGGCCACGAAGATCGAGGGTGCCGCCTGGCGCAAGAGCCGCCGCAGCAACCCGAACGGCAACTGCGTGGAGGTCGCAGCGCTTCCGGGCCAGGGAGTCGCCGTCCGCAACTCCCGGTTCCCCTCGGGACCCGCCCTGGTCTACACGCCGGCCGAGATCGCGGCGTTCGTCCAGGGCGCCAAGGACGGCGACTTCGACGACCTGCTGGACGTCTAGGGCCTTCCACCCGGGCCGGGCCGAACCCGGGCGTGCCGGACCCGGCGGGGTCGGCAGGTCCCGCCCCGCGGACCCCGATCCGGACCACGCCCGCGACGGCCGACCGCCGAGCCGCCCACAGCTGACAACCGACCACAACCGAACAGCACCACGGACACCGCCGCCACACGACACGGACGTGTGGCGGCGGTTCGCCTCCGGCGCAGCCACGCACCGGGGCGCGCGCCGAACCCGGCCCCGACCCGGGCACGTACGGCACCGGGAGGGCCTCCGCGCGCCGGCAGACAGGTCCCCGCCACCCGGCCGTCAAATCCGGCCGTACAACCTGTATGGCTGTACGCTCAGTCGGCGGAATGGGACACTGAGCATCCGAGCAGTCACTCAGGGAAGCTAGGCGGGCGCGATGGAGGCACAGCCGCGACGCGAGGCGTCGCCCGGACGCATCCTGGACCATCCCAGGGGCGGACCGACGATCCTGCGTATCGTCCTGGGCACCCAACTGCGCCGGCTGCGCGAGGAACAGGGCATCTCCCGGGAAACCGCAGGCGAGGCGATCCGCGGTTCGCACGCCAAGATCAGCCGCCTGGAGCTGGGGCGGGTCGGCTGCAAGGAGCGGGACATCGCCGATCTGCTGACGCTGTACGAGGTGTGGGACCAGCAGCAGCGCGAGGAGTATCTGGAGCTGGCCCGGCAGGCGGGCTCACCGGGCTGGTGGCAGAAGTACAGCGATGTGATGTCGCCGTGGTTCGACCGGCTGCTCGGCCTGGAGGAGGCCGCATCCGTCATCCGCACCTATGAGGTGCAGTTCGTGCCCGGGCTCCTGCAGACCCGCGACTACGCCCGCGAGGTGATCCGGCTCGGCCACCCCCGCGACGACAGCCGGCGCAGCGAACGCCGTATCGAGCTGCGCATGGAACGCCAGTCGATCCTCGACCAGCCGCACTCCCCACGGCTGTGGGCCGTGATGGACGAGGCCGCGCTGCGCCGCCCGCTGGGGTCCCGGGAGGTGATGCGCGCCCAGCTCGAGCACCTCATCGATGTCGCCCGGCGGCCCAACGTCACGCTGCAGATCGCCCCGTTCAGCATGGGCGGGCTCGCCGCCGCGGGCGGCCCGGTCACCATCCTGCGCTTCCTGGAGCCCGACCTCCCGGACATCGTCTACCTCGAACAGCTCACCTCGTCGCTCTACCTGGAGAAGCGGGACGAGGTGGAGGGCTACCTGGTGGTCATGGACCGGCTGTGCGCGATGGCCGAACCCCCGAACAGAACCGTGGCGTTCCTGGAGAAGCTGCTGAGCGAGTACTGACCCGGCGGGGCCGCTTCACCGGGTCCGCACCGCCACTCCCCGCGGCTGCGGCCGGAGCGCCCACCGCCGGCCCCGCTGCCACGTCGTTCCCGCTGCCCCGCTGCCCCGCCTGCAGGCGCCGCACCTGCCGCATCCCGCGGTCGCGCCCCGGTGTGCTTGGCCTCCCCCTGCTGGAATCGAGGCGCCGCACCGGACCGTGCCGGAACATCCGCTTCGCGCCGGGACACCCCACGCCGTACGACGCGCTGTCCATCGCGCGCCGCACGAAGCCGCCGGGCGCCCGGCCCGGCCCGCCGGACCCGGTTCCGCGATCCGGCACCGCGGAGCGCGGCACTCCGCGGGCTCACCCCTCGACGGGGTTCGTGCTCGGCGGGCGTCAGCCGCTGCGTTCGCTTCGTGCTCGGACCGCCGTGCCGGCGCCACGTCGGCTCCGCGCGCCGACGCCCGGGCCGTGCCCTGGGAGACCGACGGGAGAAAGCCCGCTGCCGGCCAGGAGCGAGCCGGGTGGACGGCGACACCAGTGCCCAGGTCGCTCCCGGAACCGCCCATCCGACACGCGGGGGGCGATTTCGCGCCGTATGCGGCAGGCGGCGTCGGCCCGCCGCGTGCCCCGGCCGCCCCTCCCCCGGAGACGTCCGTACCGCGCGGCGCCGCGCCGCGCAGCCTGATCGCCTGCGCTCATCGCCACCCGCGCGGGCTGCGGGTCCCGGCGGTCGCACCCCCTGCCACTTCACAACGCGCCCTTTGATCACAAGCCTGGAAAGAGTCGTTTTTCCGCACAAGGCGCTTCTTGACCAGGTTCTGAGCGACCTGTTAGAACACTTGCCGTAATCGCGCATCGCCGTCGGCGGGGCGCCACAACGGGGGATCTTCACGGGGGAACTTGGGGGGTTCGAACCACGGGGAATTCCGGCCCCGGCAAGCCGGACACACCAGGAACGGCAACTGCTTCCTGTGACGCCGCAGAATCCTTGATCACCACCGCACGGCGCTCCGATGTGCGGCTCGATCCTGCCTGGCGCATTTCTTTCGCACACCCACCGGCCGACGTCGACGTGCACCGCACGCCTGCCCGGCTGTCACTTCTGCCCTTCTCGGCCTACTGAACGGTGTGGACGTGAAAGCTTATCTGAGCATTTTACGTATCGGGGACTACCGGCTGCTCTGGTCGGCCCTGGTGCTCAACCTCCTCGGTGACGGCGCGACCTACGCGGCCCTCGCCTGGATCACGCTCGAGAAGGCGGGCGCCGCCGGTCTGGGCGTGCTCGGCGTCTGCCTCACCCTTCCGGTGATCGTGGGCGGTGCCGTCGTCGGCCCCCTGCTCGACCGGTTCTCCCGGCGCAAGCTCTTCATCTACGACTCGGTCTTCCGGAGCGCGGTCGTCGCACTCGTTCCGGTGCTGGCCGTGACCGGCTCACTGCACGCCTGGCACCTGTACATGGTGGCCCTGGTCTACGGCCTACTGAAGATCATTCCGTTGGCCGGCACCCCCGCCGTCCTGCCGGAACTGGTCCCCGCGGACAAGCTCCAGGCGGCATCCGGGCTGGAGGCCACCGCCATGGGCGCCGCCAACGTGCTGGGCCCACCCATCGGCGCGGGGCTGATCGCCCTCTTCGGCGCCCCGAACGTGCTGCTGCTGGACGCCGCGACCTATCTGGTCTTCGCCCTGCTGATCAGCCGGATCAAGGCCCCGCTGGCCCGCCCCGAGTCGGCGTCCGAAGCGGGCGGCGGAATGCGGAAGCCGGGCTGGACCCCGGTGTTCCTGCTCATCGTGCGGGACCGTTTCCTGCTGGTGCTCACCCTCGCGTTCGGTGCCTTCAACGTCTCGGCCGGAGCGCTGGTGGTGGCGATCCCCTGGCTGACGAAGTACGAGTTCGCCAGCGGCCCCGGCGTACTCGGCCTGATGCTGGCCGTGATGGCGGCCGGTGAACTCATCGGCTCGCTGGTCTCCGGAGCCGTGGAGACCAGCGAGAAGCAGATGCTCCGCATCGGGGTGCTCCAACTGCTCTCCGGCGCCGTGCTGTTCCTGCTCATCCCCACCGCACTGCCGTGGATCCTGCTGGGCCTCGCGCTCAACGGCATCCTCTCCGCGCCGATGACCGTGCTCGGCGGAGTGGTCCGGATGACGCGGGTGCCCAACGAGATGCGGGGCCGCGCGATGACCCTGATGCGCACCGTCATGGCGGGTGCCCTCCCGGCCGGTTCGGCGCTCGGCGGAGTACTCCTGAGCGGCGGCCACTACACCGGCCTGATCTTCGTGGTCGCCGCGCTGGCCACCGCGCCCGGCCTGCTCACCGTGCTGCTCTTCCGCAACACCCCCTTCAGACTGGAGGTGACAGCAGCCGATGACCAGCACACGCAGCGGGACTCCGACCCCGACGACGCCGGAACCGTCCCCGCGGCTTCCTGACGCGCCACCCGCGACGGGCGGGGAAGCGGTACAGCTCGTCACCGATCTCCCCCGCACCCGGGAGGCGGCGCACGGCCCCTGGGCGGTCGTCCGGCTCACCGGAGCACACGGCTCCGGGCACAGCGGACCGGCCCTGGCCGCCTTCGCCGTCGTGCTGCACCGCTGGACCGGGCAGCGGCGGCTGCTGCTCGACACGGACCTGTCCGGGAGCGGCGCGGGCGCCCTCACCCTCGAGGTCGCTCCGCACCAGCCGGTCGGCGCCTGCGCCGCGGCGGCGGCCGAGGCGGCGGCAGGACCGCGGGACCGCTCCGGTGCGACGGCGGTCCGGTTCACGGACCGGCCCGTGTCCGACGAGGGGCTCCACGAACTCGCCCTCACCTTGGACGGGTCCGACCTGCTGCTCGGCTACCGCGCCTCGCTCTTCACGCGGGAGACCGCGGAGCGCTTCGGCCGGCACGTGCTACGTGTACTGCGCTGCCTGGTGCAGCAGCCGCACACGGCGGTACGGGAGGTGGCGCTGCTGGACGACGGCGAGCGGGAGACCGTGCTGCGCCGCTTCAACGACACGGCTCGGCCCTACCCCTCGCACTCCACGGTCCCCGCGCTGTTCCGGGAGCAGGCCCGGCGCGCCCCGCAGGCTCCGGCGGTGACCTGGCGGGACCGCACCCTCAGCTACGCGGAACTGGACTCGCGCACCGACCGGTTGGCCGACGCGCTGCGGGCGGCCGGGGCGCGCCCGGGCGACCGGGTCGGGCTGCACACCGGGCGCACACCGGAACTGCTGGTGGGGGCGCTCGGCATCCTGAAGGCGGGGTGCGCGTATCTGCCGCTGGACACCGGGTACCCGGCGGAGCGGACCGAGTGGCTGCTCGCGGACTCCGCCGTCCGGTTCCTGGTGGCCGCCGTGGACCGGCCCACCGCGTTCGCGTTCTCCGGGACGGTGCTCGACCCCTGGTGCCGTGCCGAGCGGCACCGGTTACCGGGCTCCGGCGAAGGGGCCGACGATTCCGGGGGGCCCAAAGGAGTCGGAGAACCCGGTGAGCCCGGAGATCTCGCGTACATCTGCTACACCTCCGGCACGACCGGACACCCCAAGGGTGTGGAGGTGACCCACCGCAACGTGGTGCGGCTGGTGCGCGGCGCGGACTACGTACGCTTCGGGCCGGAGATGAGCGTCATGCCGACCGGCTCCATCGCCTTCGACGCCAGCACGTTCGAGCTGTGGGGTCCGCTGCTGAACGGCGGGCGGGTGCACCTGGCCGACAGCGACACGCTCCTCGACGCCGGCCCGCTGGGCCGGGAGCTGGCCGTACGCGGCATCACCACACTGTGGCTGACCTCGCCGCTCTTCAACCAACTGGCCGAGCAGGACGCCACCGCCTTCCGTCCGCTGCGGGAACTCGTGGTCGGCGGGGACGCCCTCTCCGCGGCCCACGTGGCGAAGGTGATGACCGCCTGTCCCGAACTGTCGCTGGTCAACGGCTACGGCCCGACGGAGAACACCACGTTCTCCGTCACCCACCGGCTGGCCCGGGCCGACCTGGGACGGATCCCGATCGGCCGGCCCGTGGCCAACTCCACGGCGTACGTGCTGGACGAGGCCGGAGAGCCCTGCCCGGTGGGGGTGCCCGGTGAGCTGCACCTGGGCGGGGACGGGGTCGCGCGGGGCTACCGCGGGCGCCCCGGACTCACCGCGGAGCGCTTTGTCGAGGACCCCTTCGCGCCCTCCCCGGCCCCCGGCGGCAGCCGGCTCTACCGCAGCGGCGATCTGGCACGCTGGCGGTCCGACGGCGTCCTGGAGTTCCTCGGCCGTCGCGATCACCAGGTCAAGGTCCGGGGCTTCCGGGTGGAGCCCGCCGAGATCGAGAGCGTCATGCTCGGCCATCCGGACGTGGCGGAGGCGGTCGTGACGGCGGGCTCGCGACCGGGCCGGAGCGAGAAGCACCTGTGCGGCTACTACACCGGCCCGGCCGGTACCCCGCCACCCGCGCCGGAGGAGCTGCGGGCCCTGCTCGCGCGGACGCTGCCCGGCCACCTGGTCCCCGCCCACCTGGTGCCGCTGCCCGAACTGCCCCTCAACCGCAACGGCAAGGTCGAGCGCTCCCTCCTCCCCGACCCGGACGGCTCCCATCTGCTGGCCGGGACGGCCTTCGTACCGCCCGCCGACGACATCGAGCGCGTGCTGCTGGAGCTGGCCGAGGCGGCCCTGGGCCTCAGCGGTATCGGCACGGCGCACGACCTGCGGGAGCTGGGCGCCGACTCGCTCACCGCGACGCTGCTGGCGGCCGGTGCGCGGGAGCGGCTGGGCCGCGAGTGCCCGGTCAGCGCCGTACTGCGCTGCGGCACCCCGGCCCGGCTCGCGGCGCTGCTGCGCGCCTCCGCCGCGCACCGGACGGCGCTGATACCGCGCGCTCCGGCGCGGGCCACCTACCCGCTCGCCCCGCAGCAGCGGCAGCTCTACTTCGAGCAGGCCAAGGACGCGGGCGCGGTGCACTACAACGTGCCGGTCACGCTGGCGCTGCCGGCCGGCACCGATCCGCGGCGGCTCGTCGCGGCACTCCGGCGGCTCGCGCTGCGCCATGACGCGCTGCGCACCTGCTTCGTCGCCCAGGACGGCGAGATCAGGCAGCGCGTCGAAGCCGACCCCGAGGTGCCCGTCACCGTCCACGAGGGACCGCCGGGGCCGCCGGAGGACTTCGTGCGGCCCTTCGACCTGGGCCGGGCGCCGCTGTGGCGGGCCGGGATCCACCGGACCGCCGAGGCGGTGACACTCCGCCTCGATCTGCACCACATCGTGGTCGACGGCTTCTCCCTGGCACCGCTGTTCGCGGATCTGTCCGCGCTGTACGCGGGCGCGGAGCCGCCGCCCCCGCGCCTGGAGTACCGGGACTACGCGGAGTGGCTCGCCGGACCCGCCGGTGCGGCGCTGCGGACCGCGCAGCGGCCCTACTGGCAGCGGACGTTCGCCGCACCACCGGACCCCGCGGACCTGCCCACCGACGCGCCCCGGCCCGCCCTGCGGGCCCTGGACGGTGCGGTGGTCGCCTTCGACCTGGGCCGGGAGAGGACCAGCGAACTGCGTGCGCTGGCCCGCGGTCAGGGCGTGACGCTCTTCGCCGTGCTGGCGTCCGCGTACAGCGTCCTGCTGTCCCGGCTCAAGCGGACCGGCGACGTGACGGTCGGCACCCCGGTCTCCGGCCGCACGGCGCCCGGGCTGGAAGGGACCGTGGGCATGTGCGCCGGGACGGTGTGCCTGCGCACGGCGCCAGAACCCGACCGGTCCGGCGCCGATTTCCTGCGCAGCACGGCGCTGACCGCCGAGGAGGCGTTCGCCCACCAGGACTTCCCCTTCGAGGACCTGGTCGCCCTGGCGGCTCCGGTGCGGGACTACAGCCGGACGCCGGTCTTCGACGCGCTCATCGCGCTGCACAGCGCGCGCTACCTGTCGGTGGACTTCCAGGGCACCAGGGTGCCGCTCCGCCTGGAGCAGACCGGCCAGGCCGTCTTCGACCTGAACATGCAGATCTACGAGGGGACCGACACCCTCCGGGTCGCCTGGCAGTACGCCGCCCGGCTGCTGCGGCGGGACACCGTCGAGGAGTGGCGCGAGCATTTCGTCGCCCTGCTGGACGCCCTCGCCGCGGACCCGTCGGCTCCGCTCGGCTCGCTCGCCCCCGACCGGGCCCCGGGCCCGCTGCCCATGCCGCAACCCGCGCAGGGCCGTGGCCCCGATCCGGGCTTCGACTTCGACCTCTGAGGCGCCGTCCGGGCCCACCCGGCCGCCGCCCCTGTCCGCGCGCCACCCGCGCTCTCCGCTCTCCGAGTCGACTTCTCACCACAAGTGCAGGAGACATCCATGCCTCTGCTCGAATCCGACGCAGCACCCTCCGCACCGTCACCGCAGACCCCGCAGCTCACGTACTGGCGCTCCCGGCTGGCGTCGCTCGCGGAGACCTCCGGCTTTCCGGCCGATTTCCGCTCCCCCGCAGCGGAGGACCGCGCAGCCGGCGCGCACGGTCCCGGCGACGGGGTCCGGCGCGCAACCCGCACCCTGGACCTCGGCGGCCCGCTCACCGAACGGCTCGACCGGATCAGCCGGGGCCGCCCCGAGCAGCTCACCGTGCTGCTGACCTCGGTGCTCGCCGCACTGCTCGGCCGCAGCACCGGCCGCCCGGAGGTGGCCGTCGCACTGCCGAGGCAGGAGGGCTCCACGCGGTTCGCGGACGGCCCGCTGCTGGTGTGCACGGAGTCGGCCGGTCCGCTGCGGGAGCTGCTGGCCGGAGTCGGGGCAGCGGTGCGGGAGGCCGAACAGCACCAGGACTGCGACGTGGCCGCCCTGGCCGCCGCGGCGGGCCGCCCCGACGCCTTCGACACCGGCGTGGCGCTCGCGGATCACCACGCACCCGGATTCCGGGCGCCCGGGATCATGGTCACGGCCTTCCGGCAGGAGTCCGGTCTGGCGGTGGAGTTCGGCTATGACGCCGACCGGTTCGCCGAGGAGTCCGTGGACCGCCTCGGCGCCCACTACACACTGCTCCTGGACGGCGCCACCGCGGATCCTGACCGGCCGGTGGAGACGATCGACCTGTGGACGGCCGACGACGAGAAGGTCGTCGCCGCGGCCAACGCCACCGCGCGGGAGTTCGACGAAGAGGCCACACTGCACGGCCTGTTCACCCGGCAGGCCGTGCGCACACCGGACGCGCCCGCGCTGCTGAGCGCGGACGGAACGGTCACCTACGGAGAACTCGACGCCTGGTCCGGCCGGCTGGCGCACACCCTGCGGGAGCACGGCATCGGCCGCGGCTCGGTGGTGGCGCTGATCACCGAACGGTGCCCCGCGATGATGGCCGGCGTGCTCGCGGTGCTGAAGGCGGGCGCGGCCTACCTGCCGATCGACCCGTCCTATCCGCAGGCGCGCATCGACCATCTGCTCGCCGACAGCGCGGCCGGACTCGTGCTGCACCAGAGCCGGTTCGGCGCGCTGGCGGGCGGCACGCCGGCCCTGGACCTGGAGGACACCGCGTCGTACGCGTCCGCGGACGGTCCGCTCGGGGAGGGCGGTCGAGCCCGGGATGTCGCCTACGTCATCTACACCTCCGGTTCGACGGGCCGCCCCAAGGGGGTGCAGATCGAGCACCGCAGCGCCGTCAACCGGCTGCTGTGGATGCAGGACGCGTATCCGATCGGCGCGGACGACGTCGTCCTGCAGAAGACCTCCATCTCCTTCGACGTGTCGGTGTGGGAGCTGTTCTGGTGGTCGTTCACCGGCGCCGCGCTCGCCCTGCCCGCACCGGGCGCGGAGAAGGACCCGGCCGCGCTGCTCGCGGCCGTCGAGCGGCACGGGGTGACCACGATGCACTTCGTGCCCTCGATGCTCAGCATGTTCCTGGGCCATCTGGACCGGTTCGGCGGCGGAGGTGCCATCCGCACCCTCCGTCAGGTCTTCGCCAGCGGCGAGGCCCTCGCGCCGGACCGGGCGGCCCGGTTCGCCGAACTGGTGCCCGAAGCGCGACTCGTCAACCTCTACGGGCCCACCGAGGCGACCGTGGACGTCAGCCACCAGCCCGTCGAAGGGCTCACCGGCCGGGCCCGGCTGCCCATCGGACGGCCGGTGGACAACCTCCGGCTGTACGTGCTGGACGACCGGGGGCGGCAGGCTCCGGTCGGCATCCCGGGTGAACTGCACATCGCCGGGGTCGGGCTGGCGCGCGGCTACCTCGGCCGGCCCGAGCTGACGGCGGAGAAGTTCACCACCGGCGCCGCCACACGCGCCGCCACCGGCGAGGACCGGCTCTACCGCACCGGAGACCGGGCACGGCGGCTGCCCGACGGCAGCCTCGACTACCTGGGGCGGATGGACGAGCAGGTGAAGGTGCGCGGCTTCCGCGTCGAGCCCGGCGAGGTCGAGGAACACCTGCGCAGCCACCCCGCGGTGCGGGACGCGGCCGTCGTCGCCGTCGACGACGGCTGGCAGACCGCGCTGCGCGGCTTCGCCGTCCCCGCCACCGGAGCGGCCGCGGAGGCGACCGAGACCGGGCTCAAGGAGCATCTGGCCGCCGCCCTGCCCGCGTACATGGTGCCGGGCCGGATCCTCGTCCTGGACGCACTGCCGCTCACGCCCAACGGCAAGCTGGACCGGGCGGCGCTGCGCGACCCGGCCGCACTGCGCCGGAGGACACCGTCGCACACGGCCCCGCGCAACAGGACCGAGGAGGTGCTCGCGGGGATCTGGCGCGAGGTGCTGGGCCGGGAGCGGATCGGGGTGCACGACAACTTCTTCGCCCTCGGCGGCAACTCGATCCACTTCGTGCCGGTGCTGGCCAAGTCCCGCGAGGCGGGCCTGGACTTCACCTTCCAGCAGCTCTTCCGGCACCAGACGATCGCGCTGCTGGCGGCGTCGATGGCGGAGGGGTCCGGGACGGCACCGGCCGAGGAGGACGTCGCGGCCCGCGGCGCCTTCCAGCCGTTCGAGCTGGTCTCGGACGAGGACCGGGCGCTGCTTCCGGCGGACGCGGAGGACGCCTACCCGCTGTCGATGCTGCAGGCCGGGCTGATCTTCCAGACGGAGATCACCGGCGGCCTCGGCCAGTACCACGACGTGCTCAGCTACGGGGTCACCGGCGCGTTCGACGCCGCGGCGTTCACCGAGGCGGTGCGGCTGCTGACGCGCAGGCACCCGATCCTGCGCACCACCTACCACCTGACGGGGTACAGCGAGTTCCTGCAGGTGGTGCACCGCGAGGTGGCGCCGCCGCTGACGATCGAGGACCTGCGCCGGCTGGATCCGGCCGCGCAGGAGGAGTGGCACGAGCAGTGGCTGGCCCGGGAGAAGGCCCGCAGGTTCGACTGGGAGGCGGGCGGCCTGGTCACCCTGCACATCCAGGTGCTCGACGACGAGCGGTACCGGTACACGGTCAGCCAGCACAACTCGGCGCTGGACGGCTGGTCGATCTCCCTGCTGCACACCCAGTTGTTCGAGCTGTACCACCAGGTGCGGGAGGGCGCCGACACCTCCCGGCCCGCGGTCGACAACCACCTGCGCAACTTCGTCGGGCTGGAGACCGAGGCGCTGCGCTCCCCGCAGTCCGCGGCGTTCTGGCGCGGTGTGCTGGCGGATCCGCACCCCGCCGACGTTCCGCACCGGCCGGACGCGGTCGCCACCGACGACTTCCGCGTCGTCCTGCGGGACGTCCCACTGCCCGCCGGGCTGACCCGGCGCGTCGAGGCGGCGGCGGACGCGCTGTCGGTGCCCGTCAAGGACGTGCTGCTGGCGGCCCATATGAAGGTGCTCGGCCTGGTGTCCGGGCAGGAGACGGTGCTGACCGGCTACGAGCACAGCGGGCGTCCGGAGCTGCCGGACGCGGAGACCACGCTGGGCCTGCATCTGAACACCGTGCCGTTCCAGGTCCGGGTGGCGGGCGGCAGCTGGGGCGAGCTGGTGCGCCGCGTCTACCGCGCGGAACTGGAGCTGCTGCCGCACCGGCGCTACCCGATGGCCCAGATGAAGCAGGACCTGGCCACCCGGCGGCAGCTGTTCAGCACCACCTTCAACTTCACCCACTTCTACCTGCTGAAGAACCTGCGGCGGCTGCCGGAGTTCTCGCTGCTGGAGATGCGGGTGGACTCCGAGACGGAGTTCCCCTTCCGTACCGAGTTCTCCCGCGACTTCCACGACGACGAGCTGCGGCTGTGCCTGCACTACCACACGCACCTCTACGACGAGGCCCGCATCGACCGGATCGGCGCCCTCTTCGTGCGCGTCCTGGAGCTGATGGCGAGCGAGCCCGACGCGCCGCACGAGGCGCACCTGCCGGTGGCCGGGGACGCGGAGGCGGGCGAGGGTGCCCTGCGGGACAGCGGTACTCCGGCGGATGCGCGCCCGGCGCCGACCGCACCGCCCGGCACTGTGGCCTCGCCGGAGACCGTCGCGCGGGTCCGTGCGGCCTGGCAGCAGGTCCTCGACCTCCCGGCGGAGGAGATCGGCGAGGCGGACGACTTCTTCGCCCTGGGCGGCAACTCGCTCTCGGCGCTGCGCGTCGTGCTGGAGCTGGACGGACTGATCACGCTCTCCGACCTGACCCGGGTCCCCCGGCTCGGCGAACTGGCGGCGCTCGTCGACGGCGGCGCGCAGGGCCAGGAGACCGAGGAACTGCTGCAACTGCTCTCCTCGGGCGCCGCGGAGGCCAGGGCCGCGGTGCTGTGCGTGCCCTACCCGTGCGGGCACCCGGTGAACTTCAAGCCGCTGGCGGAGGCCGTGCAGCAGCGCGCCCCGCACCTCGCCGTCTACGGCCTGGAGCCGCCGGGCCACACACCGGGCGGTGCCGGCGGATTCACCGACGTGGCCGAGACGGTGGAGCGCACCGTCGCGGAGCTGGAGGGGAAGGGATCGCTGCCCGACCTGCCGCTGATCCTGTGGGGCCACTGCGGCGGCGCCGCGGTGACGGTCGAGCTGGCCCGGGTCCTGGAGGAGCGCGGCTTCGACCTGCGGCGGGTCTTCGTCGGCTCGAAGCTGCTGCCGTCCCCCGCCGACATGCGCGAGTCGATCGCGATGATCGAGAGCTGGAGCGACGAGGACATCATCACCTACATGGTCGAGGAGACCGGCTACTCGGAGATGGACGGCCTCGACCGGCGCTACACCGCATTCATGGGCGACCTGTTCCGGCACGACGTGTGCGGCGGCTACCGCTACTTCATCGGGCTGACCGAGCGGGACCCGGGATGGCGGATCGAGGCCCCCTTCACCGTGGTCGTCGCCGAGGACGACACGGGCCTGGCGCACGCCGCCCAGGAGTACCGCTGCTGGGAGCGGGTGGCGCGGGAGGTGGACTTCCACCGGCTCGGCTCCGGCGGCCACTACTTCGTCCGGGGCAACCCCGCCGGGACGGCGGAACTGATCGAGCGGGCCTGGGTGTCCGCGACCGAGAGGGAGGACTGAGATGCCGGTTCCCGTATCCGGACCGATCCCCGTGCTGTGCTTCCCGTTCGCGGGAGCGGGGGCGTCCGCCTTCCGCCGCTGCCAGGAATACGGCAGCGACACCGTCCGGATCTGCCCGGTGCAACTGCCCGGCCGCGAGGAGCGGTTCGGGGAGCCGCTGTACACCGACGTCGCCCAGGCGGCGGACGGGCTGCTGCCCGGGATCCTGGACCAGCTCGCCGGGGAACCCACCGTGGCGCTGTTCGGGCACAGTCTCGGGGCCGTGGTGGCCTACGAGACCGCCCACCGGATCGCGGCGCTGGGCCATCCCGCGGTGGTCAAGCTCTTCGTGAGCGGCTCCCCCGGGCCGTGGACGCGGCGCCGGATCCGCGCCACGGGGCTGTCCGACGCGCTGTTCCTGGAGCGGGTGCGGGAGTTCGCCGGATACACCCACCCGGCCCTCGAGCATCCGGAGCTGCGGGAGATGCTGCTGCCGCCGCTGCGTGCGGACGTCGAGATGCACGAGAACTACCTGGCCCCCTCCGAGAAGCCGCTGGCGGTCCCCATCGTCTCGATCCGCGGCGCGGAGGACGAACTGGTCTCCCGTGCGGAGGCGGTCGAGTGGGGGTCCGCCACCACGGCAGGCTGCCGGCAGGTCGAACTGCCGGGCGGACACATGTATCTGGTGGACGAGCCCGCCGCCCTGGTGCGGCTGCTCGACGCGGAGCTCGCCTCGCAGGGGGTGGCACGGTGAACGGGGTACTCGCCTCTCCCCCGCCCGCCCCGGCGGACGCCGCCGGCGCCGGGGGCCCGACCACCGGACAGCTGGCGGGCAAGACGGCGGTCATCACGGGGGCAGCGCGCGGCATCGGACGGGCGTGCGCGGTGGCCTACGCCCGCGCCGGGGCGGAGCTGCTCCTGACCGACATCGGCCACGACCTGGCGGGCGTGCCCTACCCCCTGGGCAACGCGGACCAGTTGGCGCACACCGCGCGGCTGTGCCAGGAGCTGTCCCCGACCGCCACCGTGGTCACCGCCGAGGCGGACGTACGCGACCTGGACGCCGTGCGCGAGGTGGTGGACGGGGCACTGGACCGGTTCGGGCGGATCGACATCCTGCTCAACAACGCCGGTATCGCAGCCCCCTCGGGCAAGACGGTGCAGGACATCACACCCTCCGAGTGGGAGCTGATGCTGGACGTCGACGTCTCGGGTGCCTGGCGGATGATCCGCGCCGCGGGCTCCGCGATGGCCGCACAGCGTGCGGGAAGCATCATCAACGTCTCCTCGACGGCCGGGCTGGTGGGCTACCGGCACTTCGCCGGGTACGTCACCGCGAAGCACGCGCTGATCGGGCTGACCAAGTCCGCGGCGCTGGACTTCGCCCCGTTCGCGGTCCGGGTGAACGCGCTGTGCCCCGGCTCGGTGCGGGACGACGGCGCCGCGGAGGGCCGGATGCTCAGCGAGATCGCCCGCTCGCTGGAGGTGCCGGTGGCCGAGCACGAGGAGACCTTCGTGGCCGCGCAGCCGATGAACCGCCTGATCGAGCCCGAGGACGTGGCGGGGGCCGCGCTGTGGCTCGGCTCCGACGGCTCCCGGCAGGTGACGGGTTCCACCGTCACCGTCGACGGCGGGTTCACCAGCCGATGAGCGGCGGCACAGGTCACATCGGGCAGCACAGCGACAGCGGGGAGAGAGGGACGATGGACGACACCGGCCGGCTGTGCCAGGCGCTCGCCGTACGCCTGCACGCGGAAGCCGGCACCGGGCCGATGGAGCGGGCGCTCGCCCGCGCGGCGGACGGGGTACGGCTGTGGGTGCAGGACGTGCCAGGGGGCGCGGACGCGGACATCGCGGCGGCACGGCGGGAGCGGGAGCTCTCCCGGCCCGCCGACCCGCGCACCGGACCGGGGCTGCGGGCGGTGCTGCTGCGGTACGCGGACGGGGCGGCGGACCTGGTCGTGGTCGCCCACCGGGCGGTGCTGGCCGACCCCTGCGACCTGGCCCGGGCCCTGCTGGGCGAGACGGTGGACCCGGCGGTCCGGGCCGGCGACGCGGCAGCCGAACGGGAGGCGCGTCTGCGGTCGGCGCTGCGGGACCTCGACCGCCGCCCGGCACCGGAGTGGGGCCTGGGCGAGGCCGGGGCTCCGACCGTGGGGCACCGCGGCTTCACCGTCCCGGCCCGCGGCCGGGCGGCTGACCCGGTCTCGCTGCGGGCGGCGCTCGGGCTGGTCCTCGCGCGCTGCACCGGGGCCTCCGAGGTGGAGTTGGGGGTGGACGCGGAGCAGCGGGTGGCCTTCTCCGCGGCACCGGGCCGGACCGTGGCGGAGTATCTGGCGGAGGTCGGCCGGGCGGTCCCCGCGCCGGGCCCCGCACCCGCCGTGGGGCTGACGGTCCTGCCGCCCGCCGAGGTGCTCGGCGGGGAGGGGGTGAAGGCGGAACCGCTCGACGTGCGGCCGTTCCTCGCCCCCGTGCATCCGCTCTCGCTGTGGGTCGCCGACGACGGCTCAACCGCGCTGCGGGCCGGGTGCGCCTACCGGCGCGACGTGTTCGGCGACGCGGCTGCGGAGTGGCTGACCGGCATGCTGGCGACCGCGCACCGGACGCTGACCGCGGCGGCCCCGGAGGCCCTGGTGGGCGAAGTGCCCCTGTTCGAGGAGGAGCACCGCCAGGCGCTGGCCCGGCTGGGCGGGCTGGGCCGGGCACCGCGGGTACCGGACGAGCGGATCGAGGAGGCCGTGGGGCGCCGGGCCGCGAGGGCACCCGACGCGCCGGCTCTCGTCTGCGAGGGGGAGACCCTCAGCTACCGGCAGCTCGACCGGCGCGCTGACCGGTTCGCCGAGGGGCTGCGCCGCCTCGGGGTGGTGCCCGGCGACCGGGTGGGCGTCTGCCTGGAGCGCTCCACGGATCTGGTGGTGGTGCTGCTGGCGGTGCTGAAGGCGGGCGCCGCGTACGTGCCGATGGATCCGGCGTATCCGGCGGAGCGGCTCGCGTTCACCGCCGAGGACTCCGCTGTACCCCTCGTCGTGACGGAGTCGGAGAGCTTTCCGCAGCCGGAGGGGGTGCGTCTCCTCCGGCCGGCCGCGCTGGAGGAAGCGGCCCGCGGCGGCAGCGGACGGCCGAACCCGGTGCAGGACGCCGGTGTACCGCGAGCGCTCTCCCCCGACGACGCGGCCTACGTCATCTACACGTCCGGCTCGACGGGGCGTCCCAAAGGTGTCGTGGTGCCGCACCGCAACGTGGCCGCGCTGCTCGCGGCCACCGAGGGGGACTTCGGGCTGGGCGGGGACGAGGTGTGGACCCTCTTCCACTCCAGTGCGTTCGACTTCTCGGTCTGGGAGATCTGGGGCTGTCTGACGACGGGCGGCAAGCTGGTGGTGGTGCCGTACTGGGCGGCGCGCGAACCGGCCCGGTTCGCCGCGCTGCTGGCGGACGAACGGGTGACGGTGCTCAGTCAGACGCCGAGCGCGTTCGCCCAGTTGAGCCAGGCCGACCGGGAGAGCCGGGTCAGCGACTCGGTGCGGCTGGTCGTCCTGGGTGGTGAGCCGCTGGACACCCGGCCGCTGCGGTCCTGGCTGGACCGGCATCCGGAGCGGGAGTGCCGCCTGGTCAACATGTTCGGCATCACGGAGACCACCGTGCACGTGACGGCGCAGACCGTCACCCGCGGTGCGGCACTGGCGGGTTCCCGCTCGGTGGGGCGGCCGCTGCCCGGCTGGCATGTGTACGTCCTCGACCCCGAGGGCCGGGAGCTGCCGCCCGGGGTGCCCGGCGAGATCCATGTCGGCGGGGCCGGTGTGGCCGGCCGCTACCTCAACCGCCCGGAGCTGACCGCGCAGCGCTTCCTGCCCGATCCGCACGCGCCGGGCCCGATGTACCGCAGCGGGGACCGGGGGCGACTGCTGCCGGACGGCAGGCTGGAGCACCTGGGGCGGCTGGACAACCAGGTGAAGCTGCGGGGATTCCGTATCGAACTGGACGAGATCCGCGCACGGCTGCTGGACGCGCCGGCGGTGACGGCGGCGGCTGTGGTGCTGCGCCCGGGTGCGGACGGCGACCCGGCCGGGGCCCGGCTGGACGCCTACGTCGTGCTGCGCCCGGACGGGGCGGCGGGCGAGCGGGGCGGCGACGGCGAGGAGGTGCGGCAGCACACCGCCCGCTTCCTGCCCGCGCACATGGTGCCCGCCACCGTCACCGCGCTGCCCGCGCTGCCGCTGACCCCCAACGGGAAGGTGGACACGGCGCGGCTGCCGCTGCCGCTGACCGGTGCGGTCGCCGCCGAGGAGGAGGACGGACCGGCCGGGGACGACGTCGAGTCGCGGCTGCGCGTGGCGTGGGAGCGGGTGTTCGGCTTCCGCGTCGGGCTGGACGACGACTTCTTCGCCCTCGGCGGCAACTCGCTGCTCGGGGTGCGGCTGCTGGCGGCCCTGAAGGCCGCGGGACTCCCCGGCTTCCCGCTGCCGCAGCTCTATCTGCACCGCACCGTGCGCCGGCTCGCCCCGGTGCTGGCCGCCGAGGGGGTGCCCGCATGACGCTGCTGCTGATCGGTGCCGGGTCGCAGGTGTACCGCGAGTATCTGCTGGCTTCGGTCGCCGCCGTCCACGACGTCCATCTCCTGGCGGAGCGGGCCCCCGCCTGGGAGTCGGCCCATCTGGCCGGGCACACGGTGCTGGACACCACGGACGTGGCCGCGATGGCGGCGGTCGCGCGGCAGTTCGCGGTCGAGGGGGTGCTCACGTGGGACGACACCAGAGTGGTGCAGACCGCTGAGCTCGCCGCGCGCCTGGGGCTGCCGGGCAGTACGGCGGAGGCGGCTCTGACCTGCCGCGACAAACGGGCGACCCGGATAGCGCTGGACGCGGCGGGGGTGCCGCAGGCCCGTTCGGTGCCGGTGGCCTCGCTGCCGCAGGCGCGGGCCGCCGCGGCCCGGATCGGCTATCCGGTGGTACTCAAACCGCGGGCGCTCAACGCCAGTGCCGGCGTGGTGCTGGTGGCTTCGGCCGACCGGCTGCCGGCCGGGTTCCGGCTGGCCAGGGGAGCCACGGCGCCCGGCGCCGTGGAGGTGGCCCCGGGGGACGTGCTGGTCGAGGAGTATCTGGACGGTCCGGAGATCAGCGTGGACGCGGCCTGGGCCCGGGGCCGGATGACGCCCGGATTCGTGGCCCGCAAGGAGTGCGGGTTCGCGCCCTCCTTCGAGGAGGTCGGTCATCTGGTCGACGGCCGCGACCCGCTGCAGGACGACGCGGACGTGCTGGAGGTGGTGGAACGGGCGCACGCCGCTGTCGGGTTCGGCACCGGGTGGACCCACACCGAGCTGCGACTGACCGCCGAGGGCCCGAAGGTGGTCGAGATCAACGCCCGGATCGGCGGTGACCGCATCCCCGACCTCGGGCGGCTGGCGCTGGGCACCGACGCGGCGCTGGCGGCGGCTCAGCTGGCCTGCGGCGCGGAGCCGCCCGACCTCCGCCCCGGCCCCCGGCGGGTGGCGGGAGTCCGGTTCCGCTACCCCGAGGCGGACTGCCTGGCCCGCGCGGTGCGGGTGGACACGGCGGCGCTGCCGCCGGAGGTGACCGAGGCACTCGCGATCGCCCTGCCGGGGCAGGAGCTGCGGCTGCCGCCGCACGGCGCGGTCGCGGGCCGGTACGGTCTGGTCACCGCCGTCGCGGAGACGGCTCAGGAGTGCTGTGCCGCGCTGGAGAAGGGTGCCGAGGCGGTGCGGCTGGAGGTGCTCCGCCCGCTGGGGCCACCGCGCGGGGGACGCGGATAGCGGACCACCACCGCTGCCGGCCGGGGTCCGCAGATGCCTGTGGCTCCGGACCGGCAGCGCGGGCGCCCGTCCGTCGTGGGCGGGGCCGGGCGGGTCCGACGCCCGTCCGGCGTTCCGCGGGTCGGCGGCCGGAGCCGGCGCGGGGCTACGGCTTCCGCGCCACGCCGCCGAACTCGAACCAGGTCTCGTCCTCCAACTGGCGTGCGCACAGGTCGGAGTCGGGCCGCCAGTCGTTGACCTCGACCAGGCCGGGTTCCAGCACGTCGAGGCCGGTGAAGTACGCCTCGACATCGTGCGGCTCGCGCACCCGGCCCCACTGGCCGTGGGTGCTGCGGTCCATGAACCCGGTGACGAAGTCGCGGGTCTCCTGGTCGTGGCTGACGAGTTGGTTGAGGACGACGAAGCTGCCGGAGGGAACGCGCTCCAGAGCGCGGCGCACCACGGCGGCGGGGTCGGAGTGGTCGGGGATGCAGTGCATCACCGAGACGAAGAGCAGCGCCACCGGCCGGGAGAGGTCGATCAGGCGCTTGACCTCGGGGCTGTCGAAGATCGCGTCGGTGTCGCGCATGTCGGCCTGGATCACCGCGGTGTCGGCGTTCTCCTCCAGCAGTGCCCGTCCGTGGGCGAGCACGATGGGGTCGTTGTCCACGTAGACCGCGCGGGATCCGGGGGCCGCGCGCTGGGCGACCTGGTGGACGTTGTCCTGGGTGGGCAGACCCGAACCGTGGTCGAGGAACTGGCGGATGCCGTACTCGCGCACCAGGATGCGCACGACCCGCTGCAGGAAGCGGCGGTTGTTACGGGCGAGATGGCGGGTGCGCGGCACCTTCTCGTCCAGCGCCGCGACGGCTTCCCGGTCCACGGCGTAGTTGTCCTTGCCGCCGAGGTAGTGGTCGTACATCCGGGCCACGCTCGGGACGTTGATGTCCACCGTGTGCTGCCCGGTTCCGGCCGTCTCGTCCCGCATACGCGCCCCAGTGTGTTCACCGGCACACCGCGCACCGACCGCGCGGGCACCTGCCCTGGCGGGCAGCATGTCACGCCGGTGCGGTCCGGACCAACGTCAAGTGGCCCTCACCCGGGGGAATTTGACCAGGGGGCCGGGACAGAACGGGAGGAGCCGGGAGGGTCGCGGCGCCTCGGGAGGGTCGCGACGCGAGGGCCGTTTCCGCACCGGGCCGCGCGCCCCCCGCCGGGGGCCGGGCCCTACAGTGCGCCGTCGGCCGTACCCAGTTCGGCCCACACCACGCGGCCGCACCGGCCGCCGTGCGCGGAGACGCCCCAGCGCTGCGCGAGGGCGCCGACGAGCTGCAGCCCCCGGCCGTTCACCTCTTCGGGGGCCGCGCTGCGCGGCTGCGGCGCACAGCTCTGAGTGCCCTCGTCGGTGACCTCTATCCGCAGGCGTTCGGCGTCCAGATGGATGCGGCACGCTATCCGGACGGTGTCCGTGTGCAGGACGGCGTTGGTGACGAACTCGGAGATCACCAGTTGCGCCGTGTGGGCGAGCTCCTCGGGAAAGCCCCAGTGCTGCAGCTTCCCGCGGAGCCGGGCGCGGGCGCGGGCGACCGACGAGGTGTGAGCGGGGAGCTCGAATCCCTCCTGACGCGCTTCCTCGGCCGGCGCGGCCGACGGTGCGGGCAGGGAGAGCTGCGTGAGGGGATACGAGGAGGCCACGGGGGAACGCCTTCCGTCTACCTGTGAGGGGAGGGGACGGCTACCGGGGAGCAGTCCGCACCGGGCGCGGGCGGTCCCGCGCAGGAACCGGCCGACCGGGCTCCTGCGGGCCCTTCCGGCGGCGGCGATGCAGTGCGGCTCCGGTGCCGCAGTCTCATGAGCTGGGTCACGCTCTTCACTATGCCCAGCTTCTTTCACAGATGGCAAGAGGAGTTCTGCAATTCGCAGAATCGCATGGGCAGTATGGCTGCTGCACACCAGCCATGGCACACTGCTTGACGCCAGGGTCCGCCAGGGGAGGCAGTCAGGGAGGCAGTAGTGGCCGAGGCTCGTTCCGCGCCGACTGTGGGGCAGATAGTGCTCGGCCTACGCCTTCGCGATCTCCGCGAGCGTGCCGGACACTCCTTCACCGACGCCGCGTACGCGCTCAGTGTCAACACCACGACGGTGCGTCGCATGGAGAAGGCCGAGGTGGGCCTCAAACCGCCCTACGTGGAGAAGCTGCTGCGGATGTACGGCCTCTCCGACGAGGAGACGGCCTCGTTCCTGGGCCTGGTGGACGAGGCGAACCGGCCCGGCTGGTGGCACAGCTTCCGCGACGTGCTGCCGCCCTGGTTCAGCCTCTACGTGAGCCTGGAGGGCGAGGCCAGCCTCATCAGGGCGTACGAGCCGCATTGCGTACCGGGACTGCTCCAGACCGAGGAGTACGCGCGAGCCCTGCTGCGCACCGGTTTTCCCTCCGCCGAGGAGGAGGAACTGGACCGCCGGGTGCAGTTGCGGATGGGGCGCCAGCGGCTCCTCCAGGACCCCGAGGCGCCGGTGCTGTGGGCCGTGCTGGACGAGCAGGTGCTGCGCCGCCACGTGGGCTCACCCTCCGTGATGCGCGGCCAGATCGACCGGCTGATCGAGCTGTCCCGGCAGCAGAACATCACGCTGCAGATCATTCCGTTCACCGCGGGTGCCCACCCCGGCATGTTCGGGCCCTTCCAGCTCTTCCGGTTCGAGATTCCGGAGCTCCCGGACATCGTCTACACCGAGAGCCTGACGGGCGCCACGTACCTGGACGAGCGTCCGGACACCGCCGCCTACCTGGAGGTGCTGGACCGCATGGGCGCGCAGGCCGCGCCAGTACCACACACCGAGGCTGTACTCGGTGAGATCCGCAAGGAGTTCTGAACCATGGGTCATTCCGGCCACCCCCCACACATATACAACGGCATGCCCGCGAAACACCTCGGTTCCGAGGGCTGGCAGAAGCCGTGGAGCGGCACCAACGGCGGCAGCTGCGTCGAGGCGATGAAGCTCGGCGACGGCCGGGTGGCTCTGCGGCAGTCGACCGACCCGGAAGGTCCGGCGCTGATCTACACCACCCACGAGTTCGAGACCTTCCTCAGGGGCGCCAAGCAGGGCGTGGCCGACTTCCTGCTGGCCTCCGACTGACCGCACCGCCACCACCCCCGGAACCCGGAGAACGGAGAGGCCGCATGACCGCAGAGGGCAACCCTCCCGGCATAGACACCACCAAGCCCCACTCGGCCCGGATGTACGACTACTACCTCGGCGGCAAGACCCACTACGAGGTGGACGTCCAGGCGGCCGAGGCGGTCATCGCGACCGTTCCGTTCGCCGGTGCGATGGCCCGCGCCAACCGCGACTTCATGATTCGTGCGACCCGCTGGCTGGCCTCCGAGGCGGGGGTGCGGCAGTTCCTGGACATCGGCAGCGGCATCCCCACCGAACCCAACCTCCACCAGGTGGCCCAGTCGGTCGCCCCCGACGCACGGGTCGTCTACACCGACAGCGATCCCATCGTGCTGCAGTACGCGCAGGCGCTGTTGCACAGCACGCCCGAGGGCCGCACCACCTATCTGCAGGCCGACGCCGCCAGGCCGGAGTCCATCGCCGACTCCGACGAGCTGCACGCCACGCTCGACCTGAGCCGCCCGGTGGCCCTCTCGGTCAACGCGCTCTTCCACTTCGTCCCCGACGAGTGGGGGCCCTACGAGATCCTCACCGGACTGCTGGACCGGCTGCCCTCCGGCAGCTATCTGTGCCTCTCGCACGCCACCGCGGACATCGACGACCCGGCCCTGGCCGCACTGGGACGCGAGGTCGAGGAGATCTACGCCAAGGGCGGCACCGCGCTCCGGCTGCGGGACCGCAGCGAGGTCGGCAGGTTCTTCGAGGGGCTCGAACTGGTCGAGCCGGGCATCGTGATGGCCCACGACTGGCGCCCGGATCCGGGTCAGGCCGGCGAGCTCGAAGAGGGGCAGCCCAGCATGCTCGCGGGCCTGGCCCGCAAACCCTGAACCACAGGGATCACTACAGGCACTACTGAGGGGGAGACCGCATGTCCGAGCAGGACGGACCACCTCCGGTCGACACGGCCATTCCGCACTCCGCGCGGATGTACGACTACTACCTCGGGGGGAAGACCCACTACGAGGCGGATGTGCGGGCGGCCGAGGCGGTGGTCGCCAAGCTGCCGGAGATCGTCACGGCGGCGCGCACCAACCGGGACTTCATGATCCGCGTCACCCGCGCCCTGGCGGCGGAGTACGGCGTGCGGCAGTTCCTGGACATCGGCAGCGGCATCCCCACCGAACCCAACCTCCACCAGGTGGCCCAGTCGGTCGCCCCCGACGCACGGGTCGTCTACACCGACAACGACCCCATCGTGCTGCAGTACGCGCAGGCGCTGCTGCACAGCACACCCGAGGGCCGCACCACCTACCTGCACGCCGACGCGACCCGGCCCGAGACCGTGCTGGACTCGCCGGAGCTGGGCAGGACCCTCGATCTGGACCGCCCGGTGGCCGTCTCGGTGAACGCGCTCGTCCACTTCATCCCGGACGAACGGGCGCCGGAGGGGATCCTGCGCACGCTGCTCGACCGGCTCGCTCCGGGCAGCTTCCTGTCCCTGAGCCACGGGATCGCCGATGTGCCCGACCGGGAGGGCTCCGAGCGGATCGACCACGTGGTCGACATCTACCGGCGCAGCGGCACGGTACTCGTACCCCGGAGCCGGGATCAGGTCGCCCGGTTCTTCGACGGGTGGGAGCTGCTGGACCCGGGGCTGACCATGACGCATCTGTGGCGCCCCGACAACGGCCCCGACGGCGGACTGCCCAAGGGCACCCTGACCATGTACGCGGGGGTGGGCCGCAAGCGGTGACCGCGCGGGCCGTGAACCGGAGGCGTTGACAGGGCCGACCTTCGGCGTGACCATAAGCAAGCGCTTAGAAACCGAGCGCCGCACATCGCTGCCGCCTGCTCGCCGCCTCCGGGATCGGACCGCCCTCATGCCCTCACCCTCGCTGCTGCTCTCCCGCCGCGACCTGGACTTCCAGCTCCACGACTGGCTGGACGTCGAGGCGTTGACCCGGCGCGCCCGCTACGCGGAGCACTCCCGGGAGACCTTCGACGACGCCCTGGACCTGAGCGAGCGGATCGCCACCCGGCACTTCGCCCCGCACAACAAGAAGAACGACCAGGAGGAGCCCTGGTTCGACGGCGAGCAGGTGCACACCGTCAAGGAGGTCTCCGAGGCGCTCGGGGTGTTCGCCGGGTCCGGGCTGCTGGCAGCGGCCATGGACGAGGAGTTCGGCGGCATGGGCATGCCGCACACGGTCGCCACCGCCTGCTTCTCCTACTTCCAGGCGGCCAACGTCGGCACGTCCGCCTACCCGTTCCTCACCCTGGGCAACGCGCGCCTGCTGTGCGCCCACGGCAGCCGCGAACAGATCGACACCTATGTGCGGCCGATGCTCGAAGGGCGCTTCTTCGGCACCATGTGCCTGTCCGAACCGCAGGCCGGATCGTCCCTCGCGGACGTCACCACCCGCGCCGAGCCGCAGCCGGACGGCACCTACCGGCTCTTCGGCACCAAGATGTGGATCTCCGGCGGCGACCACGAACTGTCCGAGAACATCGTCCACCTGGTGCTCGCCCGAGTGCCCGGCGGACCGGCGGGCGTCAAGGGGCTGTCCCTGTTCGTCGTCCCCAAGTACCTGGTCGGGCCGGACGGCAGCCCGGGAGAGCGCAACGACGTGGTCCCGGCCGGGCTCAACCACAAGATGGGCTACCGGGGCACCACCAACACGCTGCTCAACTTCGGCGAGGGCGCACGCCACCGGCCCGGCGGAGCGCCGGGAGCCGTCGGGCACCTGGTGGGCGAGGAGCACCGCGGGCTGGCGTACATGTTCCACATGATGAACGGCGCCCGCATCGGCGTCGGCGCGGGCGCGATGGCGCTGGGATACACCGGCTACCTCAAGTCCCTCGCCTACGCGCGCGAGCGGCCGCAGGGGCGCACACTCGCGGCGGGCGGCAAGGACGCGACGGCTCCGCAGGTGCCGATCGTGCAGCACCCGGACGTGCGGCGGATGCTGCTGGCGCAGAAGTCCTATGTGGAGGGCGCGCTGGGGCTGCTGCTGTACTGCTCCATGCTGGTGGACGAGCAGCGCTCGGCCGCGGCCGAGGAGGACCGGGCCCGCGCCGAACTGCTGCTGGACGTGCTGACGCCGATCGCCAAGAGCTGGCCCTCGCAGTGGTGCCTGGAGGCCAACAGCCTGGCCATCCAGGTGCACGGCGGCTACGGCTACACCCGCGAGTACGACGTCGAGCAGCACTACCGCGACAACCGCCTCAACCCCATCCACGAGGGCACGCACGGCATCCAGGGGCTCGACCTGCTGGGCCGCAAGGTGGTGCAGCACGGCGGCGCCGGACTGCACGCGCTGGACGGCGCGGTGCGGGAGACGCTGCGGCGCGCCGAGGCGGCCGGCGGCGAGGCCGCCGCGCTGGCGGCGATGCTGGGCGGCTACTGGGAGCGGGCCACCGCCGTGACGGCCCGGCTGTGGGAGAGCGGGGACCCGGAGACGGCACTGGCGAACTCCTCGGTCTATCTGGAGGCGGTCGGGCACGTGGTGGTGGCGTGGATCTGGCTGGGCCAGTTCCTGGCCACGCTGTCCGCCGACCGCGCGGACGCGGGAGCCGAGGCGTTCCTGCGCGGCAAGCAGCAGGCGGCCCGGTATTTCTTCCGCGTCGAACTGCCCCGCACCGGCCCGCAGTTCGATCTGCTGGCCGCGCTGGACACGGTCGCGGCCGAGACCGATCCCGACTGGCTCTGAGCCCGGCCGGCGCGGTTCAGTCCTCGCCCAGGTCGCGCCGGTCCAGGGGCCGGGTGGCCGGGCCCTGGAGCACGGAGCCGTCCGTGGCGAACCGCGAACCGTGGCAGGGACATTCCCAGGCGGTCTCCGCGTCGTTGAACCGGACCAGGCAGCCCAGGTGCGGGCAGCGCGGCGAGACGGCACGCAGTTCGCCCTCGGTCGTCCGGTGCACCGCGCAGCGCCGCCCCCGCACCCGCACGATGGCGCCGTCGCCCGGCAGGATCTCGTCCAATGAGTCCACATGGCTGGGGCGCAGCCGGTCGGCGACGAACCGCCTGGCGACCGCCGACTGCAGGCGCAGCAGCGCGGGCGCCTCGCCGGCCCGCAGCCGCACCGGGTCGTAGAGCTGCGCCCACGGCGGCAGCGGCTCGCCGGTGAGATGGGCGGCGAGCAGCTGCCCGGCCAGCACCCCCGAACTCATCCCCCAGCCGCCGAAGCCCGCGGCGACGTAGGTGTGCCGGGTCCCGGCGTGGAAGCGCCCGATGTAGGGCACCCGGTCGGTGGTCTCGTTGTCCTGCGTGGCCCAGCGGTGGGCGAGCCGGGCGCTGGGGAAGCGCTCGTAGGTCCAGGCGGCCAGCCGTTCGTAGCGGGCGCCGACGGAGCCGGTGCCGGGTGTTCCGGGGGTGAACGTCTCCCCCGTGACGATCAGCAGCCGCCGTCCGTCGCCGAACGGATAGGGCGCGGTGCGCACCGAACGGCTGCCCCGTTCCGGTGAGACATAGGTTCCGCCGGGGTCCTCCTCCTCGGGGAGCAGCGCGGAGATGACCAGTTCCCGGCGCGGTTGCAGCCGGGAGAACATCAGCGCCCGGTCGAAGACCGGGTAGTGGGTGGCCACCACCACGTCCCGCGCACGCACCTCTCCCCCGTTCTCGGCACGGAGCAGGCAGGGCTCCCCCTCGTCGAGCGCCACGACGCGGGTGCGCTCGAACAGCAGGCCGCCGTGCCGGCGGATGTCGTCGGCCAGCGCCAGCAGGTACTTGCGCGGGTGGAACTGCGCCTGGTTCTCCACCCGGACGGCGGCACGCACCCGGAAGGGCAGTCCGGTGTCGGTGACGAACGAGGCGGCCAGTCCGGCCTCGGTGGCCGCCTCCGCCTCGGCGCGCACCTCGTCCACATGCTCGGCCGACTCCACGTACAGGTGTGCCGGGACGCGCTCCAGCTCGCAGTCGACGCCCAATCGCGCGGCGACGGCGGCCAGCCGGTCGACGGCGCCCTGCTGCGAGAGCGCGTAGTGCCGCGCGTCCTCGGCGCCGCGCTCGGCGCGGAGCCGGCTGTAGGTCAGCCCGTGCAGCGCGGAGAGCTTGGCCGTGGTGTGCCCGGTGACCCCGGCCGCCAGCCGGTCGGATTCCAGCACGGCGACGCTGCGGCCCGCGCGGGCCAGTTCCCAGGCCGCGGAGAGGCCCGCGATGCCGCTGCCCACCACGGCCGCGTCCACCTCGATCCGGCTGTCGGGCGGCAGTTGGGGGCAGACTTCCCCCGCCGCCGAGAGCATCCAGTAGGACTCGTATCCGACGGGCAGTGTGGTCACCGCCGCCTCCCTTCGGCCCCCCGGGGTCGTCCTCCCTGTGGTTCCCGCTGGTACGGCGCTCACCCCCCACCGGCCACCGGCATATCACCGGGATTCGGCCGAAAAAACGCTTCTCCGCAGGGTTTCCCACAGCGGAATTCCCCCAACTCCTCCCGCACGGTGCGGTGGGAGCGCTACGGTGTGTGCGCGCGGGGACGGTCGGTTGTTTGCTGCACGCCGGGAGGGTTCCGCGATGAGCGACAGAGGGCACCTGACGCCTGCTCACCACCTCGAAGAGCTGCTGGCCCGCGCCCAGAACCCGTTCGATGTCCGCGACACGGTCCTGGACCGACTACGCAGCGCTGTGATGTGCCAGGTGGAGCTGTACGGCTGGCGGCACCGCAACGTCCCGGCACCCGCCCTGCGGTGCAGCAGTTTCCGCCATGTCTTCCTGCTCGCCGACGGCAGCAGCGTGCTGCTGTGGGAACTGCGCTACGACAGCCCGGACGGTGCGGGCGAACTGCACGAGGTCTACGACGACACGGAGGCCCTGCGCCGCGCCGAACGCCGGGCGCACCGCCGGATGGGCGAGAAGGGCGAACCCGACCGCCCGGGCCGCACGGCCGCGGTTCTCGACTTCCTGACCGGGCCCTCCGGCACCGCCTGCCCGCGGCGCGAGTACTCCGAGGGCGACTCGGCCGACCATGCCCGCAGGCTGCTGCGCCGGGCCGAGAACCAGGACCGGCCGGGCGAGGAGACGCTGCGGCTGCTCTCCTCCGCGCTGGGCCACCACATCCTGCACGTCCCCGGGCCCCGCGTGCGGGCCGGGGACTGCCAGGTGTGGTGCTCGGTCTACGAACACGCCTTCCTGCTCGCCGACGGGAGCGAAATCAGCCTCTACGAGCTGGAGCACAACATGACGGGCAGCGGCCGGCTGGCGTGCGAGGTGTACCCGGACGAGTCCGTGGCCGGTCAGGCAGCACACCGCCTCGCCCGGGAGCGGGGCTTGGACCTGTAGATCCCGGCCACGGTCGCCCGTGGACCGCCGAGCATCGGAGGAACGGCCATGTCCGCTCACGGACGCCACCGCCGCCCTCAGCCACGCGCCGTCTCCCGCGTCTCGTTACGGGTGACGGCCGGCGGGGCGGGGATCGCACTGCCCCTGGTCGGGGCGCAGGCCGCGGACGCCGCGGCCGGGGACGTGTGGGAGAAGGTGGCCGCATGCGAGAGCAGCGGCAACTGGAACACCGCCACCGGCAACGGCTATTACGGGGGCCTCCAGTTCTCCAGCAGCACCTGGGAGGCGTACGGCGGTACCGCCTACGCCGCCCGGGCCGACCAGGCCACCAAGGACCAGCAGATCGCCGTCGCCGAGAAGGTGCTGGAAGGCCAGGGCCCCGGCGCCTGGCCCACCTGCGGGCCGCGCGCGGGCCTCGCACGCGGCGACGCGGCTCCGGCCGCCGCACGGAACGGCTCCGGACAGCAGACGGACCCGGCCGGCGCGGCGCCCGCCGAGCCGGCCGCGCAGACCAAGGCGGACCGGGCCAGAGCCGAGCGCGGCAAGAAGCTGACGACCTACCAGGTGGTCGGTGGCGACACGCTCTCCGGGATCGCCCGGGAGAACGAGGTGGCGGGTGGGTGGCACACCCTGTACGAGAGCAACCGCTCCACCATCGGCGACGACCCGGACCTGATCCTGCCCGGCCAGCGGCTGAGTCTGACCGGCAGCCCGCGGCGCACCGAGCGCCCGCCGTCCCGGGCCCGCGGCTCCGAGGACGCTGCCGCGCCGCAGGCACCGCGGCAGCGCGCCGAGAAACAGCCCGCTCCGGAGAAGAAGCAGCAGCCGTCCCCGAAACAGCAGCCGCGCAAGGACACCCGGGAGCAGGCGGCCAAGCAGGCTCCCGCACACCGGGACTCCCCCTCGGCCACCGCGCCCGTCTCCGGCGTGGCGCCCAGCACCGCCTACCGTGCGGCGGGCGGCAGTTGGTCCTCGGGGCACCACACGGGGGTCGACTTCCCCGTCGGCACCGGCACCAGCGTCGAGGCGGTCACCAGCGGCACGGTCGTCTCGGCGGGCTGGGGCGGCGCCTACGGATACCAGGTGGTGCTCCGGCACCGGGGCGGCAAGTACAGCCAGTACGGCCATCTCTCCGCCATCTCGGTGCGCTCCGGGCAGGCGGTGCGCACCGGGCAGCGGCTCGGCCGCTCCGGTGCGACGGGCAACGCGACCGGTCCGCACCTGCACTTCGAGATCCGCACCGGGCCCGGCTACGGCAGCGACATCAATCCGCTGGCGTATCTGCGGGGGCGCGGGGTGCGGATCTGACCTCCGCACCCTCCCGGCCGCCGGAGGCTGCGGCCGGCTCGACGGCGCGGTCGCACCAGCGCTCCAGCAGCGGACGGTCGTGGCCGACGGCCGGCAGCGCCGCACCGGTGCGGCGCCGGTAGTCCTCCACCACGGCGGCCGGCGCCGCCGTGGTGGAGGCGTCCAGCATCAGGGTCGAACAGGGAGGCGGCGGCCGGCGCGAAGGCCCCGAACGTCGCCGCCGCCAGCACCGGTGCGGCGGCCGGCAGTCGCCGTACCACCGGGCGCGCGGCCGCGGACATGACTGCGCCGCTCACTCCTCCGGCTGCCAGTCCTGCAGGTCCCACCAGGGTCCGGCGCCGATGCCGTGGTCGTGCGGCTCGACCTGGGTGGTCAGCCCGCGCCACTTGTCGTCGATGACGTAGACGTGGTCGATGTGGGTGAGGAAGGTGTAGCCGGGGTTCTTCTCCAACGCGCGCTGGACCTCGTCGTAGGCGGTCTTGCGCACCTCGGGGTCGCGGCTGCGGCGGGCGGTGTCGAGTTGCTCGTCGACGGTCTTGTCGTGGTAGTGGGCGAGGTTGTTCCAGCCCTCGCCGATCTGCGAGGAGTGCAGTGCGGGGTAGAGGTCGAAGTCGGGATCCGCGGGGAAGCCGTTGCCCATCAGCATGGCGTCGCGGTCGAGCCGGGGGCGGACGGCCTCGCGGCTGCCGGCCCGGACGGTGACGTCGATGCCGGCCTTCTTCGCGTCGGCGGCGTAGGCGAGGGCGTGGTCCTGGCGCAGCTTGTCCCCGGAGAAGTACCAGAGAGTGAAGGCGGCGCGCCTGCCGTGCTTCGTGCGGATGCCGTCCTTGCCCGGTTTCCAGCCCGCGTCGTCCAGCAGTTTCCGGGCCCGGGGCAGGTCTCGCGCGCGCCGGGTCCCCTCGGCGAACCAGGGACTGTCGGTGGGCAGCGGACCGTAGGCGGGCTTGCCCGCGCCGTCGAGGACGGAGTCGACCATGGCCTTGCGGTCGACGGCGAGGTCGAGGGCGCGGCGGACGGCTCTGTCCTCGGTGACGGGGTTGCCGCTGGGGAGGGTGACGGCGCGGTAGTCGGCGGTCTTGGCGCTGAAGATGCGCTTGTCCTCGTCCTTCTCGAAGGTCTGGGCAAGGTTGGGCGGGAGGATGGCGCCGTCCAGGTGGCCGGAGCGCAGCCGGGTGGCCCGGACGTCGTCGTCCTCGATGACGGCCACGGTGAACCGCTCGACCTTCGGCTTGCCGCCCCAGTAGTGCGGGTTCGCCTTGAAGCTGAGCTTCTCCCCCTTGCGCCAGCGGGTGAGCAGGTACGGGCCGGTGCCCACCGGCTCGGTGTTGTAGGACCCGGTGTTGACATCGGTGCGCGACGCCACGGCCCGGGAGGCGATGGGCAGCACGGTGCGCTCGGCGAACGCCGCGTACGGGTAGGACAGCCGGAAGACGACCCGGTGCTTCCCCTGGGCGGTGACGCTCTTGACCGCGTCCAGTTCGCTCTTGGAGGGGTTGTTGGTCTTCTCGTCGAGGATCGTCTCGTAGGTGTAGACGACGTCGTCGGCGGTGAAGGGCTTGCCGTCGCTGAAGGTGACGCCCTTGCGCAGGTCGTAGGTGTAGGTGCGGCCGTCCTTGCTCACCTGCGGCAGCCGGGTGGCGAGAGCGGGCCGCAGGTTCATCTTGGCGTCGTGGGTCAGCAGTCCGTCGAATATCTTCGAGTTGCCCTCCCTGCCGTAGCCGAGCAAGGGGCTGAGGGTTACCGGCTCCTGGGCGACGCCGATCGTGACCGCGTCCGTGCCGCCGCCCGAACCGTCACCGCCGCCGGGTGCGGAGCAGGCCGCGGCCCCCGCGAGGACCGCAGCGGCGGTCGCCGCAGCGGTGGCTGTCCGTACCGTCCGGGCAGTCATCCGTGGCACACTCCTTGTTCGACGTCCGCGGTTTTTGCAAACCTTTCGCAATTGGCTGCGATTAAATCACGGGCGGCTCGATGCGCTATGCCCTGATATCTCCCGACGGCGCCGTCGATGCCCGGGCAAGATCCAGCCCCAGTAACGCTGTTTCCTTCCACGCGCCGCTCCTCGGTCAGTAGCCTCGTGGGCCCGACCGGAACTCCCCGGTGAACAAAGCGAGCTGGAGACCCTTCGATGGAACGTCCCGCCTGGGCCCCGCAGGGCATCGATCTCACCGTGCCGAGCGTGTCGCGGATGTACGACTACTACCTGGGCGGTTCGCACAACTTCGAGGTCGACCGGGAGACGGCGCGTCAGGCGATCAAGGCATGGCCGGGACTGCCCAAGATCATGCAGGCGAACCGGGCCTTCATGCGCCGCGCGATCCGCTTCGCCGTCCGGGAGGGGATCACCCAGTTCCTCGACATCGGGTCGGGCATCCCGACCTTCGGCAACGTCCACGAAGTGGCCCACGCGCTGGACCGCGGCGCGCGCACCGTCTACGTCGACAACGACCCGGTCGCCGTCGCGCACAGCCGCGCGGTGCTGGGGGACGACAGCAGAGTAGGCATCGTCTCGGCCGACTTCCGCTCGCCCCAGGACATCATCGAGAGCCCCGAGGTGGAAGAGCTGCTGGAGCTGGACCAGCCGGTGGTGGTGATGCTCGTCGCACTGCTGCACTTCGTCGAGGACCGCGACGAGCCGCGCAAGTGCGTGGCGGAACTGGCCCGCCGTCTGGCGCCCGGCAGTCTGCTGGTGATCTCCCACGGGTCGGGTGAGGGCGGCCCCGTGCGGGACGGCGGCGCCGCCCTCCGTGAGGTGTACAGCACCGCGAGCGCCCCGCTGGTCACCCGGTCCAGGGACGAGATCGCGCAGTTCTTCGAGGAGTTCGAACTCGTGGAGCCGGGCCTGGTCGCGCTGCCGCACTGGCGCCCCGACAGCCCGCAGGAGCTGGAGGACCCGGTCGTCATGGGCGGGTTCGCCGGGGTGGGCCGCAAGGCGGGACTCGCCGAGTGACTGCTCAGGACGGGCCCGAAAAACACCTGAGGCACACCCGCCCGGCGCCCGGCCCGGCGGAGGACGGCACCGGCCAGGGAGGCGAGGACGGGCTGCGCCGCTTCGCACGGATCTGGAGCCGGACGGTCTACCCGGCCACCCAGACCTCCCTCACCCGGGCCGAACTGGAGGACTTCCTCCACCCGTTGGCCGTCCGGCTGGGCGAGGCGCTGCACACCTACCCGTTCAGCCCCGCGCCCGGCCGGGAGGTCGGCGAAGTGCTGGTGAACCAGGCGCACTGCACCAGCCCCGACGCACTGCCGCACATCCTCGGGGTGATCGAGTCCTACCTCGTCCTGTACGCGGGCACCCCGCGCGGCCTGGGCGTGGACGAGGCGCGATCGCGCTGCGCCCGGCTCCAGCACGCCCTCGCGGCCGGATTCACGCTCGCCGTGCGCGAGCGGACCCTGGCCGAGCAGGAGGCGCTCTCCCGCGCCGCGCTGGCCGCGCAGACCGCGGTCGAGGAGGCCCTGCACGCTTCCGAGACCCGGTTCCGGGCCGTCTTCAAGGACGCCACCCTCGGCATCGGGATCGCCGACATGAACGGCCGGCTGCGCGACGCCAACGGCGCCCTGGCCCGGATGTTCGGGCACTCCGAGGAGGAGATGCGGCGCCGCAACATCAACGACTGGGTGCACCCCGACGACGCCCCCGACGTGTGGCGGCTGCACCGCGAACTGGCCGCCGGGCGGCGCGACCACTTCCGGGTGGAGAAGCCCTACCAGCGCCCCGACGGCACCGTGCTGTGGACCAATCTGACGGTCTCCCTGCTGCGGGACGCCGACGGCGAACCGCGCTACCAACTCGCCCTCATGGAGGACATCACCGAGCGCCGGCTGCTCCACCTGCGGCTCCGCTACGAGGCGACCCACGACGAGCTGACCGGACTGCCGAACCGCACCCTGTTCGCCGAACGGCTGGACCGCATCCTGACGCCCGGCAACGGGGTGGCCCGGTTCGGGCTGTGCTATCTGGACATCGACGGCTTCAAGACGGTCAACGACAGCCTGGGGCACGCTGTGGGCGACCAGCTCCTCGTCGCGGTCGGGGAGCGCCTCCAGTCCTGCACGACCGCTCCCGCGCACCTCGTGGCCCGGATCGGGGGCGACGAGTTCGCCGTGCTGATGTCCGACCCGCAGGGCGCGGAGGAGATCACCGGCATGGCGCGGGCCCTGCTCGCCGCGCTGGCCACCCCCGTCTCGCTGGACGGGCGGGAGCTGTCGGTCCGGGCGAGCATCGGCATCGTCGAGGGTGCCGCCGGGCAGCTCGAACCCGCCGAGGTGCTGCGCAGCGCCGACATCACCATGTACCGGGCCAAGGACGCCGGTGGCAACCGCTACGAGCTGGCCGACCCGGACTCCGAGGCGCGGGCGATAGACCGGCACAGCCTCACCAACCGGCTGCCGGCGGCGCTGGAGCGGGACGAGTTCTTCCTGGAGTACCAGCCGCTGATCCGGATGAGCGACGGCCGGGTGGACGGCGCCGAGGCGCTGGTGCGCTGGAAGCACCCGGTGCACGGGAGGCTCGGTCCGGACCGGTTCATCCCGCTGGCCGAACACACGGGGCTGATCGTGCCGTTGGGCCGCTGGGTGCTGGAGCAGGCCGTCGCACAGAGCTGCGCCTGGGCGGGCGGGCAGCCGCTGCGGGTCAACGTCAACCTCTCCCCGCGCCAGCTCCACCACCCGGACCTGGTGCCGGACACCGTCGCGGTGCTGGAGTCCGCGGGTGTGTCGCCCTCCTCGCTGTGTCTGGAGGTCACCGAGAGCGCCCTGATCAGTGCGGACGAGGACGAGCTCAAACCACTGTGGCAGCTCGCCGAGCTGGGCGTCGACATCGCGCTGGACGACTTCGGCACCGGCTACTCCAACCTCGCCAACCTGCGCAGGCTCCCGGCCACCACCCTCAAGCTGGACCGTTCCTTCACCCAGGGCCTCCAGCGGCACCCGGCCGACCCGGTGGACCTCACCTTCGTGGAGGGCATCGTCTCGCTGGCGCACGCACTCGGACTGGCCGTGACCGTCGAGGGGGTGGAGACCGAGAGCCAGGCCGACCAACTGCGCGACCTGGGCTGCGACACGGCACAGGGCTGGTACTACGCGCGTCCGTCCTCACCGGGCGACTTCGCCAAGGACTGGGTGCCGGCCGAATGAGGCTCCGTCAGGTCCCGGACGGCGGCGGCTGCCGCGCCGCCCACGAGGGGAGCCAGACCGCCTCGGAGAGCCCAGGGAGGCTCTCCAGGTGGGTGCGGATGCCGCGCAGGCCCGGGTGCGGGGCCGCCGCGGGCAGCAGAAGCGAGATCGGGTAGGCGAGGGTCGGATCCGTCACGGGGATGCGGCGCAGGTCGTGGCCCGCGGGCCACAGGTACCGGTCGCGTGCCCCGACGAGCGTGGCCACCTCCGCTGAGTCCGCGAGGACGTCCAGGAGCACCTCGTCCCCGAAGTGCGGACCCGCCGCGTCGATGCGCAGCTCGAATTCGGCCGCGAGCTGATCGTAGAACTCCCCCCACTCGCTGCGGGGTGCGATGCCGGGCACCCATATCCGGTGCCCGCGCAACTGCTGCGGCGACAGCCGCCGCGCGGAGGCGAGCGGGTGCGCCGGGCCGACCAGGAGTTCCAGCGGGGAGTGGAACGCGGGGATCATCCGCACCTCGGGCGGCAGCGCGGCCGGATCGGTGACGGTGCGGAACGAGGCGTCGATCTCCCCGGCGGCGACGGCGGCGACCGCCGCGCGGGGATCGGCGGCCCTGAGCGTCACCACGTCGAGTTCGGCCCCGGGGTGCGCGCGCCAGTAGTCGTGCAGCACGACGGCCTGCGCGCTGCGCAGACCGAGCACGTCGATCCGCAGGGCGCGGGAGCCCGGCCTGACCGCGCTGACGGCCCGCTCGGCCCCCGCGACGACGACCCGCGCGTGCGGGAGGAGCGCCTGCCCGTCGAGCGAGAGCTCGACTCCACGGGGAGTACGCGAGAACAGCCGTACTCCCAGCTCGCGCTCCAGCGCTGCGATCCGTTTGGAGACCGCCTGCTGGGTGACGCCCAGCTCGTCCGCCGTGTGCTGGAACTGTCCGAGCTCGGCCGCCCGGACGAATGATCGCAATGCCTCGGTGTCCACCGCTGCACCCTAGAGGCACACAACCGTCCGCTGTGGCGCGCCGCGGAGCGGTTGTGCCCCCGTGCGGCGCCGATGTCCGACCCGCCGGGTTGCCGCCAGGTCGGCGCGCGAGGATGGGGCTAGGCTCCGGGGGCCGCGTCCAGGTGGCGGTCGAACCACTCCACCAGATCGGCCTCGACCTCGTCCCGGTTGGTCTCGTTGAGGATCTCGTGCCGGGCGCCCGGGTAGGCGCGCCAGCTCAGATCCCGGGTGCCCCGGTAGCGGAAGTCCTCCAGCAGCTCGTGGACCAGCGTCAGCCCCTGATGGCAGGGATCGTGGTCGCCGACGGCTATGTGGACCGGCAGCTCGCGCGGGATCCGGGCGAACTGCTCCGGATCGTTGATCTTGCGGGAGCCGCGCACCCAGTCCAGGGACAGCCCCGCGCCGAACGGGAAGCCGCAGCGTTCGTCCTCGACGTAGACCTCGACCTCGGCCGGGTCGCGGGAGAGCCACTCGAAGCCCGTACGGTGCGTGAAGGGGTCGTTGAAGGAGCCGAAGAGCAGCGTGGTGAAGTCCGACGGCGCGTCCCTGCCCTCCTCGGTGACCTGCCGCTCCAGCCGCTGCACGGCGGCCTCTGGCTCGCAGCCGGGCAGCGAGCGGAACGTGCCGGACAGCACCAGCCCAAAGAGGCCGCCGCCGTACTCCTGGGCGTAGTCGCGGGCGAGCTGCGAACCCATGCTGTGGCCCAGCAGGAACAGCGGGGTACCGGAGGGCAGCCGGGACCGGGCCCGGTCGCCGACCTCCTTGAGATCGGCGACCGTGGCCCGCCAGCCCTCGGCGCCCGCCGCTCCGTAGCCGCCGGTGGCGGCGGCCGTGCGGCCGTGACCCCGGTGGTCCGAGGCGACCACCGCGTAGCCGCTCGCGGTCAGCCGGCGCGCGAACCGTTCGTAGCGCAGCGCGTGTTCGGCGGCGCCGTGCGCGATCTGGACCAGCGCGCGCACCTCGCCCGCCGGCCACCAGGTGTAGCTCGCCACCGGCGTCCCGTCCGCCGCGGCCGTGACCTCGTCCCGCCGTTCCGCCACGCTCGCCCCCTTTCCACCCGGCCGCCCGCCGGGCCCTCGACGCGCACCGGCGCGCGGCTCACCGCACCGCGCGCAGGCGGTAACCGTAGCGGTAGGTGCGATCCGCGTGAAGAAGGTACTTCTCCAGCGGCGGGGCTCCCCAGGAGTCGTTGCCGCCGACTCCCATCTGGCGGTGGTTCACGCCCAGCACGGTCCCCTTCCCGGGGCCGAGTTCGTAGGGGTGGCCGGGACCGTCCAGGTCGGCCGGGGTGTACCGGAGGGCGTTGAGTTCCAGATGGTCGCCGTCCTCGGTGGTGACCCGCAGCCCCACGCCGTGCCTTCCGGTCAGCTCGCCCCAGCGCACGCCGGTGACGTTGCCGCACTCCTGCGGGCGTACGTACGGCGTGAACCGGTCCGCCACATCGGAGCGGTAGCGGCCCACGTGGGCGCCTCTCGCGCGGTCCCGGTAGTTCTCGTGCGGTCCGCGGCCGTACCAGGCGAACGAGGAGAGTTCCCCGGGGAGGGTGAACAGCGCACCGACCATTGGCAGATCGGGCAGTCCGGAGCCGGGCTCCAGAGTGTGCTCCACCCGCACCTCCCCGTCGCCGCGCACCGTGAGGACGGTGGTGTAGGCGCTGCTCGCGGGCGAGGTGGGCAGAGTGCTGCGGACCTCGACTGCGATCTGCGCACGGCTCTGACGGGTGACCTGCACGCTGTCGGTGGTGCGGTGGGCGCCCGCCTCCTTCCACGTCCCGGCGGTGTTCTGGAATCCGCGGCCGCGGTCGTTGTCGGTGGGCGCGCGCCAGAAGTTGGGCACCGGGCCTTCCGTGAGCAGCACCACGCCCCGGTGCCGGAAGCCGGTCAGAGTGCCGCGGTCCTTGTCGAGGGTGAGGGAGAAGTCCCGGCCGGTGACGGTGACCTGTTCGCCCGTCTCCTCGTACTCGACGGGCGGGAGTCCGGTCTCCTGCGGCTCCTCGGCGGCCGCCTGCCACTCCGTGAGGGGGAACTGCGCGCCCGCGACCTCGTGCCCGGCCTCGGCCCAGGAACTGCGCCGCCGCAGCACCAGCGAGAGGTTCAGCCAGTACTCGGCGCCCGGTACCGGGTGGGAGGGGCGTTCGAGGGGCAGCCGCAGGGTGCTGGTCCCACCGGGTTCGGTACGGGGCGGCCGCACGGTGCCGTGCCCGGTGCGCTGGCCGTCGCGGGTGACCTCCCAGCGCAGCTCGTAGCCGTCCAGGCCGGTGAACGCGTACTTGTTGGCGATCCCGACCTCGCCCCGCGCGGCCTTCCCGCCGGAGAAGGCGACCCGCTGGTAGACCCTTTTGACCTCGGCCATGGCGGGGTTGGCCCGGCGGTCGGAGCGGACGACGCCGTTGCAGCAGAAGTTGCCGTCGCTCGGATAGCCGGGGACCCAGTCGCCGCCGTAGGACTGGTAGGTGCGGGAGGGATCGCCGGGTACCGGCTTCCGGATGGTCTGGTCCACCCAGTCCCAGATGAAGCCGCCGTGCAGGTTGGAGTACTTCTCGAAGAGGTCCCAGTACTCCTGGAGGTTGCCCGTACTGTTGCCCATGGAGTGCGCGTACTCGCACAGCATGAACGGCTTCGTGTTACCCGAACTGCCGTATTTCTCGACCTCGTCGGGTTTGGCGTACATCCGGCTCTCCACGTCGGCGACGGAACTCATGCCCTCGTAGTGCACGGGCCGGGTCGCGTCGCGCCGGTGGAACCAGTCGGCCATGGTGCGGAAGTTCTCGCCGCTGCCCGCCTCGTTGCCGAGCGACCACAGCACCACGCACGGGTGGTTCTTGTCCCGTTCGACCATGCTGCGGGCCCGGTCCAGGCACGCCTCGGTCCACTCCGGAAGGGAGCCGGGGACGGTGTCGCGGACCCCGTGGGTCTCCAGGTTCGTCTCGCCGATGACATACAGGCCGTACTCGTCGCACAGCTCCAGCCAGCGGGGCGAGTCGGGGTAGTGCGAGGTGCGGACGGCGTTGATGTTGTGCTGCTTCATCAGTTCGATGTCGCGCAGCATGGTCGTCTCCGGCACGGCCTGGCCGTGCACGGGATCGGTCTCGTGCCGGTTGGTGCCGGCGAAGAGCAGCGGGCGGCCGTTGAGGTGCAGTCTGCCGGGGCCGAACGTCACCTCGCGGAACCCGAAGCGCACCCGTTGGACCTCGCTGCGGTCGCCGCCCGGATCCCGCACGGTCAGTACCAGCGTGTAGAGACTGGGGCTCTCCGCCGACCACAGCCGGGGCGCGCGCACCGTGCCGGTCAGCTCCAGATCGGCGATGCCGCCCGCCGGGGGCTGTGCGCTGCCGGTGAGGGGGCCGGTCCGCACCCGGTGCCCGTCCGCGTCGTAGAGGGCGCCGGAGACGGTGTACTTTCCGACGGTGCCGCCGGTGGTGTCGCGTATCCGGGCGCGGACGGTGAGCTCGGCGCTGGTGAGCGCGTCGTCGAGCGCGGTGCGGACCTCGGCGTCGTGGAGGTGGACGCGGGGCACCGAGTACAGGTACACGTCGCGGAAGATCCCGGACAGGTCGATCATGTCCTGGTCCTCCAGCCAACTGCCGTCGGACCAGCGGTACACCTGCACGGCCAGGGTGTTCTCGCCGTCCTGGAGCTGCTCGCCGATGTCGAACTCGGCCGGAGTGTAGCTGTCCTCGCTGTAGCCGACCCGCTCGCCGTTCACCCAGACGAAGAAGGCCGACTTCACCCCCTGGAAGGAGAGCAGCGTGCGCCTGCCGCGCCAGCCGCGGGGCACGCGGAAGGTCCGCCGGTAGGAGCCGACCGGGTTGAACTTCGCGGGGACGTCAGGGGGCTCCGGCTGCTCGTAGCCCGTCCAGGGATACTTGATGTTGAGGTAGACGGGCTCCCGGTAGCCGTGCATCTCCCAGTTGGACGGGACGGGCAGCTGGTCCCAGTCCCCGTCGTCGAAGTCGGTGCGGTGGAACCCCTCCGGGCGCTGCTGCGGGTTCTCGCACCAGTGGAAGCGCCAGTCGCCGTTCAGCGAGCGGTGGTACGGGGAGTCCCCGGGCCTGCCCCTGAGGGCGGATGTGCGGTCGCGGTAGGGGATGAGGGCCGCGCGCGCCGGTTCGCGGTTGACCTGGAAGACGGTGGGATCGGCGTCCCACTCCCGTCCGCCTTCCCGTCCGTTCCGTACGGCCGGGCTCCGCCGCGCGGCGGCGAAGGCCGCCTTCTGTTCGCGGAAGGCGGCCCAGCCCGCCAGAGTGCCACCGGTCGTTGCCAGAAAACTCCGTCGTGCCCATGGCTTCGGATTCATGACTCCACAAGACACCACAGAGTCACATCACTATCAACGCTTTCGCACAACTTCTTTCATGCGGAGTGCCGGACCCGCGCGCGGGCCGACGCGCAGCCGCCGTGCCGCGGCATCGTCCGGGCACTGCGCGTCGTGCCGTGCCGCGTGCCGCGGCATCGCCTCGGGGCGGCAGGCGGAGGGCTTCGTGCGTGCGTCGTGCGTCGTGCCGGAGCCTCACGTGTCCTGGCCGTGCCCGGCTCCCCGGTGGCGCCCTTGCCGGGTGGCGGGACTTCGCGACCCACCGGCCCGCTCCGCAGCTCCCCTGCCCGGGTCCGGCAGTCGGCCGGGGCCGGCCGGGTCGTCCTGCCGGGGGGCGGCCGCTCCTCCCGGTCCTCCCGGTTCGCTCTCCCGGTCGGCGGGACCGGCCTCGTCCCGGGGCCCGACCGCGGGATCGTGCTCGGCGGCGGTGCGCTCCTGACCGTCGCGCCGGGGCAACGGAGGAAGCCCCGGCGCGCCCTGGGCGGCCGCGGGGTCCTCGGTCGGTGCGGACGGGGCGAAGGGCAGCGGCGTGGCGGGCCCGCGCTCCTTGCCGCGCACCCGGGCCCGCGGCCGCGGATCCGCGGTGTCGCGGCCGCCGGTCGGCGCGGCGGCCCCGGCCCCCTCCGGCGCCGCGGTGCCCGCCCCCGGCGCACGCGCGGCGGCGCCGGCCGGGACCGGGACGGCCGTGGGAGCCGGGTCCGGGGCGGGCCGCGGGCGGCGGGTGTCCGCGCCCGGGCGCGCTCCCTGGGGCGGGGCCCCGGGCCCGGCGGCGGGGGCCTGCCTGGTTCGGTTCCCACCGCCCGAGCCGCCCACCGGCCCGGGGGCCGACCGCCGCGTGCCCGCTCCCGGCCCGGCTGCGGTACCCGGAGCGGCAGCCGCGACCGGCCCGCGTCGCCGACCGTGCGCTGCGGGCGCGGCGGCCCGGCCGGATGCGCTCTCCGGTCGGACGTCGGGGGCGGGTTCGCCGGTGCGGCCCAGCAGACGCTGCGGCAGGACGGCGACGGCCTGCACGCCGCCGTAGATGTTGTTCTGCAGTTGGACGACGATGCCGTGCCGCCGGGCGAGGGCGGCGACGACGTAGAGGCCGATGCGGCCGTCCCGCACCAGTTCGGTGGCGTCGGCCCGGCCGGGTTCGGCGAGCACCGTGTTGAGGCGCTGCTGTGCGGCGGGGTCCATGCCCGGCCCCCGATCCTCGACCTCGACCGCGAGGCCGGCGGCGACGCGCTGGGTGCGCACCAGCACCTGGGCCTGTGGCGGGGAGAAGACCGTGGCGTTCTCGATGAGTTCGGCCAGCAGGTGGACGACGTCCGCGACGGCCTGCCCGTGCACCGTGCCCTCGATCGGGGGCACCAACTGCACCCGCGTGTAGTGCTCGACCTCGGCGACGGCGGAGCGGAGCGCCTCGGAGAGGGAGACGGGGCGGGTCCACCGGCGGTGCGCCGTCGCGCCGCCGAGGACCGCCAGGTTCTCCGCGTGCCGCCGGGTGCGGGTGGCGACGTGGTCGACCCGGAAGACGCCCTTGAGCAGGTCGGGGTCCTCGATCTCGTTCTCCAGCCGGTCGATGAGCTCGATCTCCCGGTGCACCAGGGACTGGAGCCGACGGGCGAGGCCGACGAAGACCTCGGTCCGTTCCTCGCCGCCGTCACGTGCCTCCGCAGTCAGCACGACCGCCTCGACGAGGGCGGACTCCGCGGCGCACTGGGCGAGTGCTGCCTGGTGTTCGAGCAGGTCCAGCGCGTCGCCGACGGGTTCCGCCTCCGGGGCCCGGGTGCGGGTGACGGGGCGCTCGCCGTGCCGCAGCGCCCAGAGCATCGACCGGAGTTCGGCCTGCCCCCGCACCAGGTTCCGTCGCAGCGCCGCGCAGCGTGCGGCGCTGCCGCGCGCCTCGGCCTCGGCCAGCAGCCAGGCCCCGCCGAGGGCGGCGGCGACGAGCAGCGCACCGAGCACCAGCAGGGTCCACATCCCGGCGCCGATCGGTTCGGCTCCCTCGCGGGCTCCCAGCACACAGCCGACGACGAGGGTTCCGGTGGCCGCGACCGCCCCCGAGGGCAGCAACGCGAGCCGCACCAGGCGGCGCCGTACGGCGGCGTCCCCCACGTTCTCCCGGGCCCGGGTCTGCGCCCGCGGCCTGCCGTGCCGCCGCCGTGCGGGGACGTTTTTGCCGCGCGGCGCGGCCGGGGGTACCGCGGGCGAAGCGGAAGCGGATACTCCCCTTCCATTCAGGGTCGCGTGGCTCAGGGATTCGGCCATGGGTTCCTCGGCAGAGTTGAGGCAGGTGAGAAGTCGAACAGACAGCGCGGGACAGTCGGGAGAAAGGTGTCGGCGCCGTGGTCACGCTAGCCCCGGGGATCGGCTCCCCCTGACCCGTACAAGAGATTCGCCAGGGTTCGCCAGCTCCCAACGAGTGAACCCACCTGGCTTTCGCTTGACAGGGCGTCCACGTCAGCCGGTCAGTACGCCCTGACGGTGACGTTCACCCGCCCCCGCAGGCCCAGCCCGGGCGGCGCGGACCCGGCCTCGGTGCGGGGAACCCCGTGGTACGCGCGGCGCACCGGGCCGCCGAAGACGAACGCGTCCCCGCTGCGGAGCGGCACGTCCCGCCAGGGCCGCCCGCGTCCCTCGGTGTTCCCGAAGCGGAAGACGCAGGAGTCCCCCAGACTGAAGGAGACGACGGGCGCGTCGGAGGGCTCGTCACTGTCCCGGTGCATGCCCATCCGCGCACCGGCGCCGTAGAAGTTCACCAGCGCCACGTCGTACCGGACAGTGCACGGCCCCGGGCCGTACCGCGGTTCCCCGGCCGCCTCGGCAGCCGCGTCCACCGCGGCCCTGGCCCACTCCCCCAGCCAGCCGGGGAACGGCTTGACGGGCTCCCCGCCCCCGTCCACCACCGTCGGCGCGTACCCGTACGGGTACCAGTGCCGCCCCAGGCTCAGCTGGCGCACCGACATCTCGGCGCCGCCGGGCATCCGCACCGTCCGCAGCCCCGCGGGCGGCAGCGCCCAGCTCCGGCACGCGGCCAGCAGCTCCCGCTGGGCACTCTCCGCCAGCCGCCCGGGCAGCAGGACGGCGCCCGCGGCGACCTCCTCCGCGGGCCGGGGAAACAGCTCCGCACTCACCCGGACCACCCTACGGCGCAGCCCGACGGTCTCCCTCGCGGCGGTGCGAGCGGGGTGGGCGCGGGCGGGCGGCAGCCGTCGCACGGATCACTGCGCAGGGACTGATCGCCTCAGGCATCCATGCCGTATGGTCGGACGACAGGACTCGGAGGCGAGGAGCGCGCGCGTGAGTGTGGATTCCACCGGGACGGTGCTGACCGGGGTGCGGAACTTCCGGGACGTCGGCGGCCTGCCGACGGCGGACGGGCGCCGGGTGCGCTCCGGCGTGCTCTTCCGCAGCGGGCACCTGGCGCACGCGACGCCCGAGGACGCCACCGCGCTGGGCGCACTCGCGCTGCACACCGTCTTCGACTTCCGCAACTCCGCCGACCGGGCACTCGACGGCCCCGACATCGAGTTGCCGGGCGTGCGCAACGTCAACCTCCCGCTCTCCGACCCGGCCGACGGAGCAGAGTTCTGGCGGCTGGTGCGGGACGGCGAACTCGACCAGCTCCAGGCGATCCTCGGCGACGGCCTCGCCGCCCGGCGGATGACCGACTCCTACCGCACCATGATCCGCGAGCGGACGGCCGAGCACAGCCGGATCCTGCACGCGCTCGCCGAGGACAGCCTGCCCGCACTGCTGCACTGCGCGGCGGGCAAGGACCGGGCGGGCCTCTCGATCGCCATCACCCTGCTGGCGCTCGGCGTCGAGCGGGACGCCGTGGAGGAGGACTACCTCCAGTCCAACCACCCGCACCGGCGCTACCGGATCCACCGCAGCGGCAAATCCCGGGCGGGAATGTCGCCGGAGGTCATGGAACTGCTCGCGCCGCTCTTCGAGGCCCGGGCCGGCTACCTCCACGCGGCGTTCGCCGCCATCGACGAGACCTGGGGCGGCGTGGACGCCTACCTGACCGAGGGGCTGCAGCTCTCCGAGGCGACCCGCACCCGGCTCGGGTCCCGGCTGCTGGAGCCCTGAGAACCGGGCCGCACCCCGCGGAACGGCCGCCGCACCGCTGAGCGGGTGCGGCCGGGCACCCGTCAGCGGTTGGCCACCGCCTGCCTGACCAGGGTGCGCCCGAAGTCCCACATGAGCCCGGCGCCGCTGTGCGCGTCGTCCATGACCTGGGTGAAGGCGGCCACGAACCGGTCCACCTCGGCCTCCCCGACCACCAGCGGCGGGATCAGTTTGATGACTTCCAGGTGGTCCCCGGAGACCTGGGTGAGGATCCGGTGCTTCTGCAGCAGCGGAACGACGACCATCTGGGCGAACAGCCCCTTGCGCGCCGCCTGGAGCATCGTCCAGCGGCTCCGCAACTTCAGCGACCTGGGCCTGCCGAACTCGATGCCGATCATCAGCCCCCGGCCGCGCACCTCGTGCAGCAGCTCGTACCTGTCCACCAGCGCCGCGAGCCGGGCGCGGAGAAGATCCCCGGTGCGGCGGGCGTTCTCGGTGAGGCGCTCGTCGTCCATGACGGCGAGGGTGGCCAGCCCGGCCGCCATGGCCTGGGCGTTGGAGCCGAAGCTGGCGGAGTGCACCAGCACCCGGTCCATGGACGAGTAGACCTTCTTGAAGATCCACTCCTTGCCGAGGGTCGCGCCGACCGGGACGTAGCCGCCCGAGAGCGACTTGGCCACGCACACCAGGTCGGGGTCGACGTCCGGCTCGTGCTGGTAGGCGAAGAAGTCGCCGGTGCGGCCCAGCCCGGTCTGCACCTCGTCCGCGATGAGCAGCGCCCCGTGGCGGTGCAGCAGCTCCTGCGCGGCACGCAGATAGCCCGGCGGCGCCGCGTGCACGCCTTTGCCCTGGATGGGCTCGACGACCAGCGCCGCCACGTCCTTCCTCCGCAGCTCGCGCTCCAGCGCCGCCGTGTCGCCCAGCGGGACGGGGGTGTCGGGCAGCAGCGGTGCGAATCCGTCGCGGAAGCCGTCCTCACCGTTGACGGACAGCGAGCCGGTGGTCAGGCCGTGGAAGGCGTGGTCGCAGTACAGCACCCTGGGTTTGCCGGTGGCGTACCGGGCGAACTTGAGCGCCGTCTCCACCGCCTCGGTACCGCTGTTGCCGAAGAAGACCCGGTCGAGTCCGGGAGCGCGAGCCAGGAGCTGCTCGGCCAGCAGCCCCGGCAGCGGCTGGCAGTCGAAACGGGTGAGGTCGGGGAGCTGTGCGTCCAGTACGTCGTGCAGCGCCCGCCGTACGACCGGATGGTGCCGGCCCACGCCCATGACGCCGAAGCCGGCCAGCATGTCGAGGTACGCGTTGTCCTCGGCGTCGTAGAAGTAGGCGCCCTCGGCCCGGTCGTAGACCTTGTCGAAGCCGAGGGTGTGCAGCATGCGCGGAAGCTGGTGGTTGAGGTGGCGCATGTGCAGTTCGTAGCGCTCACCGCTCCGTTCGGCCAGCAGCTTCGTCAGGTCGAAGCCGGTCACGCCGTACTCCCCTCACCCGTGCGGGCCGCACCCGCGTGCGCGGCGCCCCGCCGGTGGCTCTCCCGTCCCCGCGCCGCGCCCCCGCGCCGGGTCTGCTCCCCGTGCGGCACGCCGGCGGTCTCCGGCAACGACATGGTCGGCCCCCTGCTGTGGCGTATCGGTCCCCTGGCCGGCCCCTCGGCCCGGTGGTCCGGGCGAGGGCGGCGCCCGGCGGTGCCGGGTCGGGTCTGCGCAGTCCCGTCTGTCCGTCGTCCCGGCGGACGGGACTGCGCAGACCCGACCTACCCCGCCTTGCTGCCCGCCGCCTCGCGGGCGGCACGCAGCGACTCCTTGAGGGAGCCCATGGTGGCCAGCACGGCGGTCGGCTCGTATCCGCAGTGCGCCATGCAGTTCGCACACCGGGGGTCCTTGCCGCGCCCGTACTTGTCCCAGTCGGTCTCCTCGACCAGCTCCCGGTAGGTGGGCACATAGCCGTCGCTCATCAGGTAGCAGGGCCGCTGCCAGCCGAAGAGGGAGTAGTTGGGGATGGCCCAGGCCGTGCAGTCGAAGTCGGCCTTGCCCTCCAGGAAATCGAGGAAGAGCGGGCTGTGGTTGAGCCGCCACCGGTCCCTGTTGCCCTGCGCGAACGCCTTCTTGAACAGCTCCCTGGTCTGCTCGACACCCAGGAAGTGCTCCTGGTCGGGCGCCTTCTCATAGGCGTAGGCGGGCGAGACCATCATCTCGTCCACCTGCAGCTCGTCGTTGAGGTAGTTCAGCACCTCGACGACGGTCTGCGGAGTGTCGGTGTTGAAGAACGTGGAGTTGGTGGTGACCCGGAATCCCCGGCTCTTGGCCTCCTTCATCGCGGCCACCGCCTCGTCGAACACGCCCTCCTTGGCGACGGATTCGTCGTGCCGCTCGCGCAGCCCGTCGATGTGCACGGCGAACGCGAAATAGGGCGAGGGCGTGAACTCGTCCATCTTCTTGCGCAGCAGCATGGCGTTGGTGCAGAGGAAGACATACTTGCGCCGGGCCACCAGCTGCCGCACGATCTCCCCGATCTGCGGGTGCATCAGCGGCTCGCCGCCCGCGATGGAGACCATCGGCGCCCCGGACTCCAGCACCGCCCCCACCGCCTGGGCCACCGGCATTCGCTGCTTGAGCACTCCGGCGGGGTGCTGGATCTTCCCACACCCCTCGCACTTGAGGTTGCACGCGAAGAGCGGTTCCAGCTCCACGATGAGCGGGAATCTCTCCCGCCTGCGGAGCTTCTGCTGGAAGAGGTACGTCCCGATTCGGAGCGTCTGGCGGAGCGGCATGGCCATTTCTGGCTCACCTCCAGGGGAGCAGCAGGGATCGGTGCCATTCGAGAAAGGCGGGCAGGACTCCGCGAAGCACGCGGAATGCCGATATTCCACCCCGCAGTGTCCCGATGCGGATCAGTTCATGGCCGGGAGCGTCCACCACCACCCGTACGGCGGCAACCGGGCGCCGGGCCATGCCCGCCGCAGCGGTGTCCAGGGCGGCGGCGGACTCCATGTCCGCGGCGATCGCTCCGGTCTCGTGCAGGACGGCCCTGGCCCGGCCCCGCACCACATGGTCGGTGCCCACCAGCGGGCCGACGTGGACGGTGCCGTACCGGGCCGCGGCCGCGGCCAGCAGTTCGGTCCCGGTGCACGGCGTGTGGCCCCGGGTGTCGCGGGTCTGCGCCGCCACCACCAGGTCGCCCGGCCGCATCCCGGGCGCCAGCCCGGCGCAGAAACCGGTGGCCAGCACCGCGGTGGCGCCGGGCACGGTCTCCCGGGCGAGCGCCCCGGCCAGGGCGCGCCGTGCGGCCTGCGCCCCCATGCCGCTGCGCACGAGCCGTACGTCCTCGGCGCCGGCTCCCCCGTCCGGGTCCTGGTCGCCCGGATGCTCCAGGCCCCGGCGCAGCGCGAGGTGCTCGATGCCGAGCGCACACGTCAGCAGCAGCGGGCCCGGGGCCGCCGGGCTCTCCATCAGGCTCCCCGCCGCACGGCCCGCTCCAGGCCGTCACCGTGCAGATAGCGGCCCAGCGCCGTGAGCGGAAAGACCATCCGGTAGAGGTGGTAGTTGATCGAGAAGTCCCAGGGGAATCCGGTTCCGGTGAAGTACGGCTCGTCCCAGTAGCCGTCCTCGCGCTGGGTGCTGGCCAGCCAGGCGATGCCGCGTTCGACGGCCTCGCTCTCCCGCTCCCCCGCGGCCAGCAGCGACATCAGCGCCCATCCGGTCTGCGAGGCCGTGGAGGTGCCGGTGCCGCTCCACCCCGGGTCGATGTAGGAGCGCAGATCCTCGCCCCAGCCCCCGTCGGGATTCTGCACGCGCTCCAGCCAGTCGACGGCGTGCCGCACGGCGGGGTGTGCGGCGGGGAGCCCGGCGGCGACCAGGGCCGGGACGACGGAGCCGGTGCCGTAGAGGTAGTTGACGCCCCAGCGGCCGAACCAGGAGCCGTCGGCCTCCTGCTCCGCCAGCAGCCAGGAGACGGCCCTGCGGGTGCGCGGGTCGTCCTGTCTGCCCTCGGCGGCCAGCATCTCCACCACGTGCGCGGTCACATCAGCCGACGGCGGGTCGATGACCTCGCCGAAGTCGCAGAACGGCAGCCGGTTGGGAAACCTGCTGGTGTTGTCGACGTCGAAGGCGCCCCAGGCGCCGTCGCCGGACTGCATGCCCAGGGTCCAGTGCACGGCGCGCCCGATGGCGCGTTCGACCCGCTCGGGGTCGGGGTGCCGGATGCGGCGCAGCGCGAGCGCGACCTCGGCGGTGTCGTCGGTGTCGGGGTAGTTGTCGTTGTGGAACTCGAAGGCCCAGCCGCCGGGTGTCAGCCGGGGGCGGCGCACCGACCAGTCGCCGGGGCGGACGACCTGCTCGCCCAGCATCCAGTCGGCGGCCTTGACCAGCGCCGGATGGTCGCGGGGCAGCCCGGCGTCGGCCAGCGCGACGGCGGCCAGACAGGTGTCCCAGACCGGGGACTGGCAGGCCTCGACCATCCGGGTCCGCTCGTCGGGCCAGACGGCGAAGCGGTCCAGCGACTCCAGTCCGGCCCGCATCACGGGGTGGTCGAGGTCGTAGCCGAGCAGCCGCAGCGCGATCAGCGAGTAGACGGCAGGCGGCTGGATACCGCCCCAGCAGCCGTCGTTCTCCTGGCGCTCGATGATCCAGCGCGAGGCGTCCTTGAGCGCCGCCCGGCGCAGTCGGCGGGGCGCCACCCTGCGGTAGGCGTGCAGAGCCCGGTCGATGCGCTGGAAGGCGCCGTCCCAGCTGTTCGGCGGCGCCATCGGGGTGGGCGGCAGCGGGCGGGCCGGGTCCCGGTGCAGCTCGTCCAGGTCGAAGGGGGCGGGGTGGACGGGGCGGAAGGCGGAGACGACGGTGAGGGGCACGATGGTCTGCCGGGCCCAGCAGCCGAAGTCGTAGATGTTGAGCGGGACCCACTTGGGGAGGTAGATGATCTCCGGTGGCAGCTCCGGCAGGTCCTCCCAGCGCCACCAGCCGAACAGCGCCAGCCAGATCCGGGTGAAGACCCTGGCCTTGGCCACCCCGCCGCGTGCGCGCACCCACTCCGCCGCGCGGACCATGTGGGGGGCCTCGGGGTGGTCACCGGCCAGCTTGAGCGCGACGTACCCCTCGACGGTGGTGGACAGGTCGCCCGGCCCGCCGTGGAAGGTGGACCAGGCCCCGTCCGGGTGCTGCCGGGAGCGGATGAACCGGGCCGCGGCCGTGTAGGTCTTCTCGTCACCGATGCCGAGGAACTCGCGCAGCAGCAGGTCCTCGGCATCCATGGTGACGTTGGTCTCCAGGTCCCCCTTCCACCATCCGGCCTCGTCCTGGCGGGCGAGCAGATGGTCCATGGCGCGGGCCGCGGCGCGCTCGGCCGCCGCGGCGGCACCGCCGCTCCGGGCGGGGTCCAGGAGGGCGGAGTCGCGCTCGTGCTGCTTCGTTCCGGAGACGCCGGGTCCAGCGGGTCCGTCCGTCGTGGCTGTCATCCCTTCTCCTTCCGACGTGTCCGAGTGCGCGGAGCTGCGGGGGCGGGCGGCTCACCCCCGCCGTACGACGACGAAGTCGGCGAGTGCGGCGAACTGGTCGCGCACCCTGCCGGGCATCTCCACCGAGTCCAGCGCCGCCAGTGCCGTGGCGTGCTGGCGCTGGGCCTCCTGGGCGGTCCACTCGCGCCCGCCGGCCTCCTCGATCAGCGCGGCGCGCTCGGCGAACTCGGCCTCGTGGAAGTCCTCGAACTCCGCCTGGCTCTTCTTCGCGTCCTCGGCCATCAGTTTCGCGAGCCGCGCCGCGGCGGGCCCCTCGGAGCCGAGCGCGGCGGCCACCGGCAGCGACTTCTTGCGCTGCCGCAGGTCGCTCCAGGTCTGCTTGCCGGTGGCCTGCGGATCGCCCCAGATGCCGAGCAGGTCGTCGACGGCCTGGAAGGCGAGGCCGAGGTGGTGGCCGTAGGCCTCCATCGCGTCCGCCGTTCGGTCGTCGGCGCCGCCGAGGACCGCGCCGATGGAGGCGGCGCACGCCAGCAGCGCTCCCGTCTTGTTGCCCTCCATCTCCAGGCACTCCTCCACCGTGACCCGGTCCCGGTGCTCGTAGGAGATGTCCTGTGCCTGCCCGTCGATGAGCTTCCGGGTCGCCATCGTCAGCCGCCGCGTGGCGCGCCCGGCCTCCGGGGTGCCCAGCTCCAGCAGTATCTCCCCGGCCAGCGCGAACAGCGCGTCGCCGACCAGGATGGCCTGCGCGGGGCCGTGCACCTTCCAGACCGTGTCGCGGTGGCGGCGCTGTTCGTCGCCGTCCATCAGGTCGTCGTGCAGCAGGGAGAAGTTGTGCACCAGTTCGACGGCGACCGCGCCGGGCAGGCCGGTCTCCGGTGCGCCTCCGGTGACCTCGGCGGACAGCAGGGCCAGGGCCGGGCGTACCGCCTTGCCTCCCCCGGAGTCGGAGGGGCGGCCCTCGGCGTCGATCCAGCCGAAGTGGTAGGCGGCGACGGTGTCCATCGGCGGGGCGAGCCGCTCGACTGCCGCGCGCAGCTCGGGGGTGGCGAGTGTCCGCCCCCGCTCCAGCATCGCGCTCACGTCCCCGGGCCCGGCCTCTTCTCCCTGCGCGCGCTCGTTCACGAGTTGTCGGTTCGGCGGGGTCACAGGGTCTCCTCTGTGCGGTGCTGTCGTGCCGGCTGTACGGATCCGGGCGGCCGGGCCGGCCGGATCTGCTGCGTCAGTGGTGCTCATGGGCTCTTCCTTCGGTGCCGGGGACCGGCTGCGCGCTGTGCGGACGGCCCAGTGAGGCGAGGGCCTCGCGCGCGGCGTTCGCTCCACTGCGTACCGCGCTCTCCATGGTCGCGGGCCAGCCCGTGGCGGTCCACGCGCCGGCGAGCTGGATGCCCGGCGCCAGGGTGCGCGCCGGCGGGCGCAGCCGCCCCACCCCGGGCGCGGGGTCGAAGGTGGCGGTGCGCTCCCGGGTGACGAAGAAGTCCCGCACTCCGGCTCCCGCCGCCGCGGGCAGCAGCCGCTCCAGTTCGGGGAGGTACCGCTCGCGGAGCGCGGCGACCGGCAGGTCGATCTCCTGGTGCGCGACCGACTGGGAGAGCGCGAGGTACTGGCCGCCGCCGGTGAGCCCGGAGGCGGCGGTACGGTCGAAGACCCACTGGACCGGGGTGCCGAGCGCGGCGAAGAACGGCCTGCGCAGCACCGTGCGGTCGTAGACCACGTGGACGTTGAGAATGGGCGCGGTCCCGATGTCCAGCAGCCGCCCGGGGTCGGCGAGCGCACCGGCGGGCAGCAGCCGGTATGCCTCGCGCTGGGGCACGGCGAAGACCACCGTGCCCGCGGTCAGCTCCGCGGCTCCGCTGCCGCCCCGCTCGACGGTGACCCGCCAGCCGCCGTCCTCGCTGGGGGCGGGGTCGACGGCCCGCGCCCGGGTGCGCAGCAGGGTGCGCACGCCTGCCGCGTCCAGGGCCGCGCGGGCCAGGTCGTCGTGGATGTCGCCGAGCGGTACGTGCGCCCAGCCGATGTCCGCGGCGCCGGGTTCGGAGAGCAGGCCGGTCCGGAACACCTTCGCCGCGAGCCCCAGCGACGCCTGCAGCGCGCGGGCGTTGAGGGTGGCGGTCCCCACCAGGTCCCAGAGCGCTTCGACGGCACGCGCGGACTGGCCGTGCCGGTGCAGCCAGGTGCCGAAGTCGACGGCGTCCAGGGCGGGGTCGTCCGGGTCGAGTCCCTTGAGTGCGAGCGCCGCACGGGCGACCGCGCCGCGTTCGGCGGCCGAGAGGTGCCGGTACCCGGCCAGGCTCGCGGCCAGGTGCAGCGGTACGGGCAGCGCGGCGCGGCGCAGCCGTGCGAGCCGCGGCCGGGTTCCGCCGATGTCGAGGACCGGCACGTCCAGCCGCTCCTGCAGCGGGGCCAGCCCGCTGGCACCGACCCGGTCCAGGAACCAGCGGTAGGCGGTGCAGCAGCGCAGGTAGACGTGCTGGCCGTTGTCGACCGTCAGCGGCCCGGCGGCGGAGTCCCGCCGGAAGGAGAAGGCGAGTCCGCCCAGCCGGGGCCGGGTCTCCACCAGGGTGGTCTCCACACCGGCCTCGGCGAGCCGCAGCGCGGCCGTCGTCCCGGCGAGGCCGCCGCCGAGGACCACCGCGCGCCGCGCGGCGCCGGACCGCACCTCGTCCGCGGTCATGGACGCTCCTCCCCCGGGCGCGGCGCACTGGGCACGGCCCGCATCCGCTGGGACGCCGCACCGGGGCCGGGGGTTGTCCGGAGCCCCGCGCCCAGCGGCATCAGGCGGTCCACCGGGACGTGCGGCGGGAGACCAGCCGGGCGTCGAAGCCGGACAGGCCGCGGACCGCCACGTACGCCTTCTCGTGCCCCGGCAGCGAGACGCGCCCGCGCAGCACGGCGGCGGGGTCCGCCGCGATGCGGTCCAGCAGGCGGTGGTAGATGCCGGCCATGGCCGCGACGCAGGCGCCCGAGCGCCGGTCGAGCATCGGCAGCAGCCGGTACCCCTCGGCGAACAGCGCACGTGCGCGCCGTACCTCGAAGTGGACCAGCCCGGTGAAGTCGGCACCGGGCGGCACCGTGTCGGTGGTAAATCCCGTGGTACAGCCAAATTTCTCGAGATCCTCCGCCGGCAGGTACGTACGTCCGCCCTCGGCGTCTTCCCGTACGTCGCGGAGAATATTGGTCAGTTGGAGGGCGAGCCCCAGGGTGTCGGCGTACTCGGAGGCGCGGGCGGATTCGTGTGCGCCGGGGACGGTTCCGAAGACGCCGAGCGAGAGCCGCCCGATGGCACCCGCCACACAGCGGCAGTACGTCTTCAGGTCGTCCCACGTCTCGTAGGAGGCGCCGCGGACGTCCATGAGGACGCCGTCGATCAGCTCGTCGAGCGCGTCGAGGGGGATGGGGAACCGCCCGGCGGCATGGCTGAGCGCGACCGCGACCGGGTCGGTGTCGTCCCGGGCGATCCCGCGGTCCCTGATCCGCGCGAGCACCTCCCGGGTCTCCTCCAGGCGCTGCCGTTTGGCCTCCGGGGAGAGGTCGCCGTCACCGATGTCGTCCACCCGCCGGGAGAAGGCGTACAGCGCGGACATGGCGTGCCGTTTGGCCGCCGGCAGCAGCCGGATGCCGTAGGCGAAGTTGCGGGCCTGCTGCCCGGTGACGGCCTCGCAGTAGCGGTAGGCGGCGATCACCTGCGGGTGGAGGTGCTGCACCGGGCCGGCCGCTGCCGGGTCCGCTCCGGTGGTCCTCGCGTTCGTTCCCACCGTTCCGGTCACCCCTCTCCTCGCAGGCTCGCCCAGGACTCGCGCAGGACGCCGGCGGTGCCGGCCCGGGGAGCCCCTGCCAGTACGTCGTAGCGCGCGGAGCGCAGCGCGGCAGCGGCCGCCCGCCCGCCGCCGGTGAAGCCCGCGAGCAGCAGCCGGAGCCTGCCGCGCACGCTGCGCACCAGCGGCGGGCCCTCGTCCAGCAGGTTCAGGGCCCGCTCGGTCTCGTAAGCGATCAGGGCACGCACGGAGGCGTTCGCGCTCGGGGCCGCGAGGTCGGCCTCGGTGACCCGGAAGCGGGCCATGTCCTCGGCCGGGAGGTAGATGCGGTCGCGGGCCAGGTCCTCGGCGACGTCCTGGAGGTGCTCGATGAGCTGGAGCCCGGTGCAGACGGCGTCCGAGTGGCGCACCCGTTCGGGTGTCGTGGTGCCGGTGAGGGCGAGGACGAGGCGGCCCACCGGGTTGGCGGACAACTCGCAGTAGCCGAGCAGCTCGCCGTAGGTGCTGTAGCGGCGGACCTTCTGGTCCTGCCTGTTGGCCTCGATGAGGGCGAGGAACGGCTCGGGGGTCAGGCCGTGGCGCCGGACGGTGGGCACCAGGGCGCGCAGCAGCGGGTGGCCCGGTCCCGGTGCAGCGGAGCGGATGCGGTCCGCGGGCTGCGCGTGTGCCGTCCCACCGCCCCAGGGCATGCCGTCGAACACCCGGTGCACGTCGGTCTCGAACGCGTCGAGCATGGCGAGCGCGTCGTCGGCCCTTTCGGGTGCCAGGCCGAGCGAGGAGGCGTGTGCGGGCGCGGCGGCGCCCAGGTCGCCGTCGCCGATGTCGTCGACGAGGCGCGCGTACCCGTAGACGGCCATCAGGTCGTTCCGCCAGGCGCGGGGCAGGAAGCGGGGCGCCACCGGAAAGTTCTCCGCTTCGGCCTTGGAGAGCACCGCGCTCGCGTGCGCGTCCTCCTCCGGGGTCACCACGTGCTGCCCATGGCCATTGCCGTCACATCTCCGTTTCTACACCGCTGCACCAGAAGATCCTATTTCGGACACGCCGCACGCGCTGGCCTGCGGAAGCGGCCGTCGGTACAGGTGGGCCGATGCTCCGTTCGCCGGACTTACCGCGCATCAGCACCGAAACAGCTTACGCCGTACATCGACCGTGCGTGCGAGGGGTGACGGCGTGCGGACGGGACTCGGGACGGCCGCGGGAACGCACCCGGCCGGGGCGGCGGGGGTGGGGCGGCGGGCGCGAGTGGCTGCGGCGCCGGCCCGGATCCGGTACCGCGCCGCCCGACGTGCGGCTGCGGCACGGCCACCCGTCAGGAGGCGGCCAGTCCGGCGAGGACGTCGTGCAGCACCCGCTCGACGACGTAGCCGGACTCCTCCTCGGTGAGTGCGTCCAGGGGGCCGTCGAGGAAGAGCATGGCCGTGCCGTGGACCATGGCCCAGGCGCTCAGTTCGGCACCGGGCCGGCGGTCGGGGGCGATCAGGCCGACCGCGACCGCCTCGTCCAGGGTCTCGGTGAGCATGTCGAACGAGCGGGTGTCCCACCCCGACGCACCGTCGGTCTCGATGACGGAGCCGTCCTCGGTGATGCCGACACCGCCCAGCACCTTGCGGCAGAAGGCCGTGCGGAAGAGGCCGGGCTCCTGCCGGGCGAAGCGGATGTAGCCGCGGCCCAGCGCCATCATCCGCTGCCTGGCGCCCTCCGGCCCCTCGCCGTGCACCTCGCGTCCGCCCGCCTCCATGCAGGCGACCAGGCGCTGCTGGCCGTAGTCCTTGACCGCGCCCAGCAGGTCCCCGTGACTGTCGAAGTGCCGGTAGGCGGCGGTGGCCGAGACGCCGACCTTGCGGGCGGCCGCGCGCAGCACCACGGCGTCCGGACCGCCCTCGGCCGCCAGTTCGATGGCGGCCTGGATCAGCGCGTTGCGCAGGTCTCCGTGGTGGTACCGGCCCTTGTCGCGGCCGCCCGCCGCCCTGCCGGACGCCGCGGGGACGCCCCCCGCTCCTCCGCCCGTCGCTTCGGTGTTCGCTCGCATACTTCCATCCTGCCCGATGTTGACAGGAATAACATTCCTGGCATCCTCTATGTTGACGCCGTGAACATCGGTGCGGCGCCGACTTCCATTCCACTGCGCTCCCCGGGGGACGACGTGCTCGACCGCATAGCCGACCTGACCTACCGCAGAGCACGAACCGTGCTCCTGCTCTCCCTGCTGGCCGTCGTGGCCCTGGCCGCCGTCGGCTTCGGAGCCTTCGGCAAACTCCAGGGCGGCGGGTTCGACGACCCCGACTCGCCCTCCTCGCGCGCCGCCGCGCTGATCGACGAGAAGTTCCACGGCGAGGACAACCTGGTCCTCCTCGTCCGCGCCAAGGGCGGCGACCTCGACGCGCCCGCCGCCGAGCAGGCCGGGCGGAAGCTGACCCGCGGACTGCGCGACGAGCCCGGCGTCTCGCAGGTCACCTCCTACTGGGCACCCGGCGGGGCGGCGCTCACCTCCCGCGACGGCGCCCAGGCCCTGGTCCTCGCGCACATGGACGAGAACGACACCGAGCGGGTCACCGAGGTGACCGAAGCGTGGAGCGGCGACCGCGGCGCGGTCACGGTCCGCGCGGGCGGCGGGGCCGCCCTGAACGAGCAGGTCAACGCGCAGGTCTCCGAGGACCTCGCGGTGGCCGAGGGGATCGCCGTACCCGTGACCCTGATCCTGCTCATCCTCGCCTTCGGCAGCGTCGTCGCCGCGCTGCTGCCGCTGGCCATCGGACTGGTGGCGATCCTGGGCACCTTCGCGGAGCTGTACGTCCTCGGCAGCGTCACGGACGTCTCGGTCTTCGCGGTCAACCTCACCACCGCGCTGGGGCTCGGCCTGGGCATCGACTACGGGCTGCTGCTCGTCAGCCGCTTCCGCGAGCGGCTCGGCGCCGGCGACGACACGGCGCAGGCACTCCGCACCACCGTCCGCACCGCGGGTCGTACCGTGCTCTTCTCCGCCTCGACCGTCGTGGCGGCCCTCGCCGCCCTGCTGCTCTTCCCACCGTTCTTCCTGCGCTCCTTCGCCTACGCGGGCATCGGAGTGGTGGCCATCGCCGCGCTCGCCGCGCTGTTCCTGGTCCCCGCGCTGCTGGCGGTGCTCGGGCACCGCGTGAACAACGGCCGGCTGCCGTGGGCGGACGCGGTACGCAAGCCGGAGGCCCCGCTGTGGGGCCGGATGGCCCGCACCGTGATGCGGCGGCCGGCGCTGACCGCACTGCCGGTGCTGGCCGTGCTGCTGCTGGTCGCGAGCCCGCTGCTGGGCGCCACCTTCGGTACGCCGGACGCCCGGGTGCTGCCCGAGAGCGCCGAGAGCCGCCAGGTCTCCGCAGCGCTGCAGCAGGACTTCGCGGGCAACGACGCGGCGGGCATCTCGGTGGTCACCCGGGGCGGCGCCGACGCGCAGGCCGTGGACGCGTACGCCGCACGCCTCTCCCGGCTGGAGGGCGTCACCCGCGTCCAGGCGGCGACGGGCACCTACGCGCAGGGCCGCGCCGTGCGCGGCCCCGGGAAGGCGGGCCCCGCGTTCGAGCAGGACGGCATCCACCGGCTGTCCGTCACCTCGCGCCTGACCCCGGCCTCCGGACCGGCACAGGACCTGGTGCGGGAGATCCGCGGAACGGCCGGGCCGGGCGGCACCGGGACGCTGGTGGGCGGCCAGGACGCACAGCTGATCGACTCCAAGGCCGCCATCGCCGACAAGCTGCCCGCCGCCGTGGCCTGGGTGATCGGCTCCACCTTCGTCCTGCTGTTCCTGTTCACCGGCAGCGTCCTGCAGCCCCTGCGCGCGCTGCTGCTCAACGCGGTCAGCCTGACCGCCTCGATCGGCGCGATGGTGTGGATCTTCCAGGACGGCCACCTCTCCTCGCTGCTGGGCTTCACCGCGATGCCGATGGACACCTCCATGACGGTGCTGATGTTCTGCATCGTCTTCGGCCTCTCCATGGACTACGAGGTCTTCGTCACCAGCCGCATCAAGGAGCTGCACGACGCCGGGGCCGACCACCGCGAGGCGGTGACCGGCGGCCTCTCGCGCACCGGACGGATCGTGACCATGGCGGCGGGGCTGCTGGCCGTCAGCTTCTTCGCCTTCGCCACCAGCAAGGTCTCCTTCATCCAGATGTTCGGCCTCGGCAGCGGCCTGGCCATCCTGATCGACGCGGTCGCGGTGCGCGGCGTGCTGGTGCCCGCCGCGATGCGGCTGCTGGGACGCTCGGCCTGGTACGCGCCGGGCCCGCTGCGGCGGCTGCACGCCAAGGTGGGGCTGAGCGAGGCCCCGGACGAGCCCGAAGCGGCCGGGCCGCACCGCGAGGAGCCGGGCGAGCGGGAGTCGGAGCCGACCCGCACCGGAGTGTGACCCGCGGCTGAGCACAGCGCGGCGGCCCCCGTACCCGGTGCCTACCGGGTACGGGGGCCGCCGCCGCGGGAGCCGGAGCCGGCGGGGCCGGAGCCCCGCCGGGCCGGGGCCCCGACTACTTGCTGGTGAACTTCTCGTACTCCTTGAGGACCTCTTCGGTGGGTCCGTCGAGCAGCAGCTCGCCCTTCTCCAACCACAGCACCCGCTCGCACGTGTCGCGGATGGACTTGTTGTTGTGGCTGACGAGGAAGACCGTCCCGGCGTCCTTGCGCAGCTCGCGGATGCGGGCCTCGGAGCGCTTCTGGAACCTCTTGTCGCCGGTGGCCAGCGCCTCGTCGATCATGAGGACGTCGTGGTTCTTGGCCGCCGCGATGGAGAAGCGCAGCCGCGCGGCCATGCCGGAGGAGTAGGTCCGCATCGGGAGGGTGATGAAGTCGCCCTTCTCGTTGATGCCGGAGAAGTCGACGATGCCCTGGTAGCGGCCCTGGATCTCCTCCCGCGACATCCCCATCGCCAGGCCGCCGAGGACGACGTTCCGCTCCCCGGTCAGGTCGTTCATCATGGCCGCGTTGACCCCCAGCAGCGAGGGCTGGCCGTCGGTGTAGACCTTGCCGCTCTCCGCGGGCAGCAGCCCCGCGATGGCCTTGAGCAGCGTGGACTTGCCCGAGCCGTTGGAGCCGATGAGGCCGATGGCCTGGCCCCGGTAGGCGGTGAAGTTGACGCCCCGCACCGCGTGCACCTCGCGCATCCCGCCGCCCGGCTTGCGGCGCACGATGCGGTTGAGGGCCGCGGTGGCGCTGCCCCTCCCCTTGGAGCCGCCGTAGACGCGGTAGACGATGTGCAGGTCCTCGGCGATGACGGTCGGCACCCAGGGGCCTGGGGTCTGCTCCGCCTCGGCCTCGGTCTTGGTGCCGGCGGGTGCTCCGCTCTGCTCGGTCTGCTCAGCCACGGCCATAACGCTCCTCCGCCTTCCAGAAGAAAACAAATCCGCCGACGCCGACGAGCACCGCCCAGCCGAGGGCGAGGGCCCAGACGTGCGGGGGGAGCTGGTCGCTGGGGTAGGCGTCGATGAGCGAGAACCGCATCAGGTCCATGTAGACGGCGGCGGGGTTGGCCTGCAGGAGATCGCTGACCCAGCCCGGCGCGTGCGCCCGGTTCTCCAGCATGTACTTCAGGGGGAACATCACGCCCGACCCGTACATCCACGTACGGGTGATGAAGGGCATGAGCTGCGCCAGGTCCGGCGTCCTGCTGCCGAGCCGCGCCAGGATCAGCGCGAGTCCGGTGTTGAAGACGAACTGGAAGGCCAGCGCGGGTACCACCAGCAGCCAGGAGAACTGCGGCAGCTTGCCGAACCCGAGCAGGATGACGACCAGCACGATCATCGAGTAGAGGAGCTGCTGGAGCTGCTGGAGCGCCACCGAGATCGGCAGCGCGGCGCGCGGGAAGTGCAGCGCACGCACCAGCCCGAGGTTGGAGGAGATCGCCCGGACGCCGGTGAGCACCGAGGTCTGGGTGAAGGTGAAGACGAACACCCCGGTGATCAGGAACGGGATGTAGTTCTCCTGACCGCCCGGGGTGCCCTTCCGGCCGCCCAGCAGCAGGCCGAAGATGAAGTAGTAGACGGCCGCGTTCAGCAGCGGCGTGGCGACCTGCCACAACTGGCCCAGCTTCGCTTGGCTGTACTGTGCCGTCAGCTTCGCCCGGGAGAAGGCGAGAATGAAGTGCCGCCGTGCCCAGAGCTGCCGTACGTAGTCGGGCAGCGAAGGGCGCGCCCCGCTGACCGACAGCCCGTACTTGGCCGCGAGTTCGGCCGGAGTCAGCCGGTCGTCCAGTGACGGCGGAGGCAGTACGCCGACCGACTTGTCGGCACTGTCGTGGGTTTTCTCGCTCACGTTGGAAACTTTCGTCCTCACACTGCGCAAGTGGATCCGGGGCTGATGCTCGCAGGGACGAGCTTGTCAGATCACGGGCGGGCGTCCCAGCCGCGTCAGACGCCATACCGTACGCCACCGCATCGGCCTGCGGCTGCCCGCGGGTGTGGTCCAGCCCTCCTTGAAACCGCCCAGCCAGGCGCGCAGCGCGGGCATGGAGGGGCGGCGGGCGAGCGTCAGCAGCAGCCATACGGTCAGATACACGGGGACCAGCGGCGCGGGCAGGTTGCGGCGCGCGAGCCAGACCCGGTTGCGGGCCACCATCCGGTGGTAGACCGCGTGCCTGCTGGGGGCCGTGGTCGGGTGGTGCAGCACCATGTCGGCGCGGTACTCGATGCCCCAGCCGGCGTCCAGGGCGCGCCATGCCAGGTCGGTCTCCTCGTGCGCGTAGAAGAATTCGTCCGGCAGTCCGCCGACTTCCGCCAGCACCCGGGTGCGCACGGCGTTGGCGCCGCCCAGGAAGGTGGTGACCCTGGAGGAGCGCAGCGGGTCGGAGGCGCGCAGCCGGGGCACGTGCCGGCGCTGGGTGACGCCGGTGTCCGGGTCGGCGATGCGGAAGGTGACGATGCCCAGGCCCGGGTCGGCCTCGAACGCCTCGCGCACCAGTTCGGCCGTGTCGGTCGAGGGCAGCAGTCCGTCGTCGTCCAGGAAGAGCAGCGCGTCCACCTCGCCAGCCGACGGCCCGAACGCCTCGATACCGACATTCCGCCCACCGGGGATGCCGAGATTTTCCGGAAGCTCGACCTTCCGTACACCGTCCGGCAGCGCGGGCAACGGCGCGCCGTTACCCACCACGACCACCTCGATCGGTTCGCCCTCCTGATCGGCGACCGACTGCAGCAGCGCGCGCAGCTCCTCGGGACGGTTGCCCATCGTGAGCACGACGGCACCCAGACGCATCGCTTTCCCGCCTCCCGTCACTTCAGCCTGCTCGAGGCCAGGATGGACACCAGGTGCAGCAGCGTCTGGAGCACCGCGATGCCGGCGAGGACCGCGACACCGAGCCGGGTGAAGAACAGGTCGCCGCGGATCTGGTCCACGATCGCGACCACCAGGATCAGCAGCGAGGCCTCGATCCCCAGCACCAGCCGGTGGAACTTGAGCGCGGCCGCCGCCCGGCGCGCCAGCGCGAGCCCCGAGGAGCGCGGCTCGGCGGCCGACTCCTGGACCGGGGGCAGCCCGCCCTGGTGCCGGGCGACCCCGACCAGGTCGGACTCCGCCTTGATCAGGATGGCGCCGAGTGCGGCCAGCGTGCCCAGGAAGGCCCACAGCCAGTCGATCCGGCCGCCGCCCCACAGGTCGGCGGCGCGCAGCCCGAAACCGACCAGCACCGCGGCATCGCACAGATAGGCGCCGACCCGGTCCAGGTACACCCCGCCCAGCGAGAACTGCTGCTTCCAGCGGGCCACCTCACCGTCGACGCAGTCCAGCAGCAGATAGAGCTGGACCATGACCACGCCCAGGACCGCGCCGACGACCCCCGGGAGCAGCAGCGCGGGCAGCGCCAGCACCCCGGCGAGGGTCATCACGTAGGTGAGCTGGTTGGGGGTGACCCGGGTGTTCACCAGGTGCCGGTCGATGCGCAGCGAGAGCTCGCGCATGTAGAGCCGGCCGGCCCAGTGCTCGCCGCTCCGCCGGTCCTTCACCCCGGCGGGGTGGACGACCGGCCGGAGCTCAGCTACCGATGGTTTGTGCATAGTCCGCGTACGCGTCCCTGATCTGGTCGGTGGACAGGTCGAGGTGTTCCAGGATCGTGTACCGCCCGGGGCGGGTCTGGGGCGCGTACGCGACGGCCTCGACGAACTCGTCGGGGTCGAAGCCGATGTCGGCGGGCAGCACCGGCAGCTCGTGCCGCCGCAGCACCTCCACCATCAGCTTGGCCGTGTCCTTGTCCCCGCGCAGATAGGTGGCGAAGGCCGCGCCCAGACCGCACTGCTCGCCGTGCGGCGCTGCCCGCCGCGGGTACAGCAGGTCGAAGGCGTGGTTGATCTCGTGGCAGGCGCCGGAGGCGGGGCGGCTGTCCCCGGCGACCGACATCGAGATGCCGGTCAGCACCAGCCCCTCGGCCAGCACCTGGAGGAAGCCGTCGTCGCTGACGTCCCCCGGGTGGTGCAGGATCGCCTCGCCGGCCTGCCGGGCCATGGCCGCGGCCAGTCCGTCGATGTCCTCGCCGCGGACCTCGTGCCCCAGCTCCCAGTCCTTGACGGCCGAGATGTTGGAGATGACGTCGCCGATACCGGAGCGGATGTAACGCTCGGGTGCCTCGCGGATCACGTCGAGGTCGATGACGACGGCGATCGGGTTGGGCACCCCGTAGGAGCCGCGGCCCGCGTCGTTGTCGAGGGTGGCGACCGGGGAGCACAGACCGTCGTGCGACAGGTTGGTCGCGACCGCCACCAGCGGCAGCCCGATGCGGGCCGCCGCGTACTTCGCACAGTCGATGATCTTGCCGCCGCCGAGCCCGACCACCGCGTCGTAGCGGCCGGAGGACTTCATGGCGTCGGCCAGCTCGACCGCGTCGTCGATGGTGCCGCCGCCCACCTCGTACCAGGAGGCGTTGGGCAGCAGCGGGGCGAACCTCTCGCGCAGTGCGGCCCCGGAGCCGCCGCTGATGGCGAAGGCGAGCTTGCCGTTGGTGGAGATCCGCTGATCGGCCAACAGGCCCGCCAGGTCGTCCAGTGCGCCGCGGCTGATGTCCACGACGACCGGCGACGGAATGAGGCGGGTCAGTACTGGCATGCGATCTCCCGGCCCTTGGCGAGGTCGTCGTGGTTGTCGATCTCGACCCACTTGACGTCGCCGATCGGGGCGATGTCGACCTTGAAGCCGCGGTTGACCAGCTCCTGGTAGCCGTCCTCGTAGTAGAGCTGCGGGTCGCGCTCGAAGGTGGCCTTCAGCGCGTCGGCCAGCTCGGCGCCCGCCTCCGGCTCGATCAGGGTGAGCCCGATGTACTCGCCGGTGGCCTCGGCGGGGTCCATCAGCTTGGTGATGCGCTGGACGCCCTTGGCCGGGTCGACGACGACCTTCATCTCCTCGTCGGCGAGGTCCTTGACCGTGTCCAGGGCGAGGATGATCTTCTTGCCGTCGCCGCGCGCCTCCAGCAGCGTCTTCTCCACGGAGACGGGGTGCACGGTGTCGCCGTTGGCGAGCAGCACGCCCTCCTTGAAGACCTCGCGGGCGCAGTAGAGGGAGTAGGCGTTGTTCCACTCCTCGGCCTTGTCGTTGTCGATCAGGCGGAGCGTGACGCCGTGCTTGGCCTCCAGCTCGGCCTGCCGCTCGTAGACGGCCTCCTTGCGGTAGCCCACCACGACCGCGACGTCGGTGAGACCGACCTGGGCGAAGTTGGCCAAAGCGATGTCGAGCACGGTGGTGTCGCCGTCCACGGGCACCAGGGCCTTGGGCAGGGTGTCGGTGTAGGGGCGCAGACGCCGTCCGGCGCCGGCAGCCAGCACGAGGCCGATCATGCGGGTTCTCCTGTTTCGTCGTGTACTGCGGGTGCTTGCGACGACACCCAGAATCGGATGCTCTCGACGAGCACCACGGCCGCGATGACCACGGCGAGCGTGGTCAGCGCGAAGGTGAAGCCTTGGGTGCGACCGCCGTCGCCGAGCTGGAGGGCCGCGGCGACGGTGACCAGCAGGGTCCGTCCTTCGTGCCCCCCGACCGCCCGCACCAGCCAGTGCGGAGGCGCTCCGGTGCCACCGCGGATGCGGTACACCGTGTCGTAGTGATGGTAGGCGAGAGCCGCCACCAGCCCGAACGCCGCGGGGAGCGTGCCGTCGGTGTCGGCGCGGGCGGCGAGCACCAGAATCGTGCCGTATTCCGCGATACGGAAAGTGGGGGGGAGCAGCCAGTCCAGCGGGCCCTTGAGCGGCCGGGCGAGGGCGACCCCCGCGCACAGGGCGTAGCAGGCCGCGGCCGCCACCGGCCAGGCGCTGCCGAGCGGCGCGGCCCACGCGGTGGCGAGGATCACTGCGGCTCCCAGGAGGGCGACGGCCGGCACCCCGAGCCGGGGCAGCGGCAGCGGCCGCAGCAGCCGGCCGGAGAGCTCGGCGAGCGGGCCGCTGTCGGTGAGCGCGCGCACCCCCTCGGCGGCGCGGTCGGTGCGGGCCCTGCGGTGCAGGGAGCGCAGCAGCCGGCCCGCGGTGGTGTAGCAGGCGGCGAGCGAGCCCGCGACCAGCAGCACGACGAAGGTGATGCGGGGCGTGGTGGCCGCGGTCAGCACGGCGATGAGGGCCCAGCGCTCCCCGATGGGCAGCACGATCATCCGCCGGGCCCACACGGTCCAGCCCGCGCTGTCCAGTTTGCTGGAGAGCGCCGCGGTGCGGCTGGTGTTCCCGGTGACGTCGTGGCTGGCCTCGTTGAAGGAGAAGTCGACCGTGTGCCGCGCGGTCATCAGCAGCATGGCCCCGAGTGCCAGGGCCCACACGTCGTCGCCGCCCCGCGCGGCGCCCAGGGCCAGGCCCGCGTAGTAGGAGTACTCCTTGGCCCGGTCGAAGGTGGCGTCCAGCCAGGCGCCGAGCGTGGAGTACTGCAGGTCGTAGCGGGCGAGCTGGCCGTCCGTCGCGTCCAGGACGAACGAGGCGATCAGCAGCACACCGGCCGCCACGAAGCCCCAGCGCTCCCCACTGGCTGCGCAGCCGGCGGCGATCAGCGCGGTGATCAGCGAGGCGGTGGTGACCTGGTTGGGGGTCAGTCCGCGGCGGGCGCACCAGCGGGCCAGGTAGCGCGAGTACGGGCTGATGCAGAAGGTGGTGAAGAAGCCGTCGCGGGACTTGACCGCGGAACGCAGCCGGACCGCCTCGCCGTCGACCGCGGCGACGGCCTGTTCGGCCTCGGCGCGGGCCGCGTCGTCGGCGGGCACGGTGGCCACGAGCGTGCCCAGCTCGGGCCGGTGCACCTGGACTCCGGCCGCCTCCAGCGCCTCGGTCGCCGCCTGCGGTCCGCCGCCCGGATCCCGGGGCAGCGCGTGCCGGGCCTCGGGACCCACGGCGAGCACTCCGGGCAGGGCCCCCGCCGCGAAGCGCGGGTCCCGCAGGGCCAGCCGCAGCGCGTGGGTGTGGCCGACGAAGCGAGGGTCGATCAGCGCGACCCGCTCGTCCGCGGCGGTCGCGGCCAGTTCCGTGCCGACTGCGGTCGGGCCGGAGGCCGCGCGCACCTCGAAGCCGAGCGAGCGCAAGTCGGCCTCGAGCGACGATCCGGCAACCGGCGGACCGGTGAGGATGGCGGTCGACAGAACGAACTCACTCCTTGGAAGCTGGCAGGCCCGCGCGGGAAAGGGGACAACCGGGGCAGCGGGCAGCGTGCGCCGTCACCCGGAAGGGGTCGGCGGCACGTCGGCAGAGAGTATCGGATCGCCGGGGGGAGCCTTCACCGAGCGTTCATCGCCCCGGTGTTGTCCGGCGGGCGCCCGCGCGCCCCAGCATGGTGGATCATGGGTTCCCGCCACAACCGGGGCCGATAGGGTTCGGGCATGACGTGGTTGATCACAGGCGGTGCGGGCTACATCGGCGCGCACGTCGCACGGGCCCTGACGGCGGCCGGTGAGCGAGTCGTGGCACTGGACGACCTGTCCACCGGGCTGGCCGAACGGCTGCCCGCCGAGGTGCCGCTGGTGCGCGGCTCGGTACTGGACCGTCGGCTGCTGGACCGGGCCCTGGCCGAGCACGGGGTGCGCGGTGTGATCCATCTCGCGGCCAAGAAGCAGGTGGGCGAGTCGGTCGAGCAGCCGCTCACCTACTACGAGGAGAATCTGAGCGGCCTCGTCACACTGCTGGGCGCCGTGGTCGACGCGGGGGTGCGCGGCTTCGTCTTCTCCTCCTCCGCGGCCGTCTACGGGATGCCGGACGTGGACCTGGTCACCGAGCAGACCCCCACGGTGCCGATGAACCCCTACGGCGAGACCAAACTGGCCGGCGAGTGGCTGGTGCGGGCGACGGGGCGGGCCCACGGGCTGTCCACCGCCTGCCTGCGCTACTTCAATGTCGCCGGGGCCGCGCGGCCCGAACTCTCCGACACCGGTGTCTTCAACATCGTCCCGATGTTCTTCGACGCGCTGACCCGCGGGGAACCGCCCCGGATCTTCGGCGACGACTATCCGACCCCGGACGGCACCTGCGTGCGGGACTACATCCATGTGCAGGATCTGGCCGAGGCCCATGTCGCGGCGGCCCGTGCGGCGGCGGGCGACGGCTCGCGGCCGGGCGGGGGCGGCGATCTGACGCTGAACGTCGGCACCGGCTCGGGGGTCTCGGTGCGGGAGATGGCCGATCTCGTCGCCGAGGTCACCGGCGGGCGGGGTCCGGCGCCCCGGGTGGTGCCACGCCGCCCCGGTGATCCGGCGCGGGTGGTGGCCTCGGCGGAGCGGATCCGCGAGGAGCTGGACTGGGCGCCCCGCCACGGGGTGCGCGAGATGGTCGCCTCGGCGTGGGAGGGCTGGCTGCTGCGCCACCCGGAGGCACATCCGGCGAGGACCTGACAGTCAGATCGTCACCGATCAGCACTGATGGGCATAAACGCGCACGTTGCAGTCACTGTCCCGCAGAATGCGGAATTACCGCGTCGACTGCGGCACACTGGACCCGCTGCCCACCGGCCCACCCCCGAAGGATCACCATGGCGAACAGCTCAGCCGCCCCGATCATGCTCGAACTGGTAGACGAGGACGGGACGACGATCGGCACCGCGGAGAAGCTCTCCGCCCATGTGGCCCCCGGGCGGCTGCACCGCGCCTTCTCCGTCTTCCTCTTCGACGAGGAGGGCCGGCTGCTGCTCCAGCGGCGGGCACTGGGCAAGTACCACTCCCCGGGCGTGTGGTCCAACACCTGCTGCGGGCACCCGTATCCGGGCGAGCCGCCGTTCGCCGCCGCGGCCCGGCGGGTCGGCGAGGAGCTGGGGGTGGCGCCCGCGCTGCTGCAGGAGGCGGGCACCGTCCGCTACAACCACCCGGACCCCGCGTCGGGGCTGGTGGAGCAGGAGTTCAACCACCTGTTCGTCGGACTGCTGCGGGAGGAGCCCCGGCCGGATCCGGCGGAGATCTCCGAAACGGCCTTTGTGACGTGGGACGAACTGGAGAAGCGACACGCCGTCGACACCTTCTCCACCTGGTTCATGACCGTGCTGGACGCGGCGCGTCCGACGATCCGCACGGTGACGGGCGGCGCCGGGAGCTGGTGACCCAGCGGGCCGGGCCGGGCGGAACGGCCACGAGAGGGCCGGCACCCGGACCGTCGGGAGCCGCGACCCGCCGACCGGCTGTCCGGCCGTGGCGGGCTCCCCGCCGGGAGACCCGGCCCGCGGCCGCCGCACGGCGGACTCCTCAGCGGGAGCCGGGCTCCCCGGCATCCGCCGCCGCGGGGTGCAGCGGCAGCGCGGCCCAGACGACCTTGCCGCCGGCGTCCGTCTGCTCCACGTCGCAGCGGCCGCCCGCCTCCGCGGTGAGCGCCTTGACCAGCAGCAGGCCGCGCCCGCCCGTGTGCTCCCGGAAGGGCTCGGCCTCCAGCGCCTTGGGCCGGTAGGGATGGCCGTCCTCCACCGCCACCCGGAGCCATCCGCCGCCCAGTGCGACCTCGACGGTGATGTCGGGCGAGAGCAGCGCCGCGTGCTGCACGGCGTTGGTGACCAGCTCCGAGAGGATCAGCAGCGCCCCCTGGAGCACATCCTCCGGCACCCGGGCCGGCCGGCGCTCCAGCAGCTCGCGCACGGCATGCCGCAGCCCGGGCACCGAGGGCGCGGCCGTCGGCGCCGTGAACCGCCAGCTCCCCTCGCCCGACGGCCCCAAGGCGCCGATGCGCCCGGACACCGACGGGGTCCCGTGGACGCACCCGAGGGTCCCGGGCTCGGCCCGGCACTGCCGCTCCGGGCGCGGCCGAGCGGCCAGCACGGCGGCAGCCGCGGGTACCGCCCCCGCCGCAGCACCGCGTGCCGCGCTCAGGGGGCCGAGCGCCTCCCCGGACTGTGGAGCCTCGTCGACAACTCCGGACAGCTGCCCGCCGCGGCTCTCCATCTCCGCACCCACTCTCCTGCTCGGTACCTGGTGTACTTGCAGATGTACTTGCATTGCATGGTGGTACCGCGCGGTGCAGACCAGAGCGGGTGACCGTAACTTGGCACATATCGATGGCATTTGACAGAAGACTTACGCCAGCTGGCAGCTCGGTGACAGAACCTGATGCTTCCTGGATACGATCACGCTCATGGAGCCGACCCTGCGCACCGCCCGCGACCAGGGCGTCGCGACCGTCACCATCGACCGCCCGGCCAAGCGCAACGCCATGACCCCCGCCATGTGGCGCGGGCTGGCCGGGCTGCTCGCGGAGCTCGCCGCCGACCCGGACGTACGGGTCCTGGTGCTGACCGGGGCGCAGCGCACCTTCTGCGCGGGAGCGGACATCGGCACCCTGCGGGACGCGGCCCGGACCGGGGACCCCGGGGCGGGACAGCCGGAGAGCGGGGGACCCGGCGGCGCGGCCCGCGCGCAGCAGACGCTCGCCGTGGCCGCGGAGGAGGCGCTGGCCGCCTTCCCCAAGCCCACACTGGCGGCCGTGCACGGGCACTGCGTCGGCGGCGGCTGCCAGCTCGCCGCCGCCTGCGACCTGCGGTTCGCCGCGCACGACGCACTCTTCGGGATCACCCCGGCCAAACTGGGGATCGTCTATCCGGCCTCCTCGACCGAGCGCCTGGTGCGCCTGGTGGGACCGGCCACCGCCAAGTTCCTGCTCTACTCGGGGGAGCTGATCGACGCGGAGCGGGCGCTGCGCACCGGCCTGGTGGACGAGGTGCACCACGGGGAGGAACTCGACAGAAGAGTCACCGAGTTCGCGCGGACCCTCACCGGACGCTCAGCGCTGACCCAGGCGGCCGCCAAGGACTTCACGGACGGGCGCACCGGCCCCGACCGGGTCGAACACTGGCAGCGTGAGGCGGCGGGAAGCGGCGACGCGGCCGAGGGCGTGGCCGCCTTCCTGGAGCGGCGCGCTCCGCGCTTCGGCATCCGGCGGCACTGAAGCGGGACCACTGCCGCAACCCGGACCGCCGCGTACCCGCACCACCGCGCGGCGGAAGCGCCGCGTCCGGGCGCCCGGGACCGCGCGGAGGCACCGCGCGCCGCAGCCCGGCACCCGCCGCGCCCGCCCGGCGGGGGCGGCGTCCGCAGGGTACACGGCGGGGTGGAGCCGCCGGTTCCCCACTCTTCAAGTCGTCCGTACCGACCGGTAGCGTACGGGCATGACGCCACTTCCCGAACGCGCCGGGCGGCGCTGCCACAACGCCCTGAACGCCCTGCACTCCGCGCTCTACTTCTCACCCGCGCTGGGGAAGGAGCTCTCGCCCTACGGCATCGACGACCCGCGCGCGATCAACCTGTCCTCGCGGTCGGCGCCGCTGGGCGCGGTGGGCGCGGGCGCGGTGACGGCCACCTTCTACAACTACAGCCACGCGCTGGTCGCGCGGTTCGTGCCGGCCGTGTGGGACGCCGCCTCGCCCGAGACCGTCCTGGCCGCGCGGCTGCGCGCGGCCGACACGATGCTGCGGCAGCTGCTGGGCGAGGAGGCCGTCCGCTCGGCGGAGATGACCGAGGCCGCCCGGCTGGCGCTGCGCGCCACCGAGGGGTGCACCCGCTCCGGCCGGCCGCTGCACGCCGCCAACGCGGACCTTCCGGTCCCCCCGCTCGACCACTCGCCGCACCTGGCGCTGTGGCACGCGGCGACGCTGCTGCGCGAGCACCGCGGGGACGGCCACATCGCCGCACTGCAGAACGCCGAACTCGACGCGCTGGAAGCACTGGTCAGCCACACCGCCAGCGGACACGGGATGAACCCCAAGTGGGTGATGAGCACCCGCGGCTACAGCGAGCAGGACTGGACCACCGCGCAGCAGCGGCTGACCGGACGCGGACTGCTGGACAACGAGGGCGAACTGACCGAACGGGGCGCCGAGCTGCGCAAGCACCTCGAGGAGGAGACCGACCGGCTGGACCGCCGCCCCTACGAGCTGCTGGGCGCCGAGGGCGTGGCCCGGCTGACCGAGCTGGCGGGCGGGTTCACACACACGGCGATCGGGGCGGGCGCGTTCCCCGCCGACCTGCTCGGCAAGGGCTGAGCCGCGGCGGTGCGGCGCGGGCGGCGCCCGCCCCGCGGAGCCCCGCCGTCACGCCCGCCTGCACGGGCCTGTCGGACACGCCTGCCACAATGCATGCCTACCGGGGGACAACAGCACCGAGAAGGCGGAACGAACCATCGTGACGACGACGATCGAAGGCAGGATCGCCGAGGAACTCGGCGTACGCGAGCGGCAGGTCCGCGCCGCAGTCGAGCTGCTCGACGGCGGGTCGACCGTGCCGTTCATCGCGCGCTACCGCAAGGAAGCGACCGAGACGCTCGACGACGCGCAGTTGCGCTCCCTGGAGGAGCGGCTGCGCTATCTGCGGGAGCTGGAGGAGCGACGCGCGTCGATCCTGGAGTCCGTGCGCGGCCAGGGGAAGCTCACCGACGAGCTCGCGGAGCAGATCCGGGCCGCCGACTCCAAAGCGCGCCTGGAGGACATCTATCTGCCCTACAAGCCCAAGCGGCGCACCAAGGCGCAGATCGCCCGCGAGGCGGGCCTCGAACCGCTCGCCGAGGGGCTGCTCGCGGACCCGTCGGTGGAGCCGCCGGCCGCTGCCGCCGCCTTCGTCGACGCCGACAAGGGCGTCGGGGACGCCGCCGCGGCCCTGGAGGGCGCGCGCGCCATCCTCGCCGAGCGCTTCAGCGAGGACGCCGACCTGATCGGCGAGCTGCGCGAGCGCATGTGGGGGCAGGGCCGGCTGGCCGCCCGGGTGCGGGAGGGCAAGGAGGAGCAGGGCGCCAAGTTCGCCGACTACTTCGACTTCTCCGAGAGCTTCACCGAACTGCCCTCGCACCGGGTCCTGGCGCTGCTGCGGGCCGAGAAGGAGGAAGTGCTCGACCTCACGATGGAGCCCGAGCCGGCCGGAGCGGAGCAGGAGGGCCCGAGTTCCTACGAGCGTTCGGTCGCACACCGCTTCGGGGTGCGCGACGAGGGCCGTCCGGCGGACCCGTGGCTGGCGGAGACGGTGCGCTGGGCGTGGCGTACCCGGATCCTGGTGCACCTGGGCATCGACCTGCGCACCCGGCTGCGCGCCGCGGCCGAGGACGAGGCGGTGCGGGTCTTCGCGACCAACTTGCGCGATCTGCTGCTGGCCGCTCCCGCCGGGACCCGTGCCACCCTCGGCCTGGACCCGGGGCTGCGGACGGGCGTGAAGGTGGCTGTGATCGATGCGACGGGCAAGGTCGCCGCCACGGACACGGTCTATCCGCACGCGCCGCAGAAGCAGTGGGACGAGGCGCTGGCGAAGCTGGCCGCCCTCGCCGAGGCGCACCAGGTGGAGCTGGTCGCGATCGGGAACGGCACGGCCTCCCGCGAGACGGACAAGCTGGCCGGTGAGCTGATCGCCGCCAAGCCGGAGCTGAAGCTGACCAAGGTGATGGTCTCGGAGGCGGGTGCCTCGGTCTACTCCGCCTCGGCCTACGCCTCACAGGAGCTGCCCGAGCTGGACGTGTCGCTGCGCGGCGCGGTCTCCATCGCCCGCCGGCTGCAGGATCCGCTGGCCGAGCTGGTGAAGATCGACCCGAAGTCCATCGGCGTGGGCCAGTACCAGCACGACCTGTCCGAGATGAAGCTGTCGCGCTCGCTGGACGCCGTGGTGGAGGACTGCGTGAACGGCGTCGGGGTGGACGTCAACACGGCTTCCGCTCCGCTGCTCTCCCGGGTGTCGGGGATCGGCTCGGTGCTGGCCGAGAACATCGTGGCGCACCGGGATTCGCACGGCCCGTTCAAGGGCCGCCAGGAGCTCAAGGACGTCTCCCGGCTCGGCCCCAAGGCGTTCGAGCAGTGCGCGGGCTTCCTGCGCATCCGCGGCGGCGACCCGCTGGACGCCTCAGCGGTGCACCCGGAGGCGTATCCGGTGGTCCGCGGGATGGTCGCCAGGGCGGGCACCGACGTGCCGTCGCTGATCGGCAACGCGAAGGCGCTGCGGGCGCTCGACCCGCAGGAGTTCGTGGACGGCTCGTTCGGACTGCCCACTGTCACCGACATCCTGCGCGAGCTGGAGAAGCCGGGCCGCGACCCGCGACCCGCGTTCCGCACGGCGAGCTTCAAGGAGGGGGTCGAGAAGCTCGGCGACCTCTCCGCCGGCATGGTGCTGGAGGGCGTGGTCACCAACGTCGCGGCGTTCGGCGCCTTCGTGGACGTCGGGGTGCACCAGGACGGCCTGGTGCATGTCTCGGCGATGTCGAAGACGTTCGTGAAGGACCCGCGCGACGTGGTCAAACCCGGCGACATCGTCCGGGTGCGGGTGCTGGAGGTCGACGAGGCGCGGAAGCGGATCTCGCTCACCCTGCGGCTGGACGACGAGCCCGGGACGGGCGGGGGCGCAGGCGCGCGGCGCGGCGGCCGCGACCGGCGCCGCGACGGCTCCGGCAAGGCCCCCGCGGGTGCCCCGCGGCAGCGGCAGGGTTCGCCCAAGGGCGGCTCGGGCGGCAAGCGCCGGGGCCAGGGCGCCCCGGCGCCGGCGCCGGCGCCGAACAACAGCGAGATGGCCGAAGCGCTCCGCCGCGCGGGCCTGGCCTGACCCACCCGGTGCCCCGTGCTCCCGCAGATGCGGCGGGAGTACGGGGCGCTCCGGCGGACGGCGGGCGCACCACGGCGGCGGGCGCGGCTCAGCTGCCGGTGCCGGGCATGCGGCCGTTCCGGCCGGAGCCCGCGGCGGCGTCCGTCATGTCGTATTCGGTGCCGAGGAGCTTGGGATCGCCCTTGGGTGGCAGGTAGGCACTCGACAGGTGCAGCCAGTCCACGAAGAAGGAGGGCGCCGAGGTGTCGCCCACGTAGACCTTCATCGAGTCGGACGGGTGGATGGTGGCGGTCACCTGTGTGCCCCGGTCGTGTTCGCGGACCTCGGTGCTGAAGACGGCGAACACGCCGCCGTCCTCGGTGCGGAGCGCGTGGATCTTCTCGTGTGTCGGCTCGCCCCGGCTGAACACCGCCTCGCCGTGCGGGTTCAGCAACTCGTTCTGCCGGCCGGGAATCTTGCGGAGCGACTCGGTGGTCTTCGAGGTGCGGAATCCGCCCCGGGCGGAGCCCTGCTCGGTGTAGAGGTCGAGCAGTTTGCCGGACAGTGCGTCGGGGGAAAGCGCCCCGGCCTTCTTGGACGTGTCGGAGACGGCCTCGGCGAACCCCTTCTCGTCCTCGGCGAGCCGCGGCAGCCACGTGGACTGACTGTAGCTGCCGGCGACCATCTTCCAGTCGCCGCCCTGCTTCTCCATGATCAGGGTACCCGGGTACTTGCCCTTCTTCTTCTCGCCCGTGTTCTTGGAGTACGCCACCATGGCGAACCAGTCGGCGGTGCCCTTGCGAGGAAGGTAGAACTTCCGGTCGACGTAGTGGAACGGCTTGCGGTAGTCGGCCCGCTCCGCTGCCGTCCAGTTCTTCTGCATCTTGTAGGTGGCCTTGCTCTGCTCGAAGACCGCCCCGCCCTCCACCGTGGAGAGCAGCCGGGGATCGGAGTTCTTGTTGGCCTCGTTGTTCACCTTCTCGTAGTGGTCGACGAGCTTCCCGGCCTGTGCCCGGGTGACGACGCCGGCCGCGGGCGTGTGCTCCTTCTTGTCCGCCGGCCCGGCCGAGGATGCCGCCGCACCCGTCCCCGAGCCGCTGCACCCCGCCACCATGAGGAGCAGACCGCTCGCGCAGGCCATGCCCGAGATCCCCCGTACCGCGTTGTTCATCGCACGCTCCCGTTGTCACTGTTGTGCGCTGGGAGTATGTCGGGTCAACCGCCCGGCGGGGGCGGCGGGGTGCTCACAACCGCACGAGCACCTCGTCCAACTGCTTGCGCTCCAGGTCGGGTACCCGGGCGCCGGGAGCCGGGTAGCCGACCGGGATGACGTAGGCGCCGCGCTCCTCGGCCGGGCGGTCGCAGATCTCGTTGAGGAAGCGCATCGGGCTGGGTGTGTGGGTGAGCGTGGCCAGCCCCGCCTGGTGGAGTGAGGCGAGCAGGAAGCCGACGGCGATGCCGACGGACTCCTTGGTGTAGTAGGGGCGCGGGGTGTGCGGTCCCTTGTGCACCTCGAAGACGACGAGGACGGCGGGCGCGGTCTCCAGGAACGGCTTGTGCTCGTCGGTGCCGAGCGGGGCGAGCGCCTCCAGCCACTCGCCCGAGGCGCGGCGCCCGTAGAAGGCGCGCTCCTCCTCCTCGGCGGCGGCGCGCAGCCGCCGCTTGCGCTCGGGGTCGGTGAGGACGACGAACCGCCAGGGCTGGACGTGCGCCCCGCTGGGGGCGGTCGCGGCGGTGCGGACCGCCCACTCCAGGACTCCGTCGGGCACCGGCCGGTCGTCGAAGTCACGGACGGTGCGGCGGCGCGCCATGATCTCGTGGAACGACCTGGCACGCTCCTGCGCCTGCGGGGCGGGGACGTCCAGCGGCCGGAGCGGAACCGTGGGGAGCCGGCTCGGACCGGAAGCGGGACTGGGCTCACTGGTACGGACCATGCCCGCAGCACAGCACATCGTGGCGCGCGGAAAAAGGCTTGCGGCACCGGAAGCGGGAACGTAGCGTCTTGGGCGGTTCTGTTGTCGCCGTGAGGAGAGGCCGTTGCGTATCTGAGGTCTGAGACACCGTGTGCCCTGTCTGTGTGCCACGAGTGCGACCTCGGAAGCGAGTCGGCCGACTGCTGCCCCTCTCCTCTTCTGATCCCCGTCCCGGTGTATCCGTCCGGGCCCGGTGTCTCCATGTTGCTCATCCCCACCGTGATGCGACCAGGAGGCCCCTGTGACCACTTCCGCACCTTCCCTCATCTGCTCCCGGCTGACCTTCTCCTGGCCGGACGGCACTCCGCTGCTGACCGATTTCGACCTGTCCGTCGGCCCCGGGCGCACCGGCCTGATCGGGCTCAACGGCACCGGGAAGTCCACCCTGCTGCGGCTGCTGGCGGGTGAACTGCGGCCGGACGCGGGAAACGTCACGGTCCGGGGCGAGGTGGGCTACCTGCCGCAGAACCTCACCCTGGACACCTCCCTGCGGGTGGACGAGGCCCTGGGGGTCGCCCGCGCCCGCGCCGCGCTGCACGCCATCGAGTCGGGAGACGTGGGCGAGGAGCAGTTCGCCGCCGTCGGCGACGACTGGGACGTCGAGGAGCGTGCCCGGGCGACGCTGGACCAGCTCGGCCTGAGCCACATCGGGCTCGACCACACCATCGGTGAGATGTCCGGCGGCGAGTCGGTACTGCTGCGGCTGGCCGCCCTGCTACTGGCCGGGCCGGACGTCCTGCTGCTGGACGAGCCGACCAACAACCTCGACCGGACGGCCCGCCGCCGGCTGCACGAGGCGGTCTCCTCGTTCCGGGGCGTGCTCGTCGTGGTCAGCCACGACCGCGAACTGCTGTCGCTGGTCGACCGGATCGCCGACCTGCGCGGCGGTGAGGTGACCTGGTACGGCGGCGATCTGGAGGCGTACGAGGCCGCTGTCGCCGCCGAACAGCAGGCGGCCGAGCGGATGGTGCGTGCAGCCGAGACCGATGTGCGGCGCCAGCGCCGGGAGCTGGCCGAGGCGCGGATGAAGCTGGCCCGGCGGGCGCAGTACGGCAGCAAGCAGGCCGCGGCCGGGAGCGAACCGAAGATCCTGCTGGGCGCCCGCAAGCGGCAGGCGCAGGAGACGGCGGGAAAGCACCGCCTGCTGCACGAGCAGCGGCTGGACGAGGCGCGGCAGCAGTTGGAGGAGGCGTCCGAGCGGGTTCGGGACGACTCGGCGATCCGCGTCGACCTGCCCTCGACCGCGGTGCCGCGCGGACGGCGGGTCCTCGAGCTGCGGGAGGTGGAGCTGCGGCACGGCCCCCGGGTCGACCTCGACGTGCACGGGCCGGACCGGATGGCGCTCGTCGGGCCGAACGGTGCGGGCAAGACGACGCTGCTGCGGACCCTGGCCGGGCAGCTCCCGCCCGTCGCGGGCGAGGTGCACACGCATGTGCCGCTGCGCTACCTGCCGCAGCGGCTGACCGTGCTCGACGACCGGCTGTCCGTCGTGGAGAACGTCGCGCGTTCGGCGCCGCAGGCCACCAACCAGCAGATCCGCGCCCGGCTCGCGCGGTTCCTGCTGCGCGGCAAGCGGGCCGACCGCGCGGTGGGCACGCTCTCGGGCGGCGAGCGCTTCCGGGCCGCGCTCGCCGCCGTCCTGCTGGCGGATCCGGCGCCCCAGTTGCTGATGCTGGACGAGCCGACCAACAATCTGGACGAGTCCAGCGTGCGGCAGTTGCGGGACGCGCTGACGGCGTACGAGGGTGCTCTGCTGATCGCCAGCCACGACCTCCCGTTCCTGGAGGAACTGGGCATCACCCGCTGGCTGGGGCTGCGGGACGGCACGCTGCTGGAGGCCGCTCCGCAGGAACTCGGCCTCCTTCCCGCGGAGGGCGACTGACCGGCGGGCTCAGCCGGCCAGGGCGGCCAGGCGGGCGTCGGCCCGGGCGGGGGCGTAGCGGTCCTCGACGACCAGCGCCGCGGCACCGGTCAGGCCCGCGCGCTCGCCGAGCCGGGAGGTGACCACGTTCAGGTGCGCGGTCGTACGGGGCATGGCGCGCTGGTAGAGCAGTTCCCGTACGCCGGTCACGAACGGGGTGCCCGCCAGGTCACCGGCGATCATCAGCACCCCGGGGTTGAGCAGGGTGACCACCGTGACCAGCACCTCCCCCACCAGCCGTCCGGCGTCCCGGGCCAGCCGCACCGCCTCCGGGCGGCCGGCGGCGAGGTGGTCGCGGACGCCGGAGCCGGAGGTGGTGGGCACCCCGGCGGCGGTGAGCTGTTCGGCCAGCGCCCGGCCGCTGGCGACGGCGGCGAGGCAGCCGTGGTTGCCGCACATGCACAGCGCGTCGGGGAAGTCGTGCAGCCGGATGTGCCCGATGTCGCCCGCGCCGCCGTCCGTGCCCCGGTAGGGCTGCCCGTCGACGACGACGCCGGCGCCGATCCCGGTGGCGACCTTGACCAGCAGGAACGCCGCGCAGTCGGGGTAGCCGGCGCGCTGTTCGGCGTAGGCCATGAGGTTGGCGTCGTTGTCGACGAGGACGGCCGGAGGCGCCGCGGACCGCACGTGGGCCGTGTAGGCGGCCCGCATCCGGTCGGGCAGCGGACAGCCGTCCCAGCCGGGCATGATCGGCGGCTGGACGACCACTCCGGAGTCGACGTCGACCGGGCCGGGTACCGACAGGCCGATGCCGCAGACGCGGGCCGGGTCCGTGCCGTGCTCGGCGAGCAGCGCGGCGAACCACCGCGCCAGCCGGTCGAGCACCGTCTCGGGTCCGTCGCCGACGAGCATCGGGCCGGAGGTGTGGGCCAGCACGTTCCCGGCGAGGTCGAGCAGGCCCGCGGTGGCGTGCCGGGTACCGAGGTCGGCTGCGAGGACCACGGCGTGCCCGGCGTCGAATTCCAGCCGCGTCGAGGGCCGACCGCCGGTGGAGCCGGGCTCGGGCGCCGGCTCGCCCTCGCGCAGCCAGCCCGCGGCGAAGAGCTGGTCGAGCCGGTGGCCGACGGTGGACCTGGACAGCCCGGTGACCTGCTGGAGGGCGCCGCGGGTGGTGGCCCGGCCGTCCCGGATGAGCCGCAGCAGGTGGCCCGCGCTCGACTGGTTGCCGGTGGTGCCGGTCATGCTCTCCTCAGCTCTCGTCCGCTCTCGTCCGCGGTCGCCGGTCCGCGGTCAGCGGCGCCCGGCGGCGGGAACGGCAGGACGACGGGGACGGTCGGGGTACCACCGCATCCTGCCATCAGCGCCGCTCAGCGGCCCCGGCGCCGTCGGCACCCGCCGGCTGTGGGCACCGGCCCGCCGGGTCCCGGATCCGGTGCCGACCGCCGCCTCGGGTCCGGCGTCGTACCTCGGGTCCGGCGTCGCGCCTAGGGTCCGGCGCCCGCATCCCCCGCGGACGTCGGCACAGCTCGCGCGGGGTTCGGCAGCCTGGTCCGGGTCCTGGTTTCGACCGCGAGTGACACATCTCATCGTCAGTTATGTCTGTTCACAAGACGTAACTACCAGGTATCTTCGACGAAACTCACGGAGTCCCGGCGGCTCGCGCCGTGGCAGCGGCGGAAGCGGAAGAGCACGCGCAGGGGCCCGAGTGCCGGACATATGCCGCGTAGGCGGCCACCGCGAGAGCGCGAAGGGCGGAGCATGGTCAGGACGGCCTGCCGGGAGCGACCGCTTCCGGGCGGCGGGCGGGAGGCGCTTCCCGGCGGGCGGAGGACGCCGGGCGGACGCACCCCGGCGGGCGGTACCGCCCGTCCCGGCGGGGTGGCGCGGTGACCCCTCCACTGCCGTCGACCGGTGTCGGCCCCGCCGCCGCACGCGCCCGCGCCACCACCCCGCCGCGGCAGACGGAACACCGCGGACTGCGCCGCTCCGCCTGCCGGGTACTGCTCGCCAACCGGAACGGCACCTCCACCGTGCCCTCCCGCGCGCTGTATCCGCACCAGTGGAGCTGGGACTCGGCGTTCATCGCCATCGGGCTGCGCCACCTCTCCCCGGTGCGGGCGCAGCAGGAACTGGAGACACTGCTGGCCGCGCAGTGGGGTGACGGACGCGTCCCGCACATCGTCTTCCATCCCGCGGTGCCGCTCGACGCCTACTTCCCCAGCCCCGACTTCTGGCGCTCCTCCTCGGCGGGTGCCGCCGCCGGGGCGCCGCGTGCGGTCGAGACCTCCGGTGTGGTGCAGCCGCCCGTGCACGCGCTGGCCGCCTGGCTGGTGCACCGCACCGACCCGTGCGCCTCGGCCCGGCGCGGCTTCCTGGCCGGGGTGTACCCGCGGCTCGCGGCCTGGCACCGCTACCTCGCCGAGCACCGGGATCTGGGCGGAGGCGGGCTGGCCGCCGCGGTGCACCCCTGGGAACCGGGCATGGACAACAGCCCGTGCTGGGACGGGCCGCTGGCCCGGATCGAGCCGGCGGACCCGGCGTCGTTCCGCCGCGCCGACCTGGCGCACGGCGCGGCGGGAGACCGGCCCACCGACCTGGACTACGGACGCTATGTCCGGCTGGCCGCCGAGTACCGCGAGCACGGCTACCGCGACGCGGCGGCTGCCCACCCCTTCGCCGTGGAGGACCCGGGGTTCAACGCCCTGCTCATCGCCTCCGAGTACGCGCTGGCCCGGATCGCGGAGGAGCTGCACGGCGACGCCGCGCTCCACCGCAGGCGCGCCGCGGCCCGCACGGAGGCGCTGGTGGAGCGGCTGTGGTCGCCCCGGACCGGACAGTTCCACTGCCGCGATCTGCGGGCCGGGGCGGCTTCGGGCCGCGACGGGCACGGCGGCGCGCTGGTGCCCGAGCGCAGTGCCGCGGGGCTGCTGCCGCTGGTGGCGCCCGGCCTGCCCCGGCCTCTGGTCGAGACACTGCTGAGCACCGCCGAGGGCGACCACTTCGGACTGGGCACCCGGGTGCGGCTGCTGCCCAGCTACGACCTGCGCGGTGCGTCCTTCGACCGGAACCGCTACTGGCGGGGCCCGGCCTGGTTCAACGTCAACTGGCTGCTGGAGCGCGGGCTCCGGGAGCACGGTGAGCACGCGCGGGCCGACGTGCTGCGCGCAGAGGTGCTGCACGCCGCGGCGGCCAGTGGCTTCGCGGAGTACCTCGACCCGTACACCGGGCAGGGGCACGGCGCCCGTGACTTCAGCTGGACGGCCGCACTCGCCCTGGACCTGCTCGGAGGGGACGCGGACGCCGCGGACGCCGCGAATGCCCAGGGCACCGCCCCGGGACAGGGCGCCGCGGCCCGCGCGCCCGTACCCGCGCCCTCGCCCGTTCCCCCGTCCGAGAAGGGACCGTGACCCCATGACGGCGATCGAGCACCGGCTGCTCGTGCACGACGGGACCTTCGCGGTACTGGCCGCTTCCGGGGACATCGCCGGGCCCATGGGAGCGCTGCCGGCGGACGGGCTCTTCCGCCGGGACACCCGCCATCTGAGCCGCTGGCAGCTGACGCTGGACGGCGCCGCCCCCACCGTGCTCGTGCCGGCGCGGGACGACGGCCACCGCCTCCCGACCGCCGCGGCGGACGGACTCGCGGAACCGGAAGGGAGCGCCGATGGCGGTGCGGTCGTCCTCACCCCGCACGGAACCCGCGAGGCCCCGCCCGCCTGCACGGTCTTCCGTGAGCAGGCCGTGGTGGACGGTGCGCTGACCGAGCGGATACGCGTCGTCAGCAATCAGGGCACGGCCGCCCCGATACGGGTGAGCCTGACCGTGGACGCCGACTTCGCCGACCAGAGGGAGCTGCGCTCGTCGCGGCAGGAGTTCACCAAGCCGCACCGGGCGCGGAGCACCGTCGCCCGCCCCGACGGCGTCGAGTTCCACTACCGGCGGGGCACGAACTGGCACACCCGTACGGTCGTCACCGCCGATCCCGCGCCCGCCGAGACCGCCGCCGCGGCAGGCGCCGAGGGCACGGACGGCGCCGGGCCCGACGGAACGGCCCGCAGGCTGAGCTGGCTCCTGGAACCGGCCCCGCACGCGGCGGTCGAGCTGCGGCTGTGCGTACGGACACTGCCGCACGGTGCTCCGGACGCGACAGCCCCCGGCCCGGCCGAGGCACCGGACCCGGCCACCGTGCGGTCCGAACTGGCCGCCGCACGGCACGCGTTCGCCACCGCCGAGCCCCGTCCCGGTCTGCGTACCGGTCGGCCGGAGCTGGCCCGCGCCTGCGAACAGGGGCTCGCGGACCTGGCCGGACTCTGCGTCACCGTCCCCGGGTCGGACGGTGCCCCGCTGCGCGTGCCGGGTGCCGGAGCACCCTGGTATCTGACCCTGTTCGGCCGTGACTCGCTCCTGACGTCCTTCTTCACACTGCCCTACCGCCCGTTGCTCGCCGAGGCCACGCTGCTCGCGCTGGCGGCCACCCAGGACGGCGAGGCGGAGCCGGGGCGGATCGCCGAGCCGGGGAAGATCCTCCACGAGCTGCGGCACGGTGAGCTGACCGCCTTCGGGCAGCTGCCGCACGAGCGTTCCTACGGCTCCGTCGACTCCACCCCGCTCTTCCTCGTCCTCCTCGGCGCCTACGCGGAGCAGCGGGGGGCCGCGGGAGCGGAACTCGCCCGCCGGCTGGAGCCGCAGGCGCGGGCCGCGGTGCGGTGGATGTTCGACCGGGGCGGGCTGGCGGACCTGGGCTATCTGGCCTGCCGGCCCGGCGAGGGCGGAGGGGGCGACCGGAGCTGGAAGGACTCGCCCGGCGCGATCTGCGCGGCCGACGGCACCCTGCCGACCGGTGCCGTGCTGGTGGCCGAGGTGCAGGGGTACGCGTACGACGCGCTGTGCCGCACCGCCGAGCTCGCCCGTACGGTCTGGGGCGACCCGGGCTTCGCCGGCTCGCTGGAGCGGGCCGCCGCGGGGCTGCGGGAGCGCTTCGGCGCCGACTTCTGGCTGCCCGAGCGCGGCTTCCCGCCGCTCGCGCTGGAGGAGTCGGGCCGGAAAGTGGATGCGCTCGCCTCCGACGCGGGGCATCTGCTCTGGTCGGGCATCCTGGGGCAGCGCCGGGGCGAGACGGTGGGGCGGCGACTGCTGGAGGCGGACTTCTTCTCCGGGTGGGGGGTACGCACCCTGGCCGCCGGACAGGCCGCCTACCATCCGCTCTCCTGCCATCGCGGCGGCATCCAGCCGCAGGACAACGCGCTGATCGCACTCGGTCTGGCCCGCTACAGCCTGCGGGCCGAGGCGGCGCGCCTCGCGGACGGGCTGCTGGCCGCCGCCGAGCGGAGCGGCCACCGGTTGCCGCAGGTGCTGGCCGGCTACGCCCGCGAGGACGTGCCGGAGCCGGTGCCCTCGCCGCACGGAGGTGCGCCGCGTGCCTGGGCGGCGGCCGCCCCGCTGGCCCTGCTGACGGCGCTGAGCCGGTGACCTGCCGGTGTCCGGCACCGTAGTGTCGCGGCATGACCGGGGTGACGGGGACGGCAGCGGGCAGCACACGACGGACCGGGGGCGTGGTCGTCCTCGGCGGCGGAGTCATCGGGCTGACCACGGCGGTGGTCCTGGCTGAGCGTGGATCGGATGTGCGCGTGTGGAGTCCGAGCCCGCCGGAGGGGACGACCTCGGCGGTGGCCGGCGGCCTGATCTGGCCGTACCGGATCGCACCGGAGCGGCAGGCCCTGGACTGGGCGGTCCGCTCCTTCCGGCACTTCTCCTGGCTCGCCGAGCAGCCGCCGGCCACCGGGGTGCGGCTGGTCCGGGGGCGCATGCCGGACAGCACGCCGCCCGCGGAGTGGAGCGCGCTGACCGGTACGCCGCCCCGCGCTCCGCTGGTCGACATGGGCAGCTATCTCCGTTTTCTGAGGGGCCGTCTGGAGGCGGCGGGCGGGCGCTGGGAGCAGCGTGCGGCCGGTTCGCTCGCCGAGGCGGCGGCCGAAGCTCCCGCGGTGGTGAACTGCAGTGGGCTCGGCGCCCGCGAGCTGGTGCCCGACCCCCAGGTGCGGCCGGTGCGCGGCCAGATCCTCGTGGTGGAGAACCCGGGTGTCGCGGAGTGGTATGTCGCCGCGGGCGCCGGCGCCCGGGAGACGACGTACCTCCTGCCGCAGCCCTACGGCCTGGTACTCGGCGGCACGGCCGAGGACGGTGCCGAGGAGCGGGAGCCGGATCCGGCGACGGCGGCGGAGATCGTACGCCGGTGCGCCACCGTCCACCCGGAGGTGGCGCAGGCCAGGGTGCTCGAACACCGGGTGGGGCTGCGGCCGTTCCGGCCCCGGGTCCGGCTGGAGGCGGAGCGGATTTCCGACGGGCGGGGCGGCACCGCGCTGTGCGTGCACAACTACGGGCACGGCGGCGCTGGTGTCACCGTCTCGTGGGGGTGCGCGGTGGACGCCGCCCGGCTGGTGGGGCCGCCCGAAGCGGGCGGATGACGTACGCGCACCGGAACGGCGACCGCGCGGGGACGGTGTTCTCGGGTGCGGCTGGATGACGCTGGTTGCTGTGGACATGCAATGTGACACGGGAGTACACACGTTTCGGAAGAAGTGACCCCTGTCGCATATGAGTTGGAGGACTCGTGCGCCACAGACTGATCGTCCCGGGTGCGGCAGCGGCGGCCCTGCTGCTGCTCGCGGCCCCGGCCTCGGCGGCCGAACCGACTCCGGGAGCACCGGGCGCGGGCGACCCCTACTACCCGGACTACGGGAACGGCGGCTACGACGTCTCCCACTACGACCTTCGGCTCACCTACCGGCCGAAGACGGACGAACTGGCGGGCACCGCCACCCTGCTGGCCACCGCCCGGCAGGACCTGTCCCGGTTCAACCTGGACTTCGCGCTGGACGTCACCGAGGTGCGGGTGAACGGGAAGAAGGCCCGTTTCGGCACCGCCGGGGCGCACGAGCTGCGCATCACCCCGGCCGAGCCGCTCACCGAGGGCGAGAAGGCGACCGTCGTGGTCCGCTACCACGGGACGCCCTCCAAGGTGAAGGTGGACGGTTTCACCTCCTGGCACCGCACCCCGGACGGCGGAGTCGCGGCCAACGAGCCCGAGTCCGCGTGGTGGTGGTTCCCCAGCAACGACCATCCGACCGACAAGGCGAGCTACGACGTCAGCGTCGCCGTCCCCGAAGGCACCCAGGCCCTCAGCAACGGCACCCTCCAGTCGCAGCGCACCCGGGCCGGCTGGACGCGCTTCAACTGGCGCTCCCGCGCCCCGCAGGCCACCTATCTGGCCACTCTGGCGGTCGGCAGGTTCGACATCACGACGTCCGAGACCGACTCCGGGCTGCCCGTCATCAACGCCTACAGCAAGGACCTGGGCGAGCACGAGGGCGCGGCACGGGCCAGCGTCGAGCGGACGGCCGAGCTGACCGAGTGGCTGGAGGGCTACTTCGGCAGTTACCCGTTCGACGCGCTGGGCGGCTATGTGCCCAACACGGACACGACCTTCGCGCTGGAGACCCAGACCCGCCCCTTCTACAGCCCCGACGACTTCGCGGACGGCTCCAACACCTCCGTGGTCGTGCACGAGATGGCCCACCAGTGGTACGGGGACAGCGTCTCGGTGAAGGGCTGGAAGGACATCTGGCTCAACGAGGGGTTCGCGCGGTATGCGCAGTGGCTCTGGTCCGAGGACCAGGGTGAGGGCACCGCACAGGAGTTGGCCGACTACGCCTACGCCTCGCACCCCGCGGACGACCCCTTCTGGAAGGTCGCGCCGGGCGACCCCGGCCCCGACAACCAGTTCCACCGGGCGGTCTACGACCGCGGCGCCATGGCCCTGCAGGCGCTGCGCAACAGGATCGGCGACAAGGACTTCCTCGCCCTGCTGAAGGGCTGGCCGAAGGCGCACCGGGGCGGCAACGCCGAGGTGGGCGACTTCGTCGCCTACGCGGAGAAGGTGTCCGGCAAGCCGCTGGCCGGACTCTTCGACACCTGGCTGTACCAGCCCTCGAAGCCTGCCGCACCCGCGTCGGCCTTCACCGCCGGCCGCGCTCCGGAGCGCCCCCGCTCCTGGAAGCAGATCCACACGGCGGACCATCCGCGCCGCTGACCCGGCGCACTCCTCCGGTGCTCCGCCCGGCGGGACGGTCCCCGACGGAGCGCCCGGCCCCTCGTCCGCGCCACCGCGGGCGGGAGGGCCGGGCGCTGCCTGTGCGGGCCGTCCTCCGGCCGGGCCGCCTCGCAGCCGGGCCGCCCCGGCACGAGGTCAGCGGCGCTGCGCGCGGGCACGGCGGGCGTAGGGCAGGTAGCGGAGGCGCTCCGGGAGGAGCGGAAGCGTCCGGGCGAGCACCCGGCCCAGGCGGCGCAGCCGCCGCTCCTGCCGCGAGGTCCAGGGCAGCCCCAGGACCTGGCGTGCCTCGGGCGGCATCAGTCCCACGGTCAGGAAGCGGCGGAGCCGGGCGAACCCGGGAACGACCAGCGGCCACACCGCACGGACGGTCCACCGCACGGGCCGCGGCCCCCAGGGCGGCGGCGGGATGTCGGTGTTCAGCGAGGTGAGCTCGCGGACCACCCGGGTGGGTTCGATCTCCTCGGCCAGCATTCGGTGCCAGTAGGGCCAGAACTCCTCCCGCGTCTGCGGCATGTCCCGCTCGTGGATCCCCAGCACCCGGCCGACCTGGAGCCACTCGGCGTACAGCTGCCGCTCCTCGGCGTCGGTGTAGGGGCGGCGGCCGAGGTAGCGCTGCGCGTGCCGGTAGGTGGGGAAGCCGGTGGCGTGCACCCACGCGTAGTAGGCGGGGGTCAGCGCGTGGTAGGGGCGGCCGTGCGCGTCGACGCCCTGGATGTGTTTGTGCAGCTCACGCAGTCTGCGTCCTTCCGCGAGCCCCTCCTCGCCGCCGTAGACCCACAGCAGGAAGCTGCCCAGCGAGCGCTCCCCGCGGCCCCAGGGATCGGTGCGGAAGACGGAGTGCTCGTCCACTCCGGCGCCCACGGCGGGGTGGGCGACCTGCAGGGTGAGCGCGGCGGGCAGCATCAGGAGCTGGCGGACCTCGCCGACCACGTCCCACAGGATGCCGTCCGGGGGCGGAGGCTCCGGCCCGGTGCGCACTGGCTGTCGTTCCTCGCTCGTCTGCACGCTTCTCATGATGCCTCCGGGGCCCGCACGACGCTCTGCGGCCTCCGGTTCCGGCGCGGCGCGGGGTGCGGAACCCGGCGCGGCGAACGGTACGGCGGGCCGGAACCGGTCGCGGATGCCCCGCGGCAGAACACCCCAGTGTTACCTACTGATCACTAACTGACTTATATTGGTGCGACGTTGATCGGAGGGCTGCGGCTAAGCTCTCGCCTCTGCCCGGTTCCGTTCCCTAGGACCTGATTGATGACCTCCCCCGAGATACCACCGCCTCCGGCCTCCGCCGCGGACGGAACGGCGGTCGACCCATCCGGGCCGACCGCCGGCGGCGCCCCGACGGTCCCGGCCGGTCGCGGGGCCGCCAAAGGCACGGCACTGGCCCTGCTGGTCTCCGTCGCGGTCGTCGGCGCCGCCTGCCTGATCACCGTCCAGACCTGCGCCGACACCGCGCGTACCGCGGTCGCCTGGGGCACCGGCGCGGCGGGGGCTGTGCTGTGCACGGCGGTCGCGGTCGCGGTGCACGCCCGGCTCACCAGCCGCTCGCTGCGCGCCCAGGTGGCAGCCGCTCGGGCCGAGGCGGCCGAACGGGACGCGGCCGAGGCCCGCTTCGCGGACACGACGGTCCCCGGCGTCGTGCAGCGGCTGCGCCGCGGCGCCTCGGCAGAGACCGCGCTGGCCGAGACGCCCCCGGTGGCCTCCGAAGCGCAGCGCCGGGTACTGGCAGCCCTGGCGCACGAGGTCCACCGGGGCGAGACCCTGCGGGCAGCGGCGATGTCGGCCTGCGCCAACGCCGCGGGCCGGGTACAGGCACTGGCCACCAGCATGGCCGCCGACCTGCGGGAGATGGAGCACCGGCACGCGGACGAGGACGTGCTGGGCGATCTGCTGCACCTCGACCACCGGAACGCGCAGACGGGCCGGATCGCCGACTCGCTCGCCGTATTGACCGGCGCGCGCTCCGGCCGCCGCTGGGCCAAACCGATCGTGATGGAGTCCGTGCTGCGCGGCGCGATGGGCCGGATCAGCGGCTACCAGCGGGTGCGGCTGCACTCCACGAGCGAGGCCGCAGTCGCGGGTCACGCGGCCGAAGGCGTGATGCACGCGCTGGCCGAACTGATGGACAACGCGGCCAACTTCTCACCACCCACCTCCGAAGTGCACGTCTACGTCGAGGAGGTGGCCGCCGGAATCGTCATCACCGTCGAGGACGGCGGGCTGGTGATGGGCGACGTCGCGCTGCGCCGGGCCGAGCAGGCCGTCTCCGGCGAGCACGGCGACCTGACCACGCTCTCCGGCACCCGGCTCGGTCTGGCCGTGGTCGGGCGGCTGGCGCGCAAGCACGGCCTGCAGGTCTCCTTCCGCCCCTCCGCGCACGGCGGCACGGGCGTACTCCTGCGCGTCCCGCACGAGTTGGTGACCGAACCGCGCCACGAGGAGCCCCCCGAGGTGCCGGCCCCGGCCGCCGCGGTCCCGCCCGTGCCCCACGCGGAGCGGAGCCCCGCACGCCCTACGGCCCGGCGTCAGAACGGCACGGCGGCGGTCCACTCCCGCCCACCGGAGCCGGCCGGCTCGGACGTGCGGCGCTCCCCGGGCCACGACCGGCGGGAGGACGCCGCCCCGACGACTCCGGCACCGCCGCCCCAGGAGTTCGGCGAGAGCGGACTGCCCAAGCGGCGGCGCGGGCAGACCCTGGCCGCCGTCGCCCGTGCCTCGGCCACCTCCTCGCGACTCCCGGAACCCGCACCCGGCGCGGAACAGCGGGAGACGACCACCGCCGGGGAGACCGCGGACGGCCCCGCTGCGGCCCATGGCACCAGACGCCCCTCCGGCGCCCGGTTCGGCGACTTCCGGCGAGCCGTCCAGGGCACCGGCACCGAAGACACCGGCCGGCGCTCCCGGCCGTCCGACTCCTCCCCCACCCGCTCCTCTTCCCTCTCGGAGGACGACACCGAATGATCACTGACGACAAGCTCGACTGGCTGCTGGAAAGCCTCCTGGAGCGCACACCGGGCGCCCGGCACGCCCTCGTGCTCTCCCGCGACGGACTCAAGCTGTGCCGCACACCCGAGCTCTCCGTCGACCAGGCCGACCAGCTCGCGGCCATCTCGGCCGGCATCCAGAGCCTGTCGCACGGTGCCTCCGTGGAGTTCGGCGACGGCCGCGGCGGAGTCCGGCAGGCGATGGCCGAGTTCTACGGCGGCATCCTGTTCGTCGTGGAGGCGGGCGACGGCGCCCATCTGGCGGTCGTCGCCGAGGAGGACTCCGATGTCGGCCTCATCGGCCACAACATGAACGAACTGATCGAACAGCTCAGCGAACACCTCAGTGCTCCGCCGCGCCGGCCGGACGGGGAGGACGACGGCCGCGGAGGCGGAGACGTATGACCCGGCCGGGCCGGGACGAGGACCCGGACCGGCTGTACACCGTGACCGCCGGGCGCAGCCGCTCGGCGGCCGGAGCCGAGACCTTCGACCTGGTGACGCTCGTGGTCAGCGAGTGCGCTCCGGCGCGCGGCATGCAGTCGGAGCACGCCGCGATCCTGCGCATCTGCCGCTTCCCCACGGCAGTCGTGGAACTGGCCGCCGATCTGGGCCTGCCGGTGAGTGTCGTCCGCATCCTGCTGGGCGACCTCCTCTCCCAGGGGAGGATCACCGCGCGCCATCCGCGGCGCGCCCGCACCGCTGACGCACTGCCCGACCCCGACATTCTGAAGCAGGTGCTCGTTGGACTCCGCAACATCTGAAGCGAACCCCGCGCCGGCAGCGGGCGCCGAGGCCCGCCCGCCGCTGCTCAGCACCGCGGCCCAGGGCCTGAAGATCGTGGTCGTCGGCGGCTTCGGCGTGGGCAAGACCACCATGGTGCGAGCCGTCAGCGACATCCGGCCGCTGAACACCGAGGAGACCATGACCCGCGCCGGGGAGGGCGTCGACGACCTCGCCGCCGTCCGGGGCAAGACGACCACCACGATCGCCTTCGACTTCGGCCGTATCAGCCTGGACGACGAGACGGTGCTCTACCTGTTCGGAGCGCCGGGGCAGGAGCGGTTCTGGTTCCTGTGGGACCGCCTCTTCGCCGGCACCCTGGGCGCCGTCGTCCTGGTGGACACCCGGCGACTGGAGGACTCCTGGTACGCCATCGACCGGCTGGAGGCGCACGGCACCCCGTTCATCGTCGCGCGGAACGACTTCGGCGGTCCCCCGCACACGACCGATCAGGTACGCGAGGCTCTCGACCTGCCCGCCGGGATCCCGCTCCTCGACTGCGACGCGCGGTCCCGCGAATCCAGCAAGAACGTGCTGCTCGCTCTCGTGAACCACCTCTACGACCTGTCCACCGCGCGTTCCGCCCCGGAGAACACCCCGTGACACCGCCCCAGCCCCCCGGCGCCGCCTCCGCGCCCCCGCCCGGCTGTCCCGCCCATCCGGACTCCGGCGCCGTCCCGCTGCTGGGGCAGCGCTTCCAGAACGAGGACCGGGCGCGGCTCTACCGCGAGATGTACGAGCAGCACGGGCCCCTCGCCCCGGTCCTGCTGCCGGGAGATGTCCCCTGCTGGCTGGTGCTCGGCTACCGTGAACTGCACCGGGTCACCTCCGAACCGGCCCTCTTCAGCCGGGACTCCGGGCTGTGGAACCAGTGGCCGAACATTCCCCCGGACTGGCCGCTGCTGCCGATGGTCGGCAAGCAGCCGTCGATCCTCTACACCGTCGGCGAGCGGCACCGGCGCCGCGCGGCCCTGGTCGGCGACGCGCTGGCCGCGGTCGACCCGTTCGAACTGCGCAACCACGCCGAGCGGTTCGCCGACCGGCTGATCGACGGCATCTGCGCACGCGGCTCGGCCGACCTGATCGCCGAGTACGCCAAGGTGCTGCCCGCGCTGGTGCTCGCCCGGCTCTACGGCTTCTCCGACGAGGCCGGAGCCGAACTGGTGCCCAGCATCAACGCGCTGGTCGACGGCGGGCCGGAGGCGCTGCGCGGCCGGGACCGGGTGCAGGCGGCCATGCACTCCCTGCTGGCCGCCCGGCGCTCCGCACCGGGCGCCGGGGTCGCCTCCCGGATGCTGCACCACGACCACGCGCCCGAGTTCACCTTCGAGGAGCTCCTCGAGGACATGATGGTGAACATCGTCGCGGGCCACCAGCCGACCGCGGACTGGATCGGCAACTCCCTGCGGCTGATGCTCACCGACGAGCGGTTCGCCGCCTCGCTCTCCGGCGGCCGGCACAGCGTCGCCGAGGCCATGAACGAGGTGCTGTGGGAGGACACCCCCACCCAGAACATCGCGGGCCGCTGGACCACCCGCGACACCCGGCTGGCCGGCCGGCACATCCCGGCGGGCGATCTGCTGATGCTCAGTTTCGCCGCCGCCAACGGCGACCCCCAGATCCGCCCGGACCGCACGGTCTTCACCGGCGGCAACAGCGCCTTCCTCTCCTTCGGGCACGGCGAGCACCGCTGCCCCTATCCGGCCCAGGACCTCGCCGAGGGCATCGCGCGCACCGGGATCGAGGTGCTGCTGGACCGGCTGCCCGACCTGGACCTGGCGGTCAGCCCGCAGGCCTTGGTCTGGCGTGCTTCGCCGTTCCTGCGCGGGCTGGCAGCGCTGCCGGCCCGCTTCACCCCGACTCCCACCAGCGCCGCAGGAGGCCATGGATGACTTCGTGCCCCGTCACCGGAACCGGTTCGGACCCAGGCGCCGACCGTGCGGATGCCACCGACCCGGTGATCGTGCTCGATCCGCTGGTCGGCGACCTGGCCGGCGAGGGCGCCCGGCTCCGCGCCGCGGGGCCGCTGGCTCCCGTCGAGCTGCCCGGCGGGGTACGGGTGTGGGCGGTGACCCGGCACGCGGAGGCCCGCAAGCTGCTGACGGACAGCAGGCTGGTGAAGAACATCGACCACTGGGCCGCCTACCGGCGCGGGGAGATCCCACCGACCTGGCCGCTGATCGGGCTGGCCGACCCGGGCCCCAGCATGCTCACCTTCGACGGGCCCGAACACCGCAGGCTGCGCGCGCTGACCGCGCAGGCGCTCACTCCGCGCCGGGTTGCGGCGCTGCGGCCCCGTATCGAGCAGATCACCCGCACGCTGCTGGACGGTCTGGAGGCGGCGGCCGACGCGGAGGGCCGGGTCGATCTCAAGTCCGCCTTCGCCTACCCGCTGCCGATGGCGGTGATCGGCGATCTGCTGGGCATCGACACCACGCGGATCCCGCGGCTGCGCACGCTGTTCGACGGCTTCTTCAGCAGCGTCACCCCGGCCGAGCAAGTCCCGGCCATCATCGCCGAGCTGGGTGCGCTCTTCGGCGCCGAGGTCGCCCGGAAGCGGGAGTCGCCCGGCGACGATCTGACGAGCGCGCTGCTGGCGGCCGCGGAGGAAGGCGACTCGCTCAGCGACGAGGAGGTGGTCGCCACCGTGCAGGTGCTGATCACCGCCGGACACGAGACCACGATCAGCCTGCTGGTGAGCGCGGTACGGGCGCTGCTCACCCGTCCGGAACAGCTCGCCCTGCTCCGGTCGGGCGAGGTCGGCTGGGAGGCCGCCGTCGAGGAGACCCTGCGCTGGGACGCGCCCACCACACATGTGCTGATCCGCTTCGCCACCGAGGACCTGGAGGTCGGCGGCGCCACGGTGGCGCGGGGCGATGCAGTGATCATCTCCTACGGCGCCATCGGACGGGACGAGGAGCAGCACGGGCCGGACGCGGAGCGGTTCGACCTCACCCGCACGCCCGCACGCCACCTCTCTTTCGGGCACGGGCCCCATGTCTGCCCCGGCGCGCCGCTGTCCCGGCTGGAGGCGCTCGTCGCCCTTCCCGCCCTCTTCGAGCGTTTCCCCGGACTGCGGCTGGCCGTCGACCCGGCGGAGCTGCGCAACAAACCCGCGATCACCCAGAACGAACTCCACGAGCTGCCGGTGCGGCTGGGCTGAAGCAGGCTGCGCCAAGAGGCGTCCCCGCACCGCGCCGGGCAACCGCGGTCCGGCCCACCCGCGCCCGGCGCGCCGGCAAGAGGCGGCTCGCCGGGGCCTCGGCGCTCCTGTGGCGGACCGACGACCAAGGCCCGTCTCGCCGCCGACGGCCGGGGACTGTCCCCGACCGTCGCCGTCCGCCCGGCAACGTCGACGGCTCCACCGTCTTCGACGAGCTCATGGACTGCTTGAGAGCGCCCCGCGCCGGAGTCGGGCGGCCCCGTCGCCGACCCGGCGAGGTCATCGCGGACAACACCCGACCTCCTGGCGGACCCGGCTACCCGGTGAGGCACGCCACACCTGGGGGGTTCTCACACCTGATCTTCGTACAGCCCGTCGATGACCTGCCGGAAACGGTCGCGTACGACCTGCCGCCGCAGCTTGAGCGAGGGGGTCAGCTCCCCGGTCTGCGGGGTCCACTCCCGCTCCAGCAGGTGGTGGCGCTTGACCTGTTCGGTGCGGTTGAGCCGGGCGTTGGCGGCGGCCACGGCACGGTCGATCTCGGCGCGGACGGCGGGGAGTGCAGCAGCCCGGCCCGGCGGCACCTCGACACCGTTGCGGGCCGCCCAGGCGGGGAGCTCCTCGGCGTCCAGCACCAGGAGGGCGACCAGATAGGAGCGGCCGTCCCCGTGCACCATCGCCTGGCCCACCAGCGGGTGCTCCTTGAGCGCGTTCTCCACCAGGGTCGGGGAGACGTTCTTGCCCGTGGAGGTGACGATCATCTCCTTCTTGCGGTCGGTCAGCCACAGGAAGCCGTCCTCGTCGACGCGCCCGACGTCCCCGGTGGCGAACCAGCCGTCCGCGTCGGTATCGGGCCGGACCGAACCGTCGGGGCGCAGATAGCCCGCGAAGAGGGTGCTGCCGCGCACCAGGATCTCACCGTCCCCGGCGGTGCGGACCTCCGTGCCGCCCAGCGGGCGGCCCACCGAGCCGAGGCGGAAGGCCGCGGGCCCGTTGAGAGTGAGCGCCCCGGTGGTCTCCGTCAGCCCCCAGGCGTCCATGATCACCACTCCCAGGCCCGCCCAGAAGTCCTGCAGGTCCGGCGGCAGCGGGGCGGAGGCGCTGGCCGTCCAGACCAGCCGGTCGAAACCCACCGGCGCCAGCAGCGGCCGCAGGACCTCGTGCCGGGCCTTCTCGTAGGCCGCCGCCAGCTGCGGGTCGGGGTCGTGGCCCCGCTCACGGCAGCGCACCTGGGCGCGGGCCACCCGTGCGGCGTCCTGAACCGCGGCCCGCCGCTCCGCGGGCAGCGCCTCCAGCGCCGCGCGGACGGCCGCGGCCAGCTTCTCCCACACCCGCGGCACCCCGAAGAACTGCGCCGGTCGCAACTCCCGTACCAGGGCGGCGACCCGGTCGGGGTCGGGGCACAGGTGGACGTGTCCGGCGCGCAGCACCGGCAGGTAGATGCCGAGCATCCGCTCGGCGATGTGCGCGAAGGGCAGGTAGCAGATGTGGTCGACGTGGTCGGGCAGTTCGGCGATCCCGTCGAGTGCGATGCCGTTGAGGATCACGTTCCGGTGGCTGATCACCACGCCCTTGGGGTCGCCGGTGGTGCCGGAGGTGTAGACGACGGTCACCGGGTCCTCGGGGCGCACTCCGCGCCATGTCCGTTCGAAGGCGGCGGAGTCGTGCAACTGCGGCAGGGTGCTCCAGGCGGTGTGCGGGCCCGCCGCGTCCGTGTCGGCCACCACGAGCCGGAGCCGTCCGGAACCCTGCTGCCCGCAGGCCGGCAGCTGTTCCCAGCGGGAACGCTCCTCCGCTCCCCCGAGGACGGCCAGGCGGGCCCGCGAGTGCCGGACGATATGAGCGATCTGCTCGGGCGAGGCGGTGCCGTAGACGGAGACGGGCACCGCGCCCAGGTGCATCAGGGCCAGATCGGTGAGCCAGTGCTCGGGGCGGTTTCCCATCATCAGCAGGACGTGCTCGCCGGGGGTGACGCCCAGCGCGCCGAGTCCGGCGGCCGTCTCGGCGACGCGGTGGCGGACCTCGGCCCAGCTGAGCGTGGTGCGGCCGCCCCGGCCGGTGCCCCAGGAGAGCGCCGGGAGGTCCCCGTGGTCGCGCTCGTTGCGCAATAACAGGTCGGGGACGGTCAGTTCGGACGCGTCGCCGGGGAGTCTCAGGATCGTCGTCATGGCGCCTCCGGAGGTGAGGTGGCCGATGAGTGGTGCCGACCGCGGCCGCCGGGGCTCCCGCGCCGCGGGCAGCCGGTACGCCCCCGCCGTCCTGCCGCGAGCCTAGCGCGGCGCCCCGGCCGCGTCGACGGCGCCGCGAGAGCGGAGCGGTACGGCCCGGCGAGGTTTCACATAAGTGGTGAGACAGCAATACTGTTGAACACGATCGGTACGCACGGCACCCCAGTGGTGCCGCGGTGAGAGGGGCGCGGCAGATGGAGCGGCAGAACGGGACGACGGGCGAGCCCCTCGACCAGCTCACCGTCGACCAGCTCGCGGCCCGGGCGGGCGTGACGGTGCGCACGCTCCGTTTCTACAGCACCCGCGGCCTGCTGCCCCCGCCCACCATCGGACCCCGCCGGGTGGGCCGCTACGGCCCCGAGCACCTCTCCCGGCTGGCGCTCATCGAGGAACTGCAGCACCAGGGCATGACCCTGGCGGCCATCGAACGCTATCTGCAGCGGCTCCCCGACGACATCAGCGCCCACGATCTGGCCATCCACCGCGCGGTCGTGGCCTCCTGGCTGCCGGACACCGTGGACGAGACGACGCGTTCCCAACTGGAGGGCCGGGTCGGCCGGGAGCTGACCGACGACGACCTCGAACGCCTCGCGGCGATGAGCGTGCTGGCCCCTACGGACGACCCGGACGTCTTCCGCGTCGATCCCGCGCTCGTGCAGCTCGGGGTGCGGCTGCTGGACGTCCCGATCTCGCAGGAGGCGATCCTGGCCGCCCGCTCGGTGATGCTGGAGCACGCCCGCTCCGCGGCACGGGAGCTGAGCCGGCTCTTCAAACAGGAGGTGTGGGACCCCTACCGGGAGCTGGAGCCGGACCCCGAACGGCTGGAGCGGATGAAGTCGCTCTCCGCGCATATGCAACCGATGGTGGTGCAGGCCCTGGTGACGGCCTTCCAGCGGTCCATGAAGGAGGAGCTGCGGGAGGTCTTCCCGCTGGAGAGCGCCCCGCGCACGGCCTCCGGCCCGGCACCCGAGTGACCCGGCAGCCGGGGCCGGTCAGCCGGGGCCGGTCAGCCGGGTCGGTCAGCCGGGTCGGTTCGGGGCAGCCGGACCGGTCGTGCGCAGGTCAGTCGGTGAAGGTCTCGCCCCGCGCGGCCTTCTCCGCCAGCAGCGCGGGGACCGCGAACCGCTCGCCGTAGCGCTCGCCCAGTTCCCGGGCGCGGGCCACGAAGCCGGCCGGGCCGCCCTCGTATCCGTTGATGTACTGGATCACGCCGCCCGTCCAGGCGGGGAAGCCGATGCCCATGATGGATCCGATGTTGGCGTCGGCGACCGTGGTGAGCACGCCTTCCTCGAACAGCCGCACGGTGTCCAGCGCCTCGGAGAAGAGCATGCGCTCCTTCATGTCCTCGAACGGGATCCCGGGCTCCCCCTCGGCGGCGAAGTGCTTCCGCAGGCCCGGCCACAGCCCGGCCCGCTTGCCGTTCTCGTCGTAGTCGTAGAAGCCCGCACCGCCGCTGCGGCCGGTGCGGCCGAACTCCTCGACCATCCGGTCGAGTACGGCGTCGGCCGGGTGGGCGGGCAGTTCCCCGCCCTCGGCCCGCAGCGCCTGCCGGGTCTCGTCCCGGATCCGGCGCGGCAGGGTGAGGGTAAGTTCGTCCATCAGGGAGAGCACCTTGGCCGGGTAGCCCGCCTGCGCTGCGGCCTGCTCCACGGTGGCCGGGTCGACGCCCTCGGCCAGCAGGGCGACGCCCTCGTTGATGAAGTGGCCGATGACGCGCGAGGTGAAGAAGCCGCGCGAGTCGTTGACCACGATCGGGGTCTTGCGGATCCGCCGTACGAGGTCGAACGCGCGGGCCAGCGCCTCGTCCCCGGTCTCGCGCCCCTTGATGATCTCGACCAGCGGCATCTTGTCCACCGGAGAGAAGAAGTGCAGCCCGATGAAGTCCGCGCGGCGCTCGACGCCTTCGGCGAGCGAGGTGATCGGCAGCGTGGAGGTGTTGGAGCACAGCAGCGCGTCCGGGGCGACGAGGTGCTCGACCTCCTGGAACACCTTGTGCTTGAGCGCGGGGTCCTCGAACACCGCCTCGATCACGACGTCGCAGCCCGCCACCGCCTGCGGATCCGCTGTGGGGGTGATCCGTGCCAGCAGCGCGTCGCGGTCGGCCTCGGTGGTCTTCCCGCGGGAGAGCGCCTTCTCCAGCAGCCCCGCCGAGTACGCCTTGCCCTTCTCGGCCGCCTCCGGGGTGACGTCCTTGAGCACGACCTCGATGCCCGCCCTGGCACAGGAGTACGCGATTCCGGCGCCCATCATCCCCGCGCCCAGCACGGCCACCTTGGCGACCTCGCGCTCGGCGATCCCCTGGGGCCTGCTGCGGCCGGCGTTGACGGCCTGGAGGTCGAAGAAGAACGCCTGGATCATGTTGGTGGAGATCTGCCCGCAGGCCAGCTCCACGAAGTAGCGGGCCTCGATGACCTGCGCGGTCTCGAAGTCCACCTGGGCACCCTCGACGGCGGCGGCGAGGATGTTGCGCTGCGCCGGATAGGGCGCGCCGCCGGTCTGCTTCTTGAGGTTGGCGGGGAAGGCCGGCAGGTTCTCCGCGAACTTCGGATGCGCGGGCGTCCCGCCGGGGATCCTGTACCCCTTGACATCCCAGGGCTGCTGCGCGGCGGGGTTGGCCTCGATGAAGGCGCGGGCGGCGGCCAGCATCTCCTGCGGCGTCCCGACGACCTCGTGGACCAGACCGACCTCCTCGGCCTTGGCGGGACGGTACTGCTGGCCTTGGAGGAGCACGTTCAGCAGCGCGTCGGTGATGCCCAGCAGCCGCACCGCACGGGTGACGCCGCCGCCCGCCGGGAGCAGCCCCAAGGTGGCCTCCGGGCAGCCGATCTTCGAGCCGCGGGTGTCGAGGGCGACGCGATGGTGGCAGGCCAGCGCGATCTCCAGGCCGCCGCCGAGCGCTGCGCCGTTGAGCGCGGCCACGACCGGGATGCCCAGGGTCTCGATACGGCGCAGGTCGCGCTTGATACGCATGCCGTTGTCGAAGACCTCCTGGGCGTTCTCGGGCCGCGCCCGGATGAGCAGCCGCAGGTCGCCGCCGGCGAAGAAGGTCTTCTTGGCGGAGGTCATGATGACGCCGCGCACGCTGTCCCGTTCGGCCTCGAGCCGGTCGGCGACCGCGGTGAGGGACGTCTGGAAGGCCGCGTTCATGGTGTTCGCGGACTGGTCCGGGTCGTCGAAGGTCAGTGTGACGATCCCGGTGCTGTCCTGGTCCCAGCGGATCGTGGTGGCGGTGGGTTCGGGCATGGTTCGGACTCCCTGAGCGAGCGGTGCGGTGCCCCCGGCGTCGGCGAGGGGGAAGGATCGGGCGGACGGTCTGCGCTCGCGGCTACAGGCGCTCGACCACGGTGGCGACCCCCATTCCGCCTCCCACGCACAGCGTCACCAGTCCGTAGCGCTGGTCCGTGCGCTCCAGTTCGTCGATGCACGTCCCGAGCAGCATCGCGCCGGTGGCCCCCAGCGGGTGCCCCATGGCGATGGCACCGCCGTTGACGTTCACCTTCTCCAGGGGGAGCCCCATGTCCTTGGCGAACCGCAGCACCACCGCGGCGAACGCCTCGTTCATCTCGGCGACGGCGATGTCCTCCACCGTCAGCCCGGCTTTGGCCAGGGCCTTGCGGCACGCGGGGGCGGGCCCCGTCAGCATGATGGTGGGGTCGGCTCCGGAGACGGCGGCCGAGACGATCCGCGCCCGGGGGCGCAGCCCGTAGCGCTCTCCGACCTCCTGGTTCCCGACGGCGACCAGCGCCGAACCGTCCACGATGCCGGAGGAGTTGCCCGCGTGGTGCACGTGGTCGATCGCTTCGACCGCGTGATACTTCTGCAGCGCGACGGCATCGAACCCGCCCATCTCCCCGATGGCCGCGAACGACGGCTTGAGACCCGCGAGGGTGTCGGCGGTGGTGCCGGGACGGATGTGCTCGTCGTGGTCGAGGACGGTGAGCCCGTTGCGGTCCCGTACCGGTACCACCGAGCGCGCGAACCGGCCGTCCTTCCAGGCGTGCGCGGCCAGTTCCTGGGAGCGGGCGGCGTACTCGTCCACGTCCCGGCGGCTGAAGCCCTCCAGGGTGGCGATCAGGTCCGCGCCGATGCCCTGGGGCACGAAGCCGGTCTCGAAGCTGGTCAGCGGGTCGTTGAACCAGGCGCCGCCGTCCGAGCCCATCTTCACCCGGGACATGGACTCCACCCCGCCCGCCAGGACGAGGTCCTCCCAGCCGGAGCGGACCTTGGCGGCGGCCATGTTGACCGCTTCCAGACCGGAGGCGCAGAAGCGGTTCTCCTGGACGCCGGCGACGGTGTCGGGCAGCCCAGCGGCGATGGCGGCGATCTTGGCGATGTCCGAGCCCTGGTCGCCGACCGGGCTGACGACGCCGAGCACGATGTCGTCGACCGCCTGCGGGTCCAGGTCGGGCATGCGGCGGCGCAGCTCGTCGATCAGCCCGACGACCAGGTCGACGGGCTTGGTGCCGTGCAGGGCGCCGTCGGCCTTGCCGCGGCCGCGCGGGGTGCGGATTGCCTCGTACACGAACGCTTCTGAGCTCACGAGGGGTGCCTTTCGTACAGGGGCGGAGGGGAGCCGGGAGGAGACGGCCGGGCGGGTCCGGCGCGGGGGTCAGTTCAGCAGCGACCGTCCGATGATCTCCTTCATGATCTCGGTGGTCCCGCCGTAGATGGTCTGGATGCGGCCGTCGGTGAAAGCCTTGGCGACCGGGTACTCGGTCATGTACCCGTAACCGCCGTGCAGTTGCAGACAGCGGTCGGCGGCGCGCTTCTGCAGCTCGGTGGCCCACCACTTCGCCATGGAGGCGTGCACCGCGTCCAGCCGGCCCGCGGCGTGGTCCTCGATGCAGCGGTCCAGGAAGGCCCGGGTGACGGCGCACTCGGTGGCCAGCTCGGCGATCTCGAAGCGGATGTGCTGCAGTTTGGCCAGCGGCCGGCCGAACGCGGTGCGCTCCTTCACGTACGTGGTGGTCAGCTCCAGCAGATGCTCGGCGGCGGCGATACCCGCGACGGCGATGGCCATCCGCTCCTGCGCCAGGTTGGTCATCAGGTGCAGGAAGGCGCCGTTGAGCTCCCCGAGCAGGTTCTCCTTGGGGACGCGCACATCGGTGAAGAACAGCTCGGCGGTGTCCTGCGCCTTCTGGCCGATCTTGTCCAGGTTGCGGCCCCGCTCGAAGCCCTCGGCACCGCGCTCGACGACGAGCAGGCTCAGTCCGTGCGCGCCGCCCTCGGGTGTCGTCCGGGCCACGACGACGACCAGGTCGGCGAGGATGCCGTTGGAGATGAACGTCTTCGAGCCGTTCAGCAGCCAGTGGTCGCCCCGGTCCTGAGCCGTGGTGCGGATGCCCTGCAGATCGGAGCCCGCGCCGGGCTCGGTCATGGCGATGGCGGTGATGGTCTCGCCGGTGCAGAAGCCGGGCAGCCAGCGGCGCTTCTGCTCCGAGGTCGCCAGCTCGGTGAGGTAGGGGCCGACGATGTCGTTGTGCAGCCCGACCGCCAGGCCGGGCGCGCCCGCCCGGGTGAACTCCTCGGCGAGTACCGCCGCGTAGCGGAAGTCCGGCTCTCCCCCGCCGCCGTACTCCTCGGGCACCGCGAGTCCGAGCAGCCCCTGCCGGCCGGCGGCCCGCCACACCTCCCGGGAGACGACGCCGTCCTGCTCCCACTGCGCGTAGTGCGGCGTCACCTCCTTGGCCAGGAAGGTGCGTACGGTCTGCCGGAACGCTTCGTGGTCCGCGGTGAAGATCTGCCGCGGCATCTGCTGCTGCTTCATGCGTCTCCTCCACCCGCCGCTGCGGGTGCGGTCAGGGCCGGGACGTTCCAGTCGCGGGCCACCTGTGCGGTGTGCGCACCGGGCCGCGCCGGCGCGGAGGCGACGCGGGTGGGTGTCGCGGAGAACCGGGGGGCGGGCGCGGGCTGGGTGATGCCGGAGTGCTCCAGATAGGTGCCCCGGGCGGCCAGGTGCGGGTGGGACGGCGCCTCGGTCAGCGAGAGCACCGGGGCCACACAGGCGTCGCTGTCCTCGAAGACCTCCGTCCACTCCGCGCGGGTACGGGAGGCGAACCGGGCGGCGATCAGCTCCCGCAGCTCTTCCCACGCGGTGAGGTCCTCGCGGGGCGGTGCCTCCTCGGCGATTCCGAGGAGGCCGGTGAACTCCGCGTAGAACACGGGCTCCAGGGCGCCGACGGCCATGAAGCCGCCGTCGGCGGTGGCATAGGTGCCGTAGAAGGGGCAGCCGCCGTCCAGCAGGTTCGCGGCGCGGCGGTCCTGCCAGCTGCCCGCCGCGAGCAGGCCCTGGATCATGGCCGTGAGGTGGCTCGTTCCGTCCACGATCGCCGCGTCCACCACCTGCCCGGCGCCCTGCGGTCCGCGCGCGTGGTGCAGCGCGGCCAGGACACCGACGACGAGGTAGAGGGAGCCTCCCGCGTAGTCGCCCAGCAGGTTGGCGGGCGCGACCGGCGGCCCCTCGGCCGGCCCGGTCATCCCGAGGGCTCCGGTGACGGCGATGTAGCCGAGGTCGTGCCCGGCCCGCGCGGCCAGCGGTCCGTCCTGGCCCCAGCCGGTCATCCGGCCGTAGACCAGGCGCGGGTTGCGGGCGAGGCAGACGTCCGGGCCGACACCGAGGCGTTCGACGACTCCGGGCCGGAACCCCTCCACGAGCACGTCGGCGCGCTCGATCAGCGCGAGCGCGGCGGCGGCTCCGGCCTGCTGTTTGAGGTCCAGCAGCACCGAGCGCTTGTTGCGGTTGGTGACGTCGTACTCGGGCGCGACCCCGAGGGCGCCGCCCCCCGGCCGGTCCACGCGGACAACGTCGGCCCCGAGGTCGGCCAGCGTCATGGCGGCGAACGGCCCCGGCCCGATCCCGGCCAGCTCGACCACCCGCACTCCGGCCAGCGGGCCCCGGACGGTGGCTCGCTCGCGTTCCTCCGCTGCTGCCATCGGGCCCCCAGCACTGTGACACAACTGATGTAACACCGATGATGCTATGGACAGCACCGGCAATCCACAAGCCCCACCGAGCCACTCGGCCGCCAGTGGCCCCGGCACCGGACCGCGCGCTCGGCGCCCGCGTGCACGGCAGCCCTCGAGTTCGGCGGGGCCCTCGACAGACGGGACCTCCCGCTCGGCGGACCCGGGGCTCGGCGGGCCTCTCGCGCCACACGGGGCACCGGCGAGCGCCACGGCCGAATCCCGCCAGCAGCCGGGTGCGCGCGAACGCAGCCTGGACGCATGGACACCAGAGCCGGACGCACGCAGACGGGCCGCCGAACGGGACACACGGGATACGAGGTCCGGGCGATTCCGCCCGGAACGCTGCAGGAACTGCGCGCACGCGACGACGCGGGCGCTCCGCCGCGCACAGTGGTGGACGAGGAGGGCGGCAACCCGCTCCGCTGCTGCCTGGAGCGGAGCAGGCCCGGCGAGACCCTCGCCCTCGTCTCCTACGCGCCGTTGCGCCGCTGGGCACGCGAGACGAACGCTGACCCGGGCGCGTACGACGAGGTCGGGCCGGTCTTCATCCATCCGCACGACTGCGGCGGCTGGGCGGGCGCCCCGGACGGCGGCTTCCCGGACGCCATGCGCGGCGAACGGCGCACGCTGCGGGCCTACTCGGCGCAGGGCAGCATCCTCGGCGGCCTGCTGCTCGACCGCACCCGGGAGGGAACGCCGACCGTGGAGGAGGGACTGGCGCAGCTCTACGCAGACCCCCTCGTGGCGGCGGTGCACGTGCGCGCGGTCGAGTTCGGCTGCTTCCAGGTGGAGACGCGGAGGTGCGGCACGGAGTGAGTGGCGGGAGGTGAACGGCGGGGGGTGAACGGCGGGGGCGGCGGACCGGCACCCCCGAGGCCGCTCTCCGGCGCTCCGCGCTCGCGGGGCGCCGGAGAGCGGCCTCGGACCTCGGCAGAGGTGCCCGGATCCCGGCTTCCGGCCCCTGGAGGGCTCGCCCGGTCACCCGGGAGTGGGATGGACAGCCGAGGAGAGACTGCGTAAAGTTGCAGAAAAGTCAAAGGTTTCACGCAGCTTCACGCATCGGCCGGGAGGGATCCGGGCCAGGAGGGGGCCCGCACATGGGCGAGTCGGCATACATGGAGCAGGAACTGCACAGCCAGCCGGAGACCTGGCGGGCAGCGGCGAGGATCGGTTCCGGTGACACCCCCCTTCCGGCTGCGGGGGCCCGGGTCGCGGTGATCGGCTGCGGTACCTCCTGGTTCATGGCGCAGTCCTACGCTTCGCTGCGCGAAGCGGCCGGTCTGGGGGTGACGGACGCTTTCGCCGCCTCCGAGGCCTTCCTCGGCGCGGCCCGGGGGTATGACGCGGTGGTCGCCCTCACCCGCTCCGGCACCACGACGGAAGTGCTGCGCGTGCTGGACGCGGTGCGCGGCCGGATCCCCACCGTGACGGTGCTGGGCGACCCGGACACCCCGGCGACGGCGCTGTCGGACGAGACGGTCGCGCTGCCGTTCGCGGATGAGAGGTCCGTGGTGCAGACCCGATTCGCCACCTCGGCGCTGACCTTGCTGCGGGCTCATCTGGGCGAGGACATGGCGGGGCCCGTCGCCGACGCCGAGGAGGCTCTCAGCTGCCCGGTGGAGCAGGAGTGGCTGGATGCCGAGCAGTTCACCTTTCTCGGCCGGGGCTGGACCTTCGGCCTGGCCAACGAGGCGGCTCTCAAGATGCGGGAGGCGTCCCAGAGCTGGACGGAGTCCTATCCCGCCATGGAATACCGGCACGGGCCGATAGCCATCGCCGCGCCCGGACGGGTCACCTGGCTCTTCGGCCAGGCGCCGGAAGGGCTGAAGAGCGAAGTACGCGCGACGGGTGCCCGGTTCGTGTGCCACGGCCGGGATCCGCTCGCGGACCTGGTCCTCGTCCACCGCGTCGCGCTGGAACGGGCCCGGGTGCGGGGCCTCGACCCGGACAACCCGCGCAGTCTCACCCGCTCGGTGATGCTGGAGGGCTGATCGGCGGCCGCCGATGACCGGACGGGCGCGGTCCTCCGGCGCCGTACCGAGTCTCCGACGCCCGTGCCCCACCTCGGCCTCCGTGCCGGCCCGCACACAGTCGGGGCGGACAACGAGTCCTGCTCCCGCCGTACGCCGCTCCGCACACCCGGCCGCGCCCCGGCCCACGCGGAGCGGCCGATGAACTCCCGCACCAGCCCGCTTCACCCGCACCAGGAGTCCCCGATGCCTCTTGTTCCCACCGCCTCGATCCTCGCCGCCGCCAGGGCGGCGGGTACCGGTGCGGCCGCGTTCAACGCCATCCATCTGGAGACCGCCGAAGCGCTGGTGGCGGCTGCCGACGAGACCGGCCTGCCGCTCGTCCTGCAGATCAGTGAGAACTGTGTGCGCTACCACGGCAGCCTGCTGCCGATCACCCGTGCCGCCCTCGCGCTCGCCGAGGCCGCACGGACCGATGTCTCGGTGCATCTGGACCACATCACCGACCCGGATCTGATCCGCCAGGGCGTCGAGGCCGGGGTCGGCTCGGTGATGATCGACGCCTCCACCCTGCCGTACACGCAGAACGTGGCGACGACCGCGCGGCTGACCTCCTGGTGCCACGAGCGGGACGTGTTCGTCGAGGCGGAGCTGGGCGAGGTGGGCGGCAAGGACGGGGTGCACGCGCCGGGGGTGCGGACCGACCCCGAGGAGGCGCTGGCGTTCGTGGCGGCCACCGGAGTGGACGCGCTGGCGGTCGCGGTGGGCTCCTCCCACGCCATGCGGGAACGCACCGCGAAGCTGGATCTGGAATTGATCGCCCGGCTGCGGGAGAAGCTGGCGGTACCGCTGGTGCTGCACGGCTCCTCCGGTGTCCCCGACGAAGAGCTGCGCGCGGCGATCGGCACGGGGATGACCAAGATCAATATATCGACGCATCTCGTCTCGGTCTTCACTGGGCGCGTGCGTAAGGTACTGGAGAGCGACCCCGCGCTCATCGACTCGCGCAAGTATGTAGCCCCGGCGCGGGAGGCGGTCCGGAGCGAGGCGGCACGGCTTCTGCACGTACTCGGGGACACGGGGCGGATGAAGGAGAAGACCTCAGGTGAAGCGCCATGAGCGGATGAACGCGCTGCTCGAACTGCTGGGTGAGCGCGGCAGCATGGAGGTCGAGGAGGCCGCCACCACACTGGAGGTCTCCGCGGCGACGATGCGGCGCGACATGGACGCACTGGCCGAGCAGCAGTTGCTCACCCGCACCAGGGGCGGTGCGGTGCTCAGCGCGGTCACCTACGACCTGCCGATCCGCTACAAGCGCGGACACCATGTGGGGACGAAGCAGTCGCTGGCCCGGGCCGCCGCCGCGATGGTGGAGCGCGGCGACGTCGTCGGGCTGAGCGGCGGGACGACGACCACGGAGATCGCCCGCGCCCTTGCCACCCGCCCCGACCTGGCCGAGTCGGGCCCGCAGCAGCACCTGACGATCGTCACGAACGCCCTGAACATCGCCTATGAACTGGCAGTGCGGCCGCAGATCAAGACCGTGCTGACGGGGGGTGTGGCGCACTCCCGCACTTTCGAGCTGACCGGGCCCTACAGCGAACTGGTACTGGACGAACTCCGGGTCGACATCGCCTTCATCGGCGCCAACGGCATGGATCCCGCGGAGGGGGCCACCGTGCACGACGAGTCGGAGGGGCGCATCAACGGGCTGATGGCCCGCCGCGCGGAACGGGCCGTCGTGGTCACCGACTCCTCGAAGGTCGGCGTGCGCTGCTTCGCCAGGATCGGCGGCCCCGGCCTCTTCCACACCTTCCTCACCGACAGCGGTATCCCGGACTCCGCGCGCCGCGAGTTCGAGGAGCGGGGACTGCGCACGGTGGTGGCGGAGCCGGATCCGGAAGATTGACCGCCGTACACGGCGGCCGACCCTCCGCCACATCCGCTCAGGGGGGGCCACTGGCCGTTGTCCCTGGCTCCCAGGGGGACGGCGGCGGCCTCCCGGCGTACACGCGGCGGTGCGAGCTGCCCGCGCAGGCGCCATGTACGCGGGACCGGGCGGCAGCGACACTGGACTGACCTGCCGTCAGCAGCCCGTGGGAGGGACGTTCCCGTGTACCCCGGAGTCCACGCGTCAGCAGACCCCGACAAGCCCGCCGTCCTCGCCGACCGCACCGGGGAGGTGCTCACGTACGGACAGCTGGAGGAGCGCTCCGTACGGCTGGCGAACCGACTGCACGCAGCCGGGCTGCGCCCCGGCGATCATCTCGCGCTGCTGTCCGACAACGATCCGCGCTGCCTGGAGGTGTACTGGGCCGCGCTGCGCTCCGGCCTCTACCTCACGGCCGTCAACAGCCATCTGACGCCCGATGAAGCCGCCTACATCGTGCGGGACTGCGGGGCCCGGGCGCTGGTCGTCTCCGCTGCGCTGGAGGAGTTGGCGACGGCCCTGGTGCCGCGCACTCCGCAGATCACGGTGCGCCTGGCGTACGGGAGCCGCGGCGGCCCGCGGCGGGAACGCCCGTGGGGCAGCGATCGGCGATACGGCACGGCATGCGGCGGCCGGGAGCGGGACGGCGGTGAAGGGCAGCACGGCGGGAAGGCAGGCGCCGGGGAGCGGAGCGGCCTCGCGGAACACGGCGACTACGAGCAGGCGCTGGCAGACGCCTCTGCCCGGCCGCCCGCACATCAGCCCCGCGGAGCGGACATGCTCTACTCGTCCGGCACCACGGGGCGCCCCAAGGGCATCCAGCCCCCGCTGCCGGGTGACGATCTCACCGCGTCGGCCTCTCCACTGGTCACGCTGTTCACCGCGCTCTACGGGTTCGACACCTCGACCGTCTACCTCTCCCCCGCTCCCCTGTACCACGCGGCGCCGCTGCGCTTCTGCGCCGTGGTCACCGCGACGGGCGGCACCGTCGTCCTGATGGACGGGTTCGAGCCGGTCCGGGCGCTGGAGTTGCTCGAGCGCCACGAGGTGACGCACAGCCAGTGGGTGCCGACGATGTTCGTCCGCATGCTCAAGCTGCCCGAGGAGGTCCGGACCCGGTACGGCCGGCCCTCGCTGCGGGTGGCGATCCATGCGGCGGCGCCGTGTCCGGTCGAGGTGAAGCGCCGGATGATGGAGTGGTGGGGGCCGGTGCTGTACGAGTACTACGCGTCGACGGAGGGCAACGGGCTGACCGCCATCACCCCGCAGGAGTGGCTGCGCAAGCCGGGCTCGGTCGGCCGGTCGGGCCCGCTGGGCGAGGTCCGGGTGTGCGCGGACGACGGCACCGGGGTTCCGGCCGGGGCGACCGGGACCGTGTACTTCGCGCGGGACGAACTGCCCTTCACCTACCACAACGACCCCGGACGGACCGCCGAGGCGCAGCACCCGCGGCACCCGACGTGGACGACGACCGGCGACATCGGCCATGTCGACGAGGACGGCTACCTCTTCCTCACCGACCGGAAGGCCTTCACCGTCATCTCCGGCGGGGTGAACATCTATCCGCAGGAGATCGAGGACTGCCTGACGCTGCACCCGAAGGTCGCCGATGTCGCCGTCCTCGGCGTCCCGGACACGGAGATGGGCGAATCGGTGCACGCCGTCGTGCAGGCCGCGGCGGACACCGTGCCCGCGCCCGGGGCGGAGCTGGGAGAGGAACTGCTGGCCTATGTGCGTGAACACCTGGCCGGATACAAGGTGCCGCGCACCGTGGAGTTCACCGACCGGCTGCCGCGCACGCCGACGGGGAAGCTCGCCAAGGGTGTGCTGAAGCACCGCGGTGCTGCTGCCGGTCCGTGACGAGCCCGCCGCGGCCGGGCGGGCGGGGTCGCGCCGGGGTGGTCCGCAACGCGGTCCGGTCCGGGCCGCGGTCCGGACCGCCACGGGACACCGTGGTCAGAGCCGCCGCACGTACCCCGGCAACCGCCCCGGACACCCCGGCGGACACCGTGACCGCCACGGGAGACCGCCACCGCCGGCGGGAGAGCCCCGGCTGTCCCGCGGGCGGGAGAGCCCCGGCTGTCCCGGCACGGCCCCGTGGCGGCTTCCGCCGCGCTCGACGTCACCACGTCCGCACAGCCCGACCGCCCGCACCGCCCGGGCAGCACACCCCGACGCCCGCACGCCGCGCCCCGCGGAGCGCCGAGGCCACACCGCGGCGGCTACCGGCGTGCCGTCCGGAGCCGGGCCACACGTCCCTGTTCGCCTGCCGCCCAGCAGCCGAGGTCCGGGGCGCAGTCGACGGTGTCGTAGGAGCCGCTGTCGAACGTGCGCCAGGTGCGGCCGCCGTCGAGAGTGAGATCCGAGCCCGTGGGGCCGACGGCGAGTGCGGCCCGGCGGGAGTGCGGCAGCCAGGCGACGCCCGAGCGGTACCCCGGCACGGGGTGTGTGCTCGTCCGCCAGTTCGTACCGCCCTTCCCCGTCACGGCGGAGGCGCGCGGGGAGTCCGCTCCGGGGCGGTAGTCGCCGCCCACCGCCAGCCCGACCACTCCCATCGGTCCGGCGATCCGCATATCGGCCGCCGTAACCTAAGCCCACCACCGCCCTGCCGTCACCCGCTCTCACGGCCCCGAGTGCCAAAATGATCGATATGGATCAGTTTTCTGCGGCTGGCAAGCCCCCAGAGGCTCGGGACGTGACCGCCCGCGACTCCGTCGGCACATCGAAGTTCGACACCGAGTTCGTACCCGGCGAGTTCGAGCGCGACGGCACGTCCGGCGGAGCTGCCCGTTCCACCGGGCCGGCGGCGGCCGGCGCCGCCGGGGACGAACCCCGGGGGCCCGAGGGCTCGGCCGCCGCCGGGCGCGCCGTCCCCCAGTCGGGTACGGCGCAGGCCTGGGCCACGCTCGGCGGGGATCCGGCGCTGCTGGCCCGCGTCACCCGCGAACACCGCCCGGGCCTGCTGCCGTCCGCGCTGCCGGTCCAGGAACTCGCCTCGGCCGCGGTGACGGCCTGCTCGCTGGCGGCGGCCGAGTTCTCCTGCGTACGCGCCCGCAGTGCGCTGCTGCCCCCCGTCCGGGTGGACGACGGCGCCGTGGCCACCGCTTTCCGAAGCGACCGGCTGGTGCGGATCGAGGGGCGGGCGCCGGTCACCTTCGCGCCGCTGTCCCGCTTCTGGCGCACCGCGGACGGCTGGGTGCGCACCCACGCCAACTACCCCCACCACCGCACCCGGCTGCTGTCGGCGCTGGGCATGCCCGACCACGGCCCGGCGGAGGACGAGGCGGCGGCGGGCCGGATCGCCACCGAGCTGGCGGGACGTCAGGCCCGGGACGTGGAGGAGGCGGTGTACGGCGAAGGAGGCGCGGCCGTTGCCGCCCGCACCCCCCAGGAGTGGGCGGCCCATCCGCAGCGCGCGGTGGTCGCACCCACCCCGCTGGTCGCCCTCAGCAGGCTGGACGGGGCACCGACGCTGCCGCTGGAGGGGCCGCCGGGCCCGGGAGGACTGCGCGGCCTGCGGGTGCTGGACCTCACCCGCGTGCTGGCGGGCCCGGTCGCCACCCGCACACTCGCGCTGCTCGGCGCGGACGTGCTGCGGATCGACGCGCCGGAACGGCCGGAGTTCCTGGACACCCATGCGGACACCGGTCTCGGCAAGCGCTCGACGCTGCTGGACCTCTCCAGCCGGGCCGGGCAGACCGTCTTCGAGGAGTTGCTGGCATCGGCGCATGTGGTGGTGACCGGGTACCGGCCGGGTGCGCTGGACCGGTTCGGGCTGGCCCCGGAGTCCCTGATGGGCCGTCGGCCGGGCCTGGTGGTGGGCCAGCTCAGCGCGTGGGGCGCGGCCGGGCCGTGGCAGCGCAGGCGCGGTTTCGACAGTCTGGTGCAGGCAGCGACCGGCATCGGCTTCCTGGAGGCTGCGGGCGCCGCCGGCCGAACGGACGCGGGGACCGGTTCGGCGGACCTGGCACCCGGCGCACTGCCCACCCAGGCGCTCGACCACGGCACCGGCTACCTGCTGGCCGCGGGGCTGCTCCGGGCCCTCACCGAGCAGCGCACCGGCGCCGCAGGATCCCGGCTGGTACGGCTCTCCCTCGCCCGTACCGCGCACTGGCTGCTGCACGACCTGCCCGCGGACCCGGGCGGCGGGACACGCAAGGCATCGGGTGCCGATCGGGAGGCATCCGATGACACGCCCTGGCTGACGACGGCGGACACTCCGCTGGGGCGGTTGCGCTACGCGCTCTCCCCGGTCGGCTTCGGTCCGGCGGACTCCACCGGCCCCGCGGCGACCGGCTCCAGGGACGAGGAGGACCCGCTCGACGCCGCGCGCAGCCCCCGCGACTGGGCACGGGCCACCGGCCAGGTGGGCGGTGACCCGGCAGCGTGGCTGTCCTGAAGCCGGGCGCGCGACTGCCCTGAAGCCGGACGAAGGGCTGTTCCGGAGTCCGCCGTCCCGGGACTGCGCCTGCCCCGCCGCCGGCCGGGGACCGCGGGCTGCCGGGGCGCGGGTCAGGGGCTGCCGGAAGCGCCGAGCAGCCACTCGCCGAACACGACGAGGACGAAGCCGAGTCCGAGGACCGCCGTGGCCACTCGGGTCCGGCCCCGGCGGCTGAGCACGATGGCGGTACCGGAGAGGATCAGGGCCAGACCGTAGAAGCCGACGGTGAGCACCGAGGGCGCCGAACGCAGCCGGACGACCAGCGCGACGGCCACCGCGAGCATGACGACAGCGGACAGGGCTATGCGTATGCGCCGCGCCTGGCGCGGCGTCAGCGCGGGCCGGTCCACCGTGGCTCCCTCCGGCTCTCCCGGCTCGCGCGCCTCCGGTTGCCCGTCCCGCAGCGACTCACCCGCCGGACCGACGGGTCCGGACCGGCCGTCCCGCTCGGTGGCCGCGGACGGGCTCTCGGGCGCGGGCCGTTCCCCGGCCCCGGTGGGCCCGTCCGGGGTGTGCGCCGCCTCCGGCACGTCCGCCGCGCCCCCGCGCCCGGGGGACCCGGCGCGCTCACCGCCGGCTGCGGACCCGGGGTCGGCACCCGCAGGGTCGCGGTCGTCGGCGCGATCACGGTCGTCGGCGGGGGCTCGGTCTTCGGTGCGGACGCGGGCTGAGGAGGAGGGGGAATTGGCTTCCGACATGCACGGGAGCGTATCCCTCCCGGCCACCGGGTGGGACCCTCGGCCCACGGCCGTGCCCGCCGCGGATACCTCATTGCTCGTCCGGGGCGCCCTTCGTGCCGCCCGCCCAGGCGCGCAGCGCGTCACGGCTGTCGAACTCGCCGAGGTTGGTGTCGATCGGATCGCTGGTGTACTGGTGGAAGCGCCAGCGATGCTTGACACCGGGTGCTCCCGGTTTGCCGTTGTAGTGCGCGATCCACAGGCCGTCGCCCGCGAACGAGGTCTTGTCGCGGTTCAGCCAGAAGTCGACGTTGCAGTAGAGCAGGACCTTGTGACCGGACGCCTTGTCCTGCACGTACTTGATCCACTCGTCCTTCTCGTCGTTGCCGACCGCGGAATCCTCCCAGTCGAGCGCCAGCATGTCGCCGGCGACGAGGTCGATCTTCGAGAGGAAGTAGTCGGCCTGGGTCTTCACGCTGCCCGGCCTGACGAAGTGGTAGAAGCCGGTGACCAGCCCGGCGTCCCGGCCGGTCCGGCGTTGCTCGACCCACTTGGGGTTGGTGTAGGACGTCCCCTCGGTGAGCTTGATGAAGACGAACTCGACCCCCCGGGTGCCGTAGTCCTCGGGCTGGTACGAGGCGACATCGATCCCTTTGATCATAACTGTGCGCCACCCACTCTCTTTTCACTCTGCGCACGAGGTTGATTACTCTTCGATACCCGTTGAGCGTCACACCGTACCGCGCGCGGTCCCGTCTCCTGTCGGCATTCGCCGCACGCGCCCCGGCATGCCCGCGCCCGGCGCGTCATGGAGTGCGGCGCGCGTGACAAGGGCGCACGATCGGGTACTGCGACACTTGCCCCCGGGTACGCCGCTCGGGCCGCTGCGCGGCCGCGGCCACCCGCCCTGCGCACGGCGAAACGTTACGGAGAGAGAGCATCATGGCCACGACACGGACCGCTCACACCGTCTGGAACGGGAACCTCACCGAAGGGTCGGGCACCGTCAGCCTCGACTCCTCCGGTATCGGCCAGTACCCGGTCTCCTGGGCGTCGCGCGCGGAGGAGCCCGGCGGCAGGACCAGCCCCGAGGAGCTCATCGCCGCCGCGCACTCCAGTTGCTTCTCGATGGCGCTCTCCAACGGTCTCAACAGCGCGGGCACCCCGCCCACCACGCTCACCACGAAGGCGGCCGTCGACTTCCAGCCGGGCACGGGCATCACAGGGATCCATCTGACCGTGCGGGGTGAGGTGCCCGGCATCGATCAGGCCGCGTTCGCCGCAGCGGCGGCGGAGGCCGCCCGGAACTGCCCCGTCAGCCAGGCGCTGCAGGCCACTCCGATCACCCACGAGGCCGAACTGGCCTGAACGGCCGCGGTCCCCGCCCGCCCCGTCGCGCGGCCCGCCCCCTGGAGAGGAGGAACATGCCGGAACTTCCCGAAGTCGAGGCGCTGCGGGACTTCCTGGCCGAGCGGCTGACCGGGCGCACCGTCCGGCGCGTGCTGCCGGTCGCGATCAGCGTGCTCAAGACCTACGATCCGCCGCTGGACGCGCTGGAGGGCCGGGCCTTCACCGACGTCGACCGGCACGGCAAGTTCCTCGACCTGGCACTGGGCGGAACGCGCGGGGAGGGCCGCCCGCCGGACGGGGAGGACCTGCACCTGGTCGTCCATCTCGCCAGGGCCGGGTGGCTGCGGTGGCAGGACACGCTGCCCGCCGCTCCGCCCCGCCCGGGCAAGGGTCCGCTGGCACTGCGGGTGGTGCTGGCGGGCGAGCCGGCCGAGGGATTCGACCTTACCGAGGCGGGCACCCACAAGCGGCTCGCCGTGTACCTGGTGCGGGCCCCGGACCAGGTACCGGGAGTCGCACGGCTCGGGCCCGACCCGCTCTCCCCCTCCTTCGACCGCGCGGCCCTCGGCGCCCTGCTCGCGGGGCAGCGACACCGCGTCAAGGGCCTGTTGCGGGACCAGTCGGTGGTCTCCGGCATCGGGAACGCCTATTCGGACGAGATCCTGCACGCGGCGAAGATGTCGCCGTTCCGGCTCGCCGCCGATCTCTCCGAGGAGGAGGTCGGCTCGCTGCACACGGCGCTGCGCGAGGTCCTCACCACTGCCGTCGAGCGGGCCCGGGGGCTGTCGGCCGCCGAGCTGAAGGCGGGCAAGCGGCTCGGGTTGCGGGTGCACGGCCGCGCGGGTGAGCCGTGCCCGGTGTGCGGGGACACGTTGCGCTCGGTCGCCTTCAGCGACTCCGCGCTGGAGTACTGCCCCACCTGCCAGACGGGCGGTAAGCCCCTCGCGGACCGGCGACTGTCGCGTCTGCTGAAATGAGGGCGGCATCAGCACTACCCGTCGGTAAGGGCTTTCGGGCCCGGAGAGGTTGCTGTGGACGCTGAAGAGATCGGAGCCGCGGCGGAGAAGACCGCCGCGCCGGAGCGCCAGGCACGTGAGTTCGACATCGTCCTGTTCGGGGCGACCGGCTTCGTCGGCGAGCTGACCGCACGGTACCTGGCGGCCAACGCGCCCGGAAGCTGCCGCTGGGCGCTGGCCGGGCGCAACGAGCGGAAGTTGAAGGAGCTGCGCGAGCGGCTGGCCGCCGCGTACCCGGGCGCGGCCGAGGTGCCGCTGATCACCGCCGACGCCGGCGATCCGCGGGCGGCGGCCGACCTCGCGGCGCGCTCCCGTGTGGTGGCGAGCACGGTCGGGCCCTATCTGCGGTACGGCATCCGCCTGGTGGCCGCGTGCGCCGACGCGGGGACGGACTACCTCGACCTCTCCGGCGAGCCGGAGTTCGTGGACCTGATGTACCTGCGGCACCACTCCCGGGCACGGCGGACCGGCGCCCGCCTCGTGCACGCCTGCGGGTTCGACTCGGTACCGCACGACCTGGGTGCCCGCTTCACCGTGCAGCAGCTCCCGGAGGGGGTACCGCTGAGCGTCGACGGCTTCGTCCGTTCCAACGCGACCATCTCCGGCGGCACGTTCGCCAGCGCGCTGCTGTCCTTCTCGCGCGCCGACCGGATGGCCCGGACCGCCAAGGCCCGCCGGGCCGCCGATCCGCGCCCGGCGGACCGTTCGGTCCGGACGCCCACGGGCCGGGTACGGCACGAGGACGAGCTGGGACTGTGGGCCGTGCCGCTGCCGACCATCGACGGGCAGATCGTGGGGCGTTCGGCCGCCGCGCTGGAGCGGTACGGCCCGGCGTTCACCTACCGCCACTACGCGGGTGTCCGGCGGCTGCCGGTCGCGCTGGGCGGGATCGCGGGCGCGGGCGGCCTGTTCGCCGCGGCGCAGCTGCCGCCGCTGCGGCGGTTCCTGACCTCCCGGCTTGCCTCGGGCGAGGGGCCGGACGAGCACCGCCGGGCACGGAGCTGGTTCTCGGTGCGCTTCCTGGGCCGGGGCGGCGGACGGCGGGTGGTCACCGAGGTCGCGGGCGGCGACCCCGGCTACGACGAGACGGCCAAGATGTTCGCGGAGGCGGCGCTCTGCCTCGCCCACGACGACCTGCCGCCCACCTCGGGCCAGGTGACGACCGCCGTCGCGATGGGCGAGGCGCTGACCGCGCGGCTGATCCGCGCCGGAGTGGAGTTCCGGGTCCTGGAGGACTCCGAGGACTCCGAGGACTCCGAGGACTCCGAGGACTCCGGAAACGCACCGTACTGAGCTGCCCGGAGGCTTTCCATGCGAGTCAAGGATTTCGACCATCTCGTGCTCAAGGTGGCGGACGTCGAGCGGGCGCTGGCGTTCTACTGCGGGCCGCTGGGCCTGGAACCGGTCCGGGTCGAGGAGTGGCGGGCGGGTGCGGTCCCGTTCCCGTCGGTCCGGGTCAGCCCCGTCACGATCATCGATCTGCTCGACCGGTCCGGGGAGGCCGCCGAGGGCGGTGCGGACGGGACGAACGTCGACCACATCTGCCTGGTCGTCGAGCCGTTGGACTGGCGGGCAGTGCTCGCCTCGGGCGCCTTCCAGGTGCTGGAGGGCCCGGTCAGCCGCTTCGGCGCCCGGGGCACGGCGCAGTCGATCTACGTGCGGGATCCGGACGGCAACACGGTCGAGCTGCGCTGGTATCCGCAGGACGAGGAGGGAGCCCGGGCGAAGGACTGAACCCGGGGCCCACGGCGGGCCGGGAGCGCGGGCCGGGTCCGTCCTCGGCGCCCCGGCCGCGAGGCGGGTGCCCGGTCCCACCGCACCGTCCGGGTTCAGTCCACGGCGCCGTCCAGATAGCGCCAGGCGCCGTCCACCCGCACGAACCGGCTGCGCTCCTGCTGCGTTCCGGAAACGCCGTCGGCCCCGCGGTGGTGGGCGCGGAAGGTGACCGTCCCCTCGCGGTGGAAGGCGCTGCCCCCGGAGGCGGCGAGGATCTCCAGCCCCGTCCAGCGCGGCGCGCCGGACAGGTCCAGGTGCGCGGGACGGGTGTCCGGGTGCCAGGTGCGCAGCAGGTAGGCGGTGTCCGCCAGCGCGAAGGCGGCGTAGCGGGAGCGCATCAGCTCCTCCGCGGTGGCGGGCACCGCCTCGCCGCGGTGGAAGCGGCCGCAGCACACCGCGTAGCGGGCCGCTCCGCAGGGGCAGACGGCGGGCGCGTGGCGGCCGGGACCCGAGCGGTCGATGGCAGCCGGGGGGTGTGCTGGACGGGCGGGTTTGCGTCGGGGCATGTGTTCATCATGCCGGACCTCTGGACAGCGGCCTGTTCCGGAACCAACCTTGCGGAACGATCAGTTCGACACGGTTGACCCGCGGTTCCGGAACGCATGCCTGCGAGGGCGAAGGTGGGAGATGTACCGGCCCGATCTCTCCCCCGTGGCCGACAGCCTCGCGCTGTCCGCACTGGTGGGAGCGTTGCCCCTGCTCATCCTGTTCGCCCTGCTGGGCGGTCTGCGGCTGAAGGCCCACTGGTCGGGGCCGGCCGCGCTGGGCGTGTCGCTGGTGGTGGCCGTGTGGGCCTACGGCATGCCGGTGCATCTGGCGTTGCTCGCGGGCACCCAGGGTGCCGCCTTCGGGCTGTTCCCGATCATGTGGATCGTGCTGGCTGCCCTGTGGGTGCACCAGCTCACCGTCACCAGCGGCCGGTTCGCGGATCTGCGCCGCGCGTTCAACCTGGTCAGTGACGATCCGCGGGTCCAGGCGCTCATCATCGCGTTCTGCTTCGGCGCGCTGCTGGAGGCGCTGGCCGGGTTCGGCGCGCCGGTGGCGATCACCGGTGTGATGCTGATGGCGCTGGGTTTCTCGCCGGTGCGGGCGGCCGTCACGGTACTGGTGGCCAACACCGCGCCGGTGGCGTTCGGCGCGATCGGGACGCCGATCATCACGGCGGGGTCCCTCACCGGCATCGACCCCGCCGACATCGGGGCCTGTGTGGGCCGCCAGACACCGCTGCTGGCGCTGTTCGTGCCCCTGCTGCTGGTGGCGCTGGTGGACGGGGTGCGGGGGGTGCGGCAGACCTGGCCGGCCGCCCTGGTGTGCGGAGGCGCGTTCGCCGTGGCGCAGTTCGCGAGCTCCAACTACCTCTCGGTGGAGCTGACGGACATCGTCGCCGCGCTGGTGGCGCTGGGGGCCGTGGTCGCCTTCCTCCGCTTCTGGCGTCCGGTCGAGGGAGCACGGGTCCGGGAGGACCTGCGGTCGGCTGCCGTTCGCGAGCACCGAGAGGCGGGCGGGGAGCAGCCACTCGGCGCGGCGGAACGGCCCGGCGCGGCGGAACGGCCCGACGGGGAGCTGTCCCGGGCCCGGATCGGGCTCGCCTTCCTGCCCTACCTCGTGGTCATCGCGGTCTTCTCCGTCGCCAAGCTGTGGGACCCCGCCGAGACGTTCCTCGCGGGCAGCGATGTGCGGGTGCCGTGGCCGGGGCTGGACGGGGAGGTGCTGACGGCCTCCGGGGAGCAGTCCTCGGCCACCGTCTACGTCTTCCCCTGGCTCTCCTCGCCCGGCTCACTGCTCGTGCTGTGCGGGGTACTGGTGGCCGCCGTGTACCGGGTGGGGGCGCGGGACGCGGTACGCGAGTTCGTGCGGACGGTGGTGACGCTGCGCTGGGCGCTGCTCACGGTGGGGTCGGTGCTGGCCCTGGCGTATGTGATGAACCTCTCCGGCCAGACGATCACCATCGGCACCTGGATCGCGGGGGCGGGCGCCGCCTTCGCGTTCCTCTCACCGCTCCTGGGCTGGCTGGGTACGGCCGTCACGGGCTCGGACACCTCGGCCAACGCCCTGTTCGCCACGCTTCAGCAGACCGCGGCCGAGCGGGCGGGCCTGGATCCGACGCTGCTGGTCGCCGCGAACACCTCCGGCGGCGTGGTCGGCAAGATGATCAGCCCGCAGAACCTGACGATCGCGGCGACCGCCGTGGGGCTGCTCGGCAAGGAGGCCGTCCTCTTCCGCAAGGTCGTGGCCTGGAGCCTGCTGCTCCTGCTGGCGGTCTGCCTGCTGGTGCTGCTCCAGTCCGGCGTCGCCGCCTGGCTGCTGCCCTGACGCCATACGGCCCGCGGCCGCCGGAAACCGGCGGTGCGGTGGCCTCATGCCGGCCCCGGGAGCAACTCGCGGACGCGCCCCGGGGCCGGAAGCGGCGCAGGGCCCGCACCTCGTCGGTGCGGGCCCTGCGAGCGTCCTGCGCGGCAGGTGTCAGGCGGGGGTGATGTTCTCCGCCTGGGGGCCCTTCTGGCCCTGGGTGACGTCGAAGTTCACCTTCTGGCCCTCCTGCAGCTCACGGAAGCCCTGGGCGTTGATGTTCGAGTAGTGCGCGAAGACGTCGGCGCCGCCGCCGTCCTGCTCGATGAACCCGAAGCCCTTTTCCGAGTTGAACCACTTCACGGTGCCGGATGCCATTTTCTTCTCCTTCAGGGTGGCTGGGAGCGCACACCTCGTGCGCTCCGCGTCGCCGCAATGACCCCCATCCAGAGAAGCTCCGGAAAACAGAACGCGCCCGAGCCACAAAGCTCAGGCGCGCACACGTATGGGTACCAAAACTGCAACGTCTTCACGATACCACGGCCGGGGTGGGCGCTGTCAGCCGTGGCCGTCGTGGCCGGGCACGGTGCCGTCGGGTTTGGCGACGAGCAGCAGCCCCGCCATCCCCATGTCGGAGTGGCTCTGGACGTGGCAGTGGTACATCCACGCGCCCGCTCCGGAGCCCTCCCCGGCCAGGATCTGGAAGCCGAAGGAGTCCCCGGGGCCGGTGATCTTGTTGTCGACGACCGGGCTGGTGTCGTCCGGGCCCGCCAGCATGCCGGTGCGGTTGTCGGCCCAGCGGTGGGCGTGCATGTGGAACGTGTGGTAGTACTCACCGTGCGTGATCATGATGATCTCGACGCGGTCTCCCACGGTGGCCTCGAAGTCGGGGCCCTTGTCGAGGTTGTTGATGGTCATGTCGTTGAAGACGATGGTGAACTGGCGGTCGGGGTCGGGCAGTATGTCGCCCTCGCGGCGTACGACGACCGGGCCGTAGAGGCCGTTGCGGATCCCCCCGGTGCCGTGGTCGGTGCCGACGACGTGGTCGTGGTAATGCCAGTATCCGGCGCTGCCGGGACGCCAGGTGCCGTCCTTGCGGCGGCCGGGCGCGTGGGTGCGCCAGGTGTAGGTGCGCTTGCCCCCCGGCTCGACATGGCTCTTGTTCATCCTGGTGCCGTCGCTGGCGATGTCGTAGTCCACACCGTGCGGGTGGAGGCTGGCCGCGACGTCCATGGTGTTCTCGAACTCGACGTGCAGGGTGTCGCCTTCGACGAGTTCGATCAGCGGCCCGGGGACGGTGGCCTTCCCCTTCTCCAGGCCGTAGCCCATCCTGCCGTCGGGGAGCTTCTCCACGTACATCTTCATCCGCCGGGTCTCACCGCCCTTGCCCGCGCGGCGGATCGCCGCGGAGCGGGCCGGTGCCGCCTGCGCCGAGGGGGCGGCCGCGGTCAGCGCGCTCCCGCCGACCGCGGCGACGGCGCCCGAGGCCAGCAGGCCTCTGCTGAAGGTGCGGCGGGTGTGGGTGCCGGAGCTTCGGGTTTCTCGGGTCATCGTTCTCGGTCTCCCCCGGGGGCGTGTGGCCAATGGAGTGTTGAACGGTGCGCCGCGCAATGCGAGTTGCAGGGGACGGTAGCGCCGGAGACAGCGTTTATCCACACTCAGGACAAAGTTCGTCGGATTACGGTCATAGCTCTTGGCGAACCGCCGAAAGAGGTCTAGCTTCTGCCACGTTTCGGTGACAGAAGAGGGGTGGATCACGCATGCGGCTCCAACCGCACCCAAAACGGGCGAGACCCCGACGCAGGAGGATCGCCGCGCTGCTGGCGGGCGCGCTCGCCGCCGGTCTGCTCGGCGCACCCGCGCTGGCGGCACCACCGCCGGGAGCGCCCGCGCCCAAGCTGGCGCTGCCGAGCCCCCCGGGCGGTGAGGACGTCCGGGTCCTGGTCTTCCACGGCGCGACGGGCGAGGAGTCCCCCACCGTCGACGCCGCGATCGAGGCCATCGAGAAGATCGGACAGCAGGGCCCGGCCCAGGAGCACTTCACCATCCGCGCGACCGACGATCCGGCGATCTTCACCAAGCCGCGGCTCGGCCGCTTCAACGCCGTGGTCTTCCTGACCGGCGACGGCGACGTGCTCGACCCGGCGCAGGAGGCCGGCCTGGAGAGCTTCATGGAGGCGGGCGGCGGCTTCCTCGGCGTCCACGACGCCGCGCGTGCCGAGCCGTACTCGGAGTGGTTCACCGGGCTGATCGGCGCCCGCCCGGCCGAGCACAGCCCCTCGAAGGTGCAGCGGGCCACCGTCGAGGTCGGCGACCGGCAGCACCCTGCGACCAAGGATCTGCCCGTCGAGTGGAAGCGTCCCGACAGGTGGCTCAACTGGCGGGAGAACCCCTCCGGGAAGGTACACACCGTCGCACGGCTGCGCACCACCACCTACGACGGCGGCGCGGACGCCGGCGGCTGGGACCACCCGGTCTCCTGGTGCCGCGACTACGACGGCGGACGCTCGTTCTACACGTCCATGGGCGGGACCTCGGCCGGCTTCGCCGAGACCGACTTCCGCACCCATCTGCGGGGCGCCCTGATGTGGACGACGCGGCTGGCGCGCGCCGACTGCCAGGCGGCCATCTCCGCCAACTACGAGGCGAAGCGGCTCACCGAGCCCAACCAGCCCGGGCAGTCCGACCAGATCGGCGAGCCGCACGGCGTGGTCACCGCGAAGGACGGCCGGGTCTTCTACATCGGACGCGGCGGCGGCGACGCCTCCCAGCCGGTGGTCACCGACTGGGACGACCCCGACATCGGCAAGGGCAAGGGCCAGGTGCACATCTGGGACCCGAAGACGGAACAGGTCACCCTGGCGGGCGAACTGACGGTCTTCGGCAACAAGGGCGGCGGCGGCGAACTGGTCAAGAACGAGGAGGGGCTGCTCGGCATCGAACTGGACCCGGACTTCGCCCGCAACGGCTGGGTCTACCTGCACTACACGCCGCACAGCGAGATCAACCGCGACACGCACATGGCGAAGCGGCGCGTCTCCCGCTTCACGCTGGACCAGGGGACCGGCAAACTGGACCTGGGCTCGGAGAAGGTGCTGCTCGAGTGGCCGGTGCAGATCCACAGCTGCTGCCACGCGGGCGGCGGCATGGCCTGGGACTCCGAGGACAACCTCTACATCGCCACGGGTGACAACAACTCCTCGCAGTACAGCGACGGCTACTCGGGGAACAACCCGGAGCCGAACTTCAAGGGGGTCTCGTTCGCCGACGCGCGCCGCACGGCGGGCAACACCAACAACCTCAACGGCAAGATCCTGCGCATCCACCCCGAGGACGACGGCACCTACACCCTCCCCGAGGACAACCTGTTCACCGGCGAGGAGACCGAGGAGGGCGGCGGCAAGACCCGGGGCGAGATCTATGTGATGGGGGTCCGCAACCCGGCACGGATCGCCGTCGACAAGGAGACCGACACGCTCTACGCGGGCTGGGTCGGCCCCGACGCGCAGTCCCCGAGCCCGACCTGGGGCCCGGCCAAGTACGACACCTTCGCCAGGATCACCAGCGCGGGCAACCAGGGCTGGCCGTACTGCATGGGCAACGAGCAGCCCTACCGGGACCGCAACCTGCCCGACCCGAGCAAGCCGCTGGGCTGGTACGACTGCGACCATCTGAAGAACGAGTCGCCCAACAACGACGGCCTGGTCAACATCCCGCCGGCCCGCGGGAACAACATCTGGTACGCGCCGCAGGGCGGCGGGCCGGACTTCCCCCGCGACGAGAACGGCGTCCCCAGCTACCAGGAGGACGAGCAGCAGCTCACCCTCCCCTGGCTGAAGGGCGGCGGCCAGGCGGCGATGAACGGACCGCTCTACCGGTTCGACGCGGACAACCCGGCGGAGGGCAAGTGGCCCTCGTACTGGGACGGCAAGTGGTTCGTGGGCGACTTCTACGACGGCGACCAGCCGCGGCACGCGCTGGTGATGCCGAAGGGCGACACCGTGGGCGCGCAGCCCGACCACGCCGAGAGCCTGGACGGCATCGTCCCCGTCGGCAAGGGCGGCATCCGCAATCTCATGGACTGGAAGTTCGGACCCGACGGTGCGCTGTACGTCCTCGACTACGGGCGCGGGTTCTTCACCTCCGACGACAAGTCCGCGCTGTGGCGGGTGACGTACAAGGGCGGCGAGCCGACACCGAGCCCGGAGGACATGGCCGAACCGGCGCTGCGGAAGGAGACGGTCCGATGAGGGCGAGCGTGCGAGCTGGGCGCCGCGGGAGACGCGAGCGGCACCGGTTGGTGACGGCCCTGCTGGGAGCCCTGGTGATGGTGCTCGGCCTGACCTCCGGTACGGCGTGGGGACAGGGCACGGCCCTGGCCGGCGCCCGGAGCACGGGGCAGAGCGGCCCGGCCGCCGACGCGCAGGTGCTGACCTGGACGGCGAACGACGACATGACGAAGTACGCCTCGGCGCCCTCGACCGCGGTGGCGGGCAAGGCGACGATCGTCTTCGAGAACAGCGAGGCCACCGGCAACACCACCGGTATGTCGCACACCCTCACCTTCGTCACCTCCGACCCGGACCACAACCAGGACGTGGACCTCAACATCCTGGCCTCGCCCAACGACTCCGAAGGCGGGAAGCACACCGCGGAGGTCACCCTGACCCCGGGGACCTACAAGTACCACTGCACCATCCCCGGGCATCAGCAGATGACCGGAACCCTGGTGGTGACCGGGGACGATCCGGGTGAGGACAGCACGCCGCCCGAGACCTCCGCCGCGGTCGAGGGCGACCAGGACGAGGACGGCAACTACCTGGGCAGCGCGACGGTCACGGTCACGGCCTCGGACGCGGACTCGGGCGTCGAAAGCATCGAGTACGCCCTGGACGGCGGCGGCTTCCAGCCCTACACGGCGCCGGTGACGGTGGCCGACGCCGGCGAGCACACCGTCCGCTACCGGGCCGAGGACAAGGCCGGGAATCCGGCGGAGGAGAAGTCGGTCGACTTCACCGTCGTCGAACCGCCGGACGAGGACACCACCCCGCCGACAGCCCAGGGCAGCGCCGAGGGCAGCAAGAACTCGGACGGCCACTTCATCGGCCGGGCGACGGTCACCGTGACGGCCGCGGACGACAAGTCCGGGGTCGAGAGGATCGAGTACTCGCTGGACGGCGCCCCCTACGTCGACTACGCCGAGCCGCTGGTTCTCGACCGGGCCGGGTATCACGCCGTCACCTACCGCGCGGCCGACAAGGCGGGCAACGTCTCGGAGCCGCAGCGGCTGTCGTTCCGGATCGTGGCGGGCGGCGGGGTTCCGGCGCCGGCCTGCCCGGAGTACGACGAGCGGGAGACGGTGATCGTCGGCACCGTGGACACCGGGGTGCCCAACCGCATGACGAAGCGCCGCTGCACCGTCAACGAGCTGATCGAGGACGAGAAGGAGTGGACGTCCCAGGCGCTGTTCCTCAAGCACGTGCGCGGGGTCACCGAGGGGCTGGTCAAGGAGGGGGTGCTCGTACCCCGCGAGCAGAAGCTGATCAACCGCGCCGCCAAGCGCTCCGGGATCGGGACACCGGGTCAGGAGACCGGCTACCGCGACCTGTTCGACGGCAGCGAGGAGTCCTTCGCCGACTGGGAGCAGGTCGGCGGCGGAAAGTTCGGGCTCAACGACGACGGCAGCATGACCAGCGACAGCTCGGTCGAGGGCATGGGAATGCTGTGGTACCCGAAGCGCAAGTACGGCGACTTCTCGCTGAAGCTCCAGTTCCGTGACGACGCGCCGGGGGACGGCCGGGCCAACAGCGGGGTCTTCGCCCGCTTCCCCGACGTGCACGACCACCCGGAGGAGTCGCGGCCGGAGTGGGTGGCCATCAAGTACGGCCATGAGCTGCAGATCCTGGACCGCCCCGACGGGGACATGTACAAGACCGGCTCCGTCTACGGGTTCGACCGCGTCGGCCTGGCGGGCGCGGGCGTCACCCCGAAGGGCACCTGGAACGACTACGAGATCCGGGTGGTGGGCCAGCACTACGAGATCTACCGCAACGGCACGCTGATCAACGAGTTCGACAACGACCGCGGACAGGTATTCGAACCGCCGCGCTCCGACGACCCGGGTACCGACGGGCGCCGCTACGCCTCGGGCTATGTGGGCCTCCAGGTCCACAGCACGACGGACGTGGTCTCGTACCGGAACGTGCGGATCAAGGAGCTGTAGCAGCAGCGCGACGGCCGGGGCACGAGCGGCCGGGCGGGCGGTGCCGGGATCCCCGGCGCCGCCCGCCTCCGCTGTCAGGAGCCGCGCTGCTCCGGGATGCCCATCCGGGAGGCGAACTCCTCGGGGGCGCCCTGGTAGCCGCGCAGCACCGGCGTGTGGTGCCACTCCCCCGTCCCGCCCCGGGCGAACTCGGCGACGGTGGCCGCGGTCGCGTCCGGGACGCCGGAGAAGTCGTCCTGGGACAGCTCCTCGTAGCCCTCCTTGACCTGCACGGCCGTGTTGGGGACCTGCGCGAACGTCTTGTGCCCCTCGCCCTGCTGGATGGCGACACCCACCACGACCCGCACGTACTCCTCGGAGAGCCGGTCCAGTTCGAGGGTGAGCACCTCGTCGGAGCCGAAGCCCTGGCCGGTCTTGCTGTCCCGGTTCAGGATGATGGTGCCGTCCGGGGCGCGGCTGTCGAAGTGCACCAGGTAGGCGGGCTCGCCGTAGGGTGCGTCGGCGGTGTAGGTGGCAGCCACTATGTCGAGGTCGTGCTCGGGCTCACCCAGCGGACTGGGGTCCCACTTGAGAGTGACCTCCACCTTGTCGAGCCCTTTGTTGAGACTGCTCATCCTGCCCCCTCCTCGTGTGCGGCGCGCCCGCCGCAACCGACCGGATCTGCACGGCAGTTCCATCCTGCCACGCCGGACGGTGAACGCTCAGGAGCGCATCCGGGTGAGACGGGAGCGCTCCAGACCGGTCCACACGGCGTCCACCGCCGCCGACACGACCCGCGCACGGGGGATCTCGGGCCGGTCGAGCCACCACAGAGCCAGCCCCTGGAGCACGCTGCGGCACACCTCCCAGGCCAGTTCGGCCTCGACACGGGCGTCCTCGCCGGGGGCGGTGTCGAGGGGGATGCCGACGAGCCGGGCGAAGAAGGGAAGCAGGGCCTCGCGGCTGCCGTCGACGACGGCCCGGTGGTCGGCGCGCACTTCCTCGTCCCCGGTGGTGTCGCGGAAGAGCATCCGCCAGGCGTAGGGGTGGGTCTCGATGTAGCCGAACCAGGCGTCGAAGGCGCGCGCCACCTCCTGGGTGCCCAGTTCACCGGCGGCGCCGCCGGGGGCTGGCAGCCGCTCGCGCCACAGCTCACGGAGCTCGGCGAAGTGCCGCTCCAACAGGCGGCGGTGGAGTTCCCGCTTGGAGGGGAAGTGGTCGTAGACCACGGGGACCGAGACGCCGGAGCGCCGGGCGATCTCGTCCATGGAGGCCCGCTGGTAGCCGTGCGCGGCGAAGACCTCGGTTGCGGCCTCCTCGATGACGGTGCGGCGCTGCTGGGCGCTCATGCGCTTGCGGGGGTGCGCTGTTGACAACCTAGCGTTCCTTAGGTTTAGCCTGGGACCGGTAACCTAGCAAGAACTAGGTTATCGCAGGCTACGGCCTGCCTGGCACTCCGACAAGGGGCGGCGGCAGCGATGAGCAGCGGTGACGAGCGGTACGACGTGATCGTGGTCGGCGCACGGTGCGCGGGGGCGCCGCTGGCGGCGCTGCTCGCCCGGCGGGGGTTCGAGGTGTGCCTGGTGGAGAAGGCGGAGCCGGGCGGTGACACACCCTCGACCCACATCTTCGAGGCGGACGCGCTGGCCTTCCTGGCGGACCTCGGTGTCCTCGCGGAGCTGCGCGCCACCGGCGCCCCGTTGATCGCGCGGGCCGACGCCCGCGTGGGCGACCTGCGCTGGCCCGCCACCTGGCCGGTGCGCCGGGGCGACCCGGGCGGAGTGATGTCGGTGCGCCGCTTCCGGCTCGACCCCGTGCTCGTCGACGCGGCCCGCACCGCGGGGGCGGAAGTGGCCACCGGGACAGCGGTCACCGACCTGGTCAGGGACGAGGACGGCAGGGTGGCGGGCGTGCGGGTCTCCCCGGCCACGGGGGGCGGGGAGACCCGGGACGGCACGGCACGCGAACGGGTGCTGCGGGCCCGGCTGGTGGTGGGCGCCGACGGCCGGTCCTCCACGGTCGCGCGGCGGGCCGGCGCCCGCCCCTACCACGTGACGCCCAACCAGTTCGCGCTCTTCTGGGGCTACTTCACCGGAGCGGCGGCCGGTGTGGAACCGACCTTCGTCTTCCACCGCTGGGCCGACCGCGTCGTGCTCGGCTGCCCCACCGACGACGGGCTCTACCAGGTGCAGGTGGGCGTGGACCCGGCGCGGCTGCGCGCGTTCCGCGCCGGGCTGCCCGGCAGTCTGCTGGAGTACGCGCGAGCCGCCGAACCCGTCGCCGAGGCGCTGGCCGGCGCCCGGCCGGTGGGCGAGCCGCGCGGGATGACGCACTGGAAGGGCTACTTCCGCGAACCGGCCGGGCCCGGCTGGGTGCTGGTCGGGGACGCGGGGCACTTCAAGGACCCCACCGCCGGACGCGGAATCGGCGACGCCTTCCTGCAGGCCGACGAACTGGCGCGCACCGTGGCCGCACACCTCGCGCGGAGCACGGGAGAACTGGACGCGGCGCTGCAACGCTGGGGAGCCTGGCGGGACGCGGAGTTCGTGGAGCCGTACTGGTTCGCGACCGACATCGGCAGCCTGGCGCCGCTGCCCGCCGTACTGCCCGAGGTGCTGCGGGGGATGCACCGCGCGGGTACGGCCGACAGCCTCTTCGAACTGGTCAACCACCGCGCGAAGCCGAGCGACCTCCTCACCGGTCCGCGGCTGCTCGGCGCGGTGGGCCGGCTGCTGGCCCGGGGCCGGGTGGGCGTCCTGCGGGAGACGGCCCGGCTGGCCGCCGACGACCGGCGGCGGCGCGCGCTGGCCCGCCGTCCCCGGTACGAGGCCGGCTGAGCACGGCGTGGCGCCCTGCCCGCCCGGCCGCCGCCGCGCGTGCACACGGACGCCGGTTCCTCCCCGCGGGCCCGGCCGGGCGCGCGGGAGCGGTAGCGTGACCGTTCGATCATGACCAGCGGTCCCGGCGGGTCAGCCGGCGGGCCGGGAACGGGGCACGAGGGTGTACGCGGTAGGCGAGCAGGACGATCACGACGACGTCTTCCCGGTCGTCGAGCACGACGGAGCGGAGCACTGGGAGGCCCCGGGCGAGCTGGAGCGGCGGCTGTACAAGCTGCACGAGGTCGACGAGAGCTACACCTACCTGCGCACCCTCGCCGAGAACGGCGTCTACCACCCGATGCCGATCGAGCAGACCGTCCGCGACCCCGCCGGACGGCGGCCGGTCACCAGTGAGATCACCGGCTCGGACGGCGTCACCCGCACCGTCGCCCAGGTCTACACCGACGGCCTGCTGCCCCGGCCGCACCCGTACGTGGTCTTCGAGTTCATCACGCTGGGCACCCTCGCCGACATCCTGCCGCCCGAGGTCGAGGTGCTCGTCGTCAATGGCGCGACACCCTGCCAGGAGCTGTTCCGGGTGGACGAGGAGGAGCGGGAGGTCTGGTCGGAGCTGCACGAGGAACTGTTCGATCCGCACGCGCTCACCGGCCGCCTCGTCACCCGGCGGACCGGAGCCCCGGAGTCCGGCCCCCTGCTGCACGGTCTGGCGTGCGGTGCCCATCTGTGCTTCGGCAACGGGGACCCCTGGAACACCCTGGACTGGCACGGCGCCGGCTACAGCAACGAGGTCGAACGGCTGGCGGAATACTGGGGGGTCGAGAGCCGGGAGGACTGGCTGGAGACCGAACAGCGGCTGCTGGAGTGCGAAGTCAGCCCCTGGTACTGGGATTTCGTGCTCGGGGCCCGCCTCGCCCTGGAGAAGGAGCACCACGGCCGGGGCCCGGTGGACGCCGGGCAGTGGCGGGACTGTGTGGAGGGGACACTGCGCCGGGCCGTCGAGGCCCCCGAGGGTCCGGACTTCGACGCCTTCCTGGCGGACCTGCGTGGACTGGTGGGCAAGGTCCTGCGGTACGAGGCGCGCTTCCGCGCCGACGGGCTGATCGGCCCGGACGAGGTGATCCGCACCGTCGCCGCCTGGGACTTGGGCCGCGCCTCCAAGATGGCCCGCTGGGGGCGGGGGGCCCGCTACGCGACCCGCGCCGAGATGTACGACGCGATCGAGCGGGTCAGCACCGGCGTGCGGAGCACCTACCGCTCCTGGGCGGAGTTCTCGGCGGCCTACGTGATGGGCCGCTGTCTGCACTTCGACGAGGAGCGGTTCGGCGCCTGGTACACCGAGGTGCTGGAGGCGCACCGGGCGCTGCTGCGGGCGCCGCGCAGCCCCTGGCGGACGGTGCCGTTCCGGCTTCCGGACTGACCGTGCCGGGATGCACTGTCAGTCCATGAGTCAGACCCACCGGAGAAGCCACCACACATCCTCACTGTCAGTCCCGGACCGCCGCCACCGCCTCGATCTCGACCAGCTGGTCGGAATACCCCAGCACGGTGACGCCCAGCAGTGTGCTGGGCACGTCGTGGTCGCCCACGGCGTCCCGGTACACCTCCCAGGCCGCCACCAGGTCGGCCTGGCTGCTGGAGGCCACCAGGACCCGGGTGCTGATCAGATCCCCCAGGTCGGCACCCGCCTCGTGCAGCGCGGTGCGCAGGTTCCCGACCGCGCGGGCGGCCTGGCCCGCGTAGTCGCCGACGGGGGTGACGGTGCCGTCGTCCGCCAGCGGGCAGGCCCCCGCGAGGAAGATCAGGCGCGCGTCGGGCGGCGCCGCTGCCGCGTACGCGTACTCGGCCACGTCGGAGAGGCTCCGGGAGCGGATCAGGGTCACGGCTCGGGCCACGGGTGTTCCCTTCGGCAGGTGCGGCAGGTCTCCCCCCGTACCCCAGCGCAACGCGCAGAACGGCGCAACCGGTTTCCGCGCCGCGCGGAAGGCGGCGCTCAGCCGGCCGCGAGCTGCTTGAGACGGCCGATCGACTCCGCGTCGCAGAAGTGGAGGAAGCCCCTGGGGTCCCACGGGTGGTAGTGGTCGCTCAACTCCACGAAGTCGCACCCGGCGGCCTCGGCGGCGATCGCTGGGTGCACCTCCCGGCCGGAGGCCGGGGGGAGGATCAGTTCCCGGGGGCCGTACTGCTCGGGGGCGAGCCTGTCGCCGCCCTGCATCTGCCCTGCTCCTCGGTCGCTCCCCCTCGGGCGAGTCCGCTTCCTCTCGCCCGTCCCCGCCGTTCCGCGCGGGGTGTGACACGGCGGAGCCGGGGAACCGCCGGGTAGCGGCATTCCCCGTCCGGAGGAGACCAGCCGTGAACGCACTCCCGGACCTGTCGGTGCCGGCGGCAGGGGCCCGGCAGGGCCCGTCAGCGCCGACCGGGTGATGGATGCGGTGCTGGTACCGGTCGGTACCGGAGACGTCCTGGAGGAAGCGATGAGGGCTCTGACCTACCACGGCAGGCGCGATGTGAGTGTCGAGACCGTGCCTGATCCGGAGATCACCGAGCCGGACGACATCGTCGTACAGATCACCACGAGCGGGATCTGCGGGTCCGATCTACACCTGTACGAGGTACTCGGGCCGTTCATGGGCGAGGGCGACATCCTCGGGCACGAGCCGATGGGAGTGGTCGTGGAGGTCGGCCCGGAGGTGGCCGCGGTCACCCCCGGCGACCGGGTGGTGGTGCCGTTCAACGTCAGTTGCGGCACCTGCTGGATGTGCCGTCAGGGCCTCCACTCGCAGTGCGAGACCACTCAGGTGCACGACTACCACAGCGGGGCCGCCCTGTTCGGCTTCAGCAAGCTCTACGGCCAGGTGCCGGGAGGGCAGGCCGAGTTCCTGCGCGTCCCGTTCGGCAACCACCTGCCGGTGAAGGTGCCGGACGGGCCCCCGGACGAACGCTTCGTGTACCTCTCGGACGTGCTGCCCACAGCCTGGCAGGCGGTGTCCTACGCGGACATCCCCCACGGCGGCAGCGTCACCGTACTGGGCCTGGGGCCGATCGGGGACATGGCGACGCGCATCGCCCAGCACCAGGGCGCCGAACTGGTGATCGGCGTGGATCTGGTGACCGAGCGGCTGGAGCGCGCCCGCGCACACGGTGTCCACACCCTGGACCTGCGCGAGCACCACGACCTCGGCGCAGCCGTGCGGGAGCTGACACAGGGCCGGGGCACGGACGCGGCCATCGACGCCGTCGGCATGGAGGCGCACGGCGCCCCCGTCGCCAGGGCCGCGCACCAGGCCGTCGGACTGCTGCCGGAGTCCCTGGGCGCCAGGATGATGCAGCGCGCCGGGGTCGATCGGCTGACAGCGCTGAACGCGGCGTTCGACGTCGTGCGGCGCGGCGGCACCGTCTCGGTCGTGGGCGTCTACGGCGGCGCCGCCGACCCGCTGCCGATGCTGAAGCTGTTCGACAAGCAGATCCAGCTGCGGATGGGTCAGGCGAACGTGCGCCACTGGGTGGACGAGATCCTCCCGCTGCTGACGGATGAGGACCCCCTGGGGGTGGACCACTTCGCCACGCACTCCCTGCCGCTGGAGAAGGCACCGGAGGCGTACGGCACCTTCCAGCGCAAGGAGGACGGCATGGTCAAGACGCTGCTGAAGCCCCCGGCGAGGTGAGGCGGGCCCGACACCCTCGCCCCGGCAGAACGAGCTGTTGCTCCAGGCGGGGCCGGTGACGTCTACAGCCGTGCGGCCGCGCCGCCCGATCCGCCGGACCATTCGCGGACCGCTACGCCGGAGCCGTACTGCCCGCTTCGGCGCGCAGGTCCCGGATCCGGCGGAACTTCCCGACGGAGCGCTCGATGGTCTCCGGGTCGACCACGCGGGCCTCCACCGCCACCCCGATGCTGTCCTTGACGCGGCGTACGAGCGCGGCCTCGGCCGCGGCGCGGTCGGCCGGGGAGGCCGCAGGCCGGGCCTCCACGAGCACGCTGAGGTGGTCCAGCCGCCCCTGCCTGGTGAGCTGGAGCTGGAAGTGCGGGGCCACTGCGGGGAGGTCCAGCACGATCTCCTCGATCTGGCTGGGGAAGACGTTGACCCCACGCAGGATGATCATGTCGTCGCTGCGGCCGGTGATCTTCTTGATGCGGCGGAAAGCGGGGCGCGCGGTGCCGGGCAGCAACCTGGTCAGATCGCGGGTGCGGTAGCGGATGACCGGCAGTGCCTCCTTCGTCAGCGTCGTCAGCACGAGTTCGCCCGGCTCCCCGGAGGGCTGCGGCTCCTCCCCCAGCGGGTCGACGATCTCCGGGTAGATGTGGTCCTCCCACAGATGGAGGCCGTCCTTGGTCTCCACGCACTCCTGGGCGACGCCCGGCCCCATCACCTCCGAGAGCCCGTAGATGTCGACCGCATGCAGGTCGAACCGCTCCTCGATCTCCCGCCGCATCGCCTCCGTCCACGGCTCGGCGCCGAAGATGCCCACGCGCAGCGAGGTGCCGCGCGGATCGATGCCCTGGCGCTCGAACTCGTCCAGCAGCGTGAGCATGTACGTGGGCGTGACCATGATGATCTCGGGCCGGAAATCCTGGATGAGCTGCACCTGCCGTGCCGTCATCCCGCCCGAGGCCGGGACGACGGTGCACCCGGCGCGCTCGGCACCGTAATGTGCCCCCAGGCCGCCCGTGAACAACCCGTATCCGTAGGAGACATGCACCTTGTGCCCGGGTCGGCCACCCGCCGCCCGGATGCAGCGGGCCACCAGGTCGGCCCAGGTGTCGAGGTCCCGCTCGGTGTAGCCGACCACGGTCGGGCGGCCCGTCGAACCGCTGGAGGCGTGGATGCGCCGCACGTCCTCCATCGGCACACCGAACATGCCGAACGGATACGTGTCACGCAGATCGGACTTGGTGGTGAAGGGGAACTTCGCCAGGTCCTCCAGAGTTCGGCAGTCCGCGGGCCGCACACCGGCCTCGTCGAACTTCTTCCGGTACAGCTCCACGTCCTGGTAGGCGTGCCGGAGGGTGGCCTGGAGGCGCTCCAACTGCACCTGCCGCAGTTCCTCCGCGCTCAGCCGCTCCCCGGCGTCCAGCAGTTCGTCCGTCATCGCTGCTCCCCGTTCACTTCACAGGCGTGGTGGTGCGGCTGCGGCCTCTGAACTCCGCGACCACCTGCTCACCGCGCAGCACGGTCACGTCGTAGAGCCCGCTGCGGCCGTAGCGAGTGCGCTCCCGGGCGACGGCCAGCAGTTCGTCGCCCTCCCATGCGGGCGCCACGAAGGTGATGTCCGCGCCGGCAGCCACCGTCACCGGGCCGTGGCTGTTGCACGCGCAGGCGAACGCGGTGTCGGCGAGCAGGAAGAGGTGGCCGCCGTGCGCGGTGCCGTGCCCGTTGACCATGTCGCCGGTCACCCGCATCCGCACGGTGGCGAACCCCGCGCCGCCCTCCACCAGTTCGATCCCGAGGGCACTGGAGGCCCGGTCGGCGCCGAGCATCGCCTCCACGGGTCCGCTCTCCGCCCGCGCACCGTTCGCCACCTGCGACCTCCCGCTCCTGGCCGGAAACCGACCGAACATTCGGTGTGCCCAGTAATCCAGTGCGGGGACCGGGCTGTCAAGAGAAACGGCACGGGCTCCCGCGGACGGCATCCCGCTTGACGGCATTCCGCTTCCCTCCGTCCGCGAGAACGGAACGCCGGCCCGAACCGACGACGTGGCGCAGCAGAGGGCGGACAGCGGCGATTCGAACCCTGCACTCCTGTCGAGCCGACCGGAACGTCCCACATGACCGCGAGGTCGAGAACGCACCCATGCCGGGGTACTTCCGGGTCGCCGCCGACGAGGCGACCGGCCCCGGAGAGCGTCGACACCGCCGCGGCACTGTCCGCGTTCTCTCGGAGGCGGAGCCGGAGGAATCCCGCGTCCTGGAGCGGGGCTCCGGCTGAGGCAACCGCGCGCCCGGACGGTGGTGCGCGCGAGCAGCGGACCCTGCTACCCCGCGACCGGGCAGCGCACCGCGCCGGGACCAGGGAAGGTCCGGCCTGCCGGAGGTGCGTCAGTCAGCCCTCTCGTGCGGGAGCCCCCGCGTCCCCGGAGCCGTCCGCTCCCGTACGGTCCGGCCCGCTCCCGGAGCGGTCCCCGGGGGCGGGGGCAGGGGCGCCGGAGGCGTGGTCGCGCAGGTACGCGTGCAGCAGTCCGGCGCCTTCCAGCATGGCCGCGGTGCGGGCGGTCAGCTCCTCGTCGCGGCGGGCGAGCGCGGCCCGCAGCTCTCCCGTGCCGCCGGTCTCGCGCAGGCCGTCCAGGACGGTGCGGATCTGCGGCAGCGGGTAGCGGCTCTGCCGGAGCAGGGCGATCAGACGGGCGTCGCGGATCTCCGCGGGGCCGAACCCCCGGTAGCCGGTACCCGGTTCGCGGTGCGGGGTCAGCAGCCCTGCCGCTTCCCATACCCGCAGCGCTGAGGGGCGCAGCCCGAGCTGGTGCGCCAGTTCGCCGATGCGCAGCACCCCACGGATCGGCGCCGCCTCCTCGGGCGCCCGCTCCGCCGTGGCCGTCAGCGCCTCGCTCGCCACCTGAAGCGAACGGCGCTGCTCGTGGAGCGTGGCATGGCACTCGTCCACCAGCGCCAGTGCGGCGGGTACGTCGCCCTCGTGCACGGCGTGCAGCATGCTCCGGGCGGGACCGGGACCGTAGCCCTTCGCCAGTCCGCGGAAGGCGAGAAGTGCGGCGCGGTGGCGCGGGGTGAAGACCCGGTACCCGGATTCGGTGCGCGAGGCGGGTGGCAGGACGCCCGCCGCTTCGTAGTTGCGCACCTGCTGCGTGGAGATCCCGGCGACGCGCGCGAGATCCACCGAGCGCAGGACCCGGTCCGACCGCGTTTCGGCCCCCATGCGGCGCTCCCTCCTGGCCCGGATCGGTGGGAGACGCAGGCTACGCGCCGCCGCGGCGTCCCGCTCACCGTCTCGCGTACGGCAGCTCCCGGGCCCGGCGGCCGGCGCGCGGCTCCCCGAACGCCCGCACCGGCCGTCCGGGCTCGCTGCGCGCGGTGCGGACGGGGCCTACATCACCCGGAAGGAGGGTTTGCTGGGGCGCGTTGCGGCGTCGCCGCTCCGCCGGTATCCGGGAGGCGGACGATGCGGTCACCGAGTCCCTCCGGGACAGCGCCCGACAAGAAGAGGTACCCCATGTTCCGTTCCGCCGTCACCGCCGTCCGCCGGAGCCGCGCCCGGTGCCATGGCGCCGGAGTCCTCGCGCTGTGCGCCTCCGGTGCCGCGGTCCTGGCGCTGGTCGCGCCGAGCGCCTGGGCGGCGCCGTCCGGGCAGGGCGCGCCGAGTGCGCATACGGCCCCGGCGCGTCCCACCCCCCAGGTGTACGAGCCCCCGGCCGGCGCGCAGGCCGGGAGCGGGCACACCGCGGCGCGGCGCCACACCGGTCCGGAGATCCATCGATTCCTGACCTGGTTCTACGGGACACACGGCCCCGACCGCCGGCAGCGGCAGTACTTCGTATCCGACCTCCTGAAGCGGAAGCAGGCGCAGCACCCCGACCGCGACGTCATCCTGTGCGCGCAGAACACGCCGCGGGACATCGAGGTCGGCCCGGTGACCACCGCGCAGTCGGCGGGGTTCGGCTGGGCCACGGTGACCGCCTACTGGGCGGACGGGACGGCGAGCACCTCGACCGCCTACGTCGCGCTGGACTCGCATCCGATCGAACTGCACGATGTCGTCTGCGCGCAGTGACGCGGCGGGCTGTGCCACCGCGCGCGCCTGAGATCAGCGGGACGAACGGGAGCGTGACGTGGGGACGGTCGGGGCGGAAGCGCACCGCGGGGTGACGGCGGGGCCGGAGGCGTGGCCCACCACGGAGGCCGAGGCGGTGGCGGCGCAGGAGCGGGTGCGCGAGGCGGCCGATCCGGTCGGTCCCGGTCCCGGTCCGGACGAGGTGCGGACGGTAGCCGGGGTCGACGTCGCCTACGCCGACGACGGCGGCCTGGTCGCGGCGGCGGTCGTGCTGGACGCGGCGACGCTGGCCGTGCTGGACGAGTCGGTGCACGTGGGACACACCTCGTTCCCGTACGTCCCGGGGCTGTTGGCGTTCCGCGAACTGCCGTCGGTCGCCGCCGCGTTGCGCGGGCTGTCCCGGTACCCGGAGCCGGATGTGGTGGTGTGCGACGGCTACGGCGTCGCACACCCCCGGCGCGCGGGACTCGCCGTGCATCTGGGAGTACTGACGGGCCTCCCCTGCTTCGGGGTGGCCAAGTCCCCGTTCGTCTTCGACCACGAGACCCCGGCCCCGGAGCGGGGGGCATGGTCGGCGCTGACCATGGACGGCGAGCGGGTCGGCCGCGCACTGCGCACCCAGGAGGGGGTCAAGCCGGTGTTCGTCTCCGTGGGCAGCGGCATCGGCCTGGACAATGCCTGCGCCCTCGTCCTCCGGCTGGCCCCCGCGTACCGCCAGCCGGAGACGACACGCCGGGCCGACCGACTCGCCCGGCGGGAGCTCGCCACGCGGTCCGGATGAGTCGGCGGGAGCCGTGGCACGCCCGGCAAACCGTGCGAAGGCAGGCCGCCCGCGGCGGGAGAGTGCAAGGTCACACCCTCGGGTTGCTGCTACTCGCCGGTCACCTCACCTAATCTGCGGCCATGACGGTCCCGCCTGAAGAAGGGCTCTCCCTCGCGCAGGACTTCCCGGACGCCACGTACGAGCAGTGGCAGCAACTCGTATCCGGGGTTCTGCGCAAGACGGGAGCGACGGTCCCGGACGCCTCCGAGCCCGAGTCCGCCCTCACCACGACGCTCACCGACGGCATCGACGTACGCCCCCTGTACACGAGGGAAGTGACGGGGGAGGGCGGCCCGCGGGGATTCCCCGGGTTCGCGCCCTTCACCAGGGGAGCCCGTCCCGAGGGCAACGCCGCGCACGGCTGGGACGTACGGCAGCGGCACACGCGTGCCGACGCCGCGGGTACCCGGGAAGCGGTGCTCGGCGACCTGGAGAACGGTGTCACTTCCGTCTGGCTGGCGGTGGGCGAGGGCGGGCTGCCGATCGAGGATCTGGAGCCCGCCCTGGAGGGCGTCTATCTCGACCTGGCGCCGGTGGTGCTGGAGGCGGGCGCAGACTTCGGACGGGCGGCCGCCGAGCTGCTGCGGCTGCGCGGGCGTCTGACGGACGGTATCGAGCCCGCCCCCGGCAGCCTGCTGGGGGCCGATCCGCTGGGGTACGCGGCACGCACCGGAGCGCACGAGGCGGTCCCGGAGCTGCGCCGCGAGGCAGCGGCGCTGGCGGAGGAGTGCGGGCGGCGGGATCCGGGGCTGCGCACCTACGCGGTCGACACGCTGCCGTACCACGAGGCGGGGGGCACACCCGCAGGGGAGCTGGGCTGCGCCCTGGCGACCGGAGTGGCCTACCTGCGGGACATGACGGCTGCCGGGATGTCGGTGGAGGCGGCCTGCGGGCAGCTCGAGTTCCGGTACGCCGCGACGGCGGACCAGTTCACCAGCATGGCGGCGCTGCGTGCGGCGCGCCGACTGTGGTCACGTGTCGTACAGGCGTGCGGCGCCCCCTCCCGTACGGGCGCCCAGCGGCAGCACGCGGTGACTTCGGCGGTGATGATGACCCGCCGCGACCCGTGGGTGAACATGCTCCGTACGACGGTGGCGACGCTGGCGGCCGGGGCGGGGGGCGCGGACGCCGTCACGGTGCTGCCGTTCGACGACGCGCTCGGCCTGCCGGACGGGTTCGCGCGCCGCATCGCCCGCAACACCTCCACGATCCTGCTGGAGGAGTCCCATCTGGCGGGGGTGATCGACCCGGCGGGCGGCTCCTGGTACGTGGAGGCGCTCACCGACGAGTTGGCCCGCGCGGCCTGGACCTGGTTCCAGGAGATCGAGGGCGCGGGCGGTATGGCGGCCGCGCTGCGCGACGGGCTGGTGGAGGCACGGCTGCGCGAGGGCTGGGCGGAGCGCGGCCGGGCGCTGGCACACCGGAGCGAACCGATCACCGGCGTCAGCGAGTTCCCGCTGCTGGACGAACGGCCCGTGGAGCGCGAACCGGCGCCCGAGCGGCCCGGCGGCGGGCTGCCGCGGGTGCGCAGGGACGACCGGTTCGAGGCGCTGCGGGCCCGCTCGGACGCACACCTGGCGGCGACCGGCGCCCGCCCGAAGCTGTTCCTGGCGGCGCTGGGCCCGGCCGCCGTGCACACCGCACGGGTCTCCTTCGTCGCCAACCTCGCCCGCGCCGGGGGCATCGAGCCGGTGCACGACCCGGTGACGGTGGACGCGCGGAACGCGGCCGGGGCGTTCGAGGGCAGCGGCGCCTCGGTGGCCTGCCTGTGCTCCAGCGACACGCTCTACGCCGAGGAGGCGGCGGACGTGACCGCCGCGCTCCGGGCCGCGGGTGCCACCCGGGTGTTGCTGGCGGGCCGCGCCGGCGAAGCCGACTACGGCGTCGACGGGTTCGTCCACGCGGGCGGCGATGCCGTCGCCCTCCTCACCTCCCTTCTCGACTGCATGGGGGTCGAAGCATGAGCCGCCGGACGACAGGACCGGACGCGGAACCGGGAAGCCCGGTGCCCGACTTCACGACCGTCGGCCTGGACGGCCCGGAGCCGTCCGAGGGCACCGCCGGGCAGTGGCGCGAGGCGGTCGCGGAGCGGACCGGGCGCGAGGTCCCGGAGCTGGGCTGGAACACGCCCGAGGGCATCACGGTCAAGCCGCTCTACACGGACGAGGATCTGCGGGGGCTCGACTTCCTGGAGACCTATCCGGGGATCGCCCCGTATCTGCGGGGCCCGTATCCGACGATGTACGTCAACCAGCCCTGGACGATCCGTCAGTACGCAGGTTTCTCCACCGCGGAGGAGTCCAACGCCTTCTACCGGCGCAATCTGGCGGCTGGTCAGAAGGGCCTGTCCGTCGCGTTCGACCTGCCCACCCACCGGGGCTACGACAGCGACCATCCGCGGGTGACGGGCGATGTCGGGATGGCGGGCGTGGCGATCGACTCGCTCTACGACATGCGGCAGCTCTTCGACGGCATCCCGCTGGACCGGATGACGGTCTCGATGACGATGAACGGCGCGGTGCTGCCGGTGCTGGCGCTCTACATCGTCGCGGCCGAGGAGCAGGGTGTGCCGCCGGAGAAGCTGGCGGGGACCATCCAGAACGACATCCTCAAGGAGTTCATGGTCCGCAACACCTACATCTACCCGCCGCAGCCCTCCATGCGGATCATCTCCGACATCTTCGCGTTCACCTCGCAGAAGATGCCGCGGTACAACTCCATCTCCATCTCCGGCTACCACATCCAGGAGGCCGGGGCGACGGCGGATCTGGAGCTGGCCTACACCCTGGCGGACGGGGTGGAGTATCTGCGCGCCGGGATGGCGGCGGGGATGGACGTGGACGCGTTCGCGCCGCGGCTGTCCTTCTTCTGGGCGATCGGCATGAACTTCTTCATGGAGGTCGCCAAGTTGCGCGCGGCGCGGCTGCTGTGGGCGAAGCTCGTCTCGCGGTTCGGCCCGCAGAACCCCAAGTCGCTCTCGTTGCGCACCCACTCGCAGACCTCCGGCTGGTCGCTGACGGCGCAGGACGTGTTCAACAACGTCACCCGTACCTGCGTCGAGGCGATGGCGGCGACCCAGGGCCACACCCAGTCGCTGCACACCAACGCGCTGGACGAGGCGCTGGCGCTGCCCACGGACTTCTCCGCGCGGATCGCCCGCAACACGCAGCTCCTGCTGCAGCAGGAGTCGGGCACCTGCCGGGCGATCGACCCGTGGGGCGGCAGCGCCTACGTGGAGCGGCTCACCCACGACCTGGCGCGGCGGGCCTGGCAGCACATCGAGGAGGTCGAGGCCGCGGGCGGGATGGCCAAGGCCATCGACGCGGGCATCCCCAAGCTGCGCGTCGAGGAGGCGGCGGCGCGCACCCAGGCCCGGATCGACTCCGGTCGGCAGCCGGTGATCGGGGTCAACAAGTACCGGGCGGCCGACGACGAGCAGATCGACGTGCTGAAGGTCGACAACTCGGCGGTGCGGGCCCAGCAGGTCGAGAAGCTGCGGCGGCTGCGCGCCGAACGGGACGAGGCGGCCTGCGGCGCGGCTCTGGAGGCGCTCACCCGGGCCGCCGGGTCCGCTTCGGGGCCGGGACTGGAGAACAACCTGCTGGCGCTCGCGGTGGACGCGGCGCGGGCCATGGCCACCGTCGGGGAGATCTCGGACGCGTTGGAGAAGGTGTACGGGCGGCACGCGGGCCAGATCCGTACGATCTCCGGTGTGTACCGCGAGGAGGCCGGAGTGTCGTCGTCCCTGTCCCGCACCCGCGAGCTGGTGGACGCCTTCGAGGAGGCGGAGGGCCGCAGGCCGCGGCTGCTGGTGGCCAAGATGGGGCAGGACGGCCACGACCGCGGGCAGAAGGTGATCGCCACCGCCTTCGCCGACCTGGGGTTCGACGTCGACGTCGGCCCGCTGTTCCAGACTCCGGCGGAGGTGGCGCGGCAGGCGGTCGAGGCGGACGCGCACATCGTGGGTGTCTCCTCGCTGGCGGCCGGTCACCTCACGCTGGTCCCGGCGCTGCGCGAGGAGCTCGCGGCGGCGGGCCGGGACGACATCATGATCGTCGTCGGCGGGGTGATCCCGCCCGCCGACGTGGAGGCGCTGCACGAAGCGGGCGCGACGGCCGTCTTCCCGCCCGGCACGGTCATCCCGGACGCGGCCTACGACCTGGTGCGCAAGCTGGCCGCTGAGCTGGGCCATCCCGCGGCCCCGGGCGCGGGCGCACCGGACCGGGAGGCCGCCGAGGGCCGTGAGGGCTGATCGGATGCCCCGGGCGATCGACGTCGACAGCTATGCCGAGGGCGTGCTGGCGGGCTCCCGCGCGTACGTCGCCCGGGCGATCACGCTGGTGGAGTCGCGGCGGGCCGACCACCGGGAGCTGGCCCAGCAGTTGCTGACGGTGCTGCTGCCGCACGCGGGCGGCGCCCGGCGGGTGGGGATCAGCGGGGTGCCCGGGGTCGGCAAGTCGACCTTCATCGACGCGCTGGGCACTCTGCTGACCGAGCGCGGCCACCGGGTGGCGGTGCTGGCGGTGGACCCCTCCTCCACCCGCACGGGCGGCTCCATCCTGGGCGACAAGACCCGGATGGAACGTCTCGCGGTCAACCCCGACGCCTTCGTGCGCCCCTCCCCCACCGCGGGGACGCTGGGCGGGGTCGCCAAGGCCACCCGCGAGACGATGCTGGTGATGGAGGCCGCCGGCTACGACGTCGTGCTGGTGGAGACGGTCGGCGTCGGCCAGTCGGAGGCGACCGTCGCGCAGATGGTCGACTCCTTCCTGCTGCTGTCCCTGGCCCGCACCGGCGACCAGCTCCAGGGCATCAAGAAGGGCGTCCTGGAGATCGCCGACGTACTGGCCGTCAACAAGGCGGACGGCCCGCACGAGCGGGACGCCCGCTCGGCGGCCCGCGAGCTGGCGGGTGCGCTGCGGCTGATGCGGGCGTCCGACGCGGCCTGGACCGCACCGGTCCTCACCTGCAGCGGCCGCGAGGGCACCGGTCTGGCCGAGGTGTGGGAGCGGCTGGAGCGGCACCGCGCGGTGCTGGAGTCGACCGGGGAGCTGGCCGCCAAGCGCCGCGACCAGCAGGTCGAGTGGGTGTGGTCGATGGTCCGCGACGATCTGCTCAGCCGTCTCGAACAGCACTCTGAGGTGCGGCGGCTGGCACCGCTGCTGGAGGAGCAGGTCCGCGAGGGCGGGCTGACCGCGACGCTGGCGGCGCAGCGGATCGTGGAGGCGTTCGGCCTGCCGCGCGAGGACTGACCGCCTCCCGCCTCCCGCGGTGCTCCTCCTCCGGCCTCGCACGGACTGACCCCACACCTTGCGCGGGCCACCTGCCGGCCTGGCGCCGGCTGCCCCTCGGCGCGGCCCTTCCGGGGCCGCGGTTCCCGCGTGCCCTTCCCTCCCCCGGTGCTCCCGCGTGCCCCGGCTGCCGTCGGCCGTGGCCGCGGCTGTGTGGCGCCATCACCTCGGCCTGCGCCGGACCGTGGGCGAGAGCGCCGGTGCGGCCGACCGCATCCTGAGACGGTGCAGGCTGTGCGCGGGTGCGGGGCGAGAGAATTCGAGAATCGTTGCTGCGATTTCCTTGTTGACCGGAATCGACTGCGTAGGACACATCCGGCAACCGTAAAGAGGGTCAGAAGGCCGCGATGGCAACGGATTCCGTCGAGTGGAGGTCTTGACTCCGGTTTGCCGCAGGGGCTTGTATGCGGGTGCCGGACCGCGTTCCGGCACCCGCACATTCCGCACCGCCGCTCGGTGCGCCACCGGAGGCGATACCGCACCCCGCCCAGTACGCACGGTACGAACGGAACAGCATGACCGACACGCGCGAAGTGCACAGCAGGCCACGGCTCACCCGCTCCATCGGCGTCGTGGGCGGCACGCTGCTCACCCTGTCCTGCCTGACCCCCGCCTCGTCCCTGTTCGTGATCGTGCCGGACTCGTTCGGCACGCTGGGCACCGGGACCGCGCTCGCCCTCACCGTCGCCGCCCTGCTGTGCGTCGGCGTCGCCTTCACCTATTCCGAGCTGGGCACCCTGATCCCCAGCTCGGGCGGCGAGTACGCGATGGTCGGCACCCTGCTGGGCAGGCTGGCGGGCTGGCTGGTGTTCGTCCTGTCGTTGATCGTCGTCATGATCGTGCCGCCGATCATCGCGCTGGGCACCGCCGACTACCTCGCACCCCTCGTGCACCTCGATCCACGGTTCGCCGCGGCTGCCGTGATGCTGCTGTCCACCGTCATGGGCCTGCTGGACCTGCGGGCCAACGCCTGGATCACCGGCATCTTCCTCGCCCTGGAGGTGGTGGGCGCCGCCGTCGTCGCCGTGCTGGGCTTCACCCACACCCGGCGCTCCGCCTCGGTACTGGTGCACCCGGTCATGGACGGCGGGCACGGCCACACGGCGCCGGTCACGGCCGGGCTGATCGTCGCCGGGCTCGCCACCGCGCTGTTCATCCTGCAGGGCTTCTCGACCGCCGTGTACCTGGCCGAGGAGATGGAGAACCCGCGGCGCACCGTGGCCCGCACCGTGCTGTGGACCCTCGCGCTCGGCTTCGTGGTGGTCATCGTCCCGGTCGTCGCCATCACCCTGGGCGCACCGGATCTGCAGGCCCTCGCCGGTGGCGACATCGCGGGCATGGTCCAGGGCTGGAGCAACTCGGCCGTCGGGACATTCATCAGCCTGTGCATCGCGCTGGCGATCATCAACGCCGCCATCGTCATGGTCATCCAGAACTCGCGGGTGGTCTTCGCCTCAGCGCGGGACTCCGCCTGGACCGCGCCGGTCAACCGCGCCTTCTCCCGGCTCGGCAGGCGCTTCGGCTCCCCCTGGGTGGCCACGCTCGTGGTCGGCGTACCCGGCGCGCTGCTGTGCTTCGTCGACCTGGACATGCTGAGCGAGGTCACCGGCGTCGCGGTGGCCGGCATGTACGTCTTCGTCGCACTCGGCGCTCTCGCGGCCCGGCGCGCGGAGTTCAAGCACCGGGCCGCCTGGCGCATGCCGCTGTGGCCGGTGCTCCCCGCACTGCTGATGGCGGTGCTGCTGTGGGTCCTGTTCCGGCAGAGCCCGGAGAGCCTCGCCGTCACCGGCGGCATCGTCCTCGTCGCGGTCGCCTACTGGGCGCTCTATCTGCGCCCGCGTCGGCAGACCCGCTGGGTCATCGCCGTCCCCGAGGACGAGCAGGCTCCGGCGGCGGCCCGCGAGGACAGCGGCTCCGAGACGCTCCAGCGGGTCTGAGGCCACGGAGCCGAGCCGCCGCAGCGGACGTTCCGATGCGATCCGTGTGAGGGCATGGTCCGCGTCCCGCGTCTCCGGCCTGGTATGTCCCGAACTGTTCTGACCTGCAGTTCTGTGACACAGACGAGACCGGAGACGGAGCTTCCGGTCCGGGATCGGCCGATAGGGTCTGCTACGCAAACGCGGGGGCACGCGCGTTAGATCCGAGCGCAGGCGTCTCCCCCGCTGCTCTGCACCCGCGCTCAGGGGTGCCGATCGCCGAGGAGGGGAGCCATGTCCTACCCGAGCCCACCCGAGCCCCCGGGCAGCCCCGGGGGCTACGGGCGGCAGCCGGGCCCGCCGCCCGCGATGCCACCCGGTCCACCGCCCGGGCCGCCCGGGCCACCCGGCATGCCTCCGGGCCAGGGTGGCTCCTTCCCGCAGGGCGGCCCTCCCCCGCAGGGCATGCCGGGACCGCAACCGGGCATGCCGCCGACGGGGATACCCGGGGGCGGGTCGCCAGGAGGCGGGGTGCAGCCGGGCATGCCGCTGCCGCCGCCGAAGAAGAACACCGGTCGCACCTGCCTCACCGCATTCCTCGGCGTCGCCGGCGCCCTGGCACTCCTCGCGGGCGGCGCACTGGCGGCGCACACCGTCTCCAACGCGCAGCAGGACGTCTCCAACCGCACCGGCTATGGACCGGCCATGTGGCGCAACGAGCCGGTGGACAAGCTCTTCCCCAAGACGCTGGGGCCGAAGGCGGACGCCCAGTCGGAGGCGGACGATCCCAAGAGCGCCGAATGGCACCGGCTGGGCATATCCGAGAAGACCGGCTGCGCCGACGCGCTGACCGGGGCGCTGGCGGCCGAGGCCGAGAAGCGCGGCTGCAAGGCAGTGCTGCGCGCCACCTACGCCGACCCCACGGGCAACTTCGTCGCCACCGTGGCCCTGATCGTCCTGCCCGAGGTCGAGGACCCCGAAGAGGGGATGGGCACCTTCTTCGACGCGGAGAGGGACAAGCGCGCCGAGAGCCACGGGGTCAAGGCGCTCCCGGTCCCCGACACGGTGGCCGCCGGCTGGAAGGACTCCCGACGCAACGGCACGGACGGAATGCAGGCCACCGGTCTGCATCTGCCGTACGCCCTCGCGGCCTCGGCCGGCTCGGCGGACGGCCGCAAGGCGGGCCGGCTGCCCGGGCAGTGGGGCCGCACCGAACTCGACGCCAAGTCCGACCGGATGCCCTGGCGGGAAGGGGCCGCGACACTCGCCCACGACCTGGATGTGCACATCGGTGACCTGCTGCTGGAGGAGACGTCATGACGCGTCGGCGGATCGGCACCGCGGTCGCCGCTGCCGGGCTGGGCGCGCTGCTGTGCGCGGTCACCGCGGCCCCCGCCCGGGCCGACACCCCTGCAAGCTGGGAAGCGGGGGCGCTCGGGCTGTCCTCGGCCCAGCGCGCCTCGCAGGGCGACGGCGTGAAGGTCGCCGTGCTGGACAGCGGCGTCGAGAAGGACCATCCGGCCCTGGCCGGAAAGGTCACCACCGGGCCCGACTTCCTCAAGGACGGGCTCCACTCCGGCGATCCGCGCTGGGGAGGCCACGGCACGGCCATGGCCTCCGACGTGCTCAAGGTCGCCCCCAAGGCGGACATCCTGTCGGTGCGGGTGATCGACGACAAGAAGGAGCACGACCTCGACGACTGGAAGACCGGCCCCAGCCCGGTCGCCCAGGGCATCACCTACGCGGTCGACCACGGCGCCGACGTCATCTCCATGTCGCTGGGCGGCGACACCTTCGGGTCCTCGTTCGACGAGGAGGAGACCAAGGCGCTGGCGCACGCCGCCTACAAGGGGGTGGCCGTGGTGGCCTCGGCGGGCAACGACGGCGACATCTTCAACGAGTCGTCCTATCCCGCCGGCTACCCGGGTGTGATCGCGGTGGCCGCCGTCGCGGAGGGCGGCAGCCGGGCCGGCTTCTCCACGGTCCGGACCTACAACAGCGTCGCGGCACCCGGTGTGGGCATCGTCAGCGCGAAGAACACCGGCGGCTATGCGCCCGTCAGCGGCACCTCACCCGCGGCGGCCCTCACCTCCGGTGTGGTGGCGCTGATGCTCGGCAAGGACCACGAGCTCAAGCCCTCCCAGGTCCGGGCCATCCTCACCGACACGGCGCACCACCCGCCGGGCGGCTACGACCCGAGGGTGGGCCACGGGGTGATCGACGCGGCCGCGGCCGTACGCGCCGCGTCCGATCCGCCCGCCGACGGCGCGGCCGCCACCGGGTACAAGGGCAAGAAGTTCCTGACCCCGCCGAACGGCGTGAAGCCCACCCAGCACCCGCCCATGGAGACGGCGCCGCTGGCCATCGGCTCCTCGGTGGCGGGCGTCGGCCTCCTGATGGTCATCGGTGCCGTGGTGATCAGCCGGACAGGCCGGCGCCGTACTGCCGCGGCGGGCCCGGCAGGACCGGCAGGACCGGCAGGACCCGGGGGCTTCCCCGGCCGGTAGCCGCCCGAACCGTGGGTGGGGCGCGGGGCCGTCCGGCGCCCGCCCCCGCCCTCGGTCCACGCGCCCGCCCCCACCGGCAGGGCCGCGTCGTCCCGGAGCCGTGCCGCGCCGTCAGGGGGCCATGCGCAGCCCGTCCTTCTCGGCGCCCCGGCTGAAGACCGCCTCGCGGATGGACGCGTACGCCTCGTCCTGCGCCGGGTCGCCCGCACTCCGGCTGGCCTTCGAAGCGAGGTTGACGAGGGTGTGGCGGGGCGAGGTCTTCATCATGAACGGGGTGAACTCGGCCTTCTCCACGGTCCAGGCGGCCGCGCCCCGGTCGTCCTCGGGCGGCACGAAGCGGAAGCGCGCTGCCGTGCCCATACTGCCGCGCGGGTCGTTCATCTTGCCGGCGATCTGGTCGCCCATGCCGTAGACGACCCACGTCCCGTTGACCTTCTCGTACGCCTGGGGGACGTGCGCGTGGGTGCCCAGGATCAGGTCGATGTCCCGCCGTCCGCCGGAGCGGGCGGCCGTCAGCTTCCTGGCCAGGGAGCGCTGGAGGCCGTCGGGTTCCTGCTGCCACTCGGTGCCCCAGTGCATGCTGGCCACCACCACGTCGGCGCCCGCGCGGCGTGCTGCGCGGGCGTCCCGGACGATGCGCTCGGGGTCGATGAGGTTGACGAGCCACGGCTTGTTCTCCGGCAGGGAGATGCCGTTGGTGCCGTACGTGTAGGAGAGCTGCGCCACCTTCGCACCGCCCGCCCGCAGCATGGTGGGGCGATGGCGTTCCCCGGCCGACCGCGCCGACCCCGCATGCCGGAGACCGACACCGTCCATGGCGTCGAGGGTGCGATTCACCCCGTCCGCGCTGTCGTCCAGGGTGTGATTGGAGCCGGTCGAACAGGAGTCGTAGCCCGCGTCCTTGACGGAGCGGGCGAGCTGCGGCGGCGTCTGGAAGAGCGGATAGCCGGTGAAGGGGCCGCCGTCGGGGCCGTAGACGGTCTCCATGTGGCAGATCGCCAGGTCGGCCCTGTCGGCCAGGGGTTTCGCGGCCGCGAGCATACGGCCGAAGTCGTACCCCGAGCCGCCCGCGTCCGCACGCGCCTGCCGGATGAGCGAGTCGTGGACGAGCAGGTCCCCGGTGGCGAACAGCGAGAAGCCGCCTCGGGCCCGTCCGCCGCGCGCCTGCTCCGCCTGCTCTCCGCTGTCGTGACCGGCCGGTCCCTCGTCCCGTCCGGAGCCCCCTCCGGTCTGCCCGCACCCTGCCGCGCCGCCGAGGAGGGCTGCGAGGGCGAGCGCCGCCGTGGTCCGGTGGAGGGCACCACGCGTCCGGGGGCGTCGGGGAGCGGCGCGTGGCCGGAGACGGCGGGTCGCGGCGCGTGGCCGGAGACGGCGGGTCGCGGCGCGAATCCGGGGGCGTTGAGGAGTGCGGTCGGGAGCGGGGTGGGCAGCGGACATGAGCTCTCCTCCAGGACGAGAAAGTCATATAAGTCCTATTAACTGACTTATTCACTCGTCCCCTCTCCTGTGCAGCGACACCGCTCCTACCGCCGAACGGCCCACAAGATCCACCCGGTCACTCGTTCGATGTAGTCGGTGATCCTCATCGCCGACGAGGCGCACCGCCCTGGCCGCCATCGACAATGCACAGGTCAGACGCTCTCCGTCGCCCACAGGAGCCTTCCGTGACCTACCTGCGCCCCGCACGGCAGGACACCGGCGAACAGGCGCCGCAGGGCGCGCGACATCAGGCGGTGCCCCGGGCCCTGTCCGGGGGCGCGGTCATGGCCCTGGCACTGGGAATCGGCACCGGCGCCGGGCCCTCGCTCGCCCGCGCCCTCGGGCTCGCCCCGTCCTCGACGGCGGCCCGGCTGATACCCGCCGTGCTGGTGAGCCTGGTGGCGCTGACCCTGGTACGGGCCGCGGTACGCCACGACGGCCACCGGGTCGCACGGCTCGGCTTCGGCGGGCCGGCGGCGAGCCTGCGGGCGCTGCTGGTCGGAATCGCCGTGCCCGGCACCGCCGCCTGCCTCGTATTCGGCCTGGGCACCGCCGCGGGTCTGCTGCGCTGGTCCACCCCGGACCCGGGCACCCTGGCCCGGTTCCTCGTCACCAACACCGCGGTCGCCCTGCTCCTCGAAGCGCTCCCCGAGGAGACGACGCTGCGGGGATACACCTGGACCTCGCTGCGCGGCTCCTTCAGCGGACCACTCAGCGCACTCGGTACGACGGCGGTCTTCCTGCTGGTGCCCGGCGCCTCAACCGCAGTGCAGGCGACCACCGCACGGCTGCTCGGCGCCGAGGGAGCACCCGTGGGGATCGTCCCGGAGGGCCGGCCCCCGGCGGACCACCTGATCCTGCTGACCGTCTTCGGCCTCACCCTGGTCGCCGCCCGGAGAGCGCTGCCCGACGCGCCGCTGTGCACCGCGATCGGCACCCATCTGACCGTCCTCACCGTCAACCGCGTCGCGTTGCAGGGCGACAGCCGGGACGCCGGCTGGTCGGCCGTGGACCAGGCGGCGGCCGCTCCGCTGCTCGTTCCTCTCTACCTGTCGGTCGCGGCCGCGGCCTTCGTCGTGCTGGGCAGGATGGCGGCCCGGATCAGCCGCGGGTGACGGTGCGCCGGAAGAGCGCACGAAGCGCCGTGTGCGAGGCGGCAGGCAGCGACGCCTTGTCCAACTGCGCGTACGCCTCGGCCAGTTGCCAGGCGGAGATCTCGTGCGCGGCGGCACGTCCACCCGCGGTCTCGATGAGGTCGGCCAGCTCGTCCGGGGGCGGCGGGCAGGCCGGGCCGCCGCCCAGCGACCGGGCGAGGGTGCGGGCGGCCGGGTTGACCGCACGCAGCGCGGTGATCAGTGGAAGGCTCGGACCGCCCTCGCGTAAGCCGCTCATGACCGGCCTGCCGCTCAGCGCGGTACCCGACCACAGGTCCTCGATGTCGCGCTCCGCCTGTGCGGCCACCCCCAGATGGTGGCCGGCCCGGGTCAACGCCTCGACGACCCGCTCCTCCGCGCCGCCCAGCAGTGCCCCCGCCGCCAGAGCGCACTCCAGCAGCGAGCTGGTGCGGGCCGCCGCGACCGCCGCGTACTCGGCCACGCTGATCCCCTCCGGGGCCCGGCGGCGCAGCGCCAGTTCGGCCGAGCGGCCGCTGATCAGCCGGGACGTCGTCCGGGACAGCAACCGCAGTACGGCGGCCCGCTCCTCCCCCACCGCCTCGTCGTCCTCCAGTATCTCCGCCTCAGCGGCCGCGTCCCGGGCCGCGGACAGCTGCGCCCCTTCGGCAGCGCGTGTGCCGTCCGGCTCCCCGGACGCCAGCAGACAGCGGGTGGCGGCGCCCAGCAGCGCGTCCCCGGCCAGTACTGCCCAACCGGTGCCGTAGACGGCCCACACGGCTGAGCGGCCGCGCCGCAGCGCTTCCCCGTCCATGACGTCGTCGTGCAGCACGGCCCAGTTGTGGACCAGTTCCACGGCCGCGGCCCCCGGCAGCGCCGCGGCCGTGGAGGTCTCCGGAGCTCCGCCGTTCCGTTCCGGCTCGCCCGCGGCCGCCGCGTGCAGGGCGAGCGCCGCGTGCGGATACGGGCCCGGGGTGACGCCGTAGGTGGGACTGCCGTCCGGCCTGGTCCAGCCGAAGTGGTAGCCGCAGACCCGCCGCAGCTCGGGTTGGAGGGCTGCGACGGCCTCCCTGAGTACGGGTTCGGTCCGCTCGTGCGCGTACGCCAGCAGGGAGGGTGCGGCGGCGGGGACGTCAGAGAGGTCGTGAGTCGTCATACCGGAGCGGCTTCTCCTTTCTCCGGCCCAGGCGCGCCATGCAGCGCGAAGCGTTTAGGAATGGTGCGCTCTCAGTAATCGGCTTTCCCACCCTCCGCTCCGGTGACTCCCACTCGACAGCCCCGGCGGGAAGCACGCGGGGGCGCAAGGGGCGGCAGGGCGCGACAGGGGGAGGCACGAGACGACACAGGACGGCAGGACGGAGCGGGGCCGGTGCGCGCGACGGGCGGGGAGGCGCGCACCCGGTGCGCCCGGCACGCGTGCGCACCGCCCGGGGGAAGGGGGCGCGCGGAATCCGAGGGGCGCGGCGACGCGCCCCTCGGCGGAGCAGGCCCGAGGCACGCGGGCCCCCCGCGGTGCGGGCCCGGTGGAGACGTGCCGCCGGAGCAGGCAGCCGAGCGGTACGGGCCGGCGGCGGTACTGGCCGTTCAGCGGGTACCGGCACAGGCGGCCGGGTACCGGCACAGGCGGCCGGGGCTTCGGCGGTGTGGGGCTCGGCCGTGCGGGCCTCCGCGGGCTCCTGGACGCGGTCTCGGCTCCGGCACCGGGCGCCCGGGTCCCAGGCGCGCGAACCGTCCCGCCTTCCGGCGTGCGCGCCGCACCGTCGCCCCGGGTGCGAGTCCGGGGACCGAGCGGGATGCGCCGGGGCGCGCCCACGACAGCCCGGGCGCGGGGAGGTATCCGATGCGCGGAATGTTCCGTTCGGCGTCACCGCGACAGGGATACGGCCCCGCATTCGCGGTTCAATGCGGCTTCCGGACCGCTCGATTTCCCGGATCCGGACCGGCCCGGCGGACCGTCCATTCCTCCTCACCGTCGAGGCGGCAACGCGCCTTTCCTCTCGCGGAGTTCGCCGTCTGCCGCAGCGTTCGGCGTACCGCTACAGGGGGATATCCGCACAGATGATCTTTCCGGTGTCGGGGTGCAGTCGAATGGTGAGGTCGCGGGCCAGGCGGCAGACGATGGGCCAGCCGAAACCGCCGCCTTCCGCCTCGGTGAAATCCTGCGGACTGCGGTCCCGGGGGAGCACCGGACTGGAATCGGCGACTTCGACCGTGACGGAGCCGTGCCCGGCGCTCAGCCGGAAGTCCCGGACCCCCCGACCGTGCCGGAGTGCGTTGGTCACCAGCTCGGACACGACCAGCAGGACGGTCTCCGCGGCGTCGGACGAGGGCGGGGGCGAGACCGTGGCCAGGAAATTGCGCGTGATCCCGCGCGCCTGGAAACTGCTGCGCAAATACCGCGTCCGCGCTGTGTCCGCTGTCACACCCTCTTCGTCCCGGAGGGCCGCTACCTGTTCCATGCCTGTCTCCCGTCTCCGCGGGGTGTTGCCGCCGAAAGCAGCCCGACCCGCGAATGTGGGGGTCTTTCCTCTGCCAACGGGGTACCGCGCTCTGCGTGAATACCCGCCGCCGCCGAACGGTCTCCCGTGTGAACGCTCGAACGGCTGCAGGGTCAGTTACCCGGGGCCTTCGTCTTCATGCATCATCCGGCGCGAAGAGCGCGGACGAGGAAAGGTCAGACCATTACGGGAGACCGTCGGTGATCTTTTCATCGGCGAGAACTCCGCCGGAGCCGACCGCTCCCGCCACGGGTCACCAGGGGAACTCGCCGCGGGTTACCAGGGGAAACGGCCGCCGCTCCCGCACGAAGCGACTCTCGCGCCCGGTGGCAACACGTACGATCACTGGTGCAGAAGAGGCACTGGCGGGTGAGAGGCACAGGCGGCCTCGCAGGGCACCGGCTTTGGAATACTCGGAGGCCGCGGATCCGCGCCAGGGCGGACGCGCAGAGCACCGGCTCCGTGCCGGGGGACGGAGGCCGATGAGGTCGCGGGAGAACGACCGTCTGGCCATCACGCCGCTGACCGTCAGGGACGAGTGCGCGGTGCTCCGCTTCAGCGGCGAACTGGACCGGGGGTCCGAGGAGTTCTATCTGGACCGCATCGGTGCCGTGGTCACCAGCGGCTACCGCCATCTGGTGCTGGACGTCACCGCGCTGGTCTTCTGCGACTCGCGGGGGCTCAACTGCCTGCTCGCGCTGCGCTGGCTGCTGCATCGCCGGGAGGGCAGCCTGCTGCTGGCCTGCGTGGGGCGGCGGCTCGCCGCGGTGCTCGCGCTCACCGGAAGCACCGAGATGCTGCCGGTGTTCTCCAGCGTCAGCGAGGCCCTCCGCTCCCTCCCCGCCGACCAGCGCCCGGACTGGCCTCCCACCGGCGGCGTGGGGCCGGAGATTCCGCTGCACAGTCCGGAGCCGCTGGAGACCTCCTGGCAGAAGGACCACAACCCGCACTTCCCGCGGGACCCCGAGGGCAGGGACTCCTGACCCCGAGTGCCTCCCGCGCGGTGTCGCGACGGACAGCGGGCGGTACGCGGGTGAGGATGGAGGGTCGCACAGCAGACCCTCGCAACATCGCACCCTAGGAACGGGCCATGGAGCAGCAGCAGACCGGAGCGCGGCCGCAGCAGTCCCCCGATCGGGCGCAGCGCGCCCTGGAGCACCCGCAGCCCAAAGCGCTCTCCATCCCGGCCTTCCTGGCCTGGGTCCTCGGTCTCACCCTGCTGATCTTCGTGCTCAGCTACCTGGCCGGATCCGAGACGCGCCTGGTCGGCCTGTTGATCTTCCTCCCCGCCATCGTGGCGAGCGTGGGCACCGTACGGCAGACCCAGGCCGCCGCCGTCTGGGCAACGGCGGGGGGAGCCATCTCGGTGGCCCGCGATCCGGGCTACCACCTGGACGACGCCATCACGCTCGCGCTCACCCTGCTGTTCGCCGTGCTGGCGGTCTTCGGGGCGCGCTGGCGGATCGCGCGGGACACCGAGCTGCTGCGGCTGCGCTCGACCGCCGCCGTCATCCAGCAGCACATCCTGCACCCGCTGCCGGAACTCACGTCCCAGGTGCGGGTGGACGGGATCTTCGAGCCGCTGCAGGAGGACAAGCTGTTCGGCGGCGACATCTACGATGTGGCCGACACGCCCTACGGCACCCGGGTGCTGATCGGCGACGTGCAGGGCAAGGGGCTCTCGGCGGTGGGCGTGGCGTTCGCCGTGCTGGGCGGATTCCGGGAGGCCGCGCACCGCGAGCCGACGCTGACCGGCCTGGTCGGTGCCCTGGAGACCTCCGTGGTCCGGCACAACGCCTACGCACGCCACTCGGGTGAGCCCGAGCGGTTCGTCACGGCCCTGGTCGTCTCGGTCGACCCGCTGGACCGGGGTACGGCGCAGGTGGTCAACTGCGGCCATCTGTCACCGTTCCTGGTCCGGGACTCACTGCCGCCCGACACCGTGCGGCTCGGTGCGACGGGCGTACCGCTGGGGCTGGCGTCGCTGGTGCGCGAGGAGCGCTCCGCGGCGGGCGTCTGCTTCCCGCCGGACTCGACCATGCTGCTGTACACCGACGGGCTGTCCGAGGCCCGGGACGGGCACGGTGCCTTCTATCCGCTGGCCGAGCGGCTCGCCGCCCTGGTGGAGCCCGCGGGAGCCGCCGACGGCGCGCCCGGCCGGGAGCTGGCCCGCGCGCTGCGCGACGACGTGCGCGCGTTCTCCCACCCCTATCAGCAGGACGACCTCGCCGTCCTCACCCTGCGCCGGATCTCCCCGGCCGACCGCGCCCGGGCGGTCCGCCCCGGTGCCGCCACCGCCCGTCCGGACCCACGCGAGGATCCCCCGGAGGGGTGAGGCTGCGCAGTCCCGCCGACGGGCCGTCGTCCGCCGCCCGTTGCCGTCCCGTTCGCAGCGCTCGTCGGCGGCGGAGGTTATGGTCGGTGCGGACGGAGCGGTGGCAGCGCGCGGCGCTGCGCCCAGGGGGACACGGAGGGGAGCCGCATGACATCCGGCCGGGGCCGGCTGCTGGCAGTCAGCGATCTGCACGTGGGGATGGCGGCCAACAAGCCCGTCACCGAGTCGCTGCGCCCGCACACCGACGAGGACTGGCTGATCGTCGCCGGAGACGTGGCCGAGCGGTTCGACGAGGTGGAGTGGGCGCTGCGGCTGCTCGCCGGCCGGTTCGCGCGCGTGGTGTGGACGCCGGGCAACCACGAGCTGTGGACTCCGCACGGCGATCCCGTGCAGTCCAGGGGTGCCGAACGGTACGCGCAACTGGTCGAGATGTGCCGTGCGGTGGGCGTGCTGACGCCCGAGGACCCCTACCCCCGCTGGGCCGGTCCGGAGGGCGAGGTGGTGGTCGCGCCGGTCTTCCAGTTGTACGACTACACCTTCCGGGCCCCGGGGACGCACACCAAGGAGGAGTCGCTGGCCGCAGCGCACGCCTCCGGCGTCGTCTGCACGGACGAGTACCTGCTGCACCCGGACCCGTATCCGGCCGTCGACGACTGGTGCCGGGACCGGGTGGCCGCGACGGAGAAGCGGCTGGACGCCCTCGACCCCGGCACTCCGCTGATCCTGGTCAGCCACTGGCCGCTGGTGCGGGAGCCGACGGACGTGATGTGGTATCCGGAGTTCGCGCAGTGGTGCGGCACGGAGCTGACCGCCGACTGGCACACGCGCTACAACGTGGCCGCCGCCGTCTACGGCCACCTCCACATCCCCCGGACCACCCGGCACGACGGAGTCCGCTTCGAGGAGGTCTCCATCGGCTATCCCCGGGAGTGGCGCCGCCGCGGGCATCCGCGCGGGCTGCTGCGGCAGATCCTGCCCGTGCCCGAGGAGGGGTGAGCGACCGGCTCAGGGCGCCGGGCGGCGCAGCTTCCCGGCACCCCGCGCAGCGGCGAACAGCAGGACGCAGCTGAGCCCGACCGCGGTCGCCGCCGGACGCACCGAGTCCAGCGCCTGCGCCCCCGGTTCGAGGACGCCGCTCGATGCGAGTCCGGCGGCCAGCGGGGCGACCGCCGCCAGGAACGGTGTCGCGTACCAGAAGAGGAAGACGAAGACGCTGGCGTCCCCCGCGGGCGTCACCAGCCCCAGGGAGAGCAGTTCCGTCCGCACCGGACCACGCACCGCGGACAGCACCGCGGCGGCGGCGAACGGCGGGGCGCACAGCGGCATCAGCAGCAGCGCCCATCCGCCGCCCCGCAGTGCGAACGGGACCGCCGCCGCGAGGGCGAGCACCGCGCCGACCACGGCAGGCACGATCGCGTGCTGCAGCATCAGGCTGCTGAGGCGGAACGGCGACCAGGAGGAGCGCCGGGTGTCGTCCGCCTCCAGCCGCGCGGTCTCCGCGAGCCGTCCCACCGCGAACCAGCCGAGCGCCAGCGCCACCGCGAGCGCGGTGACCCGCCCGGCGCCGGCCGACGACACTGCGAGCCCCGCGGCACCCGACGCCGCCGCGGTCCACAGCGCGGCACTCACCACCCGCCCGGGAGCGCGCAGCAGGGACATCGCATCCCGCCGCACGACGGCGAACCGGGCTGAGCGTGGCAGGGGCAGCCGCCGCAGGTTTCCGGAGGCGCCGTCCGCGAGGGCTGCATCGACGGCGAGCTTGGCCGCCCGCAGTTCGGCCGACCACAGCACCGAGGCGACGGTCGCCGCGGTGGCGGCGCGCGCCCGCAGCCGCCGGGTGGGGAGCGCGCCGACCGACCGGAGGGCGTGGCCGAGGGCCACGGCCGTACCGGCGGCCAGCAGCGCGAGCGCCCAGGGCCACCCCGCGGCGCGCACGCCCGCCGCGTGCAGGACCGGTTGCGCGGCCCAGCCCCAGGGGCCGGACCACAGCTCGACCGTCTCCAGGAGGGCCGACCGGCTGCCCCGCGCCGCGCACGCGGCCTGCAGGACGAGCAGGAGCAGCAGCAGCACGGCGTACGGGGTCAGCGCCCGAGCCCGGCGGGCCGCGCCGTCGTCGCGCTCCACCCGGAGGGCGAGCGCGCAGGCAAGCAACGGCAGGCAGACCCCGCCGGGCAGGCACAGCGCCAGCGCGGGCCCGAGTTCGGCGAGTCCGCTCAGCCGCAGCAGCACGGCGCCGCCGATCGCGCACAGCGCTCCCCCGGCGGCCATCAGGGTCACGGAGAGCCGGAACGCGGGCAGCAGCACCCGGCTGCGGCGCACCGGTTGGGCCAGCAGCCAGTCCAGGTCGCAGCGGGGCACCAGCACCGGGCCGCGCCACAGCGCGTCCCGTACGGCGAGCAGCGCGAGGGCGCACGCGGCCAGCACCAGCACGGCGGGCAGGGCGCTGCGCACCGCCTCGGCGGTGGCGTCCTGCGCGGCGAGCCGTCCCAGTCGCCGAACCAGGCGGTACCCCAGGGTGCCGCCGTACCCGACGGCCATCAGCAGCACGGCGTAGCCGGTGACGGCCAGGTCGCGGTTGCGCCGGTTGCGATGGGCCCGGCGCTTGCTGCGCAGCAGACCCAGGGTTTCCGACGTCCGGTCGTCGGCGGCTGTCCACTCAGCCCCGGTGGAGCCGTCGCCGCCCCCGCCGGCCGGCTCCGCCCGGTCGCGCGGGGCGAAGGTGCTCATAGGGTGCCGCCGCGGGAGCGCTCCGCACCCGTCCCGTCCAGCACCTCGGGGCCGCCCTCGGCGACGACCCTGCCGTCCTCGAGGACGACCACGTGATCGGCGACGGCGTGGACGAGTTCGGCCTGGTGGGTGGCGAGCAGCACCGCGACGCCGTCGTCGGTCTCACCGCGCAGCAGCGCCCCCAGGCGGGTGCGGGACGCCGGGTCCAGGCGCTGCTCGGGCTCGTCCAGGACGAGCAGGTCCCGCGGGCGGACGAGCGCGGCGGCCAGGTGCAGTGCCTGGGTCTGGCCGGAGGAGAGCGCGGAGGGGAGCTGGTCGGCGTGGTCGGTGAGCCGCCGGTCGGCCAGCACCTGGTCGATCCACGGACGGGGGTCGGCGACTCCGTGTGCCACGGCGACCAGTTCCAGGTGGTCGCGGACGGTCAGGTCCGGATAGCAGGCGACGGTGTCTCCCGTGACGGCCACCCGGGCGCGTACCTGCGGGTCGTCCTCGTCGACCGGTGCGCCGTCGAACAGGGCGGTCCCGGTGGTCGGCCGGTCCCGCCCGCAGGCGAGGCGCAGCAGGGTGGACTTGCCCGATCCGTTGTGGCCGAACAGGGCGGTGCAGGTTCCCGCACGCACCTCCAGGTCGAGCGGGTGCAGGGCTTGTCGCGCGCCGTAGCTGCGGCTGACTCCCGTCAGTCGCAGCAGCGGCGCGTCCGCCGCGGGCCCCGCTGTCATCCGGCCGGGTGGCCGGGCAGGCCGCCGGAACGGTGCCGCAGATGGACGGTGACGCGGTGGCCCAGGAAGGTGTCCTCGCGTCCGGGCGTGAAGCCCAGCCGCCGGGCGACCTCCCGCGAAGCGGTGTTGCCGTGCGCGATCATGGCGGTGAGGTAGGGGACGTCCAGCGTCTCCAGCCCCCACTCCACCACGGCCCGGGCTGCCTCGGTGGCGAATCCGCGCCCCCAGCAGGACCGCCGGAACGTCCACCCGGCCTCCACCTCGTCGAAGACCTCCCAGTGGTTGAGGCCGCAGCGGCCGAGGAGCGCGCCGGTCTCCTTCGATTCCACCGCGCACAGCCCGTGGCCGCGCTCGGACCACTGCCGCTGGATCCCGGCGAGCCGTTCGCGGGCCTGTTCGCGGGTGAACGCCGGGACGAACCGGGTGACTTCGGGGTCGCTGTGCAGCTCGACGAAGAAGTCCAGATGGTCCGTCGTCAGCGGGCGCAGCAGCAGCCGCTCGGTCTCCAGGACGGGTCCTGTGGCACCTTCGTGCACGGTGAAAGCGTGTTCTGTCAGCCCCATGGCGGTCATGCTCTCAAACCGCCTCGTCGACAGTTCCGTTCGGCCGACCGTTCTGAGGGCCCGGCACCCGCGGGCCGTTGCGGCAGCCTCCTGCCCGGACGGCACTGCCGCACAAAGAGGGTGACGACCGGGAGGCGATGGTTACGTGGCGGAGAGGTCATACTCCTGTCACAGCCCGCTGCCGGATGCTGACCGCGTGCCCCGTCGGTTGGTTAACCTGCACAGTGCGGCACACCACTCGGAGTGGGTGGGGGTGACGGGGGGAGGATGCGATGCCGGATGCTCGGGGGAGCTCCGAAGAGGACCGTGGGCCGGGGCTTCGTCCGCGTCGGCTGACCGACGAGGCGGAGCGGACCGGCGAGCCGCGCGGAACCGGTGGACTCGCCGCGCTCCGCAGGCGGTGCCGGGGGCTGGCGGCCGCCGCGTGGGCGGCCGTGCGCCCCGACCGCCGCCGGACGACCGGCTACATCGCGCTGTGCTCGGTGGGCGCACTGGTCGGCACATCCGTCGTGGTCGGTTCGGGCTCGGCCGGAGCGGTGCCCGACCTGGCCGACATCGGTGCCTGGCTGACCAGTTCACGCACGGGCGAGGCTGCGCACGCCAACGGCCTCACCGGAGACGTGGACGGCAAGGTGAAGCTGCCCGGCATGGGCGACCACCCGGTCTCGATCTCGCAGGACGGCAAGACGGTGCTGGTGCTGGACGAGAAGACCGGCAAGCTCGTCCGCATCGACCCCTCGCAGCTCACCGTCGAGCAGTCCGCGCGCTACGGCGCGGGGCTGCAACTGGTCTCCGGCGGCCGGTACGCGTATCTGGTGGACCCGGTCGAGGCGCGGGTGCAGCGCATCGACCCGGTGCGCACCACACCGGTCGGCGCCCCGGTCGATCTGGGCAAGGGCCCGCTGGGCAAGGCGGTGGCCGATCCGAAGGGCACCCTGTGGGTGCCGGTGCCCGGCAAGGGAGAGGTCGTACCGTTCCCGCACGGCAGGAAGGCGCCCGCGATCAAGGTGGCGGGCAGGAGCGGCAAGGCCGCCACGCTGCTGATGACCCTCGCCGACGGCCGCCCCGTGGTGACCGACACCAAAGACGGGACGGTCACGCTGCTCGAACGGACCGGGCGCGGTATGCGGTTCAAGCTGCCGGGCAGCGTCGCCGAGGAGCCGTCCGGTTCGGTGCTGGTCCCCTCGGCGACCGCCGGTGACGTAGTGCCGGTGCTGGCCCGCAAGTCGGGCCGGATGGCGCTCGTCAACACCCGTACGGGTTCGCTGCTGACCGCGTCCCTGGGCTCCTCGGACCATCAGTACGGCACGCCGCAGGTACTCGGCTCGAAGGTGTACGTGCCCGACCGGAGCAACGGGACGCTGAAGGTGTACGACACCGAGGCAGCAGCGATCACCGAGCCGGTCAAGGTCACCGGCAAGCCCGGGAAGCTGAGCCTGTTCGTCCGCGACGGGCTGCTGTGGGTGAACGACGCGGACAACGCGACCGCCGTGGTCATCAACTCCTCCGGACACGTCAACCGGGTGCACAAGTACGACAGCAGGGCGCCCTCGGGGCGCACTCCCCGGGAGAAGGACCGCACCGGCGACGGGGGTGGCCGCGATCCGGCGCGGGACCCGCTGCCGGAGACACCGTCGCGGCCGGGCCGGGACGACACGCAGGCGGACACCGACCCGCCCGCGCGGAAGCCGGCGGGCCGCGAGCGCGGTGGTGGTCCGACCCCGGGGAAGAAGTCCCCGCCCTCGGACGACGCCGAGGACGAGCCCGCGGAACCCCGGCCGCCCGGCGTCCCGCAGGCGGAGTCGGGCGCCGGCAGCATCCGCGTCTCCTTCGCACCGTCCTCCGGGACGAAGCCGACCGGATACCGGCTCAAGGGCGCACCCGCCGGTGCGCGGGTCGTGCCCGGGAAGGTCGGCCCGAGCGGGCCGTTCACCTTCGAGGTGCGGGGCGGCTCCTGCGACAAGCAGTACCGCTTCACCGTGGTGGCCGAGTTCGCGGGCGGGCGGACCGCCGAGTCGGGCCGCTCCGGTCCCGCCCGCCCCTGTGTCGCGCCCGGCCGACCGCAGCAGGTCACCGAGGCGTTCCCGCAGGGCGGCAAGGGCATCGATCTGACGTGGCGGGCACCCGCCAACGCGGGTGAGGGCACCACCTACACCGTGACCGGCGGAGGTGCCGACACCGACGGGAGCAGGCGCAACACCGCTGCCCGGCTGCGGAACCTGACGAACTTCAGGACCTACACCCTCACGGTCACCGCCAAGAACGCGGCCGGCTCCGGCGGCAGCGTGGCCCACCAGGTGAACCTGTCGAACACGAAGACCATCCCCGTCGCCAACAACGTCGACGACGGGGACGACGTCGGTGTCCGCAGCGAGCCCAGCACCAGCAGCGGTACCCGCCGGGGAAGCATTCCGGCCGGTCAGACACCCGAACTGAAGGTGATCTGCCAGACCCACGGCACCATGGAGACGCACGACACCTACAAGTGGAAGAGCGACGTCTGGGACCGCATCGAATGGAAGGGCGGGACTGCCTACATCAGCGACCTGTGGGTCGGCACCACCAAGCACAAAGAGGGCAAGTTCTCGCCGGAGGTCTGGTCGTGCGACTAGAACATCATCAAACACTCGCTACCGGACCCGATTCCGCGGCCTCCCAGGAGTCCGTCGCGCTGCTCGCCCAGTGCTTCCACGCGCTCGGCGACAACATCGAACGGGTCGTCAAGGGCAAGCGGCAGACCGTCGAACTGGCACTGGTGTGCCTGTTCTCGGAGGGGCATCTGCTGATCGAGGACGTGCCCGGGACCGGCAAGACGACGCTGGCGCGGTGTCTTGCCGCCTCGCTGGACGCCGACTGGCACCGGGTGCAGTTCACGCCCGACCTGCTGCCCTCGGACATCACGGGCGTGACCGTCTACCGGCAGAACACCGGTGCGTTCGAGTTCCTGCCGGGCCCGGTCTTCGCGAACATCGTACTCGGCGACGAGATCAACCGGGCCTCTCCCAAGACGCAGTCGGCGCTGCTGGAGGTGATGGAGGAGCGGCAGGTCACCGCGGACGGCAGCACCCACGCGGTGCCGCGCCCGTTCATGGTGATCGCCACCCAGAACCCGGTGGACATGGGCGGCACCTATCCGCTGCCGGAGGCGCAGCTCGACCGGTTCCTGATGCAGGTGACGCTGGGCTACCCGGACCACGCCTCGGAGGTCGCGGTGCTGTCCGGCGCGGCCACGCAGTCGGGGGTCGAGCAGTTGCCCACCATCGCAACGAGTCGGCACATCGCCGAGTTCGTCCAGCTCGCCCGGCGGATCCAGGTGGCGCCGCGGCTGTACGACTACCTGGTACGGGTCGTCGCGGCCACCCGTGAGCTGCCCGAGGTGCGGCTGGGCGCCAGCCCGCGCGGGTCGGTGGCGCTGCTGCGCGCCGTGCGGGTGCGGGCCGCCTCGCAGGGGCGCACCTACGCGCTGCCCGAGGACGTCAAGGCGCTGGCGCGGCCGGTGCTGGCGCACCGGCTGATCCTCACGCCGGAGGCGGAGTTGAGCGGCCGGAGCGGCGCCGACGTGATCGCCGAGGCGCTGGCCACGGTTCCGGTACCGCAGTCGGGGGCAGCGGGCTGATGCTGTCGCCGACGGGTTGGGGAGCGCTGGTCGGCGGTGCGGGGCTCGTGGGGGCCGGATACGGGTTCGGCTACCCGGAAGCCGCGGTCCTGGGGCTCGGCTGTCTGCTCGCGGTGGCCGCGGCGCTGGCGTGGACGGGGCGCTCGCCGCGGCTGGCGGCAGACCGCCGGGTCACTCCGCGGAAGGTGGCGCGCGGGGACCGCGCGGACGGATCGGTCACCCTCTCCAGTACCGGGCGCCGTATCCGGCGCGGACTGGAGGTCGTCGACCGGTGCGGCGAGCTGCCGCTCGTCCTGCGGGTTCCGCCGCTCGCGGCGGGCGCGGAGCACACCGTGCGGTACGCGCTGCCCACCGAGCGGCGCGGGCGGATCGCGCTGGGCCCGCTGCGGCTGGAGCGTACGGACCCGCTCGGGCTCGCCCGCCGGGTGCGGGTGTTCGGTTCCGCCGAGGGCGGTACGGACACCCTGCTGGTCCGGCCCCGGGTGTGTCTGCTGCCCGTGCTGCCTTCGGGCACGGCGCACCATGTCGAGGGTCCGACCTCGGACACCGCGGACGAGGGGTCGCTGACCTTCCACGCGTTGCGCGAGTACGTGCTCGGCGACGATCTGCGGCGGGTGCACTGGCGGTCCACGGCCCGCACCGGGACGCTGATGGTCAAGCAGCTGGTGGACGTCTCGCTGCCGCACACCACTCTCGTCCTGGACACCCGTGCGGCTGCCTACCGCACCGAGGACGACTTCGAACTGGCCGTGGACTGCGCCGCCTCGGTGGCCTTCGCCGCGGCCCGCTCCCACTTCCCCGTCGAGGTGCTGAGCGAGACCGGGACGGTGCTGCGCACGGACGGTGCGGGCGGCAACGACGCGGAAGCGCTGCTGGACCGGCTCGCGCTGGTGCGCCGCTCCGAACGCGCCTCGGCAGCGGGCGCCTTCGACGGTCTGGAGCAGTCACGCCGCCGCGGCTCGCTCACCGTCATCACCGGTACGGGCGATGCCACCGGGCTGAGCGCCCTGGAACGGGTACGGCGCCGGTTCGACCGTACGGTGGTGCTGCGGACCGGCGGTGGGGCGGAGGACGCTCCGTACGAGCCGTCCGCCCTCGGCAGCGATGTTCCGCAGCTTCGGGTGACGGCGCTGGACTCCCTGTTGGCCGCCTGGCGCAGGGAGGCCGTGCGATGAGCCCGGCCTCCTCCCCGCGTGCCGCCGCGCTGCCGGGCGTGCGGCCGACGGGACCCGCCGGGCACGACGGCCCGTCCTGGGCGCCGCCGCGTCCGGCGGCTCCGGGCGCGACGGTGCCGGACCCCGTGGCCTCCGCGTCCGAAGGCGGAACGGGCGGTGGCGGGTACGGCGCCGGGTCCGGCGGCGGAGGGGTGAGGTCGGCTCGACCGGCGCCGCACCGGATCTCCCTGCGCCGCCGCCTGTGGTCCCTGCTGCCGGTCGCCGGGCTGCTGGCCGCTGCGGGCCTGGGCTTTCACCGGGTGTTCCCGGTGGGGCCGCTGTTGCCCGTGCTGCTGGTCGCCGTGCCGGTGCCGATGGCGGTCTCGGCGGGGCTGTTCCTGGCCCAGGCCCGGAGGGGGCGGTCGGCACCGCTGTGGCCCTCGCTGGTGCTGGGGGCCGTGGTGTGGCTGGTGACGGTGCGCGTGACGCTGTTCCGGGACGCGGCGGGCGGGCTCGCCTCGGGCGGCGCCGTGGGCGAGATCTGGGCCGCACTGCTGGACGCACCCCACACGATCCTCACCACGATCCTGCCCGCACCGACAGGCCCCGGATTCCTCGTACTGCCGCACGCGGTGGTCTGGTCGGCCTCGTTCGCCGCCACGGAGCTGGCGCTGCGGACCCGCTCCCCGCTGCTGCCCGCGCTGCCGCCGGTGCTCGCGTTCGGCGTCCCGCTGGTGCTGGGCGTCTCCGGGCCGGGCTCGAACACGCCGACCGCGGCGGGCCTGGTAGCCGGCGCCGGACTGCTGGTGCTGCTGCGGTCGCAGGCCGCCCGGCGCGGTACGGTCCGCGCCCTGAGCACCGGTCTGCCGGTCGTCGCGGCGCTGGCGCTGGCCGCGGCACTGCTCGGCCCGCGGCTGCCCGGGCTCTCCTCGCGCGACCCGTACGACCTGCGCCACCAAGTGCGCCCGCCGACGGTGCACCCGCAGGCCACCAGCCCGCTCGACCAGGTCGGCGCCTGGCTCCAGCACCCGGACACGCGGCTGTTCAGAGCCCGGACCACGGCGGGGAGCCACAACTGGCGGCTCGCCGTGCTGGACCGCTACGACGGCGTGAAGTGGACCTCCGGTGCCGAGCTGACCCGCTCCGGCGGCCGGGTGCCCCCGCAGCCGGGCACCGACCCGGGCGGCCGGGAGCGGGTCGAGCAGCAGGTGACCCTCCAGAACCTGCCCGGCATCTGGCTGCCCGCGGCCGACCGCCCCGCCTCGGTGAAGATCACCCACAGGGGCAGGGGCGATGTCCCCGAGACCGCGGGGCAAGGCTCGGACCGCTCCGACGACACTGAGCGGCAGCTCGCGGTCGACCCGGCCAGCGGCGTGCTCGCACTGGGTGAGGGCGGCGGTGCGGGTGTCCGGGTCAACCGCGGTCTGTCGTACACCGCCGTCTCGCAGGTGCCGGTCTTCGACGCCAAGCGGCTCCAGTACGCGGCAGTGCCGGACGGCACGGCACACGCGGCCGTCACCTCGCTGCCCCGCACCGACGCGGCAGGCAAGCCGATCGAGGCGGTCGAGACGTTCACCGAGCTGGCGGCCGAAGCCACGGCAGGCAGCAGCTACCCGTACCAGCAGGCGCATCGGCTCGCCGGTTGGCTGCGCGAGAACTACCGCTACGACCCCGCGTCGCTTCCCGGGCACGCCTACCGCAACCTGGAGTTCTTCCTCACGACCGGCAAGCAGGGCACCTCGGAGCAGTTCGCGGCGTCGTTCGCGGTGCTGGCGCGGACGCTGGGTCTGCCGACGCGGGTCGCGGTCGGCTTCCGCGCGGACGGCGCCGGGGCCCGGAGCGGGGACGGGAACGGCACGGCGCAGATCACCGGGCGGGACGCGCTGGCGTGGCCGGAGGTGCGGTTCGAGGGCGTCGGCTGGGTGCCGTTCTATCCGACTCCGGGGCAGACGTCGAAGGACGGTTCGTCCGTCCCGCCGGCCGGGCAGCCCGAGGAGCGCGAGAAGACCGACCGGGCCATCACGCAGCAACCGCCCCCCTCCGCGGCGCCCGACCGGCAGGACGACGGCAAGCAGCAGGACAGGGCCGCACCGGCCGGGGGTGGCGGGCTGCCCGTGTGGGTGTACGCCTCGGCGGCGGTCGTGCTGCTGCTCCTGGCGTACTGCGGCGGTGCGGCCTGGGCCCCCTACCGGGTGCGCCGTCGGCGCCGCCGTGCCCGTGACCCCGGGCAGCGGGTGCTGGGCGCGTGGCAGCAGATCGTCGACCGGCTCACCGAGGTCGGGCTGCCGGCGACCGCGGCGCACACCGCGACCGAGGTGGCGGCCTTCGGTGTCGCGCGGATCGGCGACAGCGGCAGCGAGCAACTGCCGACGCTGGCCCGGCTGGTGAACGAGGTGGGCTACGGGGGCCGGGCACCCGACGAGGCGGCCGCGGAGACCGCCTGGCGGCACTGCGACGCGATCGAGAGAGTCGTGGCGCGGACGGTACCGCGCCGGGAGCGGGTCAAACGGGCACTGCGGCCCAGCACGCTGCTACGTCACAGCAGATCAGGAGCGCGCCAGTGAACGCCACCCCGAGCCGGGACAGCGCCAAGACTCTCGGCACACCCGCGCACCCCGCCGCGGCTGCCGCCCCGCAGGGCGCCGCGCCCGGCACAGGTGCACCCGCCGCCGGCGCTCCCGCCGAAGTGCCCGCCCTGCCCGACGGCTACCAGCCCCAGCGCCTCCTCGCGACGGGCGCGCCCAGCACCGCCGTACTGTGCCGGGAGACCTCCAGCGGCCGGGAGGTCGCCGTCCGGGTACTGACGCCGCGCGTCGCTGACCCGCGGCGCCGGCTGGCCGCGCACTCAGAGCTGCTGGCCGCGGGGGCCGCGGCCCGGCACCCGTGCGCGGTCGCGGTCGCCGACGCCGGAGCGACCACCGCAGAACAGCTCTACGTGGTGGAGGAGTTCTGCCCGGGCGGCTCGGCCCAAAGACGGCTCGCCGCCGGCCCGTTCCCGGTGGAGGACGTGCTGGTGATCGGCGTGCGGCTGGCCCTCGCGCTGCACTCCGCGCACCGCCGCGGCGTACTGCACCTGGACGTGCGCCCGGCGAGCATCCTCTTCGACGCCGAGGGCGCCCCGCTGCTGGCCGGGCACGGCCTCGGGCGGGTGCTGCAGCGGGCGGCACCGTCGGCCGGGGCCGTCTTCGATCCGGCGTACGCGGCACGGGAGTTGTTCGGCTGGGAGGCTCCCGGTCCCGCCGCCGACGTGTACGCGCTGGGCGCGACGCTGTACGCGCTGCTGGCGGGTGAGCCCGCGCGCGCCGAGGCGGTGCGCCGGGGCGGCTCGGCCGTGTACGAGGCGGTGCTGGCGGGCGGAGTGCCCCGGCTGCCGCGCGGCGACGTGCCCGAGCCGCTGTGCGCGCTGCTGCACCGGATGACGGCCCCGCATGCGGAGGAGCGGCCGCCGCTGACGGAGGTGCACCACGTCCTGCGGACGCTGCTGCCCCCCTCGTGCGCCGCGCGGGTGCCGGATCTGCAACCGGAGGCCGAGCCGGAGGTTCCGCTGCCGGGCTGGGACCCGGCCGACGACCTGCTGACCCAGCCGCCGCCGGAGACGGACGACGATCCCGATGCGCCGGAGGCCGTCGCGCGCCGCCGCAGGACCCGCAACCGGGTGCTCGCAGCGTGCGGCGCCATGGTGCTGGTGGGAGGGGCCGGGCTGGCCCTGTTCCTGGTACGGGCCGCGGACGAGGCCGGGTCGGCCGGCGCGACGGAGCCGCCGGAGAAGGCCGACAAGTCGGCGCACCCGCTGCCCAAGGGCCAGGTGCCGGACTTTCAGGCCCAGGAGGTGAAGGTGACCCGGGTCGGGCGGCAGGTCCAGGTCGTGTGGAGCAAGCCGAAGAAGCCGCAGCCGGTGTACGGCTACGCCATCACGGCCCAGTCCGCCGACGGGGAGACGGTGAAGGTGAAGAACACCGATGCGGACGAGCCGAGCGTCGTCTTCTCCTCCCCGCCCGTGAAGCCCGGCTCCTGCTATGTCGTCACCTCGCTGGTGCAGACCGCGGACGGCAGCGTGGGGCTGGCCTCGGCCGAGTCGGTCTGCGACCGGGGAGAGTCGGCCGCCCCGGCCGGCTGACTGCCAGGCGAGGCGGCCGGGGAACGGGAGGCGGCCGGGGAACGGGAGGCGGCCGGGGAAGGCGAGGAGGCCGGGGAACGGGAGGCGCTCAGTTGGGGGCGACCGGTGGGGTGGCACCGCCGGTGGTGCCACCGGCTGCCTCGGCCGCGTCGTCGACCTTGTGGTCGAACCTGTCGCCGTCCTGGCCCGCGGTGGAGTCCGTCCAGTCGGTCAGTATCTGCAACTTCCGCTGGAACGCCGCGCCGGGGTCCTTGCCGCCCTCCTGCTGTGCCTCCTGGCGCAGTTGATCGAACGACTTGAGGCTGCCGTCGCTGTTGACGACTTCCTTCGGCGGTGGCGGCTGCACCGGGTAGCCCGACTCGTAGAGGTACTTCGTCATCCGGAACCGCTGCATGCGATCGAAGTTCTGGTACTCCTGGGTGACCCGCTTCTCGTTCGGGTTGTCGCCCTGCGCCCAGGGATCCAGCCCCAGCTTGCCGATGGCGAACTGGGCCCCCTTCCAGAGGTACTCCCCCGCCTTCGAGGCGAACGGGACCTCGCCCAGCCCGACGGTGGCCACATCCTTCAGCACGCCGCGGACCGCCGCCGCCTGCTTGTCCATGTCCTTGCCGGCGGCGACCTGTGCCCGGTACTCCGCCCGTGCCAGCTTGCCCAACGCCCCGGCCATCCGGGACATCTGCTGGGGATCTTCCTGGCCGTCCCGCACCGCCGCCGCGTCGGTCTTGGCGGCACCTCGGAGGGCCTGCTCGCTGAACTCCCCGGCAGCACGATCGAAGGCGTCCGTCGCCGGCTGACTCTCGGCGAAGGTCGTCAGGAACTTGTCCGTGTCCTGCGGGCTCAGATAGAAGGCGGGGTTCAGGCCCGGCAGATCGGTCCAGTTGGCAGGCCGGGCCATGCCGGACTGCCGATAGGGCGCGTCGTCGTCGCGCGCTCCCGTCGTCAGTTCGTGGATGTAGGAAGCCCCCAGATTCGCCATGGAAACCTTCATGGACCACGGCGTGCCGTCCTTGCCCTGGCCCGCCATGTATGTCATGGCGTGGAAGGCGAACTGGGAGGCCGCCAGGCTGTGCCGGCCCGGCTCCTCGGTCCCGACTCCGGAGCCCGCCTCCATGGCCCGGCCCAGCCCGGCGGCGACGGCGTCGCCCGAGCCGCGGGACCTGGCGTAGCCGAGCAGGAGGTCGTAGGTCTTCTTGAGGTCGCCCTGATGCATGCCGCGCAGCACGTCCCGGGCCGCCGTACCGTCCTTGCCCAGCAGATTCAGGGCAAGCGCCAGATTGTCCTCGGAGAGCCCCAGTGCCGCTGCCTGCGGAAGCGAGGTGCCGCGCCAGTCGGTGCCGTCCGGGTCCTTGACGAAGCCGTCCAGCGCGAGGTTCTTCGCCGCCTTCCTGATGTACTCCGTGGGAAAGTGCCCGTGCTGCATCAGTGCCAGCCGGCCCCAGGCGTCCGAGGGGTTCTCCGAGGGGCGCAGCATCATCTGCGTGACCTTGTCGAAGCCGGGTGCGGCGAGGAACGCGGCGCTGCTGGCTGTGCCCAGGCCGCGGCTGAAGGTCCTCAGGTCCTCCTGCCCGGTCCCGCTCCCCGACTGGTAGAGGAACATCGGCAGTGTGGAGAGCCGGTTGGGCCCCAGTTGCGCGTAGAACGCGGCCAGTACCTCGGGGTCGTCCTGGAAGCGCGCCAGCTCGCCGGCGATCCGGTGGATCTCCTCCGCGCCCGAACCGTCCACCCGGTTGACCCGGTTCATCCGGTCGGCGAGTTCCTTGCCCTTGCGCTGGGCCGCCTCGAGCGAGAGGAAGTCGTCCGGAACCCGCACCAGCTTCCGGCCGGCGTCCGGATGGTTCTGTTCGATGGCAACGGCCAGATCGAAGCGGCGCTTGAGGGAGGGCAGCTGCTGGTCCGCCCAGTTCCCGATGGCCACCAGCCGGCTCAGGCCGGTGGTGTCGGCGCCGAAGCTGCTGAACTGCCGGCTCCAGCCGTCGGCGCTCTTGAGCACGTGGGCGCCCCTGCCCAACGCATCGATCATCCCCTTCAGCCGGCCCGGGTCGATTCCGCTGAACGTTCCCGATCCGGGCCCCGTTCCGCCTCCCGGCGGCGGCGTGGCATTCATCCCCCGACTCCCCCTCGCCCTCGTAGGACTCGTACGACCCGCTCGACGGGCCGGTTCACACAGCCCTGCGGTAGAGCTGCGCCTGACTGAGCGGCACCTGCTCCGGGGTGCGGCTGAGCACCGCGTCCACCGCGTCGACGATCTCCTGGGCCAGCCGGTGCACCTCGCCCTTGCGGCCCTCGATCTCGGAGGCGAACGTCTTGGCCACCGGTCCCTCCCAGACTCCGCCGCCTCCCATGTCGGACGCCGCCCGGTCCAGGGTGGCGGCGATGTGGTTCTGCTGTCCGGCCACGCTCTGCCGCAGTCGCACCAGGTCCGCGTGCAGCGGGCTGTCCACCAGTTCCTCGTCGTCGTGCCCGCCCATCGTGCCCCCGTTCTGCCGCGTTCCCGATGGCGCCGCCCCGGACCGAGGGGCCGGGTGCGGCACCTTCGATCCTAGGACGAACGGGCAGGCTCAGGGGCGCTGTTGCCGGCTTGCTACGCAGCGCGGAACACCCTGGTGCAGGGATTGGTGATGCGGGCGCAGAACGAGCTGTCCGGCCCCGGCGCCCTGTTGCATGATTGCTACGCAGCGCAGAGCGCACCGGTGCAGGGGCCGACGAGTCTGGGACGTGGACGAACGCGCACCGGTCCGCGGAGCGGGCACCGGCCGACCACGGGGGAGCTCCAATGGAATTGCGGCTTACCGCCGCCGACGCCGCGGGCGGGCGGCGGGCGGATCTGCTGGTGGACGTCGAGCCCGACGCCCCGGTCGGGGCCCTCGCGCAGGAGGTCGGCCGGCGACTGGGCGCCGTCGCACCGGGTGACCCCCCGGACGGGGGCACAGGCAGGGGCACGGACAGCGGTGCGCCCGTCCTGTATGTCAACGGCTGCCCTCTCGATCCCACCGACCCGGTGGCCGGCTCCCCCGTCCGGGACGGCACCACGGTCTCGGTGGGAGCACCCGACGCCTGCCCCGGCCCGGAGGCCCAGGGCACCGTGGAGATCCGGGTCGTGGGCGGGCCGGACGCGGGCCGCGTGTACCGGCTGGGACCGGGCGTGGCTGTCGTCGGCAGCGGCCCCGAGGCATGGGTGCGGCCGGCCGACAGCACACTGCCCAGCACCGCCTTCGAGATCGATGTGGCCCTCGACGGCTCGGTGACCGTCGCACCGGCTTTCGGCAGCAGCGTCACCATGGACGGCAGCAGGCTCCAGGAGAGCGGGACCTGGCGGCGGCGCGGCGTCGTCGCGGCCGGGCACTCCCTGTTCGAGCTGCGTGAGCCCGCCTTCCCGGACGCCGCGCTCACCCCCTCGCAGGACGGCACAGGGCTCGACTTCAACCGCCCGCCGCGGATCAGGCCGTCGGCGCGCAGGACCCAGTTCCAGCTGCCGTCCAGGCCCAAGCAGTCGGAGTCGCGGCCGCTGCCGTGGGCGGTGGCGCTGGCGCCACTGCTGGCCGCCGTGGCGATGGTGGTCCTGCTGGGCAGCGCCATCTACCTGATCATGGCGGTTCTGACGCCGGTCACCCTGGTCGCCAACCACTTCTACGACCGGCGGCACGGCCGCCGGTCGCACCGGCGCAAACGCCGCGAGTACGAGCAGCACAAGGTCTCCATCGAATACCAGGCGCGCCGGGCGATGGCCGAGGAGACGGCGGCGCGGCGGCTGGCCTGCCCCGACCCGGCGGAGCTGTACGTCGTGGCCACCGGCCCCGGCCAGCGGCTGTGGGAGCGGCGGCTGGAGGACGACGACTACGGCGTGCTCCGGATCGGCACCGGCACACTGCCCTCGGAGGTGGAGGTCAGCGACCCCAACCAGCAGGAGCACCGGCGTACGGAGCCGCGGATGCTGGCCGAGGTGCCGGTCTCGGTGCCGCTGCGGACCCACGGCATCCTCGGTGTCGCGGGCCGCGGCGAACTGCCTCGCGCACTCGGTCGCTGGCTGGTGGCCCAGGCCTCGGTGCTGCACAGCCCGGCGGACCTCACCGTCTGTGTGCTGACCGACCCGTCGGGCCGGGAGAGCTGGGAGTGGGTGCGGTGGCTGCCGCACGCCCGGGGCCGCGAGGGCCATGGTGCGGTGGCGCTCCTGGGCACCGAGACGGAGAGCGTGGCCCGCCGGATCAGCGAACTGCTGGCGCTGCTCGGCGCACGTCAGGAGGCGGCCGGCGAGCGGCGGCCGGATACTGACGAGCAGTGGCGAGGCCCGTCCGTGCTGGTCGTCCTGGACGGCTCCCGCCGGCTGCGTGCGCTGCCCGGACTGACGCAGCTGCTCCGTGAGGGCCCCCGCTTCGGCATCCATCTGGTCTGCCTGGACGCGGACCGCGGGCTGCTGCCCGAGGAGTGCCGGGCGCTGGTGGAGGAGGACCACTTCGGGCTGCTGCAGGTGTCGCAGTTCGGCGGGAGCCCGGTGCAGTCGGTGCGGCCGGACTGCGTGCCACCCGCCTGGTGCGAGTCCGTGGCCCGCGCCGTGGCGCCGGTCCGCGACGTCAGCGAGAAGGACAGCGGCGCGCTGCCGGACGCCTGCCGACTGCTGGATCTGCTCGATCTGGAGCCGCCGTCCGCCGCGGCGATCTCGGCGCGCTGGGCGGCGGGTGGCCGCTCGACCGCCGCCGTGGTGGGCGCCTCCTTCGACGGCCCGTTCACCATCGACCTGGTGCGCGACGGTCCGCACGGGCTGGTCGCGGGCACCACCGGGTCCGGCAAGTCGGAGCTGCTGCAGACGCTGGTGGCCTCGCTGGCGGTGGCCAACCGGCCGGACGCGATGAACTTCGTCCTGGTCGACTACAAGGGCGGCGCCGCTTTCAAAGGCTGCGAGCAACTGCCGCACACCGTCGGCATGGTCACCGACCTCGACTCCCATCTGGTCAAGCGGGCGCTGGTCTCGCTCGACGCGGAGGTGAGCCGCCGCGAGCGGATCCTGGACCCGGTGGGTGCCAAGGACATCGAGGCGTACGAGAGGGCCGCCCGCCGGGACCCTTCGCTGGCCCCGCTGCCCCGGTTGCTGATCGTCGTCGACGAGTTCGCCTCGATGGCCCGGGAGCTGCCGGACTTCGTCACCGGACTGGTCAACATCGCCCAGCGCGGCCGCTCCCTGGGCATCCACCTCATCCTCGCCACCCAGCGGCCCGGCGGCGTGGTCTCGCCCGAGATCCGCGCCAACACCAATCTGCGGATCGCGCTGCGGGTGACGGACAGCTCCGAGAGCCAGGACGTCATCGACTCGCCCGACTCCGCCACCCTCTCCAAGAACACCCCGGGGCGGGCGCTGGTGCGGCTGGGAGCCTCCGAGCTGCTGCCGTTCCAGTCGGGCCGGGTCGGCGGGCGCCGGCCGCAGACGGCCGCCGAGCGCACCACCGAGCCGTGGGCGGTGCGGGTGGGGTGGGCGGATCTGGGCCTGCCCGCACCCGCCCGCCCGGAGGCGCCGGGCCGCTCCGAGGACGACCCGCTCACCGATCTGGCGCTGCTGGTCGAGGCGGTACGCGCAAGTGCCGCGACGCTGGACTGCCCGGAGCCGTACCGGCCCTGGCTGGAGCCGCTCGCCGACCTGGTGACGGTGGCCGAGTCGCCCCGTCCGGTGCTCGGGCGCCGCGGCGACATCGCACCCGTCGTGTTCGGCGTCACCGATGTACCGGCCCGGCAGGCCCGCGAAGCGCTGGCACTGGACCTGGTCGACGGCGACCATCTGCTGCTGGTCGGCGGGCCGCGCTCGGGGCGTTCGACAGCCCTGCGGACGATCGCCGGCGCACTGGCCGACAGCGCCTCCCCCGCCGAGGTCCACCTGTACGGCGTGGACTGCGGCTCCAACACCCTGGTCCCGCTCTCCGTACTCCCGCACTGCGGCGCCGTCGTCACCCGGGACCAGACCGACCGGCTCACCCGGCTGCTGGCCAGGCTCCAGGCGGAGCTCGTCCGCCGCCAGCAGATCCTGGCCCGGGCGGGTGCCGCCAACGTCGCGGAACAGCGCGCGTCCGCCGCCTCCCCCGAGGAGCGGCTGCCGTGGCTGGTGCTGCTGCTGGACGACTGGGAGAGCTACACCGCGTCCTTCGAGTCCTACGACTACGGCAAGCTCGTCGACGGGATGACCCAACTGTTCCGCGAGGGCCCTTCGGTGGGTCTGCGGGTCGTGATGTCCGCGGGCCGCGGCGGACTGTCCGGCCCGGTCTCCGCCGCGTTCGGCGACCGGCTCGTGCTGCGGCTGGCCGACCCCAACGACTACTCCACGGCCGGAATGACGCCCCGGGACGTGCCCTCCCAGCTGCCGCCGGGCCGCTGCCTGCGTCCCGGTGACGACGGGGTGCGGGAGAGCCAGCTCGCCCTGCTGGACCGCGATCCGTCGGGCCGGGCCCAGGTGGCGGCCGTCCGGCGGATCGCCGAGCGGGCCACGGCCGAGCACGGCGATCCGCCGCGCGGACTGCGCCCCATGCGGGTGGACGCGCTCCCGGGCCGGGCCACCGCCACCGCGGCCTGGGCGCTGGATCCCGCGTTCACTCCGCCGTCCCCGCTGTGGATGCTGGTGGGGGTGGGCGGCGACGAGCTGGCCCCGACGGGTGTGGACCTCGCCCAGGAGGGTCCGGGGTTCGTCATCGCGGGGCCGCCGAAATCGGGCCGCTCGACGTCCGTGTGCGCGGCGGCACGCTCGCTGCTGCGCTCCAATCTGCCGCTCGTCCTCGTCACCCCCAAGCGCTCACCGCTGCGCGAACTGGCCGACGAGCCGGGGGTACTGGGCGTGGTCCAGGAGATGGCGGACGCGGTGCCGCTCCAGGAGCTGCTGGAGCGTGCCGCGGCCGACGGCGGCCGGTACGCGGTGGTCGTGGACGACGCCGAGCTCGTCCACGACACCCCGCTGGACTCCGTGCTGGAGGGAGTGGTGCGCAGCGGAGTCGACGGCGGACACGGCCTGATCGCCGCCGGCACCACGGAGGCGCTGACCTCGCAGTACCGGGGTTTCGTCAAGGAGGCCCGGCGGGCGCGCAGCGGCCTGCTGCTCTCGCCGCAGAACAACGCGGAGGGCGAGCTGTTCTCCGTCCGGCTGCCCCGTGCTGCCGCGTCCGGGGTGCTGGGGCGCGGACTGCTGGTGTGCAGCGGCGAGCTGACGGCCGTCCAGGCGGTTGTGGACGAATGACGTCGACGGGGCGGGCCCCGAACCTGGTCGGCGCCCCGGGCCGATCAGGTGTTCGCGGGCAGGTCCGGTGCCCCGGTAAGGGTGTTGCTCGGTGCCCGGCCGAGGCGCGCGGACACCCGCGGCCGGCTCCGGCGGCCCGCACACGCATGGCGGGCCGCAGCCAGGTCGGCTGCGGCCCGCCGGTGCGCGAACAGCTGCGCGGGGCCGGGTGCCCCGCCGTGGGTCAGTTGGTGGCGTGGTCGATGTTGTCCGCGTTGGTCCGCGCGGCGCGCCCAGCTTCCCGCAGGGTCTCCACGAACTTGTCGAACGTCGGCTTCAGACTCTCCCACTCACCGCGGAACTGCTGCGCCTTGCCGCCGGTCCAGTAGCTGCCGCTGTCGTTGCAGGCCGACTGCAGCCTGGTGATCAGCCCCTGGAGCTGGGTCGCGTCGCCGTCGAACTTCCCCGCGAGCTCCCGCAGCCGCTCAAGGTCGGCACCGTTCATTCCCATCTGGAACCCTCCCCGTCTTCCGGCTTCGACGTGGTCCGACTTCGGCACGTCTCGAAGCACGGTAGCGCAATCACCCGCCGTAACGGTCCGGTTCGTGTCACAGCCCCTCAACGGCCGTGTCGCACCGCTGGCCGTGACCCACCGCGGCCCGGAAGCCACCGCAACTGAGCCGTGTCTGCCGGTGGTTGCTCAGTCGCCCGTCGGCAATCCAGGGAGCGGACCCCGTCCGCAGGGCCGCGGGCTGAAGCAGCCGCCAAACCCGCCAAACCCGCCAAGGTCAGAACACCGGCATGGCCGCCAAGGTACCGCCCTGCAGCAGGAAGACGCGGTTTCCCGCTGAGGCGGCCTGCCAGGCTCTCCGGGCCTCGCCGGTTCGGCCATCCGCGGAGAGCGGCCCTCCGCCTCGACGCTCGCACCCGTGCCGCAGTGCGACAGCCGCCGGAGGAACTCCGCCGCCGACGGTCGGTCGGTCGGGTCGTCCGCCAGGCAGGCGTGGAGGAGGGCGGCCAGCCCGGCCAGATGGGAGGTGTCCGGTTCCGGCGCCGTCCCGATCGCGCTCAATCGTCCCGTCGCCGCGTAGCGGAGGACGGCCGCCAGCGCGTACGTGTCCCCCAGCGGGCGGGGTCGCCCGCCCGCGACCTGTTCCGGAGCGGGAAAGGGGTGGGCGCTGCGGGGTTGGTCGTCCGGAGCGGAGATCCGGGCCGCGCCGTAGCCACCGAGGCGCGGCCCCTCTCCGGTCAGCAGCACCGCATCGGCCGTGACCCCCGCATGGGCCCGCCCGGCGGCGTGCAGGCGGGCGAGCGCTTCTCCGAGTGCGGCGCCGAGGGCGTCCACGGTACGGAGCGGCAACGGTCCGCAGGTCTCGACAACCGTCGGCAGCGGCAGTGCGGGGCGGTCCGGGGACGCGTTCCAGGGCACCGTCGGCGGTGCGGCCGAAGAAGCGGTGGGAGGTGGGGCGGACTTCGCTCCCCGCACGGTCCAGTCGGCCGACGAGTGCGCACGGCCCCGGCCGCCGTGGATCGTCCTGGCACAGCCGTTCCATGCCCTCCCCTATGCATGACGGAGAAGGAGCAACCCTACGTCAACGTGACCCTCCGGCCACACAGAGTAGCCAGGGGTGACCGATGAGCCAGAATATGATATAAATCACATGGGATGGGGTGATTTACCCCGTTTGCTGGTCACTCAAGAGGAGTGGTGGACGGTTTGGCCGTTCACCACGAAGGCACTCCAAGGAAGGAGGAGGACCCATGGCAGTGCCTACTACCGGCAGCACCATCGAGCACCACCCTGACCTCGTGGAGATGCGGGCCCGGTACGAGAAGGCCGGATCCACTCCGACCGCGCAGATCGTCGAAGGGCTGGCCTTTCTCTCCGGCCTCTACATCGCGATCTCACCGTGGGTGGTCGGCTTCAACGGGACGACGACCCTCGCGGCGAGCAACCTCATCGTGGGGCTGGCGTTCGCGGTGCTGGCCTTCGGATTCGGGTCCGCCTACGAGCGGACGCATCTGCTGGGCTGGACCGCGCCGCTGCTCGGAGCCTGGGTGATCATCTCGCAGTGGGTGATCAACGGCGCTCCGGACACGGCGCAGATCGTGGTCAACAATGTGGTCGCGGGAGGTGTGGCAGCACTCTGCGGATTCGCGGTCATGGGGTTGGCCCTCATGGGCAAGCGGAAGACGTGAAGCCCGCCGGCTGACCCGCGGACAGCAGAATCAGACACGACGCGCAGTATCTGATGCGCGTCCGGAACGGGCGGAGCGGCCCCAGCGAGGCTGCGCCGCCCGTCTCGTGGTTCCGGGCCCGCACGGCGCGATGATCCCGGCCACCCGCCGCGCACCGGCCTCCGGTCCTCCGAATCCCCCGTCGCCCGCCGAACCCGCCCGGCACTCCCGCGCCGGACGATCGCGCACTCACCGGTCCGTCCCGCGCGCGACCCGCCGGATGGCTCTCCGGGGAGTGCGCACCGGTACGGGCTGAGATTGGCTGGGAGGGCGAGAGCGGACGGTACCGGCGCCGGGCGGGGGTTCCCGCCCCCGGCAGCACGAACCCCCGCACCTGGTTCCCCGTGCGGGCGACGACCGCGAGGCATCGGTCGGGCGCACGGGCAGACGGGCAGGTCGAGGAGGCGTCCGACGGGCCATGGGCATGGGCACGGCGCAGCGGATCGACGCCTTCCAGCAGCGGCACCGCTGGGCCGGTCTGCCGCTGGCCGTCGTCTACAAGGTCTTCGACGACCAGGCCCTCTATCTCGTCGCGCTCCTCACGTACTACACCTTCCTGTCGATCTTTCCTGTGCTGCTGCTGTTCGTCTCCGGGCTCGGCTTCTTCCTGGAGGACAACCCGGAGCTCCAGCGGCAACTGCTGAACTCGGTGCTCGGGGAGTTCCCGGTGCTCGGGGAGCAGCTCAGAGGGCGGATCCACGCCTTCCGCAGCAACGGCATCGCTCTCGCCATCGGCATCCTCGGCAGCCTGTACGGGAGCCTGGGTGCGGCGCAGGCCGCGCAGTACAGCCTCAACAAGATCTGGGCGGTCCCGCGCTACCAGCGGCACGACCCCTTCCGGTCGCGGCTGAAGGGGATGCTCTTCCTGACGACGGTGGTCTGCGGGCTGTCCGTGACACTGCTGCTGTCGCTGGCGGCCTCGGAGTCCAAGGCGTTCGGGACCGACCTGGGCACCGGGCTCCGCGCGACGATCACGCTGGTGGCGGTGGCCGTGAACGCCGGGCTGCTGCTGGCCACCTACAGCTTCCTCACCCACCATCGGGTGGCGCTGCGCAGGCTGTGGGCGGAGTCGCTCGGCGCCGCCTGCGCATGGCAGGTGCTGCAGTGGGCCGGCGGGTACTACGCGACCAATGTGCTGCGCGGCGCGAGCGCGACCTACGGGATGTTCGGCATCGTGCTCGGTCTGCTCGGCTGGATCTACCTGGGTGCGTTGATCTTCGTGGTGGCGACCGAGGTGAGTGTGGTGCGGGCCCACCGACTGTGGCCCCGGAGTCTGCTGACCCCGTTCACCGACCGGGTGTGGCTGAACTGGGCCGACCGCCGCGCGTACACCTCCTACGCGACGACGGAGACCTTCAAGGGCTTCGAGACCGTCACCGTCGAGTTCCACCAGCGGCCGCCGCCGGGCCCCCGCCCGGCAGCGGGCTCTCCGGACGACCCGTGGGGCGCGGACCCGGCCGAGGCACCCTCGCCGGACGCGGACCCGGCACAGCGGCACCGGCCCCCGGAGGGCCCGGCAGGGAACGAGCCCCCGGACCCGCCGGACCGCTGAAGGCTGTCCCGATACGGCTGGCCCTCAGCGTGCCTCGCGGAGGTGCAGAAGATACCCGGCGGTCAGCGCCACCGCCCGGTCCTCGTCGTGGGACAGCTCCTCGAGGGCGCGGGATGCCGTCGCCCCCGGAATGCCCGCCAGGGCTTGGGTCAGGCGTCCCCGAGCGTCCGCTTCGATCGTCTCGTGGGTGAGGCGGTCGACGAGCCCGGCCGCGATCCGGTCGGCCGTGGCGGTGTCGCTCGCCAGCTCGCTCAGTACGTCGGCTGCATCGGTGTCGTTCGTTCCCGCCACGATCATGTCGACGAGTGTGGGCACCGCTTCGGCCGCCCCGCGTGGTCCAAGCGCCAGGGCCGCGTGGCTGCGGACTCCGGGGTCGGGGTCCGCGAGAGCGTCCCGCAGGTGCGCGTTCGCCGCGCCACCGGGCAGCTCGGCGAGGGCCTGGACGGCACGCTTGCGCACTCCGGCCACCGGTGCGCGGAGACCGTCGGCCAGCAGCTCCGGGTCTCCGCTGCCCGAGTGCGCCAGCGCCCAGCGAAGGGCGCCGGCGACATTCGGGTCCGTCTCGTGCAACACGGCCTCGACCAGGGCTTCCACCGGCACGGGCAGCCCGCGGGCCGAGGAGAGGGCCGCGCGCTGGCGGTCGTCGGCGTGCTGGGATCCCAGCGCTCGGAGGAGGGCGACGACCCGGAGGACGTCCTCCCAGCCGGTGGGGTCCGCGGCGTCGATCCGGCGGAGCCGCGTGAGCAGTTCGGTCTCGGCCGCGATGCGGTCGCGTGTCCGGCTGATGAGGTCGGTGACGAGGGCCGAGGGCGTGAACCCCGGGTCGTCGAGCGCGCGCCCGATCTCCCGCAGCGAAAGGCCCAGTGACCGCAGGCTCTCGATGTGGAAGATCCGCCGGACGTCCTGCGCCGAGTACTCCCGGTAGCCGGAGCCCGTGCGGCCCGACGGCCGGACGAGGCCGAGCGATTCGTAGTGCCGCAGCATGCGGGCGCTCACTCCGGACCGGTCGGCCACCTCACCGATCAGCACGGTCCTCCTCGTCCCTCGACAGGGGCCCCGGCGAGGGCCACGATGCGCTTGGCCTCCTCGATCGCGGGCCCGAATCCGGCGTCGGGATCGTCCAGCAGCCGCTGGGTGGCGAGCGCGTGCGCGCGCACGCCCGGGTCGTCCGCCCTCATCGCCTCCTCCAGGGCCGGCGCGCTCACTTCGCCCAGCGCGACCAGTGCCTGGCTGAGACTCAGCTGCGTCTCCCGCTCACCGCGCCCGAGCTGCGTCACCAGTGTCGCGGCCAGGGCGGACTCGTCGCCTTCCGGCGCGAGTACGACCGCGGCCCGCCAGGCGCTTCGCGCCACCTCGTCGTCGGCGTCGGACAGCAGTGCCGGTGTGATCGCGGGCCACGCCTGCCGGTCTCCGATCTTGGACAGGGTGTGCAGTGCCTGACTGCGTGCCCGGGCATGCTCCGAGCGGACTTCCCGGAGCAGCCCGGGGAGGGTCAGGGCTGCCGGGTGGCGGGTGAGCGCCCAGGTCAGCATGTCGCGGACGAAGAACTCGGGCTCGATCGCGCAGCGTTCGAGAAGCTTGTCGACGAAGCTCGGGTCGGGTGCCGTTCCGGCTGCCAGCGCGGTGCGCAGTCGTACCGACGAACGCCTGTCCTCCAGTCCCCGGAGCACTCGTACCGCGTCCCTGTCCTGTCCCACCGTGGTCATCGGACCACCTCCTCGGGAAGCAGTGAAGACCTTGTCACCGTGTCAAGGGCAATCGGGATCGGCGGCTCGGCCGGTGCAGCTCGGGGGCGGGCTGCCGTCACGGACGCGGGGCCGGCTGCCCTCACGGAGTCGAGGGTGCGGGGTCGACCAGTGCGTTCGCGGTCCGGGCGAGGTGCTGGACGAGGAGTGCGGCCGCGGTGTCGCCGTCCCGGGTGAGAGCGGCTTCTTCCAGTTGGCGGTGCTCCAGGGGGCCGTCCCGGTCGGGTCGGCGGTGTGCCGACCACCGGCGGGCCAGCTCGCTCGCGGTCCACATCCGGTCGAACGTCTCCAGGAGCACGGGGTTGCCGCAGCCTTCCAGCAGGGTGCGGTGGAAGACGCGATGCGCTTCGGCCCACGCGCTGCTGTAGTGCGCGCCCTCGTCGGGAATGTACTCGGGGGTACGGGCCAGGCGGTGATGGGCGGCGCGTAGGCGGACCTCCCAGTCGAGGTCGCCGCGCTCGACGGACATCCGGAGCATGACGGGCTCGACGGCCTGGCGCGCCTCGACGATCTCCTGCCAGCGCCGGTCGGAGAAGGCCGGGACGGCGAAGCCCCGGTTGGGCAGCCGGTCCGCCAGGCCCTCGCCCACCATGCGCACGAGTGCCTCCCGTACGACGACCAGGCTGACGCCCTGTGCCTTGGCGAGGTCCTGCGGCTTGAGGGCGTCGCCGGGGGCATGGTCGCCGCGCATGATCGCGTCGCGCAGGTGGGCGTAGACCTGCTCGGAAAGCATCCGCTTCCCCGACGGATCCGGGGTGTCAGGCGTGGCAGTCATGGCCTCAGTGTAGGCGACCCAGTCAATAATCGATTATCTCTGATACTGTCGATTATGCGATTGGCCGTGAAGCCGCCGACGGCGGGTTCCGGTAACCCCGCAAGACCCGAGCGTGTGCCACCACAGCTCCGACACCGCTGGAAGGAACACCACGATGAACACCAACGACCCCTTCGCCGGCCTCCCCGAGGCCCCTTCCTTCACCGTGGTCAGCACGACCGTCACCGACGGCGGCGCCTGGCCCGCCGAGCAACATGCCTCCGCCCTCCCCGGCGGCAAGGACATCTCCCCGCAGCTCTCCTGGAGCGGCGCCCCGGAGGAGACCAGGAGCTACGCCGTCACCGTCTACGACCCCGACGCCCCCACCGGGTCCGGGTTCTGGCACTGGGCGGTCGCGGACATCCCCGCCACCGTCACCGAGTTGCCCGAAGGCGCCGGCGGCGACAGCGGCGCGGGCCTGCCCGAGGGCGCCTTCCAACTGCCCAACGACATGCGCACGGCCCGCTTCGTGGGCGCCGCGCCGCCGGCCGGGCACGGCCCGCACCGCTACGTGATCGTGGTGCACGCCCTCGACGTCGCCTCCATCGGCGTCCCGGCCGACGCCACCCCCGCCGTCCTCGGCTTCACCATGGCCGGCCACGTCCTCGGCCGCGCGGTGCTGACCGTCACCGCCGAGACACCCGCCTGACGCACCGCGTGTCCCACCTCATCGACACCACCGAGATGTATCTGCGCACCGTTCTGGAGCTCCAGGAGGAAGGAGTCGTCCCGCTCCGCGCCCGCATCGCCGAGCGTCTGGAGCACAGCGGCCCGACGGTCAGCCAGACGGTCGCCCGGATGGAGCGGGACGGCCTGCTGCGCCTCGCCGACGACCGGCACCTCGAACTGACCGCCGAGGGCCGCGCACTGGCCACGCGTGTCATGCGCAAGCACCGGCTCACGGAGTGCCTGCTCTTCGACATGATCGACCTGGAGTGGGAGCAGATCCACGCCGAGGCGTGCCGTTGGGAGCACGTGATGAGCGAGGCCGTCGAACGCCGCCTGCTCGGTCTCCTCCGGCATCCGACGCACTCGCCGTACGGCAACCCGATCCCCGGCCTGTCCGAACTCGGCGCGGAGAGCGCGGCGGAACCGTTCCTCGACGGCACCCTCGTCAGCCTGGGCGACCTGCGGCCCGAGCGGGGCGGCGTGCGCACGACCCTGCGCCGCATCGGGGAGTCGGTGCAGAACGACTCCGGGCTGATGTACACCCTGCGGCACGCGGGGATCCGGCCCGGAGCGGTGGTGAGTGTGACGGCGTCGCCCGACGGTGTCAGCGTCGGCAGCAGCCGGGCCACCACCCGGATCCCGGCATCGAGGGCCAAGTACATCTTCGTGACCAGGCCCGAGCCGTGACGGGGCCCGGGCCCCCAGGTGCGCCAGGATGTGTTCGTCATCCGTGGATCGGTGGTCATGTTCCGAATGTCGCATCGGCGGTGCCGGCCTGGCGTCGACCACTGGACCGATCCGCCTCCCCCTGCCGGGGGAGCACGCTGGAGACTCAGGCATGCCCGCAGAGCGTGACACCTCGGCCGGGCAGAGCCGCGCGGTTCGGGAAGACGGCGCCCGGGCGGGGTCGGCAACCGGCGCAGGTCCTGCCGCTCGGCCGGTGCGCTCCGGACTCGCGGTCCTGTTGCCCGCGGCGGCGCCGGGCCCGGCGGCCGGCGGCCAGGGCACACCGGCGCCACCGGGCACAGCACCGCCGCGCGGCTCGGGGCCCGGTCCGCGGAGCGGGCCACCGCGGCGGCCCGTTCACTGCGGCGGCCGGGCTCCGGAGGTGAAGCCGATCATGCGCCAGATCCGGACTTCGCGCACCAGGCCCGGGAACTCGCGGACCAGCATCACCAGGACGACGGCTCCGAGGACCGCGGCCTGGCCGAGCAGTACCCGCTTGGCCGCGCACGGGCCCGAGCGGGACCGCCGGCCGCGCGCGGAGGCGCACCGTGATGTCTGGGACGTGGGACGTCGCTGCATGTGCCGCTCCTCAGCCGGGCGAGATGTTGGGCATGATCTTCATGATGGCGTTGTGCTTCTTCCCCTGGATGCCGGTGGACCGCCTCGCGTCCGCGGTGCCGTCCTCGTGGTGACCCGGCTGCCGGTCGCCGGGGCCTTCGTTGCCCTGGCGGATGCCCCGGACGTGGGTGGGGGTGTCGGGTTCGACGTGCGGTTGTCCGACGCGGATACGGCCCATGGCGTCCTCCTTGCCTTCCGTGGTGTCCGGTCCCGGACGGTCCGGTCCCGGGTTGTTGGTCCCGGGGTCGTCCGGCCCGTCTGTCCGGTCCCGGCGCCGCTGTGCGCGGGCCGGGCGCTCGGGGTGTCGACCGGTCACCCCCGCTGTTCGGTCAGCTCGGCGAAGAACCGGTCGATCTCGGGCCACACCCGGCTGCCGCCGCTCAGGCCCCGCCACTCCCGCCGGACGACTGCCACCATCCGGAAGCAGTCGTCGATCGGGACGATCCAGTGCTGCTCCCGGCCCTGGACGGTGTTGACGAGCAGCGCCTCCACGTCGACGGCCAGATCTTCCAGCGCGGGGCAGCTTGCGACGGCCCCGCGCCACGCCTCGGGATCGAGTTCCCACTGGGTCGCCCCCGCGGGACTGGGGTAGTGCGCGCGTACGCTCCCGTCCGCGCGGGGGACGAAGAAGGCCAGGCCGACCGGGACGCCGAGCTGCGCGGTCGGTACCGGCTCCAGCCGGGTGCGCCGGTGCGGGATCAGCCGGTAGTGCCCCTCGCTGGCGGCTTCCCGGACGAAGAGCACCGAGCAGGGCCGGCAGGCGCACAGCACCTGCTCCGCGTCGGTGTCCAGCAGGTGCCGGTGGTCGCCGGGGGCGGGGGCGCCGCACAGGTCGCAGCGCTCCGCGTCCGGCCGGACGGCCGGCCCGGTGGCCGGGTCCGGCGCGTCGCGGATGACACGGGCGAGCGCTCCGGAGGTCATGCCGTCCCCGCGGCGGGTGCGGCGGCGGGCAGCAGGGTCTCCAGCGGTACGAATGCGGATGCCGGTTCGTCCGGTACCCGACGGACGTCCAGGAGTTCGGGCGCGGCGGCCAGCAGCGCGTCGCGTACGGCTTCCTCGACGCCGGACGCGGAGCCGCCGCACCCCTTGGTGGTGAGCCGGACGGCGGCGACGCCCTCGTCGATGCCCACCAGTTCGAGGGTGGTACCGCGCTGGCGCAGTGCTTTCGCGGCGTGCTCGACGGCGGCGGCGACGCGCTGTTCGACGGGGTCGGGGTGGAGCCCGTGCAGCACCAGGAGGTGGCCGAGGAGCGGGTCGCCCGTCAGCCGTTCGACCAGTTCGGGATCGGCGAGGTCGCGGACCCGGGCCAGCGCCTCGCCGTAGATCTCGGTGAGTCCGCGCACGGCGGCGAGGGCGGCGTCGGCGGCCGGCCCGGCGACCGTCTCCACGCGTTCGAGGAGTTCGTCCAGGTGCGCCAACCGCTGTTCGACGTCTTCGTCGGTCAGCCGGAGGGTGTCAGCCATGGCCGGCTCCGGTCCCGTTGCCCGCGCCGAACATCGGCGAGTGCGTCTGCTGGAGTTCCTTACCCTTGCCGAGGTACATGTGGACGCCGCAGGGCAGGCAGGGGTCGAAGCTGCGGACGGTGCGCATGATGTCGATGCCCTTGAAGTCGTCCGGGCCGTTCTCCTCGAAGATCGGCTGGCCCTGCACCGCGTCCTCGTAGGGGCCGGGGTTGCCGTAGATGTCCCGGGGGCTGGCGTTCCAGGGGGTGGGCGGATAGGGGTGGTAGTTGGCGATCTTCTTGTCCTTGATCACCAGGTGGTGGGAGAGGACGCCGCGCACCGCCTCGTGGAATCCGCAGCCGATCCCCTCCTCCGGCAGCTCGTAGTCGTTGAAGATCTTGGTGTCGCCGGCCCGCACCAGGTCCAGCGCCTGCTCCGCGAACTGCAGCGCCATGGCCGCCGAGTAGGCGACGAAGTAGGGGCGGGCCCGGTCGCGCTCAAGGGTGTTGGACCACTTCGGGATCTCCCACTCGAAGGTCATCTCGGGCAGCTTCTCGCTCTTGGGCAGCGAGATGCGCACGCTGCGCCCGGTCGCCTTGATGTACGGCGTCTCCACCAGCCCGTTGAGTGCCGTGGACCAGAGCCTTGCCAGCGGACCGCCGCCGGTGTCCAGCGGCAGATGCTGCCCGCTGGCGCTGTCGTACCAGCGGGGGCTCATCACCCAGCTGTAGTTGCCCTCGAAGTCCCGCTTCTGCGGCGCGGGGACGGTCGTCTGGTTCCACGGGTGGCGCATGTCGACGGGGTTGCCGAGCGGGTCGCGGGTGACGAACGGTTCCTCGTTGACCCAGTCCTCGTAGTACGAGCTGCCGAGCAGGATCCGCATGCCCAGGTTGATGTCGACGAGGTTGTTGGTGACCAGTTCCCCGTCGACGATGATGCCGGGGGTGACGAACATCTTCTTGCCCCAGGCGTTCATGTTCTCGTAGCGATAGTCGCATGCCTGGTGGTCCTGCCAGGCGCCCCAGCAGCCGAGCATGATCCGGCGCCGGCCGACCTCCTCGTAGCCGGGCAGCGCCTCGTAGAAGAAGTCGAAGACGTCGTCGTTCATGCTGACGGACTTCTTGACGAAGTCGAGGGTGCGCATCAGGCGGGAGAGGTAATCGGTGAAGGTGGTGGGCGAGGGCATCGTCCCCACCCCGCCCGGATACAGCGTGGAGGGGTGCACATGGCGCCCCTCCATGAGGCAGAACATCTCCCGGGTGATCCGGCTGACCTGCAGCGCCTCCTTGTACACGGCGCCTTCGAAGGGGTTGAAGGCGCGCATGAGGTCGGCGATGGTGCGGTAGCCGTGGACGTGGGCGTGGGGCGCCTCGGTCCGCTCGGCCTTGGCCAGCACACCGGGGTTGGTGGCCTTGACCATGGCCTCGCAGAAGTCCACGAAGACCAGGTTGTCCTGGAAGAGGGTGTGGTCGAAGAGGTATTCCGCGGCCTCGCCGAGGTTGGTGATGTGCTCGGCCAGCGGCGGGGGTTTGACGCCGTAGGCCATCTGCTGTGCGTAGTTGGAGCAGGTGGTGTGGTTGTCGCCGCAGATTCCGCAGATGCGGCTGGTGATGAATCCGGCATCCCGCGGGTCCTTGCCCCGCATGAACACCGAGTAGCCCCGGAACAGCGACGAGGTGCTGCGGCACTCGGTCACCTCGCGGTTGGCGAAGTCGACCTTCGTGTAGATGCCGAGGTTGCCGATGATCCGGGTGATCGGGTCCCAGGACATGTCCACGACCTGCGGGGTCTTGCGCCCCGCAGCGGCCCGGTCAGCGGTTGCCGTCATATCAGTCCTTACCTGGTCACCGGGCCGGGGCCCGTCGCGGTCTGTCTGCTGCCGTGCAGGGGGTCAGGCGCGCCAGTGCGGGTCGTACCCACTGGTCAGCGCCGGTTCGTTGTGGCGCCACTTGGGCTCCTGGTTCACGGCGAAGTTGGTGATGCCGCGCATCCGCCGGATGAACGCGCCGTAGGGCCGGATCAGGGTCGCGGAGAGGCTGCCGCCGGTGGGTTCGTCCATGAACGGCATGAAGGCGTCCGGGAAGCCCGGCATGGTGCAGCCGATGCAGATACCGCCCACGTTCGGGCAGCCGCCGATCCCCGCCATCCAGCCGCGCTTGGGGACGTTGCAGTTCACCACCGGGCCCCAGCAGCCCACCTTGACCTGGCACTTGGGCGAGTTGTAGTCCTTGGCGAAGTCGCCCTGTTCGTAGTATGCGGCCCGGTCGCAGCCCTCGTGCACGGTCTTGCCGAACAGCCACTGGGGCCGCAGCTTGTCGTCCAGCGGAGGCGGCGGTGCGGCGCCGGCCGCGTGGTAGAGCACCCAGGTCAGGGTCTCCATGAAGTTCTCCGGCTGGATGGGGCAGCCCGGCAGGTTCACGATCGGCAGCCCGGCCTGCGAGGTGTAGTCCCAGCCGAGGTAGTCGGCCAGTCCCATGGAGCCGGTGGGGTTGCCCGCCATCGCGTGGATGCCGCCGTAGGTGGCGCAGGTGCCGACCGCCATCACGGCCCAGGCGTGCGGGGTGAGGTGGTCGAGCCACCAGTTGAGGGTGAGTGGCTCGCCGGTGTCCTCGTCGTTGCCGAACGAGGTCCAGTAGCCGTCGCCCTCGATGATGTTCTGGTTGGGGATCGACCCCTCGATGACGAGGATGAACGGGTTCTGCGACGCGCCGCGCGCCGCGGCCCGGAAGGGAGCGAGGAACTCCTCGCCGCCGAGGGTGGGCGAGAGCACCTTGTTGTAGAGGTTGATCTTGGGGAGCCCGGGGATGAGGCCCTGGACGACGTCCTCGATGGCGGGCTGGTCCGCCGCCGTCATCGACACCGTGTCGCCGTCGCAGCTCATGCCCTCCGAGATCCACAGGATGTCGATCTCGTCGATGCCGCCGCGCCCGTCGGCGGGGTCCTCGCTCGTGTGCCTGGTGCCGCTCGCTGTGGTCATCTCCTCGGCCTCCCTTGCAACCGGTCCCGCATACGGTCGTGGACGGTGGCCGCCGGCGGCGGCCCGGGACGTGCGGGCCCGGCGGCGCGGTGGCCGCCGGAGCGCCGGTCAGCGCCCGCGTGGTCGTGCTCGGGCACGTGGACGGGGTTCATCCGGCCTCTGCCCCGGGCGGCGACCCGGTCGGCGGCCGCGCCTCCTGATGGCTCTCGCTCAGCGGCCGCACCTCGTCCGGACGGAAGTAGTGGTAGCGGCCGTACCAGTCGTGCAGTTCCGCGGCCGGATCGTCGTCCAGCGTGACGGCGAGGTGGACGCTGCCGTCCACGTCGTGGAAGACGGCCGCGACGTGTGCGGTGCGGTCCGCCAGGAACATGTCGTGCGCGTCGGCGCCCCGGCGGCGCGGGCGCAGCCGGACCCGGTTCCCGCTCCGTACCGGCACGCCGTCGACCAGGACGCTGTCCGTGGTCGGCGACACTCCCTCGTCCCCGCCCTCCTGCCACCAGGCCACCGGCCCGGGAGGCACCGCGGCGGGGCCGGGTGCGGCGGGCTCCAGCGAGCGGATGGCGCCGTGCAGCCCCGCGAGGACCTCTTCGGGCATGTTCTCGACCTGGTCGAGGATGGCGGCGGCGCGCGGGTCGGTGGCCCGCGCCTCCCGTTTCTCCTCGTCGGTCAGCAAGAAGGTGCGCAGCGAGAGGATCTCGTCGATCTCCGCGGCGTCGTGCAGGTCGCCGGGGCTCTCCGGGGCGATCCGGGGGTGGTCGTCGAGCAGGATCGGCGAGGAGAACATCACCGACCGCGCGCGCTCGTCCCCGGCGAGCACCGGGAAGGTGAACTCGTTGCGGCAGTCGGCTACGTGGGGCCGGGCCCGGGCGGACGGGTCGATCAGGGAGTGGAACTCCAGGCCGTCGCCGCCGAGCAGCGTGTGGGTGGCGAGCAGCGCGCTGCGCAGCGCCTCCTCGCGCGGTGCCGAGGCGGGGACGGTGCCGTCGGTGTTCTCGGTGCGGACGGTCAGCCGCAGCGGTCCGGCCGGTCCGCCGGGCCGTTCGGCCCGCAGGGTGGTGCGGGCCCGTACCGGAAGGCGGCGGCGTTCGGTGCGGGCCGCCGGACCGGTGCGGGTGGCGAGCCGGGCCGTGTCCGTGCCACCGGGGGCGCCGACCGGGTAGGAGCGCTGACCGGCCAGCAGGTCGGCGACGGGCACTTCGATGTCGGCCTCGCGCGGTACCGCCTCCTCGAAGGAGAGGTGCAGTTCGCCGTCCACGTCCAGGGCTTCGACCGGCTCCCAGGCGCCGTCCGCGCCGGTGCGTCGCTGCACGCTCTTGTACTGGGCCTGGAGGTAGCGCACCCGGACGCGGAGGACGGCGTCCGGCGCCGCGTCGCAGAGGCAGTGGGTCTGCTGGTACCAGGACTCGGCGGCTCCGGAGACGCCTGGCTGTCCGCTGCTGTGCACCTCGGCCCAGGCACGCGGGGCGAGGACGCCGAACTGCCAGCGCACCCGGTTCTTCGGGGAGCTGCGGCGGTACGGATAGAGCAGGTATCCCTCGTAGCAGATGGCGTCCGCGACGGCGCGTACCTGCGCGAAGCCGTCACCGGAGCCGTCCCCCGAGCTTTTGCCGCAGCCCGCGCCGGGGCCCGCTGAGCGGCCCCCGCCGGAGGCGTTCCGGCCGATGTCCGGGGGAACGGGCAGACAGGCGTCCGCGGGCGTGCCGGTGCCGGTTTCCGCGGCTGTGTCAGCGTCTGCGGGCGGCGTAGGAGTACCGCACGTCGTCTGCGCCGGATCGTCCACCCTCGCGCCTCCCGGTCCACCGGCGCCCCACGGCGCCCTTGCCCACACCGACGTCTATATTTGCACCATTTATTCTGCTTGGCGCATTTTGCTGCTCCCGGTGTGGCGTGCGAGGCGCCCGGACGGCCACCGAGGTACGGCCACGCAGGCACGGGCGGGCGGCGCCGCCTCGTCCGTCGTGTCACCCGCACGGGGGTGGGCCTTCCGAGGTACAGGGAGGGGAATCACGGCTGTCGGAGGCGGACTTCCAGCACCCCGTCGTCCCCCACCCGCGTCTCGAAACCGGGCTGGGGCGCGGTGGCCGGGCCGCCGACGTTCCAGCCGTCGGAGAGCCGGAAGGTGCTGCCGTGCCAGGGGCAGGTCACACACCCGTCGGCCACCGTTCCCTCCGACAGCGGTCCGGACTCGTGGCTGCACCGGTTCGCCAGCACCCGCACCGCACCGGAGTGCTCGCGGTGTACCAGCAGCTCGACCTCGCCCAGCGAGGCACTCGCCGACTGTCCGACGGGGAAGGCGTCCACCTTCCCCACCCGGTGCCAGCCCGGCCCCACCAGGTAGGGCACCGGTTCGGCCTTGTTGGCTCCCGCCGCCTGCCGGTAGGCCAGGTGGCCGCCGATCATGGCACCGGCACCGGCAGCGGTCAGCCCGCCGAAGCCCAGCAGCCGCCCCTTGCACTCCCGGCCGCGCAGCCGTGCCACGAGCGAGGCCGTGTACAGACCCAGGGCCGCGCTGGTGGCCAGCCCGTGCACCAGACCGGTGCGGAGCTGCGGCTGATGCAACCGGGCCCAGTCGGCGGCGCCCGTGGCCGCGGCCGGGAGCGCGGTGAGCACCCCGACGCCGACCAGCACCCGGGCAGCGCGGCGGGTGCCGGGCAGCAGGTCCAGCAGTCCGGCCGACATCCACGCGCCCATCGGAAGCTGCACCAGCGCCGGGTGCAGCGGATGTCCCAACCACCGGCCGTGCAGTACATCCCGCGCCCGGCTGCTCAGCGGCAGCTTCCGGACGGCAGCCCGGAGCGGGCCGACCGCCGGATCGAGGACGCGGAGCCTGCCCAGCGCGTCGAGCGGCGCGGCGAGAGGCAGCCGCCCCGGCCCGTTCTCGACCGCACGGAGCAGGCGGGGGCGCTGTCGGGTTCCCTTGCTGAACACCTCGGACGACATACCGCTCCGGTTGCCGCCCCCGCCTGCGCGCAAAACAGTCCGCGCCGTGCACCACCCGGTCGGCCGCCGGTCCGGCACCGTCCGGTCGCCCCCGTGCCGCTGGACGGCCGAGCGGATGGCGGTCGGCGTGGCCAGAGCCCGACAGTACGGCCGGTGACCGTCACCGGCGGCGCGGCCGGGGTCCGGGTACCGGCGGCACCCGACGGCGCCCATGGCGGCTCGGCACGCAGCGCGGACACGGCACGGCGGGCCTGTGCGGCAGCCGGGGCGACGCGGGCGAGCGGGATGCGCCATGACGGAACGCAAGCCGCCCGGACGGGGCGACGCGGGCGAGCGGCGGAGCGGCTCAGTCGCGGACGGAGGGGCGGCCGCGGAGGGCGGACTCCGCCGGTACCAGGCGCGGACGACCGGCGGCACGGGCGGGCGGGCGGGTGCGGGCATTCGCGATCCCGAACCCCGCCGCGTGCCCAGGACCGGCGCCCGGCAGCGGCTCCCCCGGCCCCGGGAGGGAGCCGTGCGGCAGCGGCCCGTACCGGCTTCCCGGAGGGAGGGCTCAACTGACGTGCGGGACGGACCGGTTCACCCCGGCGGCCACCTGCGTACCGCTGCGCGTCCGTCCCACCCGGAAGCATCGCGCACCAATTCGGCCGTCTCGCTGACGGCTCCATCCCCCCTCGCTACTGTGAACGGCATGGACCACAGGGACGCCGACCCCGCTGATGCCTGGCCGCTCCCTCCCGTGTGGATGTGGGGGTGCGAGAAGTGCACCGAGCTGTACAAGGCGATGAAGCACGCCCTCGACGTGACCAACGCGGCGCGCGAGGAGTACGGGCCGACATTCGACTGCGACCCGTTCGACACCGTCCTCACCAGCCAGATCCGCCTGGCGGAACATCTGGCGACCGAGCACACGGACGACATCCCCGCCTCGTACCCGGAGTGCGCCAAGTGCACCTCTCCGGAGATGGTCCATCTGCCGCACCGCTTCGTGCTGGAGCACCGCGCCCGCCATCTGTTCGCGCCGCCGAGCGTCGTCGACCTGCTGTGAGGCCCGGTCCGGGAGCGGATGCCCGCTCCCGGACATGCGGGTACGGCTCCGGTGGCCGCAGCGGACGGCGCCCGCGCGGCCCCGCCCCTACTCCGTCGGCTTGAGCCCCACAGCCGCCCAGCAGCCGACCTCCTCGGGGCTGATCGACCCCACCGGGCGGCGGATGCCGTCCAGTCTGTCGACCAGCTCCGGGTGCCAGTCGCAGGTGGCGACGATGCCCGGCTCGACGAGCGAGAAGTCGTTCGCGGAGAAGAACTCGCGTACCGCTTCCTTGTCCCGGAACCGCAGGGTGATGCCCTGCGTCCGGTAGATCTCCAACACCTTGCGGAGGGTGATGTCGAGTTCGTCGGTGCCGTGCGAGAGGATCAGGGCGCTGCCGGGAGCGAGCCTGTCCACGAGCGTGCGGACGATCCCGTGCGGGTCGTCCTCGTCGGCGATGAAGTGGAGCAGCGCGACGAGCGAGAGGGCGACCGGCTGGTCGAAGTCCAGCGTGGCGTTCGCGTGGTCGAGGATGCGCTTGGGGTCACGCGCGTCGGCTTCGATGTAGTCCGTGGCACCCTCGGGTGTGCCGTTCATCAGGGCGCGGGCGTAGGTGAGGACGATGGGGTCGTTGTCGGCGTAGACGACGCGGCATCCCGGGGCCTCCTGCTGGGCGACCTGGTGCAGGTTGGGGGCGCTGGGGATGCCGGTGCCGATGTCCAGGAACTGCCGGATGCCCTGTTCGCGCGCCAGGTATCGGACGGCACGGTGCATGAACTCGCGGTTCTCGCGGGCCGCCGTCAGAGCGTTCGGGAACGCGGCCACCGACTGCGCCGCGGCCTCCCGGTCCGGACCGTAGTTGGTCTTGCCCCCGAGAAAATAGTCGTACATCCGGGCCGAATGGGCCTTGGCTCCGGTCGTCTCGGGCATCTGGTGGCTCATGGGCGGCGGCTCCAGGACAGGGTGTGGTGGCGGACGTCGGCCTGCTGACGTGCGGCCCGATCGGACAACTACTGTCGTACAGACGGGGTTTGAAATCCAGAGAGCCTCCATGACGAGGTGATCACGGAAGACCGCCGGAGCCTTCCGACCGACCTCGGCGGACCCGGCCGGCTCCGCGAGCCGCACCCGGGACGGGGCGAGACCGGGGACGGGGGCGCGCGGCCGGGACAGTGAGCCCGGTCACCGGAGGCTTCGCTCGCTGGACCCTGGGGTAAGGTCCGGCTAAGTTAGGCCCGCCTCACCTTGGAGGCCCGCTCGCACCACTCGTCCCCGCTGGAGTCCGTATGCGTCCCGTCCGTCTCTGTGCCGTCAGTGCTGCCCTGGCCGCGATATCCGTCGCCGCCGTCAGCGGGTGCGCCGAGAAGGCGGACACCGGTGGCGAGGGCGCCATCGAGGTGACCGCCACCGACGACTCCTGCGAGGTCTCCCGCAAGACCTTCCCCGCCGGGCATGTCCAGCTCGCGGTGGAGAACAAGGGCTCCAAGGTCACCGAGGTCTACGTCCTGTACCCGGACGGCCGGATCGTCACCGAGCGGGAGAACATCGGCGCGGGCACGAAGGCCAAGATCACCGCCGAGGTCAAGGCGGGCGACTACGAGATCGCGTGCAAGCCCGGCATGAAGGGCAACGGCATCCGGCAGAAGGTCGAGGCGACCGGCGGCGGCAAGTCCGCCAAGCGCGACCCGAAGCTCGACGCGGCCGTCTCCGCCTACCGGGACTACGTCCTGGAGCAGGCGGAGCTGACGCTGCCCAAGGCCGAGAAGTTCGCGGAAGCCGTCAAGGCCGGCGAACTGGAGAAGGCGAAGAAGCTCTACGCGCCCTCCCGCATCGGCTGGGAACGTACCGAGCCGGTGGCGGAGTCCTTCGGCACCCTCGACCCCAAGGTCGACCTGCGCGAGGACGGCCTGGAGGACGGGCAGGACCCGGAGAAGGACTGGACGGGCTGGCACCGCCTGGAGAAGTCGCTGTGGAAGAACGAGAAGATCACCGCGACCGACAAGAAGCTGGCCGACCAGCTCGCCAAGGACCTCACCAGCTGGCAGAAGAAGGTCGGCAAGGCCGAGATCACCCCCACCTCCATGGCCAACGGCGCCAAGGAGCTCCTCGACGAGGTCGCCACCGGCAAGGTCACCGGTGAGGAGGAGCGCTACAGCCACACCGACCTGGTCGACTTCAAGGCCAACGTGGAGGGCGCCCACAAGTCCTACGAGCTGCTCGAGCCGGTCGCGAAGAAGAACGACGCCGCCCTGGTCAAGGAGTTGGACACGCAGTTCGCTGCACTCGACGAGCTGCTGGACAAGTACCGCGAGGACGACGGCAAGGACGCGGACGAGTACGCGTTCACCTCGTACGACAAGGTCGGCAAGGACGAGCGCAAGAAGCTCTCGGACGGCGTGAACGCGCTGGCGGAGCCGCTCTCGAAGCTGGCCGCTGCCGTCGTCGAGTAACCACGAGCAACCGGGCCACCGGCCCGCCGGCGGCAACCGGACGGTGGAAGCACGAGGAGCGCGACCGTGACAGCGGAAGAAGACAGCAACAGCACCGGGCGGTTCCCGGAGGCGGACAGCCGGGACGTTCCGGAGCCGGCCGCCCGGCAGGAGGCGGAACCGGCCGCCGGGCCGGACCCGGAGGCGCGCCCGCAGGACGACGCGCGTGCCGAAGCCGACCGCACCCGGTCCTCCGTCGGGCGGCGCGCGCTGCTGGGCTGGGGCGGCGCCGGGCTGGCCCTGGGCGCCGTGGCAGCCGGCGGAACGGCCACCGCGCTGCACAACGACGAGGCAGACGCCGATCCCGCCTCTGCCGGGCAGGCGGTGCCCTTCCACGGCACCCACCAGGCCGGGATCTCCACCGCCGTGCCCGACCGGCTGCACTTCGCCGCCTTCGACGTGACGACCGAGGACCGGGACGAGCTGATCCAGCTCCTCAAGGACTGGACGACGGCAGCCGCCCGGATGACGGCGGGCCACGCGGTCGGTGACGGCGCGTTCGGTCCGGTTCCCGAGTCGCCGCCGGACGACACGGGCGAGGCGTCGGGACTCAAGCCCTCCCGGCTGACCCTGACCGTCGGCTTCGGCCCCTCCCTCTTCGACAAGGACCGGTTCGGGCTGGCGGAACAGCGCCCCGAGGCGCTCGTCGAGCTGCCCGCCTTCCCCGGCGACAAGCTGGAGAAAGCGCGCAGCGGCGGCGACCTGTGTGTCCAGGCGTGTGCGGACGACCCGCAGGTGGCGGTGCACGCGATCCGCAACCTGGCCCGTATCGCCTTCGGCAAGGCCGCCATCCGCTGGTCGCAGCTCGGGTTCGGCAAGACCTCCTCCACCACGCCGGACGCGCAGACCCCGCGCAACATGTTCGGCTTCAAGGACGGCACCCGGAACGTCTCGGGCAGCGACGAGAAGGCGCTGGACGAGCACGTCTGGGTGGCGGAGAAGGACGGCCCGGCGTGGCTGGCCGGCGGCTCCTACCTGGTGGCCCGGCGGATCCGGATGCACATCGAGACCTGGGACCGCACCTCGCTCAAGGAGCAGGAGGAGATCTTCGGCCGGGACAAGCGCGAGGGCGCGCCAGTCGGCAAGGCAAAGGAGCACGACGAGCCGTTCCTCAAGGCGATGCTGCCCACCTCGCACGTCCGCCTCGCACACCCCGACGCGCACAACGGGGCCCGCATCCTGCGCCGCGGCTACTCCTTCACCGACGGCACGGACGGACTCGGGCGGCTGGACGCGGGGCTGTTCTTCCTTGCCTACCAGCGGGACGTGCGCCGCGGCTTCATCCCGATCCAGCGCAGCCTGGCGCGGCACGACGCGCTCAACGAGTACATCCAGCACGTCGGCTCGGCCCTCTTCGCCGTCCCACCGGGCGTCCGCGGCAAGGACGACTGGTGGGGACGCGAGCTGTTCTCGTGAGCTGTTCTGAACAGGCGATCCGGTCGGCGGCGGTGTCAGCGAAGGTGGAGGAAGGTCCGGCATGCTCGGTAACTATCTGATCGGCCTGCGGGAGGGCCTGGAGGCCAGCCTGGTCGTCTGCATTCTCGTGGCCTACCTGGTCAAGACCGGGCGGCGGGACGCGCTGCGGCCGGTCTGGCTGGGTATCGCGGCGGCCTGCGCGATCTCCCTCGGCTTCGGCGCCGCTCTGGAGTTCGGCTCCCAGGAGCTGACGTTCGAGGCCCAGGAAGCCCTCGGCGGCTCGCTGTCCATCCTGGCCGTCGGGCTGGTGACCTGGATGGTCTTCTGGATGCGCCGCACCGCCCGGCACCTCAAGAGCGAGCTGCACGGCAAGCTGGACGCGGCCCTCCAGATGGGCACCGGGGCGCTGGTCGCCACCGCGCTGCTGGCGGTGGGCCGCGAGGGGCTGGAGACGGCCCTGTTCGTCTGGGCATCGGTCCGGGCCAGCGGCGAGGGCAGCGCGACGCCCCTGGCCGGTGTCCTGCTCGGCCTCGCCACCGCCGTCGTCCTCGGCTGGCTCTTCTACCGCGGCGCCCTGCGGATCAACCTCGCCCGCTTCTTCACCTGGACCGGCGCCATGCTGGTCATCGTCGCCGCCGGGGTACTGGCCTACGGCGTCCACGACCTCCAGGAGGCCCGCTTCCTCGGCGGCCTGAGCACCAAGGCGTTCGACATCAGCTCCGCCGTCCCGCCGGACAGCTGGTACGGCACGCTCCTGAAGGGCGTCTTCAACTTCCAGCCCGACCCCACCGTCCTCCAGCTGGTCGTCTGGGTGCTGTACCTGGGCGTGACGATGACGTTCTTCCTCGCCCCGCGGCGGGACGCCTCCGCACGGAAGCCGTCGCCGACGGCCGCCTAGGACTTCAGTGACGGTTTCGGGTCTGTCCAGCAGGTTCGTCGGTGGATCGTCGTCGGCCAACCGCGGATGGCTTCGACGATCCGGTGGACCGCGGCTGGATCAGCGCGACGGTGTCTCCGACCTGCACCGGCCCTGGAGCCGCGACGCTGGCCAGGGCGTCCAGCCGGGCCTCGTGCGCGTCGGCGACGGCGCGCAGCACCGACGACGAGTGAGGCAGATCCTGCTGGGCCTCGTTGGTCATCACACATCGGCGGCTGGACCGCACGAACTCCACGCACGTGACGGTGCCGATCCGCGCGGTGTTCCCGAACCATTCGTCCTCCACGAAAGGCGGTGTGTCCGGCGGTGTCCGTACCAACAGGTTCGGCCGGAACCGCCGCTCATCGACCGGCACACCCGGCACGGCTTCGCGCACCCAATCGAGGGTGGCCGTGGTCAGAACGCTCACAGGAAGCTGGTCGAAGTGGGAGACGGCGCCCTCGGGGGCCACTTCGACGTCCTCCCGGCCGAGATAGCGACGGATGTAGGCAGTCGGATCCTCGACGGCCATGCCGTGTGGATCCAGCAGTTCGGGCCGGCCGACGCCGTCCACGTATCGTGAGCGCAGCTGCAACAGACCCGGCATCCTGCGGAAGCGGCGGGTGTTCTTTCCCGAGCCGAACTTCCCTTCGGCATCACGCACCGCGAAGAGACGATCGCCGAGTAGACCCCTCGCATCGACGTCCACCCGGTGTAGCCGCTCACCGCCGGTCGACTTGATCGGATAACGCCAGATCCGTTCGACCACGCCAACCACATCCGCCATTCGGATGAGCGTACAGGAGCCCACCTGGTCGTACGCCTGTCGATATATCCCCTGGCACCGCGTCACGAGCGACGTTCGTCCGACGCCCTGCGCTCCCACCCAGGCACCGGAGGCAGAACTGCGAATTCCGTGTTCACCGTCTTTTGTGCACCCGCGTAGCTCGTGGTATGAGCCTGGATCGGTACCACGCCCACAGCTTCCAGCCCCCCAGACCTGCGGCGTCGAGCTGCCGGTGCCATCCGGCCCCCTGAATCACCCGGTACTCCCACGTGGTCGGCAATGTCGTTCCTCTCTCCTCGAAGAAGGCATTCGTGCGTCGACGATGCCAGGGTCGACATGTCCTGGGCAGTTGGAGGCCGGAGGGTGCGCCACCCCCGATCTGCTACCGCCGACCGACCGGTTCACACGGCGCCGAGAAGCCCCGGATCGAGGCCATCGAACTGTCGGCACGAGTCCCGGGCGACGCCCAACAGCAGCCAGCCGCCCGGCGCCCATGACCTCCCTGAGTTCAGGCCAAGCTGGTTCCTCGGCGTCGGTCGACTCATAGAGCTCGCGCATGGTCGGGGCCTGCCTGGCGGGTCAGGTCACGTCCTCACAAGGGTTGTAGTCCTTCTTCTTGGAACAGGACTCGAACCGCTTGGCGTACTTCTTGACGGCCGACTCGAACACGTCCTCGGAGGAGACGATGGTCCACCGCGTCTTCTCCACACCGAAGGTGCGGTCGAACTTCAACCGGGTTCGGTCCTCGGAGAGAGTCCCTTTGACGTTCCCATAGTCGGTCAGGCCGTCGAACTCGAACATGGTGCGAGTGCCGCGGCCGTTGAAGTCGGTCTTCGTCCGGATTTCACGGCCCGAGCCGTCGAAGTGGATCAGAGTGTACTTCCCGACCACCTGGCCCCCCGCCGGGTAGAGCTTGAACGCCAGCATGGCGTGCAGTTCGCCGTCCACGATCATGGCGACGTACTTGCGGTTCCGGGACTCGGGCGCGGCGCTCGGGGACTCCGCCCCTTCGTTGCCGCCTGCCGAACTCGCGGTCGCGTCGCCGGGGGTCAAGCCCGTCGGATTGCCTGACTCGCCGTCCCCGCAGCCCACGAGCACGGCCGACAGCAGCAGCGCGACCGTGCCGCACCGTAATGCCGTTCCCAGCGGGCGTCCGCATCCCCACACGTCAACTCCTCGTCCCTGTAGGCCGGTCCGTTCCCCGTCCCGCCATCGGCTCGGCGCCCCGGAAGAAGTCAGAATTCCCCCTCCAGGGGCGCAGTGCAAGCCCATCCCCACAGCTGCGGCGCTACAGCCCCCACCGGTGGTTGGCCGTCGCCAGTCTCACCGACATCACCTCGGCGCGGCTCGCCGACCGCAGGTCGTCGGGATCGGCATGCCACGCGGGACCGCCGGGCCGCACGAGACGCACCGAGCCGTCTTCACCGACCGAGTGGACGATGCCTGCTGTACGCCGGGCGAGGTCGCTGACGACCTCGCCCGGCCGCCACTCGCCACGGCTCAACGCGGCTTTCCGCCCAGCGCCGCGGCCAGCTTCTCGGCCGTCGCCAGGTTGCAGCCGCCCAGTTCGAGCAGCGGGCCGCGCGGCGACCTGTCCACGCAGGAAGCCAGGTCCACGCGAAGGGACGGCAGCATGATGCCCGCCTCCGCGAGCGCGGCCCGCAGCCGCTCGTGGGTGCCCTCCGCCTCGCGGAGCTTGGCCAGCGTCGGGGTACGTCGGCGATCTGCCATGGAACTGCGCCTTTCTCAGGGGACTTTCACTTTCCGTGCCCCTACCGTGGCGCTCCGGACATAGCCTTGTGGAGAGCACTCACTGTGCACCTGTGCTTGTCAAGAGGCGGAGAACGGAATGACGGCAGAACGCCGGAACGACACGGACCCCAAAGCCGATCCGAAGGTGTCGACCCTCGCCTACTTCGGCACCGAGTTGCGGATCAGGAGAGAAGAGGCCGAACTGAGCCAGGCCGAACTGGGCCGCCGCACCTTCTGCACCCACTCGTACGTCTCCCGGATCGAGTCCGCCAGCCGCGTCCCGAGCGAGGAATTCGCCCAGCGCTGTGACGAGGTCCTGTGCACGAGTGGATTGTTCGCCCGGCTGTGGCCTGTCGTGATCGAGCACGCCTACCCGGACTGGTTCCGCCCGTTCGTGGACCTGGAGAAGGATGCTGTCAGCATCTGGAACTTCCAAAACCAGGTGGTCCCGGGGCTGTTGCAGACAGAGGAGTACGTCCGCGCGGTGTTCGACGGCGGACGGCTCCCTCACGCACAAGAGCTGATCGCTGCTCGCCTCACCCGCCAGCACATCTTGGAAGAGGAGTCACCACCCGAGATCTGGGCGGTACTCGATGAGAGCATCCTGCGGCGGCCGATCGGCGGAGCCGAGGTCATGCGGCGGCAACTGGAGCACCTCCTCGCATGCGCGGCCGATCCCCGCGTCGTGCTCCAGGTGCTGCCGTTCACCGCAGGCGCTCACGCCGGGCTCAACGGGGCTTTCGCAGGGCTGACGATGAAGAAGGAAGTCGGACCCGACGTGGTGTACATGGACGGCATCGTGCGCGGCCACGTATATGCCCGTGAGGTGGAGGTCGGGGCCGCCCGTCGAGCCTATGATCTCCTGATGGCCGACGCCCTGTCCCCAAGAGCTTCCGTCGATCTGATGGCGGCAGCGGCAAAGGAACTTACCCAATGACAAGCACACGTAGCCTTCCCCGCACGACATGGCGCAAGAGCAGCTACAGCGGCAACAACGGCGGTGACTGCCTCGAAGTCGCCGTCGACCGCCCCGACCACGCTCTCCCCGTCCGGGACTCGAAGAACCCCACCGGCCCCACCCTCCTCGTTCCCGCCCCCGCCTGGCAGGCGTTCATCACGGCGGTAGCCGAAAGGCGGATCTGAACTTCAGCCAAGCGACGGAGGGCCACATCATGAACAACACGCCGCACAGTGACCAGGGCTGGCGCAAGAGCAGCTACAGCGGCCAGAACGGCGGCAACTGCCTGGAGATGGCCGTCGACTACCCCGGCCCCGCCCTCCCCGTCCGGGACTCCAAGAATCCCTCCGGCCCCGCCCTCCTCATCCCCACCCCCGCCTGGCAGGCGTTCGTGGCCGAGGTGCGGGGCGGCGGTTTCGGTGCGGGGCGGCCGTCCGGCGGCTGAGCGTTCAGCCCAGCAGGGGGCCGGTGGTGAGCGGCAGGACCGCGCCGCCGGCCAGGCCGAGGAGCAACGAACCGGTGCCCGCCACGTAGGCGGTGCCGACTGTCACCCGGCCAGTGACCGCGTGCCGTTGGGCAGAACCCGACCGGAACACCGGGGCGAGCCAGCGCAGGTAGTAGAAGAGTGAGGCGACGGTGTTGGCGACGGCGAGCGCCGCGAGCCAGGGCCGGCCGCCGTCCACGGCCGCGGTGAAGATCTCCAGTTTGCCGAGGAAGACGCCGGTCGGCGGGGTGCCCACCAGGCCCAGCAGGCAGACGAGCAGGGCGGCGGCGAGTCCTGGCCGCTGTCCGGCCAGCCCGCGGTAGTCGTCCAGGGAGCGTGCCTGCGGCAGCGCGGTGACGACGGCGAACGCGCCGAGATTGGTGAGCGCGTAGGCGGCCAGGTAGAGCAGCAGGGCGCGTTGTGCGAGGTCGGTGCGGGTGGCGACGGAGAGCGCCATCAGCAGGTAGCCGATCTGGCTGATGGTGGAGTAGGCGAGCAGCCGCTTGGCGTCGGTCTGGAAGAACGCGGCGAGGTTGCCCCAGGTCATGGAGGCGGCGGCGAGGACGGCGAGCAGCAGCGGCCAGTCGACTCCGCTGTCGGGCAGCGCCTGGTGGAGCAGGCGGTATCCGGCGATCAGCGCACCGATCTTGGGCAGGGTGGTGACGTAGGCGGCGACGGGTGGGGCGGTTCCCTCGGTGACGTCGGGGACCCAGAAGTGGGCGGGTACCGCACCGGCCTTGAACAGCAGGCCGGCCAGTACGGCGACCAGGCCGGCGGCGACCAGCGCGGGGTCGGCGCCGGGGAGCCCGTCGCGCAGGGTGCGGTAGCCGGTGGCGCCGGCGGCGGCGTACAGCAGCGCGACTCCGGCGAGCATGACGGTGCCCAGCAGTGCTCCGAACAAGTAGTACTTCAGGGCGGCTTCGGTGCCCGGGGCGTCCTTGGCGAACGCGGCGAGCGCGTAGGCGGGGACACTGGCGAGCAGATACCCGGCGAACAAGGTCAGCAGGTCGTCGGCGCCGATCAGGACGAGGGTGCCGGTGCCGGTCAGCAGCAGCAGGACGTAGTACTCGCTCTCCCGCTTGTGGCCGCGCAGCGACTCCGCGGACAACGCCACGACGAGCAGCAGCGCGGTCAGGACGGTCAGCCGTCCGGCGTTCGTCGGCGCGTCGACGGCGAAGGTGGTGTCGAAGACGGTCTGTTCGCGGCCGGTGGCCATGGTGTGGCCGGTGGCGGCGAGGCCGGCCAGGCACGCGGTGGCGGCCAGTGCCGCCACGGCCCACTGCCGGTTGCGGGGCAGCCAGCTTCCGGCGAGCAGGCCGCAGACTGCTGCCGCGGCGAGGAAGGTCTCGGGCAGGAGTGCGGCGACGTTCTCGTTCACCGTGCCACCAGTTCCGTCACGGAGCGTCCGGCCGGTTCGACCACGTCCAGCAGGAACCGCGGAAGCACGCCGATGACCAGCGCGAGGGCCAGCAGCGGGTAGGTTGCGGCGGCCTCCCGGGTGCGGAGGTCGGCAAGGCCCGACAGGGGGATGCCGGCGGGCAGCCGGGGCGGGCCGAGGAAGAGGGAGCGCAGGGCGCGCAGGAACAGCGCCGCGCTCAGCAGGATGCCCAGCAGCGCGATGCCGGTCGCGGCGGCCTGGGAGGCCAGGCTGCCGGTGAAGATCTGGAACTCGGCGATGAATCCGGAGAAGCCGGGGATGCCGAGGCTGGCGAACGCGGCGATCCCGGTGGCGGCGGCGAAGCGGGGGGTGTGCCCGGCCAGTCCCGAGTAGGCGTCGAGCGCGTAGGTGCCGCCCCGGTCGTACAGCACTCCGGTGAGCAGGAACAGGGCGCCGGTCAGCAGGCCGTGGCTGACCATCTGGACGACGGCTCCGGTGACGGCCAGGGAGCGGGCCTGGGCGTCGCTTCCGGCGAGTGATCCGGCGGCGCCGATCGCCAGCACGACGTAGCCCATGTGGTTGACGGAGGTGTAGGCGATCATGCGTTTGAGGTCGGTCTGGGCCAGGGCCACCAGTGCGCCGTAGACGACGGAGACCACGCCGACGACGACGAACACCGGCGCGTACTGCCGCCAACTGCCGGGCAGCAGCGGCATGGCGATGCGCACGAACCCGTAGGTGCCCATCTTCAGCAGGACTCCGGCGAGGATCGCGGAGCCGGCGGCGGGCGCTTCGGTGTGGGCGGGCGGCAGCCAGGTGTGCAGCGGCACGGTGGGCGTCTTGACGGCGAGCCCGGCACCGACGGCCAGCAGTACCAGGCCCGCGTACAGGCCCTGGCCCGCCAGCGGGTTGCTGCGGGTCAGTTCCACGAGGTCGAAGGTGTGCGGGTCGGCGGCCAGGTACAGGCCGATGAAGCCGAGCAGCAGGGCGAGGGAGCCGACGAAGGTGTAGAGGAAGAACTTCAGCGCCGCCGCGCGGGCCCGCTCGCCGTGGCCCCAGCCCGCGATGACGACGTACATGCCGACGATGGACAGGTCGAAGAAGACGAAGAACAGGATCAGGTCGAGCGCCACGAACAGGCCGACGCTGACGGTCTGCAGGAACAGGAACAGGCAGGCGAGCGCGCGCACCCGGCGGGTCTCGCGCAGCATGTGGACGGCGGCGGCCAGGAAGAGGACGCAGACCATCGCGATCAGCGGCAGGGACAGCCCGTCCACCCCGACGTGGTAGCTCACCCCGGCGCCGGGCATCCAGCGCGCCCGCTGCTCGTACTGCAACCCGCCGTGCGGATCGAACCGGACCCAGACGGCCACGACCAGGGCCAGGTCCGCGGCGGCGGTGGCGATCCACACCCAGGAGCAGACCCGGTCCGGCACCCGGACGGCGCGCGGCAGCAGGGCCAGTACGGCGCAGGCCAGCAGGGGGAGGAAGGTGACGACGGTCAGCACGAGTGGATTACCTCACCAACAGCACGAGCAGGGTCAGCGCCGCGAAGCCGACGACGGCTTGGGCGTAGTACTGGTGCAGCAGCCCGGTCTGCGGGCGCCGGGCCCAGCAGCCGAGGCGGCGGGCCCCGGCGGCGACCGCGCCGACGGCGGCGTCCAGCCCGCCGTCGTCGGTCCGGCGCGCCAGCCGCGCGAGGGCCAGGCCGCCCCGCCCGAGCTGCCGTACGGCGCCGTCCACCACCCGGTCGTCGAAGGCGGCCAGCGCCCGGGCCAGCGCCATGACGGGCCGTACGAGCAGCACATGCGCGGCATGGTCCAGGCCCAGCCACCGCTCGGCCCAGCGCACGGCGGGGCGCGGGCGGGAGGCCGCATGCCCGGAGCGGGCGATGCGCGGCAGCCAGGTCCAGGCGGCGCCCGCGGCGCCGAGGGCGACCGCTGCGGAGACGACGGCTTCCCAGGGGTGGAGCGGGGGCCGGTCCCCGGCGCCGAGCAGGGCGCTGAGCCAGTCGGCGGGACCGGGCAGGACCAGCACCCCCAGGAGGGCCCCGGCGCAGCCGAGCGCCCATAGCGGCAGCAGCGCGGAGCGGGCGGGGCGCTGCGGGTGGCCGGCCCGTTCGGCGGCGTCCCCGGCGTGCCCGGCGGCCGGTTCGCCGGGCAGCGGGCGGGTGACGGACCAGAGCGCCTTGACGCTGTAGACCGCCGCGAGGGCGCTCGCGGCCAGGGCGATCACGTACAGCGCCGGGTCATCGGCGCGGGCGGCGCCGAGTACCCCGTCCTTGGCCGCCCACAGGGACAGCGGCGGCAACCCGGCCAGCGCCAGTGCACCCACCGCGAAGGCGGCGCCCACTGACGGCCACCGTCGGGCGGCGCCCTCAAGCGCGGGCAGGTGCCGGGTGCCGAGCGCGGTCAGCCAGATTCCGGCGGCCAGGAACAGCCCGGACTTCACGGCAGCGTGTGCCACCAGTTGCACGGTGCCCGCGGCCACTCCCCCGCTGCCCGCCGCGAGCACCATGAAGCCCACCTGCGCCGAGGTGGAGGCGGCCAGCAGTTGTTTGACGTCGCGCTGGGCGACGGCGACCGCGCCCAGCAGCAGGGCGGTGAGCGCGCCGGTCCAGGCGACCAGTGGCCCCGCCCAGTGCGTCGCGGTCAGCAGCGGGGACAGCCGCAGCAGCAGGTAGGCACCGGCGGCGACCATGGTGGCCGAGTGCAGCAGCGCGGAGACCGGGCTGGGGCCCTCCATCGCCCGCGACAGCCAGAAGGAGAAGGGCAGTTGTGCGGACTTGCCCAGCGCCGCGAGGACGACGCCGGCGCCGGTCACATGCAGCCAGACCCCGTCGGCCTGCGGCAGCGCGGCCAGCCGCAGGGAGCCGACGCCTCCGGCCAGGGCGGCCCCCGCGGCCAGGTACATGCCCAGGTCGGCGGCGCGGGTGGTCAGGAACGCGGTGTCCGCGGCCCGCGCCCGGCCCGGCTGCCGCCACCGGTAGCCGATCAGGGCCCAACTCGCGGCGCCCATCACCTCCCAGGCCATCAGCAGCAGTGCCAGCGTGGTCGCCGTGACGGTGACGAGCATCGCGGCGGCGAACAGCAGCAGCAGTCCGAAGTAGCGCCCCCGGTTCTCGTCCGGGCCCGCCTCCCGGGCGGAGAAGACCAGCACGGCGGTGGTGACCGCGGCGACGGTGACCACCATGACCGCCGAGAGTCCGTCCACCCGCAGTCCGGCCCGGATCCCGGCGAACAGCGGGGCGCTCGCCTGGGGCCGGGCGACCGCGGCGGCGACGGCCAGTGCCAAGGTGGCGGCCCCCGCGGCCGGGGCGGCGACCGGGGCGCAGGTGTTCCAGCGGCGTCCGCCGAGGCAGAGCAGGGTCCCGGCGCCGAGGGGAAGGGCGAGCAGCGCCCACAGCAGTGCGCTCATCCCTTCAGGTCCTCGGCCATGTCGGTCATGTCGACCTGGCGTGCGCGGTAGATCGCCGTCGTCACGGCGAACCCCATGGCCATCTCGACCGCCATCGCCACCACGGCGGCGACGATGACGACCTGCCCGTCGGCACCGGAGGGGGCGAGGAAGTGCCAGAACGCGGCGGCGGCGACGATGACGCCGCCGATCATCAACTCGATGCCCATCATGATCATGACGATGGACTGCTGGGACAGCGCCCCGAACAGCCCGATGCTGAACAGGCCCGCAGCGAGCACGCAGACGAGTTCGAAGGTCACCGTCCCACTCCTCCACCGACCGGGTCCCGGGGGGTGCGGCGGTCGAGTGCGTCGCCGAAGCGGTCGTAGCGGCCGCGCCGGGTGGCCAGCACGGTGGCGCCGACCATCGTGGCCAGCAGCACGAAGCCGAGCACGATCATGGTCAGCATCTGTCCGCCCATCAGCGCCCTGCCGACCTGCACGGTGGTGTCCGGCGGCGGTCCGCCCCGCCGCGCCGGCCAGGGCACCAGGAAGACGGCGGCGACGAGCGCGGCGAACACCGCGACGCTGAGGGCCAGCGAGCCGCGCTTGTTGTGCAGCATCGACATGGGCATCAGGCCCGCCGGGTTCATCATGTAGGCGATCATGAAGACGGCCATCACCACCATCTCCATGATCATCATCAGTACGGTCACCACGCCGAGGTAGGGCAGTCCGAGCAGCGCCACCTCGCCGCCCACGCAGCACAGCGAGAGCAGCAGCGCGAAGGTGGCCCGCGCCATCGAGTCGCAGCGGAAGACCAGCACACCGCCGGCCAGGGCGAGCACGCCCAGCACCGCCGGCAGTACGGATTCCACGTCGTCTCTCCTCCTTCGGTCGGCCGTCGGCGGGCTGCCGACGGGACAGCCAGCGGCAGTTCAGCGTCCGAGTACCAGCAGCGCGGGCACGAGGACCTGCACGAGGGTCAGCGGGACCAGAACGACCCAGGCGAACTCCACGTACCGGTCGGCCCGCACCACCGGCATCCGGCGCAGCACCCACACCAGTACGGCGAGCACCGCGAGGGTCTTGAGCGACGACCAGGCCCAGCCGGGCAGTCCGGGCCCCGACCCGCCACCGAGGAACAGCGGCACGGCCATCGCCGCGCCGGAGGTCAGCCACAGCCACCGGCCCGCCTCCAGCAGCAGCCGGTCGACTCCCGAGGTCTCCCCCAGCACACCCGCGGCGATGTCCTCGCCCGCCGGGTAGCGGAACGGCCCCAGAAAGCTGAACGCCAGCACGCCCGCCAGGTAGACGGCGAACGCGATCGGCATCCACACCGCGAACCACAGGCCGTGCTGGGCCTGCGCGATGTCGCCGACCCGCAGCGACTCGGCCGCCGTCGCAGCGGAGAGGAGGGCGAACATCAGCGGCAGTTCGTAGGCCAGCCCCTGGGCGACGAAGCGGTAGCCGCCGATCAGCGAGAACGCCGCGTTCGGACCCCAACCGGCCAGCCACAGCCCGCCCCAGGTGACTACCTCCATCGCGTTGAACCACACGACTCCCACGGACAGATCGGCGACCGCCGTCCCGCCGAACGGAATCACCAGGGCGGACAGCACCGCCGCCACGGGTACGGACACCACTCCCAGCCGCCACAGCAGCCGGTCCGCGGCCGGCAGCCGCCGGGGCTGCGCGGCCAGCAGCCGGGGCACCTCCAACAGGGGACGCATCGCCGTCCGGACGGTCGTCGGGCGCCCCGCGTCCCGTGCGGCCAGCAGCGCGTCCCCGGCGACGGCGAGCACCGCCCCGGCCAGCAGCAGCGCGGGCGCGGCCAGCAGCGACCACCAGGCTGCGGTCTCAGTCACCCGCGCCCACCTCCCGCGAGACCGCGGCCAGTTCGTCCGGATCCGGGTCCAGGCTGGCCACGACGAGGCGTGCCGCCGCCAGTTCGGCGCCCTCCAGCAGCCCCGGCAGCACCCGCACCAGCGCCGCCGACGGCCACGGACCGTCCGGCGCACCGCCGCCCCGCGGGCCCTCCTCGGCCGGGTCCAGCGGACTTCGGTCCGCCAGCCGGTCCACGTCCCGCACCAGGGCCGCCAGCCAGGTCCGGTAGCGGGCGGGGACGTCCCCGTCGGCCCGTGCGGCGGGCCCGGTCACCCCGGCGTCCCGCGCCGCCTCCGCGGTCAGCACCCCCGTTCCGCGGGTCAGCCAGTACAGCGTCCGGGAGCGGCCGACCCTGCGCGCGAACCGCTGCACGCCCGGCCTCAGCTCCGCACTCGACGTGCCGTCGAGCAGGTCGTCCCGCAGCCGCCGGGCCGTGGTCGCCGCGCCCGCCCATCCGGCGACCGCCAGCAGCCGTCCCAGGCTGTCCGCGTGCGCGGCGGACCGCCGCCGTGCGCCCTCACCCGCGGCGACACGTTCCCCGGCGGCGGCCCGGGCCCAGGGCTCTCCCCAGAACGGCGGGCCGGCGTCGCCTCCTACGGGCGGCCACTCGACCTCCAGACGCTGGACCACATCGCCCTGCAGGGTGAGGCGGGCCGTCAGCGCGTCCGGCCAGTCGGCGAGGAACGGGCCCAGCGGCACATGCAGTTGGTCGAGCAGCAGCCCGTCCCGGTCCTCGCCCTGCCCGGCCATCGGCAGCCCCCAGGGCGACTCGGAGTCACCGTGCCCGCCGTGGCCGCCGTGGCCGCCATGGCCGCCATGGCCGCCATGGCCGCCATGGCCGCCATGGCCGCCATGGCCGCCGCCACTGTCCTCGTCGTCGTCGCCGTCATGCTCGTCCCGCCCGTCGCCGAATTCCGCGTCGGGCCCGCCGCCCACGGGGTTCTCGTGCCGGTGGCCCGCGTGCTGTCGTCCGGGCGGCGCGGCGAGCTCGGCGCGGCAGCGGGCCAGCGCGTCGGGAAGGGCAGCGGGGGTGGCGGCACGGGCCCGGGCACGGGGGGCGGGGAGGCCCTGCCACAGCCGGTCGATCGCCGGGCGCAGCCCGCGGCACTCGGGGCCCGCGACCAACAGGACGTCGGCCTCCGCGGGCGTGCGGGCCTGCGGCAGGTCCTGGAGCCGGAGTTGGCGCTCGGCGGCCAGCCGGGTCGCCGTACCGCCCGGCGTCGTCACCAGCAGGACGTGCGGCCGGGCGGCGGCGGCCCGCAGCGGAAGGGCCGTCAGGTCCATCGCAGCGCACCTTCCCGCCAGGCGTACACGACACCCGCGACGAGCACGGCGAGGAAGACGAACATCTCCGTCACCGCGCTCGCCCCCACCGCGGAGACGACCCGTGTCCACGGATACATGAACACCATTTCCATGTCGAAGGCGAGAAAGAGCATCGTGGCCGTGTACCAGCGGACGTGGAAGCGGCTGACAGCGTGCTCGCTCGGTGCCAGCCCCGAGTTGAACGGCCCGGCGGGCAGCGAGCCGGCGGGGCCGCGCAGTGCACGGGCGGCCGCGTAGAGGGCACCGACTCCCAGCAGGGCAACCCCGAGCAGCGCCACCGCGGCGGTGAGACCGCTCATCGGGCCCGCGCCCCTGATGCGCGCCGTACCTGCCGAACTGCCATGGCCGTCGCTCCCTTCCGCGCAGCGCCGTTCTGTCCGTTCCGCCGGGGCCGCGTACCCCTGGGGGGCATCTTCATGCGGCGTGATCCGCTGTCGGCTTCGAGGGTGCCCGTTGCGGGCCCGGCTTCCCGGCATGCCACGCCAGCGCGGGCCGGCTCCGATCCGGGATGCGCGAGGTGTTGTCGGGGCACCCGACGGCTGTTTCACTGCGTGATGCCTGCGCCACGCCGCTCCGGCTCCCCCAGGGAGGCCCCATGGAGATCCCCCGTCGACATGTGCTCTCGCTGCTGTCCGCCGCGGGGCTGGCAGCGGTGCTCCCACCACCGGAAGCACTCGCCGCCGACGCCGTCCGGCCCGGTGCACACGGCGCGCCGGACGGCGGCACCGAGGTGGGAACCGAACGGCTGCTGGGCAACGCGCGCGCGATCCTGGCCGGCACGGCGGAGTCCAACGCGCGACCCGAGACAGCGGCGAAGCTGGCGGCGGTCACCGAGGCGGCGCGCGACCATCTCGCCGACATGGCAGCCGCGGGCGACGGAGAGCTGTTCCGCGGCCTGCCGCTCGGCAGCAGCGACAGCCACCTCAACACGTCCTTCAGGAAGCTGTACGAGATCGCCCTGGCCTCCCGCAGCCCGGGCGTCCCGCCCGGCGGCCCGCCGAACGACGCGGCCACCCGGCGCCGGGTGCTGGAGGGCCTCGTCCTGCTCCACGAGCGCTACTACGGCGACCAGTCACAGGGCTATTACGGCAACTGGTTCACCTGGGAGATCGGCATCTCCACCAGCGTCACCGCCACCCTGGTGCTGCTCGCCGAGGACGCCGCCGCGCAGCACCCCGGGCTGCTCCGCCGCTACATCGGCTCCATGGACGCCTATCTGCGGCACGGCGAGGACGGCGACGTCGATCTCGACTCGCGGTTCCACACCGGCGCCAACCTCGCCGACATCACCACCAACCGCATCCTGCAGGGGGCCCTGCTGGACGACGGGGCCCGGATCGGCAAGGCGTTGGAGGACCAGCTCACCGTCTACGCGACGGTGGACCCCTACCGGCTCCGGCACGGGGTGACCGACGGGCACTACGCGGACGGGTCGTTCATCCAGCACGCGTCCGTCGCCTACACCGGGTCGTACGGGAAGGGGCTGCTGGCCCGTGCCGTGCAGACTCTCGGGTTCCTGGAGGGCACGGGGTACGCACGCACCGAGGCACTGGTGCCGGTGGTGCACCGGTGGGTGACCGACGGCTTCGCCCCGGTCATCTTCGAGGGCTGGATGATGGAGATCGTCAAGGGCCGGGCGGTCTCCCGCACCGGCGGCGGCTACGCCGACTGCGCCGCCGTCGCGGAAGCGGTCACCGATCTGACGGCGTACGCGGACGGCGCACGGGCCAGCGCGCTCAAGGGCTATGTGAAGTATCTGCAGACGATGTCGGCGGCGCCGCCCGACCCGGCCCGCTTCACCTCCCCGCTCACCGTGGTGCGCCACGCCGCCATCCTGGCGGACGGTTCGGTACCGGCCGAGGACCTGAACCCGGCGGCGCGCTGCACCGCCTTCGACGCGATGGACCGCACGGTGCACCGCCGCCCCGGCCACGCGTTCGCGCTCGCCCGCAGTTCGGAGCGGATCAGCAAGTACGAGTACATGAGCGGCGAGAACCTGATGCCGTGGTTCCAGGGGGACGGCGCCTACTACCTCTACCTGGCCGGGGAGGACCAGCGGCAGGCGTTCGGAGTCGACTACTACACCGCCGTCCCGCCCACCGAACTGGCGGGCGTCACCGCTCCGGAGGAGCACCGCAGGACCGTACCGGAGCTGTACGGGAAGCCGTACTACGACAACCCGGACCACCCGCTGCATTTCACGCCCTCGTCCGAGTCGCAGAACACCTACGTGTACTTCCCGCGCGGCACCGCCCGCCACTCGGGCGGTGCCGCGCTGGACGCCTGCGGAGCGGCCGGGATGGTCCAGTCCGACGACGTCGCCTACGCCGAACGCGACCGGCTGCCGGACGACTTCACGGTGTACCGGAACGCGACCGCCACCAAGTCGTGGTTCATGCTGGACGACGAGATCGTGGTGCTGGCCGCGGGGGTCGGTGACCGGGCCGGACGCGCGGTCACCACGACCGTGGACGCCCGCATCGCGCCTCCGGGGAACGTGCTGCGGATCAGCGCGGAGGGCCCCGACGGCGGCAGGCGGGCGACCGCCACGGGCACCGCACCGCTGCGCTGGCTGCGGTACGCGGACGAGACGCGCGGCTCGGCCGTGGGGTACGCGTTCCTCGACTCGCCCGGCGCGGAGCGCCACCCGGTCACCGTCGGACTGGAGACCGTCACCCGCAGTCGCCGCCTGGTCCGCACCGCGAACCCGGACACGCCCGTCACCCGGCAGCTCTTCCGCGCCGGATTCCGCCAGGAGGCGGGTGCCGCACCGCGCGCACTGGCCTACGCGCTCGTGCCACACGCCTCCGAGCACGCCCTGCGCCGGTACAGAGCCCATGACGGTCCCCTCACCGTGCCGGCCAACACCACCCGCCTCCAGGCGGTGCGGCACACCGGCCTCAGGCTGCTCGCCGTGAACTGCTTCGACCGCCGGCCGCAGACGGTCGCCGGACTGCGCCTCGACGGACCCGCCTCGGTCCTCGTCCGCCGGGAGCCGGGCCGCGGACCGCGGCGCCACCGGGAGGTGACCGTCGCCGCCTCCGACCCCACGATGCACCGCGACCGGCTGACGCTGCTGCTGCACGGCCGTCGGCTGCGTCCGGTCTCCCCCGCGCCGGGCGTCGACGTACGCCACGTCCGCGGCGGCACCCTCCTCGTGGTCCGTACACGCCACGCTTACGGGCGCACCTTCACCGTCACCCTGCGCTGAGCGGTCCCGAGCGGAGCCGTCTTCGCCGGGACCGCTCCGCCGCCCTCCGCCGGCGGTGCGCCCCGGCGGCGCTGGGTACCCGGGGGCAGGCGGGCCGTGCGCGGCGGCCGCGGCCCGCGTGTCCAGTGAGAGGAGTGACACGATGAGTGACCAGACCCCGATGCCCTCCCAGGCCGAGGGCGAGCGCGACAACGGTTTCGCGGAGATGCGTTCCCTCTCGCCCGCCGAGCGGCGCAAGGCGGAGCACCCCGACTGCCCGCGCACCACTCCCTCGCAGGCCGAGGGCGAACGCGAGGAAGAGCCGCCCCGGTGACGGCCGGTTGGCAGCCGCAGCCGCACCTCCCGCGTCCGGTCGGCGGCGCCGCCCGCCCCGGCGGGCACGGCACCGCTGAACCCTTGCCGTCGTTCGTCTTCGTTCGGACGTAATGACGGAATAGGGAGACGTTTCTTCAGGCAGGCACCGGTCACTCCCGGAGTATCCCGCCGTGCCCGGCGGTCGATTATCCGCCGGTCGCATTCCCTCTTGTCCGGATTCCGCCACCGTTCGGATTCCGCGACACGGGCGGCGGGCATTCTGCCCCTCAGGACGGCACCGAGAGGATGCGCCCCCTGCCCAGGTCATGCGCCCCCGACGCATCCGTTCCGCTCCCTCGGGGGGTTATTCGCCGCTCCCCTTGCAGGCACTGGCTCCGTGAGCACTGAATAGAAATCCACTGAAGCACGCGGAAGGGCGGATGCTTCAGCGGAGCGCTCTCCGAAAAGCACGACGGAATGACGACACACCACCCCACAGAAAGGCGGATCCCTCGGAGCGCGCACACCCGGCTGTTGGCCCGGCCGGGAGCCTTCCGGGCACCAGGTGCCCCCGGCCCGCTTGCACCGGACGGCCGGGGGTACCGCCGCGAGGACACCCGCCCGGCCTCTCGCGCCCTGACCCCGTTCCCCTTCCAGTGGATCGGCTTTGGCAACCCCGGCGTCATCGCCGACAACGACCCCATCGAGCAGGAGAAGGCGGTGAAGTTCAACGCGCTGCTCACGAACGCGGTGATCTTCCACAACGCCCTGGACATCGCGAAGATCGTACGGCAGCTGCTGGAGGGGGGGTGGGTGATCGACCCGGAAGACCTGGCGCACATCTCGCCGTGTCTGACCGAGCACATCAACCGGTTCGGCGAGTACAGCACGCACGAACTCGGCATCCGGCCCGACGTGTACGACCCGAAACTCGATGTCGACTTCGCCCCGTTGCGCGAGCAGAACCTGACCGCGGCCGGCTTCGGCCAAGCTGCCTGAGCACCGAAGGACTCAACCGTGCCCGCCCCACAGCCGGGTTCGCGAAGAGCTACGACAGACGGACGTGCAGCTGAGAGTGACGAGCCGTCAGAATCTGTCGGGGTAAATGGGACGCCTCGCCCGCGGAGACGTGGCCGGGGCGATTCGCTGTCGCAGCGAATGCGCTGCTTACCGCGCCAGCGGAGCGGGCCGCCGAGCAGGACAGATGAGCAGGGGCGTCGGGGAGTCAGGCATCGGCACTCGGAGACAAGCGTTCCCGTGAACTTGGGCGAACGCGCACCGGGCTCTCGGTACTGGGGACGCGGATTCGAGGCTGTCAGCCGACGGCCGGACGGGATGCGTCGAGGGGGGAGCGGTGCCGATCCACGATTCCCTCGACGATCCTCATCAGGCGGTCCCCCGCCTGATCGATGCTTCCGTTCTGGGTGCTGACCTGCGCGCCTTCGAGTACGAAGGTGATCTCGGCTGCGGCCTGCTCGGGGTCGGGCAGCCCGGCCTCGGTGCACATGCTCTCCAGCCTGCGGGTCTGGTGGGCCTTGTGTTCCTCGATCACTTGCCGCGCTGGATGGGAGCGGTCGGGCAGTTCGGCCAGGGAGTTGATGAACGGGCAGCCCCGGTGCGAGATGGCCGGCAATCCTTCGGCGATGAAGCGGGCCAAGCCCATGATCTGCTCCCTGGGTCGACCGGGGTATTCCGTCTGGACCCGGTCGAAGGCCGCCTGGTAGTCGGCGGCGACGATCCGCATCCACTCCGCGACCAGCGCGTCCTTGGTCTCGAAGTGCCGGTAGATCGCCATTTTGGTGGTCGCGGCCTTCTCGGCGATCGTCTGGACGCTCACCCGCCGGATTCCCTCGCTCTGGAAGAGCTCTTCCGCTGCGTCGAGGATGCGCTCGCGGGGCGGCAGTTTCGCCACCCTGCTCGGCCTGCTGGCGGTCGATGCCATGGCTGCTCCGTGACGTCCGCTCGGGTGCGGGACCTCTTGTCTCATTGCTCCTACGGTACCACTTCGTTCTATTCGATACCGTTGGGTATCGTCAGGGACTCAGCAGTATTGTTCTTTCCGCTAGGAGCAAAAGTGAGAGTTGCCGAGTACGTGAACTATGACGCGGTCGGACTCGCGGAGCTGGTGGCCGAAGGGGAGGTGACCGCCGCCGAACTGCAAGCAGCCGCGCTCGAGGCCACGCAGGCGGTCGATCCGCAGATCAACGCCGTCGCGGAGACCTGGCGGGCCGACGACGAGCCCAAGCCCGGCAGCACGCCGCTGGCCGGGGCCCCTTTCCTGATCAAGGACATCGGAGCCGCCATGGCCGGGCGGCGCATGGAGCTGGGCAGCCGCCTTGCGGCCGGCAACGTCGCGCGCGCCGACTCCTTCCTGACGCTGCGCTTGCGTCGCGCCGGACTGGTGACGTTCGGACGTACCGCGACATCGGAGATGGCCTACAGCATCACGACAGAACCAGTGCTGTACGGCGCGACCCGTAACCCGTGGAACCTCGAGCGGAGCGCGGGCGGATCCAGCGGGGGCGCGGGCGCGGCTGTAGCGGCTGGGGTGGTTCCGATTGCCCACGGCACCGATGCTGCCGGCTCGCTCCGCATCCCCGCCGCCTACAACGGCCTCTTCGGGTTGAAGCCCACCCGCGGCCGGGTCTCCATGGGCCCCGACTTCGATGAGCTCTTCAGCGGCCTGGCCGTGCACGGCAGCGTCAGCCGCACGGTACGCGACAGTGCGGCCCTGCTCGACCAGATCAGCGGCCCGGAACCGGGTGACCCCTACTTCGCCCAGCAGCCGTCCCGGCCGTACACGGAGGAAGTCACCCGCCACCCGGGCCTGCTGCGGATCGGTGTCCTCACCCAGGCATGGGGCGGACGCCGCACCACCGCACCGGTGGCCGACGCCCTCTCTCGTACCGCGGGTCTGCTCGAATCCCTCGGCCACCAGGTGGAGGAGGCCGAGGTCGACCTCGGGGCCGACTGGGAGGAGTACGTCCTGGCCAACGCCCACCTGTTCACGGCGAACCTCGCGGCCACGGTCGACGAGCTGGCTGCCGCCTTCGGCCGGCCCATCGATTCCTCCACCCTCGAACCGACGACCCTCGCCGGCCACCACTACGGGCAGCTGGTCAGCGGCGCCCAGTTCGTCGCCGCTCTCACGATCCGCAACCGTGTCTCCCGCAGCCTGGCCCGGTACTTCGACACCTACGACATCTTGCTCACCCCGACCGTGCCGGAGCTTCCCACGCCCCTGGGCGCCTATGCCGCGAGCACGCAGACGCTGGACGGCCTCGGCTGGATCGACACCGTCTTCGACCGCGCGCCGTTCACCATGCCTTTCAACACGGCGGGCACGCCCGCCATGTCCGTGCCGCTGACGGCCGACCCGGAAACGGGGCTTCCGATCGGTATGCAGTTCGCCGCCGGATACGGTCTCGAAAGCCGCCTCTTCCGCCTCGCCGGCCAGTTGGAACAGGCAAGCCCATGGTCGGGCCGAATCCCCACGGTGTGGGCAGGGAATCGCACGGGCCACTGAGAAGCGCCCGCCCCTGCAGCCGGGAGCCGACGAGCCATGCGCTGAGCCAATGGGAGAAACACCTCGCGCATGCCGTCCTGGTACGGCAGGACCCCGCACACGGTCACGGTGCGGGGTCCTGCACCACCCTCGATTGTCGGCCCCACCTGCCGACGTTGCGCGAAGGAGTGCCGCTCATGTCCGCAGTTTCCAACTCCAGCACACGCCGCGACGTCGAATTCGACGCGGACGGAGAGATCGCCCCGTCGTGGCGCAACGAGGTCACCGTCCGGACCGGCGAGTGGAGCCGCGTCTACAGCGCCGACGTGACCGGCGTCACATGACACGTCGAACCATCCGGTGAACTTTTCGCGCGGTGAGCGCATCACATCTTCCGTAAAGCGCACATGCACCCCGATTGAAAGGGGAATACCCGACATGACTGAGCAGCACCGCAGCAGCACGGCACGCGGACGGGGGGCGAAGCGCTTCGGCGCCGCGAGTCTGGCCGTCGCAGCCGCCGCGGGCCTCGGCCTCGCCGGCGCGGGAGCGGCCCAGGCGCTCGGCAGCCAGGCGCTCGGCAACCCGGCGGCGAGCAGCGTGCCCACCTGCAACACTTCGGGGCTGACCGCTTCCTTCGGACAGAAGCTCGGCGGCGGGATGAACCATGAAGGGGTCGTCCTCAAGCTGAAGAACACCAGCGGTCACACCTGCAATCTGCGTGGATACCCCGGCCTCGGTCTGGAGGACTCGGGTCACCGGACGCTGAGCTCGTCCGTGCACTGGGGCGACAGCTGGTACGCGAAGGACCCCGGCAAGAAGACGATCGCGCTGAAGGACGACGCGAGCGTGGCGGCCGTGATCTCCTGGACGCACGCCAACACCGGGACGCCCGACGCCCGGGACGCCGCGTACCTCCAGGTGACGCCGCCGGCCAACACCACGCACAAGACGCTGAAGTTCCCCTCCTGGGTGGACAACGGCCGACTGGAGGTCACCGCGCTGGCCACCGACGTACACGTCGGCTGAGCACGTTCCGGAACTGCCCGCCCGAGGCGCTGTCCCACGCCGGACAGCGCCTCGGCGTGCGGCCGGGCCGCCTCCGCGGCTCTCCTCCGGAGTCCGCCCGGCCGTGCGGCACCGGCTCCGCGTCCGGCGCCGCACGGCGAGCCGGGGACGGGTCCCCCTGCACCCCGGCCACCGGCTACTTGGCCGAGGCGGCGGGCTTCTCCGCCACCGCCCCGGGAACGTCCAGGGCCAGCCGCAGCTTCCGCACCGCGTGGTAGAGACGCGACTTCACCGTGCCCGGAGGTATGCCGAGCACATGGGAGACCTCACGGGTCGACCTGCCGGTGTAGTACGTCTCGTACAGCACCTCGCGGTGCGCGTGCGACAGCGTCCGGAACGCCTCCACCAGGACCAGCGAGGAGAGCACCCGGTCGACATCGTCGGCCTCGGAGAGCACGTCCTCCAACCAGGCGGCGCCGTCGACCTCGTTGGGGCGGGCCCGGCGCAGCCGGTAGTCGTCGATGACGAGATTGCGCGCCACCTTGAACAACCACGGACGCAGCTCCTGCCCCGAGCCGACGAGTTGCTGATTGCGCCAGCAGCGCAGCAGCGTCTCCTGGACGACGTCCTCGGCCCGTTGCACGTCACCACCGAGCAGCTGGAGCACATAACCCTGTAACGGCCGTGCGTGCTGCTCGTAGAGCGAGCGCATCGCCCGCTCCTGGGCGCTGGCCGCACCCTCAGACCCCAAGACGATCCAACTCACGGTTCCAACCCCTCGCATCATGCCGCCGACGACGGCGGACCGGCCCCGGGACGCGCACAGCGGCCCCCTCACGAGGCAGAGAGTCGCGAGGGAAGGTCCACATGCTGTTGACGGCCGTTCACCCCTCCGGTAAATGCTCACAGAGCATCACAAATGGGACGTAGACAGTCTTTTCCCGCTAAACCAGTGTCTTCCGTGCTTTACAAGGAATTAGATGCTCACCCTGCGGCAGAAGTTCACGACAGATCGGAGGGATTGCGTGACGCCGGTCACACGCGTCAGCGGCGAGGCCACCCTCAAAGGGCGGCCCTCGCCGTCAATCGAATATTGATGTCGCTGGTCAGCGGCCTCCTCTCTGGCCCGTTGTGATCTATCTCGCCGCCGGATCCGTGGGCGTCTCCGAGGCTGAAGGCATGTCAGACCTCGGATACCGAGGTGCCAGAGCGTCAGGCCGACCTGCCGGCCGGGTCCGACAACGCGTCCATCCGCAGTTGCACATGACGGGGCAACGTCGTGTCGTGCGCCGCCGGTCCGTCCTGCGCCGCGAGCAGCGACCATGCGTCGAGCAGGGCCTGACCGCGCGTCAGCACCTTTTTCGGGTCCGCGAGCAGATACCAGTTCCCGACCGCGCGCCGCAGATACCCGTACGCGCGCTGGTCGCCCTGCTGGTGGCAGATCCGGGCGAGGTCCAGATAGACCTCCGTCGCCTTCCCGTAGTTGCCGCCCTGACGGGCCACGAACGCCTCCAGATCACGGGCCTCCAGAGCGTAGGGGTGCTCCTCGCCGTAGCTGCGCACCGCGTGCTCCCGCAGCCGGAACGCGAGCACCATCGCGCGCTGCGCCTCGCCTTCCGCCGCGGCCCGGTTGATATGGGCCACCGCCTCGGCCAGCTCGCCGGGCACCGTCGGCCCGTCCGCGCCGGGCTCCGGCCCGGACGCGTTCGTCCCGGCGGCAAGCGGGGTGGGCGCCACGGGTGCGGTGACCCCGGACGCGGGCGCCTGGTTTGCGGACCCCGCGGAGGCAGGCGTCCCAGCCTCGGGCCCCGCGGAGGCAGGCATCCCAGCCTCGGGCCCCGCGGAGGCAGGCGTCCCAGCCTCGGGCTCCCCGGACGCGGGCGCCCCGGACACGGGCTCCGCCGGCCCGCCGGGCCTCGGCGATGACGTCGCGTCAGGAGCAGGCGCGGCCGGTGCCGGTGTCCCGGAGACGGGTGGACCGGGCACGGGTGGGGCTGCCGATACCGGCCCGCCCTGCACGGCGTCGGGGCCGGGCGCCCCGGGCGGCTCCGGACCGGTCGCGGGCGGCTCCCCGTCGGCCACCTCCGCCTGTGGCTCCACCAGTTGGCTCGACCCGTCGGGGGCGACCCGGATGTGCGTCGCGTACCCGCCCTCCCGCAGGTCGAGAACGGTCGCCTCGACCGGCTCGCCGCGCTCCTGGGCGGCGCGGTGCATCGCGTCGAGCACCGCGACATGGACCTCTTCCCCGCTCGCCACCGGCAGGCGCTCCCCGTTCAGCGCCACGCTGCCGTTGCGGGCGATGAGAGCCTCGAAGCGGCCCTCGAGGAGCGGCTGAGCGGTGTCACCGCCCGGTACCGGGCGGCGACCGTGCGCCGGACCGTCGGGGGTGTCGAGCATGCGGCTCACTCTCCGCTCTGATCGGGGTCGGGGGACGGGGAGTCGGAGGACGACGCGTCGGGGACGTCGTAGTCGGGGAACTCGGAGGGCGCGACAGAGCCGCCGATTCCCTCGAACCGCGGGAAGAGGGACCGCACGGTGATGACATAGCTCTGGGCCTTGCTGTCCTCGGGGACGCCGTGGGCCTCCTGGACGGCCTCCAGTCCCACTTCGTAGGCCGCGAGCGTCAGGTCCAGGACACTCTCGTCCTCCGGGGCTCTGCCGCTGTCGACGATCGGCTTGACGCTCTTGGCGAGCGAGCACATGTAGCGGCCCTGGGCCATGATCGAGTCCTCGGGATCCGTCGCCGAGGTCTCGTCGTTGTCGTCCTCGTCCTCGCCGAACTCGTCGAACTTGTCCGGCGGGAGCTGCGAGATGCCCTTCTCGCCGTGCGGCCCGAGCATGTCCTTGTTGAACGACGACTCGTGCTCGATCTGCGCCGCGATGACGACCGGGCCGATGGCGTCGCAGATGCCGCCGGCGTCCTGGATGGTCTCCGCCAGGTCCTCGGGGACGGTCTTCTCGTCCAGCTCGCCCTTGCCGTCGCCCTGGACCGACGCGGCGACCGCGTCCTCGTCGACGTCGGCCTCCGGGTTGTCGGCTCCGCTGCCCCCACCGCCGAAGAGCAGGATGAGCGCGATGATCGGGGCGAAGAGGACGCCCAGCCCGCCGAAGATGATCAGCAGGACCACGATGCCCGCCACCGCGGGAGGCAGCATCAGGCAACCGCAGCCCGTTCCGGCCAGGCCGATCATGGCCGCTTTCCCGGACGCCCCGCCACTCTCGCTCACCGGCTGTCTCCTCCTTCCCGTACCGCTTCCGCCACGGATCGCCACCGAGTGTCAAGAACGGTGAACCACTTTTGCCGAAGCCCCGTTGTGGCTCTCCGACGGAGCACAACGCGCTCGCACTTCGGAACGGGAACGAGGACGAATCAGTTCAATTCGTCTTCAACATCCGCTGCTCCGACCCACCGCAGTCCCGCGGAGCCACAGGAGCCATCAGTCGCACGAGAGGAGGCTGGACACGCGATGAGCGTCCCCCCACCGGCGTCCGCCGGGCAGACACCCGCCGGACCGCACATGTGGGTACGCGGACCGACCGCGCCCCAGCCCGAGCAGGAGGCACCGGAGCGGGCCGAACCGTCGGCTCCGCAGTCCGGGGCGGCCCCGCAGGCCGGCCCGACGCCGGATCCGGCCGCGGCGGCCACGGCGCCGCTCGACCCGGTGCGCCCGGCCGCACCGCAGCCCGGTCCGGCGACGGCACCCGCACCCGCACCCGCACCCGCACCCGCACCCGCACCGCAGCCGAGCCCGGCGAACACGACCCAGCCCCAACCGGCTGCCCCGCCCGCGCCCCAGCCGAACCCGGCACCCGCGCCCGTGTCGGCTCCCCCGCCCGCGACCACCCCGCAGCCCGGTCAGGCGGTTCCGGCCGCCCCGGCGCCGCAGTGGCAGCCGGAGTCCGTGTCGCCGACGGCTCCGGACCCGGCCGTGCAGCGCCCCGCACCTCGTGCGACCGCGCTCCCCGGCCTCGGTCAGGCGGCGGTCCCCGGCGCTGCGGCTCCCGCCGGCGGTGCCGTCAGTTGGGTCGGCGCGCACGGCGGGGCGGGCACGAGCACGCTCGCCGAACTGGCCGGCGGCAGCGACCTGGAGCGCCGCCTGCCCGATCCGGCGCAGGGCGAGCCCGGGCGGGTGCTGCTGGTGGCACGCACCCACGCGTCCGGGCTGCGGGCGGCCTCCCGTGCACTGGAGGCGCTGCACTCCGGGCGGCACCCGGCGGGCGTCGAACTGCTCGCGGTGGTGCTGGTCGCCGACGCGCCCGGACGCCTCCCCCTCCACCTCATGCAGCGGATCCGCGTACTGCGCTCGGTGGCCGACGTGCACCGGGTCCCTTGGATTCCGGCGTGGCGGGGGGACAAGCGCTCGGGTGCGCTGCCCAAATCCGTCCGCGTGCTCGCCGAGTTGGCGGGGGGCGCGGCCCAGCGCCCCGGAAGACGAGAGAAGAAGCGATGAGCGTACTGACCCGGCTGCTGGACGACGAGCCGCCTTTCGACCCGGAGACGGTGCCGCCCTACAGCCCGACCGGCAAGACGGCCGCGAACGCGGACGCGCTGCTCAACTGGCTCGCCTGGGGTGCCTCGGTGGCCGGCGTACTCGGTCTGATCATCGTCGGCACCCAGCTCTCGCTCCAGTTGCGCCGCGGAGACATGGGCGAGGGCGCGAGCTATTTCCGAGGGCTCTTCATCGTGCTCGTCGCCTCGGTCGTCGCCACCACCGCCGGTCCGATCGTCGAGTGGTTCGGCCCGTACAACACCTGATCCGTCGGGTTCCCCCCGACCGTCCCCTGTCAGCAGACAAAGACAAAAGGAATCCCCATGAAGATGTCGATGGTCTACTACTACTTGGCCGAGGCAGGCGTTCCGCAGCCGGAGCGGGAAGTTCCCGACGGACTCGGTGGCAAGATCAACCAGATGCTCGGCATGGCCGCGTGGGTCGGCACCGCCGCCGGAGTCCTGGGCATCGTGATCACCGGCGCGATGATGGGCATCTCCCTCAAGCGCGGTGAGAGCTCCGAACACATGAGCAGGCTGGGCATGGTGCTGGCCGGCTGCTGCCTCATCGCGGCCGCAGGCCCCTTCGCGAGCTGGCTCTTCGACAGCGGCGACGGCGGGGGCGACGCCGCCGGGTTCCTCATCCGCGGCGGCAACTGAGCGATGCTCGGCCGTGAACGGAACGAGGTGGCGGACGACGCCCCCTTCTGGAAGCAGCGCAGTTGGGTCTATTCGGCCGTGTTCCTGGGGACCGCGCTCGTATTGGCGACCTTCTCCTACCTCACGGGGGCGGACAACGGCCGAGCTGACGCCGCAACACCCGCGCCCCAGGCGGTGAAAGGCCCCCTCTCCCCCGGTGCCGAAGGCGAGGACCCGCTGCCTCCGGGCGAGCGACCGCACGGGTGCCGCACCAAGGACCAGGACATGAAGGACGCAGACGAAGAGGGACAGAAGAAGAAGGGGGAGGAGCCGGGTGCGGAGAAGAAGCCCAGCAGCGGCCTGAGCAAGGCCCGGCCGACCGCCGCACCGAAGGACGTGGTGTGGAAGAACCTGGACGGCATGCATGTGCCGACCTCCGCGTCGGTCGGCCCCACTCGGTTCGACGGACCGGTGTGGTGGTGCTACGCCCACACGCCCATGGGGGCCGTCATGGCGGCTCACGGGATTCTCACGCACATGGGCACCGAGGACTGGCGCACGGTCGCGGAGCAGCAGATCGTGCCCGGCGACGGACGCGACACGTTCATCTCCCAGCGCTCCGGCCTCGGCCGGCCGAACCTCGACGACGAGGACGCCGGAGTGTATTCGGGGTTCCTCGTCGGCTCGTACACACGGGACAAGGTTCAGGTCCGGCTGCTGATCAAGGGCGCCGGCGGAGGGCTGGGGGCGACGACGGTCACCATGCGGTGGAGCGGCGGCGACTGGAAGGTCGAGCCGCAGTCCGACGGCACTCTCTTCTCCGCTTCGGAATCCACCGTCAGCAGCGGCGGATTCGTCAGGTGGGGGGCTGCCTGAGATGGCTGACGTCTGCAGTGGTTCCGGAAACCCGCTGCTCGACGCTCTGGTGGGCTTCTTCAAGTTCCTGGGCGACCCGGTCGGCACCATCATGCGGGGCATCGGCGACCTCGTCATGCTGGGCGCCCTGGGCGCGTTCAAGTCGCTGACGAAGAACATCCCCACCTTCCTGCCGAGTGCCTCGAACCCGGTCCAGGGCCAGTTGCACTGGCTCGTCGTCTATACCGCCATCGGATCGCTGCTCTTCGCGTGCATCCGGATGGCGGCCGAACGCCGCGGCGAGGCGGGGCAGACCGCGCTGCGGGGCATGCTGCGCCTCATCGTGGTGGCGGGCGGCGGGACGGCTGTCGTGGGTGCCGCCGCCGCGGTGGGCGACGGCTTCGCCTCGCATCTGTACACCACCGCCATGAAGACGCAGATGAAGTCGATGGCGTGCGGTTCCTCGAAGGGCATCCCCGCATTCCTGTATGTGATCCTCGCTTTCCTGCTGCTCATCGCGGCCATCATCCACGGGATCCTGCTCTACATCCGGCTCGCGGTGATGATCGTGCTGTTCGGCACGCTGCCGCTGGCGGCCGCGGCTTCCATGAGCGACTGGGGCGGCGGCTGGTGGCGCAAGCACATCGGCTGGATGATCGCCTGGTTGCTCTACAAACCCGCGGCCGGTCTCGTCATCTTCGCGGGAACGGAGCTCCTCACCGGGAACGCGCCCGTGAAGGATTCCAGTGACAAGGTCCACATCAAGATCGCCGGTATCTGCGTGATGCTGCTGTCGGCCATCGCCCTACCCGCGCTGCTGAAGCTGATCGTGCCCGCCACGGCAGCGCTCGGCGGTGGCAGCGCCTTCTCCGGTGCCGCGTCCGCCGCCGGCGGCGGCATCGCCACCGGCGCGAAGTCGATCGCCACCGCCGGGCTCTCCGGCGGGGGCGGCGGTGGCGGCGGCTCCAACTCCGGTTCCAGCAGCCGGTCCGGCCCCTCCGGCGCCTCCGGGCCCGGCGGGCAGTCCGGATCCGGTGGCCGGTCCGGGCCGGGGGGCAGAGCCGGGCCCGCCGCGCTGGCCAAGACCGGCGGCGGAGGCGGCGGAGGCTCCGGCGGCGGGGACGGCACAAGCCCCTCCGGCAGCAGGAACTCCCGCGGCGGAGGCTCCGGCGGAGGCGGAAGCGGTGGATCCGGCGGCGGAAGCGGCGGGGGCCCGAGCGGGGCCATCAGCCGCGGCGCCGGGGCGGCGGGTGTCGCGCTGGCGGCCGGCGAGGCCGCCAAGGGCATCGCCAAGGGCACCGGGCAGCTGTTCACCGGCGCGGTGAACGACTCCAACCCCGATCTCGGCCACAACAAGTAGGGCCCACCCGGCCGGGTGCCGCCGGACCTCCGGGACCGGCGGCACCCGGACCGCCGCGGACCTTCGGACCCGCCACGTCACCGGCGCCGGAGGGCTCCCGGGGCGCGGCCGAATCCGGCGGGCCCGGCGGGTGGGCCCGGGCGGAACCCAGAGGGACACGGAAGGAAGCAACGCATGTCAACCCAAGCCGCGTCGAGCCCGACGTACGGGAACTGGCGCAGGCCGAGACGACCGGGACTCGGGCCCTTCGGCATGCTCGGTACCGCGGGGGTCTTCGGCGGACTCATCGTCACCCTGCTGGCGTCGCTGATCTCGCTGGCGGCAGCGGTCGTCATCCTGGTGCCGCTGGCCATCGTGCTCGTACCGCTGATCATCCGGACCCAGGACGGGCGTAACGCCTACCAGTTGCTCGCGCTGCGGATCGGTTGGATGCGGCGCAAGTCCAAGGGGTCCACGACCTACGTCTCGGGGCCGCTGTCGCGCCGCCAGGAAGGCCGCTTCCAGCCTCCCGGCCTGCTGGGCCGGATGCAGATGCACGAGGGCCGGGACGCCTACGACCGGGACTTCGGCGTGCTCTTCCACCGCAGCCGGAACTTCTACACCATCGTCCTGGGCTGCGACCCCGACGGCGGTTCCCTGGTGGACCCGGACCAGGTGGACACCTGGGTGGCGTCGTGGGGCGGCTGGCTCTCCCGGCTGTCGCACGAGACGGGACTGCGCGGCGCCTCGGTCATCGTCGAGACGGCCCCGGACTCGGGCACCCGGCTCGCGCACGAGGTGCTGCCCCGGCTCGCCCCGGACGCCCCGGCTGCCGCGCGCGCCGTGATGGAGGAGGTCGTCGGGTCGTATCCGCAGGCGTCCTCCGAGATGCACACCTACATCACCCTCACCTACGGCCTCCCGCCCGGGCAGAAGCTCAAGCACGACGAGCTGATCACCGATCTGGCCACCCGCATCCCGGGCCTGCTCTCCGGGCTCGTCGGCGCGGGCGGCGGCGTGGCCTACCCGCTGTCGGCCGAACGGATCGCCGAGGTGGTACGGGTCGCCTACGACCCGGCGGTCGCGGGCGAAGTCCTCGACATCCGGGCCCAGCACGGCGGGACCGGGCTGGAGTGGGAGGACGCCGGTCCCTCGGCCTGCGTCGAGAACGTCGCCTCCTACCAGCACGACTCCGGGGTCTCCCGCACCTGGATGCTCACCCTGGCCCCGCGCGGCACCGTGCGGGCCAACGTGCTCCGCGGCCTGCTGGAGCCCTCCCCCAGCACCCGCCGCAAGCGGGTGGCACTGCTCTACCGGCCCATCGACCCGGCGACCTCGGCGCGGATCGTGGAGGCCGACCGGCGTGCCGCCCAGTTCATGGCCACCTCCGGACGCGGCATGGTGCAGGCGCGCGCGGCCACCGAAGTGCGGGCGACGGAACAGACGGCCCAGGAAGAGGCGACCGGCGCGGGCCTGGTGGAGTTCTCACTGATGCTCACCGCCACCGTCGACGACGAGGAGGACCTGGCCGACGTGAGCGCGACCATGCGGAACCTGCAAGGCGCTGCGCGGCTGTCGATGCGCCCGGCGGACCGGATGCAGGCGGCCGCCTTCAGTTGCACCCTGCCCACCGGAATCCTGCCGTGGGAACTCACCCTGGTGCCGCGCGACCTGCGGGAGGCGCTGTGAGTCCGCGGGGCGGCCAGAAGCGGCCCAAGCAGAAGGCGCCGCGCCGGGAACCCATGGCACCCTCGCGCGGCTGGCCGGGACCCGGCGGCGGGCAGGTCGGCGGCATGGACCCGCCCACCATGTGGCGGGCCACGACGGTGCAGGCGTGCGGGCTGTGGCCGTTCGCGGCGGGCTCGGGCGCGCCTATGACGGGGGTCCCGCTGGGGCAGCACCTGCACACGGGCGCGACGGTGTGCGGCGACCCGCTCTCCTGGTTCACCCGGGCGCGCTACATCTCCAACCCGTCGCTCTTCATGCTCGGCATGCCGGGCCTGGGGAAGTCGACGCTGGTCAACCGGATGCTGATCGGCCTGTCCGCAACCGGCGTCGTACCGCTTGTGCTGGGCGACCTCAAGCCCGACTACGCGGACACGGTGCGGGCCCTGGGCGGTCAGGTGATCTCCATCGGCCGGGGCACCGGCGGCATCAACCTGCTGGATCCGGGCGCCATGGGCGCGGTCGCCGCCCGGATCGGCGGCAAGGCCGGGCAGTCGCTGATGGCCGAGGCGCACGGCCGGGTGCTGAACATGGTCGCCGCGCTGATCACCATCGTGCGCGGGCGGCCGATGGACGACCACGAGCAGGCCGTCCTCTCGGCCGTGCTGCACCACCTGCGCGAGCGGACACGCCCGGGGCAGGCCCCACTGCTGCCGGACGTGCTGAAGGTGCTCAGCGAGGGCCCGGACCGGGTGCGCGCGGTGACGCTGGACCGCGGGGACGAGACCCGCTACCGGGACGCGGTCGACCCGCTGCACCGCTCGCTGCTGGGCATCCTCGACGGTCCGCTGGGCGACACCTTCGCCTCGGAGACCTCGACCCGGGTGGATCTGCACGCTCCCGCGGTGTGCATCGACATCTCCCGGATCGGGGAGGCGGACACCCAGTTGACCGCGGCGGCGATGCTCGCCGCCTGGTCGGACGGGCTCGGTTCGGTGGCCGCATCCCACGCGCTGGCCGACGAGGGGCTCACGCCCAGGCGCTGGTTCTTCACCGTGCTGGACGAGCTGTGGCGGCCGCTGCGCGCGGCCTCCGGCATCGTCGACCGGATCGACGCGCTCACCCGCCTCAACCGCACGCTCGGCATGGGCGACGCCAAGATCACCCACACCCTCAAGGACGCCGAGTCGCTGGGCACCGACGCGGACCGGGCCAAGGCCCGCGGCTTCGTGGAACGCGCGGGCATGGTCGTCTGCGCGGGACTGCCGCGGGCGGAGATGGAGGAGCTGGGGAAGATCGTCGGGCTGTCCCAGCGGGAGATCGAACTGGTCTCCTCCTGGTCCTCGCCCCCGGGCTGGGCCGTGACCGGAGACCGCGAGGAGCCGCCCGGCCGCGGCCGCTTCCTGATCAAGGTGGGCGGCCGTCCCGGTCTCCCGATCAAGGTCGGGATCACCGAGACGGAGAGCCGGCTGCACGACACCAACGTCCGCTGGGTGCAGAACGACGCCCCGACCGAACAGCCCGCTCCGGGCACCGGCGTCGAACAGCAGCCTGCGGCAGCGCCGGATCCGGCGGCCGGGCCGGCTGCTCCGTCGGAACCGGACAGGAGGATCGCATGAATCCGAGCCCGAGTGCGGCAGGGGGCATGCACAGCCGGGATCTGTGGCCCTGGGCCATCGTGGGCGTGATGGTGCTCGCCCTGACGACATCCGCCGGGGTGTGGCTCGGCGGCACGCTCGGGGCCGCGCTCAACGGTGCCGGCTGGCACGCTCCGGCGTTCTCCGTCACGCTGCTGGCCACACTGCTCACCAAAGGCTCCGGAGCGCTGTGGCCGCAGGCGTCACCCGTCGCCGTGTACTGCGGGATCGTGCTGGTCTTCGGGGCGGCCACGGCCGCGGTCGTCGTCCCCGTGTGGCGGCTGATCAACCGCTCGCGGTCCCGCACCAAGGGCCTGGCCGGGCGGCGGGAGCTGGCCGCCATGCTGCCCGCCGGGATCGAGAAACGCGCCCGGGAACTGCGGCCCTCGCTCAAGAACGAAGCCGAACTGCACCCGGACCAGACCGGCAATCTGCTCGGCGATCTGGACCCGGACGGACCCGAACTGCGCTCCTCCTTCGAGGACGTGGAGCTGGACCTGATGGCGCCGCGGGCCGGCAAGTCCACCGGCATCGCGGTACCCAGGGTGCTGCGTGCCAACGGCGCGGTGCTGCTGACCTCCAACAAGTCCGACGTCTACGCGGTCACCCGGGCGGCCCGCGAACGCACCGGAACCGTCTGGACGTTCGACCCGCAGGGGATCGCCCACAGCCCGCGGGGCATGTGGTGGAACATCCTGGCCGACTGCCACACCATCGAGGGCGCCCGTCGGCTGGCAGGTCACTTCGTCGCGTCGGTCAACGACGACGCCTCCAAGAAGGACTTCTGGATCTCGGCCGCCCAGAACACCCTCACCGCGCTGTTCCTCGCCGCGGCCCGCGGCGGCGCGGCCGTCACCGACCTGCTCGGCTGGCTGGCCGACCCCGCCGACCGCACCCCCGTCGACCTGCTGCGCGACGCCGACATGATCGCCATGGCCGAGCAGCTCCAGGGCACGGTGCGCGGCGCCGTCGAGACCCGGGACGGCATCTACGAGACCGCACGGCAATGTGTGGCCTGCCTGCTCGACCCCGAGATCGCCGCCTGGGTGCAGCCCGATCCGCAGCTGCCCGAGTTCCGCCCGCACGAGCACGTGCTGGGCCGCGACACCCTCTATCTGCTCTCCAAGGACGGCGGAGGCTCGGCCGCGGGCGTCATCGCCGGACTCGCGGACGCCACCCTGCGCGCCGGAGTGATCGCCGCCGAGCGGATGGGCGGCCGACTCGACCCGCCGATGACAGCCGTGCTGGACGAGGCCGCCAACGTCTGCCGCATCTCCGACCTGCCCGACCTCTACAGCCACCTGGGCTCACGCGGCATCAACGTCGTCACCCTGCTGCAGAGCTACCGGCAGGGCTCCCGGGTGTGGGGCGAGGCGGGCATGGACGCGCTGTGGAGCGCCGCCACGGTCAAGCTCCTGGGCGCGGGACTCGACGACGCCGACTTCGTGGACAAGGTCTCCAAACTCGTCGGCCAGCAGGATGTGAAGACCGCGTCCTACTCGCGCAGCAAGGAGGGCGGCTCCCACTCGGTCTCCTACCGCCTGGACCCGATCCTTCCTCCGGACAAGATCCGTGCCCTCCCCAAGGGCACGGCCCTGCTGCTGGCCACAGGCGTCCGCCCGGCGCTCATCCGGCTGCGCCCCTGGTTCAAGGAGCCGGGCGCCGGGGCCATCTCGGCGGAGGCCAAGGCCGAGTCCGAGGCGATCACCCGGCGCGCGGCCCGGGCCTGGGCGGGCAGCGGGATGGGCGGGGACGCACCCGCCGGAATGAGCGTCGGGGTCGAGCACAGCGCGGAAGAAGACCACGAGGACGACTACGACGACTACGACGACTACGACGACGGCCGCGACCCCGGATACGACGACGCCCCGTACCCGTCGGACATCGGCCGCCCGGCGCCGCCCTCCGGCTGGGCAGCGCCGGAAGACGCCGAGGAGGCGGCGTTCCTGGAGAAGGTCCCTCCGGGAGATGTGGACCGCTCGGAGAGCGCCGGGTACGTCACTCCGGACGGCCCCGCAGGCAGCGGCCCGTCCCACGGCCTGTCCGACGACGGGTTCCGGTGGACCCGCGAAGCGACGAAGTGACCGCTCGCAGACCCGCCTCGACCGCTCGGGGTCGTCCCCGGGGCCGGCCACTGGAGCCGCGCCGTGACCGGCCGCCCCGGGGCCGCGGTCTGGTTCGGCAGCCCCGGGTGACGGACAGCAGGAGCACGCTGCCGTAGGCGGCGGCCAGGACCGGAGCGGTGAGCACACCGACAGCCGCACCGATGTCCCACCAGCGCACGTGCAGCGGCCCGTTGCGGCACACCGCCGTCAGGACGCCGCCGGCCAGGCCGGCCGGCAGCCCGGAGCCGACCAGCCGCACGGCTACGAAGCGGCGGCGCAGACGTACGGACGCAGCGGGCTCCAGCGTCGGCACTCCTCTCATCCGCATGCCGGTGACAGCCGGCCGTCCTGGTACACCGACCCCGGCCAGTGGCAGTACCCCGGCTACCGAGCGGCAGCGTTCCCGCTCTCCGAAGGGGGCGGGGCGGCGGCAGGTGAGGTGCCGCCGCCCCACCGGCCGCCCCACCCGCACAGGGAGCCCGTCGCACCCGTCGCGCCCGCCGCGCCCGTCGCGCCCGTCGCGCCCGTCGCGCCCGTCGCGCCCGTCGCGCCCCTAACGGCTGCGCGACGGACCCCGCTTCGGGGTCCCGGTCTGCTGCACGGCGGGAGCACGGTACGGCGACGGCGGCGAGGGCGCCGGGGTCCCTGTCCCCCGCGCCTCGCCACCGGGAAGGTGCTCGAGCGACTGGTTGGCCACGACCGGGCTGAAGCTGGGCGAGACGGTCCGCGACACCGGACTCACGGTGGGACTGACCGGTGTTCTGACGGTCGGATCGGCAGAGCTTTGAGCAGGACTCACCGGCCTCGTCCCCGGACTCCCCGCAGGCGAGGAGTTCCGGGCCCGAGCGGGTGCGGTGTCGGGCGCGTCCAGCGGAAGCTTGGGAGGAGGGACGGGCAGTTTGGGCGGTACGGGCGGACCGGTCCGGCGCACCGCGGTGTCCGCCCGGTCGGGAGCCACGGCCCGGGACACCGCACGGGTGGCGGCATTGTCGGTACGGGACCCCGGAGCCGACTGCGGAAGAGGGGCACGGGGTGGCGCCACCGGGGTCTGGCCCGCATAGTGCGGCAGTTGGGGCAGTCGCGGTGGCGCGGCCATGCGGGCCCCGGGGACCGCAGGCGCACCCTCCTCAGCCGTACGGGCACGGGTGCCGCCCTGCTGCGCCGGTTTCCGGGCCGTCAGCCTGGAGAGCCAGGACCGTTCGGACGGCGGCGCCTCGGTGCTCTTCGCGTACGAGCGGGCCGCTTGCGCGAGTGAGACGTTGAAGGGCAGCAGATTGCGGCTCGCGGCCACCTGGTAGCGGGTCTTGCCGTCGATGAGTTTCGAGACCTCCGCCCGGACAGCCGCTTGCTGCTCAGGGCGGAGCTTCCCGTACTGCTCGAGGGCCGAGTCGGCGCCCTCTGCCGACTGCTCCTTCATCAGGCGCCGTCGGCCGTCGCGCTGTTGCGGCGGCGGCGCGAAGCCCTGGCCCGGAGGAGCCATCGGATAGCCGGGCCCCTGCGGTGCGAAGCCGGGCGGCTGGGCGAAGGGGGGTGCCCCAGCGGGACCGCGCCCCTGCACGAAGCCCGGCGCCTGCGGGAATCCGGGCGCCTGGGCAGAGCCCGGTGCTGCCAGGGGCTGCTGCCTGCCGGGGGGTTCGGGGTTCCACTGGTACCCCTGGAGGTCCGGGGACTGCCGGGCCTCGGCCCATGGCGCCTGGTAGTCCTCCTGGCTCCGGGTGGGAGGCGGCTGCTCGAAGGAGTGCTCTCCCCCGTCGGCCGCCGGCGCCGGTCCGCGCCGGTAGCGCAGCACGCGCAGCCAGATGTCGCGCAGCACGCGCAGCAGTTCGTCCGCGACATCGTCCGTTGCCTGTCCCGCCGAGCCCGGAGCCGGCGGTGGACCCGAGCGCTGTACCGCCGCTCGGGGCAGCGGTCCCCAGGCGGGAGGTGCGGCGAACTCCTGCTGTCGCGCACGCGTGCTGGCCCGTAGCTCCTCGTCGAGCAACTGCCGCGCCAACCGCTGGGGCCGGAGACGGCGTGGACTGGTCGGCTCAGGCATAGGGACGTCCTCCGCGTCGTCGGCACCGACTGCTCGACGACGTCACGGATCCGCTCGGCGTTCGGTTCAACGGCCCGCCGGAAGCCGACCGGACCGAGTGAACCGGGCGCGGCCGCGGCACGTGGTGTTCTCGACGGCACTGCCGGAGCCGACCGTGACCGGAGGAGCAGGAGTACCGGGAATGTCCATGGACGACGAGACCTCGAGCCACGCCCAGGACGGCGAAGGGAGTGCGGTGGGTCGGCCGGACGGTGCCGAGGAGAAGCCCGCCACGCCCCGGTTCATCCTCTACAAGGACGGGCCGGAGTACCAGATGGAGTTCCAGCGGCTGACCCAGTGGACGCACCACGTCCTGCTGCCCGTCTACGGCCGCGAAGTCACCTCCACCGCTCCCTGGTGCTCGCGCTGGTGGGAACATCCCGAAGCGATCGCCCAGCTCCACGGTCTGTGGCTGGCCTGGGCCGCACTGACCGGCCCGGTCGCGGACTTGACGGGTCCTGCTTCGTGGCACCGGGACTTCCTGGGACCGGTGATGAGCAGCCTGCGGGACCCCTCGGGCCCGTTCGCCGGCTGCAAGCCCGGGAACCACCGCGCCAAGGAGCCCCCGCCCGTCGAGCCGCTGTTCCCCCCGCCGCACGCCGTCTGAAGACGCACCCTCGCCTCCGGCTCCGACCGGTCTCTCCGGACAGGATCTCGAACGCGTTACGTTCCGAAGTCCGGGTGGGAACCTCTCGGTGAGAAATGCAACGGGGTACTTCCGGATCGTTTGGGCCTCGGTAGAGTCGAACTCGTGAACGTGAGCCATACGAACTCCCTGCGCGTCGCTGTTTTAGGACCGGTCCGAGCCTGGCGCGGGGAGCAGGAGGTGGCCCTCGGGTCACCGCAGCAACGTGCCGTGTTCGTCGCGCTGCTGCTGCGCCGCGGACGGCCGGCGACGGTGGGCGAACTCGTCGACGCCATCTGGGGTGAGGATCCGCCGTCGGGTGCGGTCACCGTGCTGCGTACCTACGTGTCGCGACTGCGCAAAGTGCTGGAGCCGGGTCGGAAGTCCGGGCAGCCGCCGCGGGTGATCGTCTCCTCCGCGGACGGCTATCTCGTCCGCGTGGCCCAGGACGGCTTCGATCTCGACGTGTTCGAGCGGCGCGTGGCCGAGGCGAAGAAGCTGCGCACCGGCGGTTCCCTGCGCGCCGCCGACGAGTTGCTGCAGGCGGCACTGGAGCTGTGGGACGGCAGGCCGCTGGCCGGCGTCCCCGGCCCGCTGGCCGCGGCCGAGCGCTACCGGCTCGACGAGCAGTGGTTGAGCACCTGCGAGACACATCTGGACCTCGGTCTGGAACTGGGGCGCCATGAGGAAGTGGCCGCCAGGCTGACGGCGCTGACGGCGGGGAACCCGCTGCGCGAACGGCTCTACGAGCTGCTCATGCTGGCGCTGTACCGGTCCGGGCGGCAGGCCGAGGCGCTCGCGGCCTACGGCGAGATCCGCGGGACGCTGATCTCGGAGCTGGGGGTCGAGCCGGGCGCCGCCCTGGTGGATCTGCACACCCGGATGCTGTCGGCCGATCCGTCGTTGCGTGCGCCGGCACCGGCGCAGCCCTCCGGCGGCACGGCGGCGGCGGACTCCCCGCAGCCGACGGCCGCGGCACGGCCGGCGCAACTCCCCGCCGACCTGCCGGTCTTCACCGGCCGGGAGAGCGAACTGGCCCAGACCCACAGTCTGCTGCCCGCCGACGGCGGGCATCCGAACGCGGTGGTGATCAGCGCGATCGGCGGCATGGCGGGAGTGGGGAAGACCACCCTGGCGGTGCACTGGGCGCACGAGATCGCCCACCGGTTCCCCGACGGCCAGCTCTACGTCAACCTGCGGGGCTTCGACGCGACCGGCTCGACGATGCATCCGGACGAGGCCACCCACGGGTTCCTCGACGCACTGGGCGTGCCTCCGGGGCAGATACCCGACCGCCCCGACGGGCGCACGGCGCTGTTCCGCAGTCTGCTCGCCGACCGGCGGGTCCTGCTGCTGCTGGACAACGCCCGGGACACCGAACAAGTGCGGCCCCTGCTTCCCACGGGTCCCGGCTGTCTGGCCGTCATCACCAGCCGGAACCAGCTCACCGGTCTGATCGCCAACGACGGGGCCCATCCGCTGACCCTGGATCCCCTGCCGCTCGCCGACGCCCGCGACTTCCTGGCCCGGCGGATCGGTACGGCCCGGATGGCCGCCGAGCCGGAGGCCGCTGACGAGATCATCGCCTGCTGCGGGCGGCTCCCCCTGGCGCTGGCCATCGTCGCCGCGCGCGCCGCCACCCACCCCAGTTTTCCGCTGTACGCGGTCGCCGAGGAGCTGCGGGACAACCACGGCAGCCTCGACGCGTTCGCCGGCGGGGACCTCAGCACCGACGTGCGCGCGGTGTTCTCGTGGTCGTACCACGCGCTGTCGGCCCCGGCCGCCCGGCTGTTCCAGTTGCTGGCCGCCGCGCCCGGCCCGGACATCTCCGCACCCGCCACCGCCGCCCTGGCGGGCCTCGACCTGCGCGAGACCCGCGGGCTGCTCACCGAACTCACGCACGCCCATCTGCTGACCGAGCACTTCCCCGGCCGCTACGCCTTCCACGACCTGCTGCGGATCTACGCCCACGAGCAGGCCGACTGCGAGGAGGCGGCGCCGGAGCGACAGCAGGCGATCGAGCGGATCCTCACCTGGTATCTGCACGCCTCCGCCGCGGCCTCCCGGTTCATCACGCCGAACCGGCCGCGGGTTCCGCTGGTGCCGCTGCCCGAAGGCTGTGTCACCCCCCGGTTCACCACCTACGACCAGGCGCTGAAATGGTGCTCGGCCGAACGTTCCAACCTGATCGCGGCGATCAACCAGGCCGCCACCGGCGGCCGCTCCGGCATCGCCTGGCGGGTGACGGCCGTCCTGTGGGGCTTCTTCTATCTGCGCAGCCACACCAACGACTGGCTCTCCTGCAACAGGGTGAGCCTGTCGGCGGCGCGCCGGGACGGCGACCGGAAGGGCGCGGCCGAAGCGCTCACCGGGGTGGCCAACGCGCTGACCAACGCGGGCAGGCTGGACGAGGCCATCGACCACTACCATCAGGCGCTGGCCGCCTGGCAGTTGCTCGGCGACGAGAGCGGCGCCTCGCGGATCACCGGCAACCTCGGCGACGTCTGCCTGCGGGCCGGCCGGATCGAGGAGGCCCTGGTCCACCTGCGCAAGGCGCTGGAGACCTACCAGACGCTGGGGCACGGCTGGGGCGAGGGCATCTGCCTGAACAACCTGGGCGAGGCCCATCTGCGGCTCGACCGGCTCGACGAGGCGCGCAGCTACCTGGAGCAGGCACTGGAGGTCCAACGCGCCACCGACAACACCTGGGTGGAGGGCATCTCGCTGGACTTCCTGGGCACGGTCCACCACCGCCTCCAGCACCACGAGGCGGCCATCGAGCACTACCAGCACGCGCTCACCAAGCACCGAACGGTCGGCAACCGGTGGGGTGAGGCACAGACCATCGATCACCTCGGCGACGTCCACCTGGCCACCGGTGCGCCGGATGCCGCACGCACGCACTGGAGCCGCGCCCTGGCACTGCTGGAGGAGTTCAACCACCGGGACGCCGCGGGCATCCGCGAGAAGCTCGGCGCGCTGGACGGCGAGCCCGGCAGCACACCGCGGGGCTGAGCCTCCGGTGGCCGCCGGGTGCCGGTCGGCCCCGGGGCCGGGTTCTCCCGCCCCACGGCCGGCCGCACGCGCAGCGGAGCGAGGCCCGGACAGCGCCGGCGACCGCTGCCGTCCCCGTGCGGGCCCGGGCCTCACGGCTTCTTGAAGCGCCACTGGTGGTCGTCGGCGTCGTCACAGCCGAAGATCAGCAGCTGGGCGTTCGTCTTCTCCCCGGCGCCCGCCACATCGAGGCACTGGTTGCCGCTCTCGTGATTGCGGATCCAGTACGTGCCGTTGGAGCGCTTGTCGAGCCACCAGAGCTGGTTGTCGTTCTTGGGACGGCAGTGGTATTCGGTCACCGGGGACCTGGCGGCCTTGGGCCCGAAACCCGCCAGGTCCAGGCACAGGTTGTCCTTGACGTTGCGGATCAGATAGAGGTCCGCCTTGCCGGGCCCGCCGTCCTTCACCTTCAGGTCCAGCTTCCACCGCTGGTTGCCGCCGCGGGCGCCGGCGGTGGTGTCGCAGTCGCCCTGCTGGACCCGGCCGTCCGGCTTGCCCTTGCCGGTGCCGGGCACATCCAGGCAGCCGCCGGTCTTCCGGTTCACGACCATGGTCACCCCGTGCGGGATGCGGCTGCGGTTCGGCGCCTTCCTGACGTGGTCGTCCTTGCCGCCGGAGGACTTCCCGTCCGACGAGTCGGAGTCCTTCTCGGAGTCCCCGGCGTTCTCGGCGTCCTCGTCGTCGGGCTTCTCGGGCTTCGAGTCCGCCGACTTCGGCTTGTCCTTCTTGTCCTCGTCCTTGTCCTCGGGCGAGGGGGACCCGGACGGGGAGCCGCTGGGATAGGGCGGGCGGGAGGGGTGCACCGACCCGCCCGGGCCGCGGTCCGGCTCCTCTTTCGGATCCTCGACCCGGATCTTCCCGTCCGCCCTGTCGCCGCTGCCCCCGCTGCTGGCCCCGGCCAGCGCCAGCGGCGTGGTGACCAGCGCCGCCACCGCTACGGCCACGCCCCCGACCACCCAGGGCTTCTTGAGCAGGCTGCTGGGTACGAACTCCACGTCCGAACCGCGCGTCGCGCCGCCCGCGGCCTTTCCGGAGCCGGGCGAACGCCCCGGCAGGGACGGGCGCCGGATGGACGGCATGGACGGGCGCGGGATCGAGGGCCGCGGGATCGAGGGCATCGCGGTACGCGACCGGACCGCGGCCGGTTGCGGCTGCCCGACGGGCGCGGCAGCAGGCTGCGGGGCGGCCGGTCCCTCCCCCGCCGGGGGGCCGGCCGGGGACATCGGCATCGGTCCGGCCGGGACCGCCGCCTCGGCAGCCACCGGTCCGGCCGGGGCCGCGGCGTCGGCTTCCGCGGCGTCGGGGGCACCGCCGTCCGCGGAGTCCTGCCCCGCGAGTCGGCTGGAGCCGTCGGGGCCGACCTCGACGCGCACCGCGTAGCCCGTCGCCGGGTTGGAGATGGCCGCCGTGACCGGGTCGTCCCGCAGCTGCGCGTACCCGTGCAGGGTGTCCAGGATCGCGGTGTCCAGCGGCTGGTCCCCGAGCACCGGGACCGGCTCGCCGTCGATCGACGCGGCACCCTCTCCGGTGATGACGACGTCGAAGGGGGCGGGCTCGGACTGCCCCGGCGGCACGCCCGGCGGCTGCGCTTCTCCGTCCTCGCTCATGTTGCACCACTTCCTGACGACTCGGCTTGCGACGAACGAACTCCCGGATGAACACGGACTCCTGGACGGACCGGTTCAACCACGCACCGGCAGCCGTCGTCCCTGCCCGTCCCGTCGCCGGACCGGGCCCGGGGCGCCGAACGGGGAACGCGCCCCGGGCCCGACTCGGGCGGAGACCCGGGTGGGGGCCCGGCCTCCGCCTCTGTTCACGGATCGGCGGCCGGAACGGTTCACCCGCGGGGGCGGACGCCTCCCCCGCGGTCCGGCGCACGTCTCAGGCCGTCTTGTTCCAGCGCTTGTTGGTGTTGTTGACATCCAGTTCCCCGGCGGTCAGGTCCACGTGAACGGGAATGCCGGGGCGGCTGCCGACCTTGACGAGGAAGTTGCCGAGTCCGGGCGGGTCGGCCTGGCGGCTGCGGGAGCTGTCCCAGGCCGGCGGCGTGGACCAGTCGACCAGCAGCCGCTTCTCCACCTCGGTGAGCTCCACCACCTGCGCCAGCTGCGGCATCTCGGCCGGGGGCAGACCGGCGCAGACGACCATCCCCGCGCGCTCGACGAAGCCCTTCGCCTTGATGCGGTCCTCCTCGGTGGGCAGCGCGAGCAGGTCGCCGATGGTGTGGGTGACCATGGCGAGGCCCACGCCGCGCTGCCGGTCCAGGCGGGTGAGGGCGTTGACCCGGTCGACCAGTCCCCGGCCCGCCTGCAGCACCCGCCACAGCTCGTCCATCACCAGGAAGTGGTTGCGCTGCGGCTCCAGTCCGGCGTCCGCAAGCGCATGCGCCGTGGAGACCGCGCCGAACCCGTAGGACCAGCAGGACAGCAGCGCGGCGGCCTGGAGCAGGGTCTCGCTGTCGTCGATGTTGCTGACGTCGAAGCACACCGGCCGGTCGAGCTTCATCGGCTCGGTGGTCGGACGGGCGAACGAGTCGCCCAGCAGGCCGTCTCCCAGCAGCGCGGTCAGCGACGCCTCCAGGTTCTCGGTGATGTCCCGGTAGCGGGTGATGTCCCCACGGTCGAGCGCGACGGCGCGCACCGACTCCGGCGCCTCCTTGATGACCTGCACCAGATCGGCGAGGACCGGGGTACGGCCGGGGCCGTGCCGATCGTCGAGCACGTCCAGTGCCGCGGCCAGCACGGTCTCCTCACGGTCGCTCGGCGGCTCCGAGCGCAGGATGGTCACCAGCGCGGACACCATGTGCAGCCGGCGGCTGTGGGTGGCGGCCAGCAGTTGCCGGCGCGCGTCCCCGGTGAGCCGGGCGGCCGCCGCCGTGGACTCCCCCGGGTCGAGGACGTTGAGGTGCCCGCGGCCCCGGCCCAGGCTGATGACCTGCCCGCCGATCGCCCGGATGAGGTCGACGTAGTCGGGCTTGAGGTCGCCGAAGATGAGCGGGTGGACGCCGTAGCCGGACAGGCCGAGCGCCATCCGCCGCACCACGGTGGACTTGCCGAGCCCGGGGCGGCCCAGGACGAACATCGACGGGTTGGCCAGCAGGCCCGTGCGCATGAACCAGCTCACCGGGTCGCAGCAGACCGTGGCCCCCGAGTCCAGGTCGCGGCCGAGCGGCACCCCCACCATCGGGGTCCCCGCTCCGGCGCCGAACGGCCACAGGCCGCACACCTGGACGGAGGTGCCGCGCCATTCGGGTGCGGGATCGACGTATCCGACCATGCCGCCGCCCCGGCCGGGCCAGCCCCGCGCGGTGGCCCGCGGCAAGCTCGGATCGGCACTGCGTGCCCGCGTCTTCTCGGCCCTGTGTGCCATCAAATCCTCCTGTGCTGTGTGGCCGCGTCCGGGGCGTCCCTCGCCCGATCCCCGATCTGCGGGTACGTGGTGGCTGAGCGCGCAGTCGACCGCACCCTGACGGGCCCCCGTGCCGCGACGCTCCGGCCGGCTGCACCGGCGGCCCGGGGCGGGCGAGAGCGCGGCCCGGTGCCGGGTCCGCAGGATCCCCGGGCACCCCACGGCGGTCCGGCGATCTGCGTTACATCGCGTCCCGTACGGTCTGCGGCAGCGCGGTGTGCAGCGGCAGCACCAGGCCCAGGGGCAGCGCGGCGGCGAAGGCCGCGGCCTGCGAGCCGTAGGCAGGTCGGACCGCGATGCGGGCGGCCGGCGCCAGATTGTCCACCGCCGCGGTGGCCAGGGGCAGGTCCTCGGCGGAGTCGACGGTCGCGGTGATGAGCAGGCCGAACTGGATCACTCCGTGCCCCTGGGCCTGCTCCTCGGCCGCCTTCCGGGCCGCCACCACCTCCGCGTCGTCGCTCGCGCGGCCGATCGGCTGCTGCTGCGCGGTGAACAGCGCGTTCTTGTAGTCCTGTTGGACGACGCGGGCGCCCTCGGCGCGGCTGTGCGGACGGTAGAGCAGCGTGACCCGCTTGCGGGCGATGTCGCGGCTGGGCTGCACCAGCCCGGTCAGCACGTTGGAGAACACCTCGCCCTGCGGGGCCTCGGTCATGGCCCAGGTGATGCTGTGCACCCCGTCGTGCCGGTAGTGGTCCCACTCCTCCTGCGCGGCAGTCGGACCCGCCTGGTCCCAGGTGAGTCCGGTGCCTCCGGCGGCGCGCGCCTCCTCGACCAGCTGCGCGACGGTCGGGTCGTAGGCGACCCGCACGGCTTCGGCGAGTTCGGTCGCCGTCATCGGGACGGCCGTGCCCGCACCGGTCATGGACAGGCCGGCGGTCAGTCCCGGGAGCCGGGTCCCGATGTGCACCGCCATCTCCTCGACGTTGCGGCGCGGCGCACCGGCCCGGGCCGCACCCGAGTAAGTCAGCGCGATCCGGGTGCTGATCTGCGCCGAACCGCTGGGGTAGGCGGCGACCACATCGCGCAGCATCTCGCGGGCCAGGTCCGGCGCGTCGTCGACGGCGTTGGCCCCGATCTCCTGCTGGAGCCGGACGCCGGGGTCGGGCGCGGTCTCCACGGTGACGCTGGCGGCCACGAGCCCCGGTTCGGTGCCGAGCGCCGAGAGCCACTGGCCCCAGTGGGCCACCCAGATGTCGACCTGCCGCTCGTCGACGAGCGCCGCGCCGTCCGCGTCGCAGGAGACGACCACCGTGTGATGGTTGGTCGCGGGCACGGTGATGACGGCGAACGGGCGGCCGTAGCCGTCCTGCGCCTCGCTCAGGGAGGACTGCGCGGCCAGTCCCGGCAGCCGGCAGCTGCCGCCCCCCGCCCGGCCCAGCGGACCGGACCGGTAGAGGTTGCCGCCGGAGGAGGTGTTGCGCCACCAGGCGAGCCGCACCGCGCCGCGCTGCATCAGGGTGCGGCCGTGCCTGTCACGCACCGCCAGCGGTGCCATGGCCAATGCCAGCACGACGGCCAGTCCCAGCGCGATCCACACGGAGACCAGTGTGCTGAGGACGACGGCGATCAGGCCGCCGAACAGCAGCATGGTCGCCCCCAGCGACAGGCCCCGCAGTCCGGAGGCGCGCGGCTTGCGGAAGTTGCCGTAGGTGCGCGGGCCGGATCCTTCAGTCACTGCCATGGGGTTCCCCCTGCTGGTCGTCGCGGTGTCGGTGGGTGGCCGTCGAGAGCGCGGAGGAGAGCGTCTCCTTGACGGCCGTGGGGCCGGCCCGGTCGGCGGGATCGTCCGGTGCGGTCTGCTCCGTCTCTCCGGGGCGGTCGAGCAGGGCCGCCGGACGGGACCGGCCCGTTCGCTGGTCGGCGGCGGAGTGTTCGGATCCAGGCGTCGCCTGCGGTCCGCCCGCACCCTGCGCGGGCCTGCGGCTGGTCGCGGCGTGCCCCGGACTGCTGCGGGCGCCGGTGGCGTCCCCGCGCTCCCGGGCCGCGGTCGCGCCGGAGACCGATCGTCCGGCGGCCGGTCCGCGCAACTGCGGCACGGCCTGCGCGCCGCTGGCCACGACCCGGCTGCCGCCGGAGCCGGAGGACGAGCCGCCGCCGAGGCCCGCGGTCGTCGCCTGCACCGCGGGGGCGGCGAGGCGGAGCAGCGCGGGGAGGGTGCAGCAGGCCAGCACCAGCAGGACGACACCCGAGACCATGGAGATGATCTCGTTGCCCTCCCCCTTCGGCGCGTTGCCGGCCATGGAGAACGCGGCCGCGTACACGACCGCCGCGGTGGGTTTGTAGAGCACGAACGCCAGCAGCCAGCCGACGGACTTGCGGAACCAGGCCCGTCCGGAGGGGGTGGAGCTGGCCGCGGCGGACAGCGGGAGCGTGCCGGTGAGGATCACCAGCAGCGCCACCCGGGCGATCATGAGGGCTATCTGCACCAGACCGGCCCCGATGACCAGCAGGGACATGATCAGCACGAGGAAGGAGGAGTCCGTGCCGCCCAGCGCGAGCATGGCCGAGACGCGGTCGTCGAACTCGTCCACGCACTGCTCGACCGGCTCGCCGGCGGCGCTGATCTGCTCACAACCGGTCGATCTGTCGATGATCCAGACGCTGAACTTGTCCCCGGCCACGGTCAGCAGGTTGACCGCCGCCACCCCGGCCGAGGAGACGACGATCAGGTTGAGCAGCCCTCGCACGGCCTGCTTTCCGGGCTCGCCGCGGCGCTGCCAGGCGATGTGCCCGGCTGCGACGACCAGGCACAGCACGGCGGTGAAGGAGGTGAACCACAGGGTGGAGCCGCGCAGGAACGCCGCGGGTCCGCTGTCGTAGCTCAGCAGGGGGCTGTCGATGTCCGTCCACGCGCTGCCGAGCGCCTTGACGGTGTCCGCGGCCGCCTGGGCGGCGCTGTCGGCGATGTTGTCGAACGCGCTGTCCCCGAGATCCTTCGGGCCCGTGCCCTCCCCTTCGCCCACGCAGTAGCCGCCGACCGTGGGGCGTACCCAGCCGAAGTCGCAGCCCGCCATCACACACCACCCCATTCGACGTATCCGGCCAGGGAGTCGACCGGGGCGGGCGCCGGCGGATCGGCCGGGTACTCCAGCTTCCAGTCGCCGTCCCGCCACAGCACGGTGGTGCTGGCGGCCTGCATCCGGCCGTCCTGGAACCGCCACACGGTGCGGATCACGGCGGTGCTTCCGGTGTAGCTGACGAAGTCGAACCCGGCGATCTGCCCCTGGGCCGCGCCCTCCTGGGCCCGCGGGTCCGCCGTGCGCTCCGAGGCGGCGCGGGCCTTCAGGTAGGGGTCCCGGCCCGCGCCGACGGTCTGCGCGCGGGTGACCCCCTGCCAGTTGTCGGCGGCCAGATAGCGGACACTGATCTGACTGGTCGCCAGCAGCGCGCCGAGCGGGGTGTGCGCGTAGCAGCGCGCCACGTCCTTCTCGACCACGGCCGGGCCCGCGGTCTTCGACGAGGGGAGGGCGACGGCGTGGAACAGCTTCCATTCCACGCCCTCGGGCGGGGCGGTGGGGACCTTCCTGCCCGTGTCGTCCTCTCCGGGGCAGTCACCGCGGTCCGCCGCGGCGGACGGCGGTGGCTGCCCGGTGCGGGCGTCCGCAGCCGGTGCAGGTGAGGCCGCACCGGAGCCGCCTTCCGGTGTGTCGGAGGAGACGAGGACCGCCCCTCCGATGACGGCGACGAAGCCGATGAACGCGACCGCGAGGACGAAGCCGTTCCGCAGCCAGGGGCTGCGCGAATCGTCGCTTCCCGCGCGGTTGCCGGGCTCTGCCATGTCCCTTCCCATCCCTGTGATCCGCATCGCTGCGCTGTCCGTTGCGGTCCGTCAGACGAGGGCGCCGACGATGCCGGAGGCGGAGCCCACGAGCAGGCAGGCGCCCAGCACGTAGCCCAGCCCCTTGGCGTGCTCGCGTCCTCCGCCCCGGGAGTGGTCCAGGGCCATCCGGGCCGCGACTCCGAAGATCCCTGCGACGCAGAGCGCCGTGACGGTCCATGCCACCCACTTGAGGACCGTCAGCAGTCCGTCGGCACCGGGCGGCGCCGCGCCGCCGCCGACGTCCGGAGGGCCGGAGGGCACCGACCCGGCGGCGAGCTGGGCGAGATCCTGGGAGGCGGCCGAGGCAGCCGCCAGCAGAGTGGACATGCGGGGTTCCCCTTCAGGCGGGTCGGGTGAGTCGGGTCAGATCGCGTGCCAAGGGCGCGCATTCCTTGGGGAGATGGGTCAGGGGCGACTCCCCGAGCCGCCACTGCTCCACCCACGGGATCTCCCACAGCCGGGGCACGGCACCGGAGACGAGGTACAGCAGGTCGCGCAGGGCCTTGGGGCGGCGTCCTGGGGCGTCGGCGACGACGACAAGGCCCAGCAGTTCGACACCGGTGACGAGTTGCGAGGCCCACTGCTGGGCGGCGCTCTGCACGGCCTTCAGTCCCCCCGCGTCGGAGCGCGCCACGAGGACGACCGGTTGCGGCGCCCCCGCCGAGGGCCAGGCGCGGCCCGCGTCCCGGCCGCCGGGCACCGCCTGCTCCAGAGTGCTGACCCCGGCGCCACCGTGGACGCCCAGCCACCACCAGCCGTGCCCGGTGTCCTGCCGTGTCGGGGCCACGGGCAGCAGCCGGTCCGGCCACGGCACCCCGCCCTGGGGAGCGGTCGGACCCGTGACCGGCGTCGGACCGTCCTGAACCGATCGCCGCGGCTCCCCGTTGTTGCCCCCCGAAGGGTGGGCCGGAGTCGGAGAGAGCCAGGGGTTGGAAACCGGCACTTCCCCGGCCATGGCCTCTCCCTTCGGCGGCGTGCTCGACGCCGCGCTCGAACTCATGGGTGGTCACGTGGTTCCACGTGCTGGATTTCGGACTGCGGACCCTCATACGGACTTTCGCCGGAACTGGTTCAAGAGGGGGTGCGGATGCCCGCAACCGCGTTGAGGGTGGCTGGGGGTGTCGCAGCCGGCCTGCTCGCCATGCTGGTCGGACTGTCCGTCGTGGCGGCGGCCGAGGAGGAGGAAGCCGGCGCTCCGGCCGGGCTGGTGACCACGCTCGACTCGCGGAGCGTCCCGCCGGAGTACGTGGAATGGGTCGAGCGGGCCGGACGCGAGTGCGCCGAGGTCAGCGCCCCGTTGATCGCCGCGCAGATCGACGCCGAGTCGGGTTGGGACGCCACTGCGAGGAGCCGTGCCGGGGCGCAGGGGCTGAGCCAGTTCCTGCCCGGCACCTGGAAGACCTGGGGGGTGGACGCGGCGGGCAGGGACGGGAGTTCCGAACCGGACGGAACCGCCGATCCGTTCACCCCCGGCGACGCCATCATGACCCAGGCCCGCTACGACTGCTGGCTCGCGAAGAAGGTGGCGCCGCTGGGCAAGGGCGCAGACCCGACCCGGCTGATCCTCGCCGCCTACAACGCGGGGCCGGGTGCGGTCCAGGAGTTCGGCGGCCTGCCGCCGTATCCGGAGACGCAGAGCTACGTCACCAGGATCATCACGGCGATGACCGGCTACTCCGGCGACATGGCGGACGAGGAGGGCGGCCCGTTCGGCGACCGCGTGGTGGCCTACGCCAAGAAGTGGCTCGGCACCCCGTACGCATGGGGTGGCGGCGGGCCGGAGGGCCCGAGCCGGGGCTTCGCGCAGGGGGCGAACACGGTGGGGTTCGACTGCTCCAGCCTGGTCCAGGCGGCCGTCTACCACGCCAGCGGCGGCCGGACGCTCCTCCCCCGCACCTCGCAGGCCCAGGTCACCGTGGGCAAGCCCGTGGACGGCGACGCGCTGCGGCCGGGCGACGTGATCGGCTTCGACCTGCACGGCAGCTTCGACCACATCGGCATCTACGTCGGAAACGGGCAGTTCATCCACGCGCCGAAGACGGGCGACGTGGTGAAGATCAGCCGGCTCGGTGACAGCTACTACACCAGCAGGCCCCAGAAGGTGAGAAGGTTCGGATGACAGCACTTGGTCGGCGCGCCGGGACCGCGGCGGCGGTACTCTCGCTCACACTCGCCGCCACCCTGGCCGGATGCGGCTCCGAGGACGAGGGCACCGCCGCGTCCGGGGGAGCCACGCGGCAGCCGCGCGCGGGCGCCTCGCCCTCGGCGTCCGAATCGTCGGGGCCGTCGGGTTCGTCCGCCGCGGACGGCGACGCCTCGCGCTCGCCCTCGCCCGGCGGTTCGGCGGAGGCGGAGAAGAAGACGCGGGGCACCCCCAAGGGCGGCGTCCCCAAGCCCGGGGACGTGGACGGGAAGGATGCCGACGAGGTCGCCGAGGGCGCGCTCACCGCGATGTGGACGCACGACACCACCGTCGACGACGGTCCCGGGGACGCCGCCCGGCGCACCGCGGACGCCGGCTGGCTGACCCGCTCGTACGCGCGGCAACTCGGCGGCCGTCGCGGCGGTTCGGCGCCCGGCGCCCAGTGGCAGCGGTGGGCGGACCACCGCGCCTACACCACGGTCGCCTTGGACCGGACCGAGGACGCGGCGAAGCCGGAGGACACCGACACCGTGGCCTGGCGGCAGCTGACCGTCACCACCACCCCGCACGGACGCGACGGATGGACGCGGGAGCCGGCCTCCGTGGTGGCCTACGTGCACCTCGTCCGGAAGTCAGCCGACGCGTTCTGGCGGGTCGCCGACGTCACCGTGCGCTAGCGCCGGGGATTCTCACCAGGAAGGGATCTCATGCCCACCACCTACGAACCCGCCGAGGTACCGGGCTGGCCCGCCTACGCCTTCGTCGTGCAGGACAGCGGCCGCGTGGCCGTCTCCGGTCCGCTCCTGCCCGCCGCCGAACACCCCACCCGGGCCTCGGCCGTGGACGCGGTGGCGGCAGCGGCCGTGGGGCTCGGACGGCCGGTGCGGGCCCAGGCGACCGAACGGGACGGCACCGTGTGGCACCTGGTCATCTCACCGGACGGAGCGGTAGGCGAGCTGTCCGTCGGCGCCCGGCAGGGCAGGGCGTCAAAGAAGCGCACCGCGCAAGGACGTGCCGCCCGCCGCCCGGACCCCGGTCAGGCGCAGCCGGCACCGGAGCCCGCCTCCGAAGCGCCCGTCGCGGCGGGAGCAACCACCCCCCAAGCCCTCTGCGACGCTGTCGACCGCCTGGACGCGTACGCGGCCGCGGGCCGCGCGGACGAGGCCGAGAGCCTGGCCGCCGAGCTCGACGAGCACGCCGCGAACGCGCTCGGACTGTCCCACCCCGACGCGCTGCTGGTCCGGGAGGCGCGGGCGCGGATCACCGGCCAGGCCGGGGACGCCGTCGGCGGAGTGCTGCTGTACCGGGACGTCGCCGAACGCTGGCACTACCGGGGCGCCCACGGGCAGGCCGAGGCGGTCGCGGACCGCGCCCAGGCGCTGTGGCTGGAGATCGCCGACCTGGCGACGGCGGTCGCCGCCGGGGTCTCGGTGGTGCGCATGCGCAACCAGATCCCCGGCGAGGGAGGCAGCGCGTTCGCCGCCGCGGTGGAGCACCAGGCACGGCTGGAAGCCGCTCGGGACGCAGCCGCGGGCGCCGCCGGACCGCGCCGCGCGGCGGTGCGGTAGCAGGAGCGCTCCGCCCGGACCCGGTGCCGGGCGGACGCTGCGGGTCGGGACCGGCGGACCCGCGCTGTGCCGGACGGCGCGGCTCGCGGTGCCGCGGACGGCGCTGCTCGCGGTGCCGGGCGTGCCATGCGGGGCGGCGGAGCGCGCTGTCAGAGCGTGCCGTGCCCGGCGGCGGAACGGTCCGCCCGCGACGGGGATCCGCCACCGGGCACCGTGTCCTGCACGCCGGATCCGTGTCGGCGCCGATACTCGGGGACATGCTCAGCGGAGTTCGTGCCCGTGTTCTGCCGACCGCCCAGCGCCGCTCGCCGGACGAGCTGGCGCGGGATCTCGCCCCCGCCTACGGGGACACCGCCGCAAAGGCGTCGGCGTTCTGGACGATACTGACGCTCTCCTCGGTGATCGCGGCGGGCGGGGTGCTCACGGACTCGACGGCCACCGTCATCGGCGCGATGATCATCGCACCGCTCTCCACGCCGATCATGGGTATCGCGCTGGGCTCGGTGCAGCGCCTGCGAACCGGCGCGCTCAGGGTGGTGGTCTTCGCCTGCCTCCTGGTGATCGCTGTCGGAGCGCTGTTCTCGCTGGTCCTGCCGACCGATTTCGACCTGCTGTCGGACAGTCAGATCGCCTCGCGGACCTCGCCGGGCCTGATGGACCTGGTCGCCGCCCTGGCCACGGGCTTCGCCGGCGCGGTCGCGCTCGCCCGCCGGGACGTCGCCGCCGTGCTGCCCGGGGTGGCGATCGCCATCTCCCTCGTCCCGCCCCTGGTGGTGGCCGGAGTGTGCCTCGGGCACCTGGCGGGCTGGCTGGCGCTGGGGGCACTGGTGCTGTTCGTCTCCAACCTCTTCGCGCTGGTCTTCGGCGGCATGGTGGTCTTCGCCGCGCTCGGCTACGGCACCGAAGCCGCGGGGACCGCCGCGGGCACCGGACGGCCGACCCGCAGGACGTACGTCGCCATGGCGCTGCTGTTCGCCGTGGTGTTCGTCCCGCTGTCGGCCAACACCGCGCTCACGCTCCTGCTGAACGTCTGGACCGGCCGGGCCAAGGACGTGGCCCAGCACTGGCTGGCCGACGCGCCCGGCTCCTCCGTCACCCGGGTGGACGCGGCCTCCAGGACGCTGCACATCCACGTCCGCTCCCCCGGGGAACTCCCGCCGGTCGCACAGCTGCTCGACGGCCTGGAAGGTCGGATCCCGGACGGCATCCCGGTCGTGGTGGACGCGACGCGCGGTCGGCGCGTCGACGCGGGGCGCACCGGCGGCTGACGGCTGCGGCCCCGGAGCCCGGGGCCGCACCGTTCCGGCCCCGGTCAGCCCGCGGCGGTCTCCAGGAAGGCCCGGACCTCCCGGTTGAAGGCCGCGGGGTTCTCCCAGAAGGCGAAGTGGCTGCCGCGCCGGTCGAGAATGCGCAGGGTGGCACCGGGGACGGCGGAGGCGACCGAGCGCGCCGCCGCGGTCGGAATCACGCTCTGCGCCCCGCCCATGACCAGCGTAGGAACGGTGATCCGGGGCAGGACGTCACGCCAGTCCTGCATGACGTTGTCCAGCAGCAGCCGGCCCGCGTACTCCCGGGGGAGGAGCAGGTTCTGCGCGAGGACCCAGCGGCGGTCCTCCTCCGGCGCGGCCGGGGTCCACATGGCGTCCAGGAATCCGGCGGTCAACGCCTCGGCGTCCGCCCGCGGGTCCCGGAGCTGTGCGACGACGTCGGTGATCTGCCCGAGTCCGTACAGCGCGCCGAGGCGGGGCGCCAGCTCCGCCGGCCAGTACGGCTGGGAGATCAGCACGGCGGGCTCGTCGAACAGCACCAGGCGTGCCAGACCGGTGCCGCCGAACAACTCCCAGTAGGACCAGGCCAGCGCGCACCCCATGGAGTGGGCCACCCAGACGACGTCGTCCAGTTCCAGGGAGCGCATGAGCTGGTGGATGTCCGTCGTCAGCCGGGCGATCCGGTAGCCGTGATCCGGCTTGTCCGAGCGGCCGTGGCCGCGGTGGTCGACGGCGACGACATGGTGCGTGCGGGCGAAGTCGGCGATCTGATGGCGCCATTGCGCCGCGGTCTGGGACCAGCCGGGCACCAGGAGCAGATCCGGACCGCTGCCGGCCTCCAGGTAGTGCAGCCGCACCCCGTCGTCCGTCGCGGCGAAACCGCTGCGCACGCCGTCCATCGCACCTCCCGCGTCCGCCGCCGCACCCCGCGGCTTCGCCGGGAGCGGCAGGGCGGCGCCCAGCGGCACTTCACTCCGAAAACGGGGGCCTATCGACTGAAACCGTTGATACGGGACGATAGTCCACCGCTGACGTGCAGCACGGACGCGCGCCGTTCCGCGCACGGACCGGGCCCCCGAAGCGCGGGCCGGGACCTCGGGAAGGCGGCCGGGCGGGACCGGCAGCCGACGGGCTCGGCGTCCGGGGCATCGACGTGCCAGACTCGGCGCCCGGACCGGACGGCCGGGCGCCGCTGCACCCCGATGATCCCCGAAACCCGCCCACTCCCCCGAGGAAGCGACCACATGAGCGAGACCGACCGGCGTGAACGCTATGCGACAGCGCTGTACCGCACTCTGGGGTACAGCGCCGAGCGGCACCCGTGGGCGGGTCTCTCCGCGGCACGGCGCGAGATCTGGTACACCCGGGCCGAGGCCGCCATGGCCGTCGCGGACGAGGAGATCACGGAAGCGCTGCGCACGGCGGACTGAGCCGCGGCCACCGCGCGGCGCACACCACCGCGCGACGGGCCGCGCGGGCCGCCGCCGGCCCCCGTCGGCGGATGCGTCGGCTCAGCTCCCCTCCAGGACCCGCCGGGCGGCCGCCATCCAGGCACGCTGGGCCCGCAGCAGTTTCGCGAAGGCCGCGGGGTGTTCGCCGATCGCCGCGCGCTGGATGCGGTTCTCGGCCGCGTTCCACACGGCGACCAGGTCGGTGCCCTTCTTGCAGCGGACGTCCGTGCGGGCCTGCCGGATCTCGGCCGCGGAGGCCCGGTCGCCCCGCAGCCAGCGCTCGTCCGAGAGCGCCTGCATCGGATCGGCGTAGCGGTAGCCGGATTGCCGCATGCAGGCGCTCCAGGCGCGGAAGACCCGCGCCACGGAACGGGCCTTCATGGAGCGCTCGTAGGTGGTGCCGATGGTGTCGTCCAGCAGCGCGAAGTCCGCGTCGGGCACGTCGTCGAGCAGTGCGTCCTCCGCCTGCTTCACACAGCCGCCGGTTGCCTTGCCAGGACGTCCTTCCGGACCGTAGGCAGCCGTCTTTCCGGCGTCGCCGAGTCCTGCGCGGCGCGCGGCCGCGGCCGCCGCACGGCGGGCGACGCCGGGCCGGTCCGGGGGCAGGTGGTAGCCGTAGCCGCGGGCGATCTCGGGCTCCACCACCCCGTAGCGGCGCCGGTTGCGCGGCTCTGCGTCCTGCGCGGCGGTTCTCGGCAGCCGCTCCCAGGACAGCCCCCGGCGGCGCATGCACCGGGCGGTCAGCAGGTCCTCGGCGGCGTCGAGGACCTCCTGTTCGGCGGGCGAGGGGTCGTAGCGGTCCAGCGGCACGCTGATCGCCCGCGCCTCCTCGCCGGGCGGCGGGACGGAGGCGGCGGCCGGTCCGCCTGCCGCGGCCTCCGGATCCGGTCCGGGGTGCGGCTCCCCGGCGCACCCGGTGAGCAGGCAGAGCAGGCAGAGCAGGCAGAGCAGCGTCGAGTTCAGGGGCAGGACGGCCCTGGAACGGCAGAGCGGCACGATCGGCCTCCGGCGAGCGGGGGCGCGGCGCGGACGGGTCCGCGCCGCGCTGCTGCATGAGCATGTCGTCGGGCTTCGGACCGTTCCTAGAACTGGAACTTCACCGAACTGGCCTTGTTGTCGAAGTGGTTGTTGGTGAAGTCCTTGTCCTCGCTCTGCTTCCGGGCGACATAGCGGGTGCCGCCGTAGTTCTTGTACTGGTACAGCGTGACGCTGTAGCCGGTGTTGTTCGACATGGAACTCGCCTTGTTGTCGAACCTGTAGTCCGAAGCCGCCAGGTTCGGGACGTTCTCGAGGAAGATGCGGGCGCTGGTGCCGCGGTAGGCGTCGTGCTGGAAGAGGCAGAACGTCCAGTTGGTGCAGTGCAGCTTCGCGAGGTCCGCGTCGGCCTGCTGGGCCTGCGCGACGGAACCCGAACCCAGTACGGCGACGGCACTCAGGAAGACGGTGCCGAGCAGTCCACCGATCCTACGCTTCACGTGGAATCCTTCTCTTTGCAATAGACAAGCGAATGACGTAACGACGCCTCATATGCGTGCAGTTGAGGCACACACCAGGCATCGCGGAAGTGAAGTAAAACATCAGCGGCGGCGGTTGTACACGGGTTCGGCCACCCGGCCCCCGCCGCTCGCCGGCGAGCCCCCGCCGACCGCCACCCAGCCCTCGGCAGACATGTTAAGAAAATCTGACACTGCCAAATTCTTCATCTCCTCACTAGCGTCATGCCCGGCGACGAAGAGACCGGCCCCACGCCGCCCCGGTGAGGTCGCGCGCCCCGTGCGGGCACGCCGAACCCGGCTGTTCCCCGTCGTTTCCCTGTACGGACGCAAGAAGGAGATTCCGCGTGTTTGAGCGCATAGCCGAGCTGGCGATCCGCCGGTCCCGGCTGGTATTGATCGTCGCCGCCGTGGTCGTCGCCCTCATGGGCGCCCTGGGCGCGGGCGCGTTCGGCAAGTTGCTCGCGGGCGGCTTCGACGACCCGGCCTCCCAGTCCTCCCGGGCCCGCGACGCCATCGAGAAGGAGTTCGGCGGCGAGACGAACCTGGTCCTGCTGGTCCGCGCCGCCGACGGCCGCGTCGACGACCCGGCGGCCGAGCGGACCGGCCGGGCCCTGGTCTCCGATCTCAAGGCCGAACAGGACCTGGGGAAGGTGGTTTCGTACTGGGACACCGGCAGTGCCGCACTCCGCTCCGAGGACGGCCGCGAAGCCCTCGTACTCGCCCGGGTGAAGGGGCACGACGCGGAGCAGCAGGAGAACACCGAGCACGTCCTCGACGCCTACGGCGGAACGTACAAGGACACCCTCACGGTCAAGGCCGGCGGCAGCGCCGGAGTCAGCCACGAGATGGGGCCGCAGACCGAGGAGGACCTCGTGCTGGCCGAGTCCATCGCCGTACCGCTCGTCCTGGTGCTGCTCCTGGTCGTCTTCGGCACCGTGGTCTCCGCGCTGCTGCCGCTGCTCATCGCGCTCATCGCCATCGTAGGGGTGTTCGCGCAGCTCTTCCTCGTCGGCAGCGTCACCGACGTCTCCGTCTTCGCGATCAACCTGACCACGGCCCTCGGCCTCGGACTCGGCGTCGACTACGCCCTGCTGATGATCAGCCGGTTCCGCGAACAGCTCGCGTCGGGGGCGAGCGTGGAGGACGCCGTCCGCACGACGATGAGCACCGCGGGGCGCACGGTCGCGTTCTCCGCCGCGACCGTGGCGGCCGCACTCGCGGCGCTCATGGTCTTCCCCCAGTACTTCCTCCGCTCGTTCGGCTACTCCGGGGTCGGTGTCGTCGTCATCGCGGCCCTGGCGAGCCTGTTCGTGATGCCGGCCCTGCTGAACGTGCTGGGACGCCGCGTCGACAGCGGACGGATGCCGTGGGCGAAGCCGGGGCGTGCCGGATCCGCCGCGACCGGCTGGGGGCGGCTGGCCCGCACCGTCATGCGGCGGCCCGCGCTCACCGCGCTGCCCGTCCTCGCGGTGCTGCTGGCCGCGGCGAGCCCGCTGCTGGGCATCACCTTCGGCACCCCGGACGAACGCGTGCTGTCCGAGAACGCCGAGAGCCGCCAGGTCTCGACCTCGCTCCGGGAGAACTTCGACGGCAACGACGCCGCCGCCCTGCACATCGTCATCGACCGCGCCGTGGAAGAGCCCGCGCTCGCGTCGTACGCGGCCGCACTCTCCGAACTGGACGGAGTCGTCCGGGTCGAGGCCGGCACGGGGGTCTACGCCGACGGGCAGGCCGCGGCGACCGGCCCCGGCAACCCGGCGCTGAGTCGTCCCGCCGCGCAGCAGCTCAACGTGGTCAGCTCCCTGACCCCGAAGTCGGAGGCGGCCCGGGACCTGGTCGAGGAGGTCCGCACGGCCTCGCCGCCGCCGGGGACGCACCCGCTGGTGGGCGGGACCGACGCCGAACTGGTCGACTCCAACGCCTCCATCGCCGGCAGGCTCCCGCTCGCCGTGGGTCTGGTCGTCGTCACCACCTTCCTGCTGCTCTTCCTGTTCACCGGCAGCATCGTGCAGCCGCTGCGCGCCCTGGCCCTCAACGTGATCAGCCTGGGGGCGACCGTCGGCGTCATGACCTGGATCTTCCAGGACGGCCATCTCTCCGGGCTGCTCGGCTTCACCCCGCAGCCGATGGAGACGTCGATGACCGTGCTGATGTTCTGCATCGCCTTCGGCCTCTCGATGGACTACGAGGTGTTCGTCACCAGTCGGATCAAGGAACTCCACGAGCGCGGCGAGGACAACCAGTCCGCCGTGGCCAACGGCCTCGGGCACACCGGGCGCATCGTCAGCGCCGCGGCCTGCCTGCTGGCGGTGAGCTTCTTCGCGTTCGGAGTCGCCGAGATCAGCTTCATGAAGCTGTTCGGTCTGGGCAGCGGCCTGGCCATCCTCATCGACGCCGTCGCCGTACGCGGCATCCTCGTCCCCGCCGCGATGCGCCTGCTGGGCCGCTCGGCCTGGTACGCACCCGGATTCCTGCGCAGGTTCCACGACCGCTTCGGCCTCAGCGAGGGCGGCCACGCGCCCGCGGCGGAGCCGGAACCCGCCGCGGAGGGATCAGCCGTCGACCCGGCGCCGCGCCCGGCGGATTCCGCGCGGATCTGACGCCCGGACCGCCCCCGCTGCCCGCCTCCCCCGTCCCGGGAGGCGGGCGGCGGGCGGCGGGGCGCGCGGCCGCGGACCGCCCCGCCCGCGCCTACCGCAGGGCGCCGCTGATCACCCACAGGTGCCCGAAGGGGTCGCGCACCCGGCCCTGCCGCTTGCCGTAGGGGCGGTTCTCGACGGGGATCACCAGCTCACCCCCCAGCCGCACCATACGGTCCGCCGTGGCGTCCGGATCGGACACGTGGACCGTGAGGAGGACGGGTGAGCCTCCCAGCGAAGCGGGATCGTGCCAACCCCAGTCCGGGACGCTCTGCGCCAGCGCGAGGGTCGTGGAGCCCACGGTGAGTTCGGCGTGGTGCACGACGCCGTCGTCGCCGGCCACCCGGGTGGTGAGGACGGCACCCAGGGCCTCGGTGCAGAAGTCGATCGCCGCGTCCGCGTCGGACACGAGCAGCTTGGGCATCAGTTCGTCGGTCATGGCTCGATGATCACGTAGCGGGGAGGCGGCGGCCTTGTAGATTCCGGCCCTCTTCCGCGAGCCACCCGGTCGGAGTCGTCCGCATGAGGTCCTTGAAGTCGCGGACGAGGTGGCTCTGGTCGTGGTGGCCGCTCTCGGCGGCGACCCGGGCCCAGGAATCGGCCCCCGCGCGGGCCCGGTCGAGGGCCGCGGCCAGCCGCGCGACGCGGGAGGCGAACTTCGGGCCGATGCCGAGCGCATCGTGCATCACCTGCCGCAGGCGGCGCGGACCGAGGTGGACCTGCCGGGCCAGCTCCTCGACGGAGATCCGCCCCTCGCACGCGCCGATGATCCGCAGCGCCGCATGGGCGTCCCGGCGCACCTCGAGCCGGTCCGCCCGGTCCAGACACCGGAGGAGGTGCTCCCGCACGAGGGCCTCCCTCCGGTCGGCGGGCCGGGCCGCGAGTTCCTCGCCCAACCGGTGCGCCCACGGGAGCAGCACATCGGCGTCGACGCCGCCCGCGTCCAGCTCGCGGGGCGGCACCGAGGTCAGCCGGTGCAGGGCCGAGGGTGCCAGGTCGACGTACACCGTCGGCTGGTGGGACCGCAGCACGAGCTCCGGGGTGGCGGCGCCGGGCCGCATCAGTCCGGCGACCACTGCCTGCAGGTGGCGGACCTGCCCGTCGTACCGCACCTCCATCGGGGCGCCCAGGCTGACGACGAGCCGTCCGCGCAGCGCGGGCAGGGCCCGGTGCAGGCGGGAAGGCCCCAGGTGCTCGCTCGCGGCGACCACACCGATGCCCGCCGCGTGAGCGGCCTGACGCAGTTCCACCCCGCCATTGTCGCACCGCGCCGCGGAACCGGGCCGGGCCGGCGGGCACACCGGGCACGTGGCCCGGCAGCCGTGGGGGGGGGGGGGGCGGGGGGGGGGGGGGGGGCGCCGGGGGGGGGACCACCGGTGGGGGGGGGGGCCCGCGCACGGGGGCGGTGTGCGCCGCGGGAGGGGGGGGCGGGCGTGGGGGGGGGCGGGGGGGCGGGGGGGGGGGGGGGGGCCGACGGGGAGGTCACCTCCGGTGGCGGGTCAGCCCGCGGACCGGAAGGCCTTTCCGCCGGCGTTCGCGGTGGGACCGTTGTAGAGACCGGTCGGGCTGGTCTCGGTGTTGAGAGCGAACCAGGCGTACCGCTTCACGAAGTCCAGGTTCTCCAGCTTCTCGGTGGAGGACTTGATGAAGGCGGTCTGCTGCTGCTCGTTCGGATAGCGGGGAGTGCCCTGGGTGAAATCGATGAGGGCGTACTCGGTCACCCAGACGGGCTTCTTGTACCGGTCGTGGACGCGCTTGACGTAGTCGGCCAGCTGGCCGGCCGCGGCGGGCCCGAAGTCGGAGCCGTACCAGTGCACGGGGATGAAGTCGACCCGCAGCCCGCGCTCGTCGGCACCCTTCATGAACCGGTCCAGCCAGCCGCCCGCCTTGTCGGCGCCGGTGGCGACGGCCGGGGCCCCCATCCGCAGGCCGGTCTTCTGCAGCCGGGGCCACAGATCCAGCGCCTGCTCGGGCGTCATGTTGGCCTGCGAGGCCGAGTCGGGCTCGTTGAAGGCCAGCAGGTTCCTGCCCTCCTTCGCGGCGTTGTTCAGCTCGGCGTCGGTGACCGATCCGGGGCCCCAGATCGTCGGGACGAACTCGGCGCCCTCGGGCTTGTCGACCCCCGCGCTGGAGGAGGCCCAGTTGTGGTACCAGTGGGCGCCGGAATCCTTGAGCGCCTGGGAGGCGCCGCCGACGGGGTTGAGCGCCACGCCCTTGCCGTTCGCGGGGGTGGCGTCGTCGCCGTGCCGGGGCTGGTCCTTGTTGCCCCGGCGCGCAGGGGCGTTGCGGGGCTTCTCGGTGCCGCCCCGGCCGTGGAAGGTGACGGTCAGGCCCTTGCAGTGGCTGCACTGGCGCACGACCTGGTTACCGCTCTCGGTGTCGTGCTTGGACCACGCGTAGGCGGTGGGGCACTGCTTGGTGAGCGCCTCGCTGTAGGCGGTCTTCGCGTCGCGGTTCGGGTTGACGCACACCAGCGGCTTGCCGGACTTCCCGTCCTTGGTGAGGTTCTCGGGCGGGCAGTGGGCCAGCAGGTCGGTGGGGCAGCCCACCGCGGCGCACTCCCCGCCGTTCTCGGGCGGGGTCACCCCGTCGGGGGTGATGGTGACCGCCGCCGAGACGGCGTTGACATAGCTGACGTTGTACCAGGGAGCCGCGGAGTCGGCCGGGTCGAAGTTGAACTCGGCCAGACTGGTGGGCTGTTCACCCGTGGTGCAGTGGTCGGCGTAGGGGCCGCAGTCGCCCACGGCGCAGTGGAAGGTGCTGCCCTCCTCGCCGCCGCAGCCCTGACGGGCGAAGAACTTGCCGCGCCAGTGTCCGGCCGAGGAGTGCTCGGGAATGGTGACGGTGGCGGACTGCCCGGGGTCCAGCACCGGCAGTCCGGTGAGCGGCTGGGAGCCGTCGGCGTTGACCCCGGCTCCGACCCAGACGCGTTCCGCTGTCTGGTTCCGCAGGGTGACGGTGTGTTCCGAGCCGGACGCCGACGCTCCGGTGATGCGGTCCCTGCCTTCGGAAGGGCCGCGGAGCTCTGCCGCAGTGACGGCCGACACACCGGCGACGACCAGCAGTAGAGCGAGTAGTAGGGGTTTGAACGATCGCAGTGATCGCAGTGATGTCAGTGGTCTCGCGCGCACAACACGCCTCTCGGGTCACCTCTCGGGGCAATTCGTCTGCGTACGCACGACGGATGCGCACAGCGGGCGGTTCACCGGCGGCCCGCCGTCGGCCGAGCCAGGGGGCGACTTCCGACGGGCTCCGAGGCGCGCTTCGGGCCTGGCCGGTCGGGACCGTGGGCCGCCACACCAGAGCGCCCGCTACCGGCGCCCGGACGATCCTCCCAGCGGGCGGTGAGACCCCCGGCGCATGCCCGGACGCGCCCTCCGTGCGGGCGCACTCCCGGCCGCGCCCGAGGAGCGGCGGCGCGGCGCGCTCAGGTGTCAGGGCCCTCGAGAGTCCCTCGCCAGGCGTCGACGGTGGTGACCTCGCAACGCCGGGCGAGGACCGAGCCGAGCAGCATGTCGTGCAGGGCGGGGTCGGAGTCGGCGCAGGCGTCGGACAGGACGGTGACCCGGTAGTCGAGGTCGACGGCCCGCAGGGCGGTGGAGAGGACGACCCCGCCGGTGGAGATGCCGGCCAGGACGAGGTGGCCGATGTCCTGGGCGGCCAGCAGCTGCTGGAGACCGTTCCCGGCGAACGCGCTGACGCGGTTCTTGTGGACGACGAGCTCCCCGTCGGCGGGAGCGGCGTCGGGATGGAGGGCGGCGCCGGGATCGTCGGGCGTGAAGAGGTGGGACGGCAGGGCGCCGAAGGTCTTGTTGCGCGGATGGACATCGAGGTGGCCGGGGCGCAGCCCGAGTGCGATGTGGAGGACCCGGACACCGGCGGTGCGGGCCGTTTCCAGGGCGCGCACCGCACGCGGCAGACAGCCGTCGGGCATCCGGGCGAGGGTGTTGTGCTGGAAGTCCATGACGAGCAGTGCGGTGCGGGACATGAGGGTGCCTCTCGGATCGGATGCGGTGGGCAGGTCCGGTCGGCCGCCCACAGGCGGGCTACTCCGCAGCCGCCCGGGCGTCCGCTGTCGCCACCCGGCCCAGCGACCGGTCGAACGCGGTCAGCAGGAGATGGAGCGCACCGGCGCCGAGCATCACCCAGCCGAGCCGGTGCATGCCCGCCGTGTCGGCACGCTGCCCGAAGGACGCGGCGGCCGCGGAGGAGGCGACCATCGAACCGATGTAGGCGAAGGTGCGCAGCAGCCCGGCCGAGGAGGCGGTGCGCTCGGGATCGGCTTGGAAGTAGACGGAGTTCTGCAGGGCGAGGTTGTTCAGTCCCTGCGGGACTCCGAAGATCAGGGCGACCAGCACCAGCGTCCACAGTGCGCTCCGCCCGGTGAGCGTCAGCAGCACCGCGCTGGCGGCGAGCTGCCCCAGCGCGCCGACCACCAGCTTTCCCCGGACCCCGGCACGCCGCCCCGCGACGATGGCCACGCCGATCGCCAGCAGGAACATGGGCATCTGCACCAGCCCGGCGTGGAAGGGCGTCAGTCCGTAGCCCTCCTCCGTCCACTGGCTGAAACCGTAGAGAAAGGAGTAGGAGACCGTGTAGGCCAGCAGCGCCCGACCGAACGTGGCCAGCAGCGGGGTGTTCCCGCCGAGCACCCGCAGGTCGATGAAGGGAGCGGCGGTGCGCAACTCCCGTACGGCGAAAGCGGTTCCCGCGGTGGCGGAGAGCACCAGCAGATACCAGTCGCGCAGGTGCAGGTTCATCAGGAACAGCAGCAGCGAGGTGAGCGTCGCGGCGAACAGGGCCATGCCGGGAAGATCCAGCCGGGCAGCCGGGCGCTCGCGAGGCGGGGTCCCGCTGTCCGCCGCGGCCCCGTTCTCCCCGGGCCCGTTCTCCCCGCACCCGGGCCGGGACTCGCCCGATCCGGGGCCGGGCTCGCCTGCCCCCGGCCGGGGGCCGCTCCGAGCGGACCGGTTCCGGTCCCGTCCCGTGGTACGCGGCAGCCGGCGCAGGCCCAGCAGCACTGCCGCGACGGACAACGGCACGTTCAGCGCGAACGTCGCGCGCCAGCCGCCCGCCGCGATCAGCAGACCGCCCAGCAGCGGGCCCACGACGGCGACGGTCTGGTTGGCGACCGCCAGCGCTGTCAGCACCTCGCGGGGACTGTCCCGGCCCGTGCGCTCCGCCTCGCTGCGCACCAGGGCCATCGCGGAGGGGTAGCCCGCACAGGTGCCGAACCCGAGCAGGACCCGGGCACCGATCAGCACCCCCAGGTTCGGCGCCGCGGTGCCGACCACACCGGCGACCCCGACCAGAGCGGTGCTGAGGAGGAACAGCCTGCGGGGGCCGAAGAGGTCGATGAGCCGTCCCACGACCGGCTGCCCGAGCGCGGTGGCCAGGTAGAGGGCGGAGACCAGCCACGCGGTCTGCGAGGGAGGTGCGCCCAGCGCAGCCCCGATGGGCACGAGCGCGACGGCGATGATCGTCGAGTTGACCGGGTTCAGGACCGAGCCCAGCAGCATCGGCGCCAGCAGTCGCCGGTCGAATCCCGGCCCGTCCGCCTGCCTCATCGCATCCGTTTCCGCCCTGCTCGTGGGTCAGCCGCTCCGACACGGCCCTGGCCGCGAGCACGTCGCGGCGCTCCTCTTGTGTGCACCTGTCTGCCGTGCACCTCTGCAACGTCCCGGCGGGCCGTCCGTGCCTGTCGTCCCGCTGCCACCCGCCGATGGCCCGCAGCCCTGAGGACGTATCGGTCCCGAGGACGGTCAGCAGCCGCCCCTCACCGAGGGCCGGGACGCGCTCCACGGTCCTTTCGCGGCGAGCGCGACGGCCGTCGCCGTCACCGGCTGGTGCCGGGCCCCTCCGGTGGCAGCCGCTGGTGCTGTCCTCCTCGCCCGACAGCCGGGCCCACGCGGCCCACCCCAGGTCGAGGTCCTCGACACCGGCACGGTCGGCCGGCCCGCTCCCCGGGCACCGGCGCCCCCCAGGGAGACCGCGCCGGATCGCGACCGTGAGCCCCGCATGACGGCGCAACCTCGCTTCACTGTACATCTTTGTCGTTTCTTTAAAGCCATGGATTCAATCATCGCTTCTACTGGACCCCCGGACGGCCTACGACGGCGGCCCACCGAAGATGCTGCGCGAAATTCCCAGATGCGGCAAATCGCGACATCTGAGCAAGCAGAGGAGGTTCCTTAATGGCCATTGACAACAAGACCCCGGACACATCAGTATCCGCCGGGGACGACAGTCGACTGAAACGTGAATTCGGCACCGTCGGCCTGCTGTTCACCGCGGTCGGCTCCATCATCGGTTCCGGATGGCTCTTCGGCGCGCTCGACGCCGCTCAGATGGCCGGCCCCGCCGCCATACTCTCCTGGGCCATCGGCGCCGTGATGTTCATTTTCATCGGCATGACCTATTCCGAACTGGGCACGATGTTCCCGCACTCGGGAGGGGTGGCCCGCTACCCGCACTACTCGTTCGGCTCCTTCACCAGCTTCTCGATGGGCTGGGTCACCTGGATCGCGGCCGCGGCGGTGGCACCCGTGGAGGTGCTGGCAGTCGTCCAGTACTCCACGAACTGGCTCTCCTGGCTCCAGCGGCTCGACGAGAACAACGAGGCCGTCCTGACCCCCGCGGGAACGGGCGTCTCCGTGCTGCTGATGGCAATTTTCGTGGCCGTCAACTTTTTCGGAGTCCGCTGGTTCGCCCGAATAAACAACGTACTGGTGTGGTGGAAGCTCGCCATCATTCTGCTGGTGATAGCGGTGTTCTTCGCCATGGGCTTCACCACTGACCACTTCAGCATGGGCGGAGACGTGGGCGGCTTCGCGCCCTACGGAGCACAGGGCGTCTTCTCGGCAGTGGCGAGCGCCGGTATCGCCTTCTCCTTCTTCGGATTCCGCCAGGGAGTCGAGCTCGCGGGCGAGACGGACAACCCGAAACGGAACGTCCCGCTCACCATGATCGGCTCCGTCGTCCTGTGCGGCATCATCTACGTCCTGCTGCAGACTGCTTTCATCGGCGCGGTGCCCACCAGCGCCATCAAGGCCGAAGGCTGGCAAGCGGTCGGCGCCCATTTCAGCTCGCACGGCGACGTCCTGGCCACCTTCGGCCCGCTCGCCGCCATCGCAGGCATCCTCGGCGCCGTCTGGCTGGCGGGGCTGCTCTATGCCGACGCCATCATCTCCCCCGGTGACACCGGGCTGATCTATGCCGGTGTCACCGCTCGCATCTCCTACGCCATGGGGCGCAACGGCAACGCGCCGGCCGGGCTGGCGAAGGTGAACGCCACCGGCGTGCCGTGGGTGAGTCTGATACTCGCGTTCGCGGTGGGCTGCTTCTTCTTCCTGCCGTTCCCCGGCTGGAGCCAGCTGGTGGAATTCGTGACCAACAGCACCGTGCTCTCCTTCGGCTGCGGGCCCCTGGTGCTGCTCGCGATGCGCAAGCAACTTCCCGAGCAGACCCGTCCGTTCAGTCTGGGCAAGCTGGGCCCGGTGGTGTCCTTCGTCGCCCTGTGGTCCACCAATCTGATCGTCTACTGGACCGGGTGGGACACCAACTGGAAGCTGTTCCTCGCCATCGGACTGGGTTATGTCCTGATGGCGGTGCACCACGCCACCACGAAGCAGCGCACACCCGCCCTCGACTTCCAGTACGGCTGGTGGGTGCTGGTGTGGTTCGCCGGACTGGCTCTCGTCAGCTACCTCGGCGACTTCCCGAAGAAGGCGGAGAGCGCGGGCAATCTCGGCGTGCTCGGCCTCGGCCTCGGAGCCGCCGCCACCTTCGTCCTCAGCGGCCTGGTGGTCTGGCTGGCCCTGCGGTCGACACTGCCCGCGGCCCGGGTCCGCGAGATCCTCGCGGAGCAGGATCCGCAGGACGCCTGAGCCCTGCGCCTGCCCTGCAGCCGCCGAGCGGGCGGTGCGGCGCGTGCAGCGCGCCCGCACCGCCCGCTCGGCGGTCGGGTGCGGGAACGACGAGGTACGGGTCAAGCAGCCGCGAAGCGGTCCGGGTCGGCGGCGGCCCAGTCGGCGGCCCAGTCCTCCGGCGGGTCCTTGAGCAACTGGCCTGGGGTGAGCCACTCGTGCAGTTGCGCAGCGGAGCGGATGGTGACCGGGTCCAGCCTGCGGCACAGCATGTGCGGGCCGAGTTCACTCACCGAGCTCGCCCCCATGGCGGCCATGATCCGCAGGGCGCTGCGGACCGTGGCGTCCTGGAAGCGGTGCACGCGCGCTGACTTGTCGGTGACATCGAGCGCCCGGGCCCGCCGCGGATCCTGGGTGGCGACGCCGCTGGGGCAGGCGTTGGTGTGGCAGCTCATGGCCTGGAGGCACCCGACGGCGAACATCATGCTGCGGGCCGCGTTGGTGTAGTCGGCGCCCTGGATCAGCCGCTTGACGATGTCGGAGCCGGTGGCCACCTTGCCACTCGCGCCGATGCGGATCCCCTCCCGCAGTCCGGTACCGACCAGCGCGTTGTGCACCGTCATCAACCCCTCGGACAGCGGGAGGCCCATGTGGTCGCAGAACTCCAGCGGCGCGGCACCCGTCCCGCCCTCGGCGCCGTCGACGACGATGAAGTCGGGCGCGGTCCCCTCCGCGAGCATGGCCTTGCACAGGGCCAGCACATCGCGCCGGCTGCCGACGCACAGCTTGGCGCCGACGGGCTTGCCGCCGGCCAGCTCCCGCATCCGGGCCAGGAACCGGACCAGCTCGCGCGGTGTGGAGAACACCCGGTGGTAGGGCGGCGAGATCACGGTCCGGCCCTCCGGCACCCCGCGCACCCGCGCGATCTCGGCGTTCACCTTTCCGCCGGGAAGCACGCCGCCGATGCCCGGCTTGGCCCCCTGGGAGAGTTTCAGCTCCACGCACTTGACCTGGTCGAGCGCGGCCTTCTCGGCGAACTGGTCCGGGTCGAAGCCGCCGTCCTCCGTGCGGCAGCCGAAGTACCCGGTGCCGATCTCCCACACCAGGTCGCCGCCGTGCCGCAGGTGGTAGTCGGATATGCCGCCCTCGCCGGTGTCGTGCGCGAAGCCGCCCAGCGCGGCGCCCTGGTTGAGGGCGAGAACGGCGTTGGCGGAGAGCGACCCGAAGCTCATCGCCGAGACGTTGAGCAACGCCATGTCGTAGGGCTGTGTGCACTCCGGGCCGCCGATGCGCGCGGTCGGTGGCGTCTCGGGGGGCGGCACCGGGCCCAGGGAGGGGGTCAGGAACTCATAGCCCGTGGCGTAGAGGTCCCGCTCGCTGCCGAAGGGCTCCTCGGCGGCGGTGCCCTTCGCCCGCTGGTAGACGAGGTCGCGGGTGTCGCGGTCGTAGGGGCGGCCGTCGTGGTTCCGCTCGATGAAGTACTGCTGCAACTCCGGGCGGATGCTCTCCAGCAGGTACCGCAGATGGCCCAGCACCGGGTAGTTGCGCAGCACCGCGTGCTTGCGCTGGAGAAGGTCGTACACGCCGATCACGGCGGGTACGAGCAGCAGCGCGGCGGGCAGCCACCACCACGGGGACTGCACGGACAGGGCGGCGGCCAGGACGGCCGCGAGCGCGAGGGCTGCGACGCTGAGGATTCTGATCACTGTGGAGACGGTCCCTGGTCGGCGGCGAGGCGGCTGGTGGCGGCGACCGAGGTGCACCACGGGTGTCCTCGCCCGGGCCGCGCGGGGCCGGGTGCCGACGTGATCACGCTCGCCGCCTCCTCCGTACGGCGGATATGGCGTGTGCATCGGTCCGTGTGCCCTGCACGGAGGAGTTCACGCCTCCGAGGTGGCCGGGCCCCGGTCCGGCAGCGCTCGCCCCGACCGGATCCCCGGCACACCGGCCGCTCACCCGCGCAGCGGCCGACCGCTCACCCGCGGGGCACCCGCAGTGCCAGGGCGAGGGTGTCGTCCGGGTGCAGCACGACGGTGTGCATGTCCTCGGCGATCGCCTCGGGGATCTCCTCGATGGGACGCCGCCGGTGCCGGGCCGCGGAGTCGACCAGCCGGGCCTCGCCCTCCAGGGGGTCTTTGCGGCTCTCGGTCAGCCCGTCGGTGTACAGCACCAGCAGGTCACCGGGGGCGAGGCGGGTACGGAGCACGTCCTCGCTGCCCGGCAGCGGAAAGCCCACCCCGCGTCCGGCCACCTGGAGGTAGGAGGAGGTGCCCTCCTCCCGTACGACCAGGGCCGGCGGATGGCTGCCGTTGGCCAGCAGCACCTCCCCGCTGTCGGGGTCCACCCGGGCGAGCAGGACGGTGGCCAGCAACTGGGGGTCGATGCTGGCCAGGATCTCACTCGCCCGCTCGACGATGGTCCCCGGCGGGTGGCCCTCCAGAGCGAGCGTCCGCACGGTCTGGGTGACGTTGAGGGCGGCTCCGGTACTGCGGACCCCGTGCCCCAGCGCGTCGACCACGGTGATGTGCACCGTGCCGTCGGGCAGCCGGAACCAGTCGTAGAGGTCACCGCCGGTGGGGGCGTCGGTCTCCGCGGGAGCGTAGTGCACGGCCAGATCCAGACCGGACACCTCGAGCGGTGCCGGGCGCAGCGCCTCCTCCAGTTCGCGCAGCATCTGTCCGTGGGTGCGGTGCAACTGCTCGTCGCGTTCCTCGAGTTGGACGTAGAGGGCCAGGACACCGCTGTTGGTCTCCTCCAACTCCGCTTTCAGCAAGCGGTGCTCGGCCTCCACGGCGTCGCAGCGGTCCAGTACCGCCCGCAGTTCCTCGTGGACCGCCTCCCCCTCGGTGACCGCCTCCCGGGCAGGGGCCACCTCACCGTCGGAGACCGCCTCGCCATCGGGGAGGTGCGCGGCTCCGTTCCCGGACGTGCGCGGCGGAAGGTGCCATACCGCGGCACCGTCCGCGTCGGTCGTGGCGGGCAGGGGCAGTCCGTCGAGCTCTCGCCGACCGGCCTCGAAGGCGGTGCCCACGGGCGCCAGGACGCAGGCGAGGGCTTCGCCGCCGCCATGCGTCTCCCCCGCACCCGCCGAGGAGAGGCGGACCCGGACACCGCGGCCTTCGGCGAGTTCGTCCCGTGCGACGGCGGCGACGGACACCACCAGCCGGGCCCGCAGTTCGGCCGGGACACCGTGGGTCCGGGCGAGGCGGCGCACGGCTCGCCGCACTCCGCCCAACGTGGTCAGCTGCCCGCTCTCCAGCCTCGTCTGCTTCATCGCAGTCCTGTCAGTGCCAGTGCGGTGGCGTCGTCCCGGAGCCGGCGGTGCCGGTGTGCCAGAGCCGCGGGCAGCAGCGGCGCCGGCAGGTGCGACAGGAACCGGGAGGGATCGTGCGACCAGCGGGCCTGTATACCGTCGGAGTGGACCACCGCCAGCCGGTCGGCCGCCAGCGGCTCGGTGCGGACGTGCGGGGTGGGAAGGTTCCACCCGACGATCCCCGGACGGCTCTCGATCCGCCGGGGGGACCGGTCGTGGTGGAGCACGCAGACGCGCACGTTGCCGACCCCGCAGAAGTGCAGCTGTCCGGGTTCGAGGCGCACCAGCCCGACAGCGGCCCCGCGGGTGTGCCGCAGAGCCCGGTGCATCTTCGACATGAGCGCCGGCAGGGCGCTGTCCGGCACCTCACGTGCGACGCGCAGCGCCACGCGGGTGGCGCGGGCCGCGGCCTCGCCGTGCCCCAGTCCGTCGACCACGGCCGCCGTCACCCGCCCCGCCGCGGCGTGCAGGGACCATCCGTCCCCGCAGTGCTCCTCGCCCTCGGCCGGCAGGCAGATCGCACCGACGCGGTGGCCGGGCAGCCCGCCCGGACCGGGCCGTTCGGCGGACTCTCCGGCCGCGGAGCCGGCGCGGGGCGTCAACCGGGCGGAGGCGACGGTGCCGTCCGGTACCCGAGTGCGGATCACGAAGGCGTCCGCGACCCGGCTGACCGCGCCCAGGCCGGTGCCGAGCGTGTTCGTGGTGGTGTAGCCGTCGGTCAGGCAGCGCTGCAACTCTCCCATTCCCGGCCCCCGGTCGACGGCCAGCACCTCGAACCCCCCGCCCGGCGGGAGGGGCTGGAGGTAGACGACGCCGTCGTCGGCGTGCTTGTCCAGATTGCTGGCCAGCTCGCTGGCGACAGCGGCCGCCTGGTCCGGGAGCGAGCCGTCCAGCCCGCACCGCCGTGCCGTGCGCCGGGCCAGGTCGGCGGCGAGATGGACAGCGCTGTGGTGATCGATCCGCACCTGCGCCGTCGGCACGGCCCCGGGCTCGCCTCCGCTCACCGCTCGCTCCACCGTACGGCGGTGACCATGGCTCCGCTGCCCGGCTCCGAGCGCACCTCGAACTCGTGCATGAGCCGCCGCGCCCCGCCCAGGCCGTGTCCCAGCCCGGCCCCGGTGGTGTAGCCGTCGGCCAGGGCGCTGGGCAGGTCATCGATCCCGGGGCCCTCGTCCCGCACCGTCAGCCGCACCCCCCGCCGGGTGCCGTGCCGCAGCAGCTCGATGGTCAGCGCACCCCCGCCGCCGTGCACATAGGCGTTGCGGGCCAGTTCACTGGCGGCGGTGACGACCCGGGTCTGGTCGACGAGGCTGAACCCGGCCTCCACCGTGGCCGCGCGCACCGCGTGCCGTACCAGCAGCAGGTCCTCGTCCGTGCACACCGGATGGGTGGCGGTCCCGGTCCCCTCCGCCGCGCCGGACGAGCCGTCGACAGGCTCCGGCGGGCGCTCCTCGGGCTCCGCGCGCCGCCCCGGGACCGCCGGACCGGTGGTCCGGCCGCGCGCGGGAGCCTGCTGTCCGGGGACCAGCCGCTCGCCACGCCCGCCGTCGGCGCCGCCGAAAGTCCTCACGTCGGCGACTCCTGCATGCCGGAGGACGCGTGGCGCCAGCCGAGGGCCGCCATGCCCTGCTCGGCGTTCAACGCCGTCTCCACGCCCTTCAGTTCGATGCCCAGCTCCACCAGGGTGATGGCCACGGCGGGCCGCATGCCCGCCACGACCACCCGGGCCCCCAGCAGTTGCGCCATCGTCGAGAGTTCCATCAGCGCACGTGCCACGAAGGAGTCGATGATCTCCACGCGGGAGATGTCGATCAGTACGCTGCGCGCCCGGTCGGAGACGATGCGGTCGGTCAGTTCCTCGGCCAGCGCGAGAGCCGAGGAGTCGTCGAGTTCGTTGAGCAAGCCGGTGACGAGCGTGTCGCCCAGCCGCAGAATCGGTACCGGTCCTCCCCTCACGGCGCCGCCCGCACCTCCGGCGCTCCGGGCGCCGACAGCGGGCCGGAGACGGTCCCGGACCCGTCCTCCCCCGTCAGCCGCACCGCGGTGGCCAGCGCGTCCGCCAGATTGGCGCGGGTGAGGATGTCCGAGAGGTCGATGCCCAGTTGGACGATGGTCTGGGCGATGGCGGGCCGGATCCCGCTGATGACGCAGTCCGCGCCCATCATCCGTACTGCCTGCACGGTCTGCATCAGATGCTGGGCGACGGAAGTGTCCACCGTCGGTACTCCGGTGATGTCGATGATGGCCACCGTCGCCTCGTGCTGCTGGATGGCCTCCAGCAGGGTCTCCATCACCACCTGGCTGCGGGCGGTGTCCAGGGTGCCGACCAGCGGCACGGCCAGCACGTGCCGCCACAGTCGCACCACCGGAGTGGAGACCTCCAGCAACTGGCGGCTCTGCCTGCGGATGATCTCCTCGCGGCCCTCGACGTAGGTCTCGAAGCACAGCACCCCGGCGGCGTCCAGCAGCCGGTTCAGCAGCAGGGCCGCCGCCAGCATGTCGTCGGCCGCAAGCGACTCCTGCTGCGCCGCCTCCAGCAGCACGTCCTTCAGCGCCAGCACGGACAGCGAGATGGCGGTCGGAGAGGAACCCGCACGCGCCCGCCGCATCGACATGTCGATCACTGCTTCGCGCAGCTCCTGATGGACGGCGACGACCCGCTCCGTGGGCAGTTCGCTCGCCATCCCCCGGCGCAGCGCGGCGACCAGCGCGTCCGCCTCCTCGTGCAGGTCTTCCTCGGCAAGCCCCTCGCTCAGCGAAACCCGCTCCACCTGCTGCCGCACCCAGCGGTCGGCGATCTCGTCGCCCCGCCGCACCAGCACCTCGCACAGGCGCTCGCGCAGAGCGGACTCGGTGACACTCATCAACGGACCCCTTCACTCACACATTTGACTGTCGTACCCACCCGGGCACCGCACATCCACGGGGTCTGCCGCCGGGCGGGTTCCGCCCGCACAGGACGGCACCGGGCACGGGGACGCGACCGGGGGAACGGGAAGGTACTCGCGCACAGCGGCCGGACGGGCACCGGCCCGGGCCGGGTCTGAACCCGTCCTCGGCGGCCTCGGGGTGCCCTGCTCACCAGGGCGCGGGGAGGACCCGGCCGGGAGGGCGCGGCACGAACTCTGCGGCGGCAGCACTCATGAAACGTCGATGCTCCCGTCTGCTGACCTGTGGGGGACGGGAGGAAGTCGACGCGACGGCACGCCACAGTCCGCTCCCGCGGAAAGGCGTGCCTGCTGTCTAAGCACGGAGTTGCTGCATTCCTAGCATCTCACACCCCACCCGGCTCCCCCGGCCCGGACCTCTCCCCTGCCGGGCTCCCCTGGCCCGGATCACCCGCCCGAAGCCCCTGCCCGGCACATACCCGCCCTCAGGTGCCCCCTCCTCATCCGGTCACCGACTCGGCGAGGCGGGCTCCGCGACCGGCCGGGGCAGGGCCGCCGCCGGCACGGTGCGCTGGTAGTACACGGAATTGCGGGTCCTCGTGCGGCTCACCAGGCCCGCTCGGTGCAGCAGGCCCAGGTGGTAGGAGACGGTCGAGGCGCTCAGGTGGTGCAGGGCCGCGAGCTGCGTGGTCGTGCGCGCCACCTCGAGGTCCGCGAGCAGGGCGGATCGGGTGGGACCGATGACGCCCCCCATGGAGCGGTTCGTACCGTCAGGCGGAGAGGACCAGGGTCGGGGACGGGCCGGGTAGATGAGATAGGCGGGGCGCTGCTCCTGGGGGTCGACGCTCAGCAGCCAGGTGTGCGCCCAGGGCGAGGGGAACAGGACGAGGTGCCCCCCTGCGGGCACCTCGACGGTACCCGGACCCACCATGCGGAGGGCCCCGTCGCCGTAGCAGACGGACTCGTGCAGCGACCCCAGCGCTCCTGCCATGCCGTGATCCGCGAGCAGCCGGGTGCGCAGAGCGATGTCCTCCGCGGCGCCGGCCGCGGCCTCCGACCAGGTGCGGGAGAGGCCACGCAGCCAGAACCTGTCCAGTTCGCAGGCCAGTTGGTTCGCGAAGTCCGCCTCTCCGCGGTCCGCGGCCCTCCGCAGGATGCGCAGCGCGGCGAGCGCGGCGCGGCCGTGCTGGGACTGCACGCCCAGGAGGCTGTCGAGCTGCCGGGCCACGACCCGGCTGGGAGCGGAGGCGACGCGGTGCAGATCCTCATGCGGCTCGGGGATCCGGCCCGCGGCCGCCGGGGGCGTCAGGAAAACCGGCGCGTAGAAGACCGGCGCGAAGGCGTGCACCATCTGGCGTACCGCGGCGAGCAGATGCAGCCGCTGCTCCCGCAGCACACCACTGACGTGGCTGTATGACAGGGAGTACGCGCCGGTCGTGGTGCGCGGTCGGTACGGATGCAGCAACGCTCCCGCGTGCATCAGCGGGGAGACCGCGAATCGCGTTGCAGCCAGCGCGTCCGCGCTCAGCGGGATGGTGATCACGAAGCTGCCTTCTTCCGTGCCCCTCTTTCGATCGCAATCGAATCACCTTCTGCTCAGCCACGTCCACCTGATGGACTCGGTCTCGGTGGGAATGTGGCGCATGCGGCCGCACAACCGGTCAAGTACCCGTGCACTGCGGCGCGCAGGGCTGATGGAAAGTGAAACCGGATCATTCGGAGCCGAATGCCCTGCACCGCATTCCGGAGAAGAACGCCAGGAGAACGTCTCTCCGGTGAGCTGGGCAGACCGCAGCGGCGGCTCGGAACACGGGCCTCGGGACCGGGAATCTGCGGCCGCGTCAGCCTCCGCACCCCCGTTCCGGTGGGGACGCCTTCCGGTTTCCCGACCGATTCGGGGTCCACGGCGGTCGCCTGCGCGATGGCGGCACCTCACCCTCCCCGCGACTCCGCGCAGCGGCGGCCGGAGGCTCATTTCACCGTGTACTCGCACGGCTTCTCGGAGGCGCCGCCCTGGTTGTCCGCGACCTTCTTCCCGTCGACCGTGATGACGCAGGCGGCCGGGCGGAGCGTGCCGTCGGCGTCGGGTACGGAACCGGGTGCGACGGACACCGTGGTGCCGATCCGCTTCTGGGCGTCGGTCTTCAGGGTGATGGTCGAGGTCTTCTTCCAGGGCAACTTCACCGTCTCCATCTTGTTGGTGGCGAGGGTGTAGTAGATCTGCGACGTACCGCTGCCGCGGACTTCGAGAGTGACCTTGTGCTCGACCTCGCCGCTGCCGCTCCCCGTGCCCGGCGTCGGCTGCGACGTCGCTTTCGGTTTCGGCTGCACGCTCTCGTGTGCGGACTTCTCGTCCGCCGACGAGCCGCCGTCGTCGCTGCCGCCGCAACCCGTCAGCAGCGCTGCCGTGACGAGGACAGCCGTACCACTGATGACCTTGCGCATGTTTCTCCTTTGCAGATGGGTAGGTGATCACAATTTCACGGACAGCCACCTCGCGGACGGGTCCCGGCTGTTCCCTCTCCGGAGGGCGCTGGGGAGCCACTGGCGGCGCCGGCAGGGATGGTCACGTTTTCCTGCCTTCGCATACGGCCGGACGACCGCATGCCGACCTGGTCGTGCAGGGACGACCGAACACGACGCAGCTCCCCGTGGTGCCGGCGAAGCCCTCGGGACGTGGTGGATCCGGCGCGACGGATCTCAGCCGGAGCGGCCGTGAGTGACCTGTTCGGCCTTGCGGGTACGGGCCCGGTGGAAGTCGCGCACAGCTCGCAGCCGCGAACGGTGGCGAGCCTCCGCTCGCTTTTCATACCGAACGGTCAGCGCATCCACCACCCCGAGGAAATTGACGCGCAGTTGGCACCGGGTGTGGGCCACGGCTGCATGGATCTCCTTGGTGGACGGTTCGGAGGTGCGCTGCCAGCGCGGATCGCGCGCGGCAGTGTACGGATTGGCCCGGGAGAGACCGGTCGCCTTTCGATAGCACTTCGCCCAGCGCTTGGTGACGGCCACGACGCGCGGCTCCTCGGCGACGGCTGCCGCCGCATGCGCCCGCAGCCGCTGGACGAAGTTGAACGCGTCCTGCGCGCCTCCCGGGGAGCTCCCGGGGACCGGCTGGTCCAGCCCGGTGGACAGCCGGGTGTCCGCCTCCCCGAAACAGCCGTACTTCGGAATCTTCCGACCGTGGTACGTCTTCTGCGGCCTGACGTCCCGTCCTGCTTCGCGCGCCTCCTGCGCCCGATGCCATCCGTTGAGCACCGGCAGCATCGCCCGCAGCTCCCTCCGGTTCTTCTCCACCGACTCCGCGTCAGGCCGCATGTCGCCCTTCGCATGCTGCGGCGCCTTGCCGGAAGGCCGGTGGAATCCGTGACGGCGGGCCTGTTCTTCGGGAACGAACAGGGCATCCTTCATCTCCCGGAGTTGAATGGCGATTCCGCTGTCCTCCGGAATGACGGGATGCTCCGCGGCGAATCCGTAGCGGCGCAGGCAGCTCCGGGCGAAGGAGTCGGCGGCCGCGGACATCGTGTTCTCCGCCTTCCGGGTGGGAAAATAGGCGTCGAGCGGGAGGGCCACCGTTCCGTCGGTGGTCGGCGAAGGCACCACGACCGGCTCCGGGGATCCGGACCCAGGGGCGGTGGAACACCCGCCGAGCGCCATCACCAGAACGGACAGTACTGCTCCCGCACCCGGCAATCCCCAGCGCGTCATACGTCCCCCAAGATGCTCCGTGAAAGCTGTGCAACCGAGCAGGGGGCGCGCCTTACGGCCCGCCCCCTGTCGAGTGCCGGGCCGGTCAGGTGACTCCCATGCCTTCCATCGCTCCGCAGTCCCCCATTTCCCGGCCGGCGTACTCACCGGTGCACGGGAAATAGAACATGTACCAGCCTTCAGGGGTGTAGGCCGGGTCCTTCCCGTCGCACGTCCGCTTGACCAGATGGCCGGATCCCTTGGCATTCCAGAGCGGAGTGCAGTAATAACGGATGTTGTGGTCGGACCAGTGCTGTCGACGCGCGGCCAGGACGGCGGACTTTCCGTCCGCCACCGCGTCCCAGGCAACGAGCTTGTCGCCCTTGTGCTCGAACCAGCCGCTCACGTGCCCCGAAGTGTCCCAGGTCTCGGGCCCGTTCCGGCTGTGGGGCTTGTCCGCTGCCATGGCGGCAGTGGGCATTGCGGTCGTCATACCAGCAGCGCAGGCGGCCACGAAAGCCACCCCGGCAGCGAATGCTCCGCGCCGCCCAGATCTCGCTTTCAAGGAATTCCCCTTCCCCGTCCACCATGTTGTCCGTCGATATCCGTCGTTGTACTTCGTCGTCCGTCCTGAGTGGACCACGCCGACCAGGGCTGGGAGAGGATGATTCGACGAGCCTCGAAAGTCCCGCAGCGCCGCACCGCCTTGCGCCCGACCACCCGTGTGTGCAGTACGCCGTCGAACGGGTCCCGAGAGAGGCCGTGTTCTCCCCTCCCCGTTCCCGTGTGCCCCTGTCGGCCTCGGCGCGATGCCGGTCAGTCTCCTCGGCGGCCTGTGAAGGACAGCCTGTCCCCCCGGACAGCGGTGCTCTCCGCGCCGTCATCTACGCTGCGTAGTCAGGTTCGTGCCAAAGGGGGGTCCAGTGGGAGTTTCGGCACGCGGCAGGGCGGCTGTTGCGGGGACGGGAGTGCTGGTGATCCTGCTGGGGGCCTGCACGTCGGGAGCGGGTCCGGCAGCACCGGAGAGCAGCGCCGAGAGCGACAAGAGCGAGAAACACGTGCGGCACACCGAGCCGCTGTCGCGGGCGCAGTTGAAGAAGCTGCTGCTGACCCGGAACGACGAACTCGACACGGAGTACCGCCGGTCCTGGGACACGACAACCAGCGGCAAAGACTGGAAGGCGTCCGAGCCGGAGTGCCAGCCGCTGGTGGACGGTATCCGCCCGTGGACCACAGACCGGGCCGGCGCCCGGGCGAGCCGGCGCTTCGTGAAGACGCCCGAGGACTTCGTCAGTGTGATCCTGGTGTCCTATCCCTCGGTGAAGGACGCGTCGGATGTGATGAGCAGCCTGAGCTCGTCCACCAAAGCCTGCGCCTCGGCGTTTCGCGCGGGAGAGACACCCGAGGACAGCGACCCCTACCGGGGCGTGAAGCGGAGGGCCGGGCCGGACGAGGGCGACCAGGCCCTCTCCTACTACCTGCGTACGGTCTCCTACGCCGAGGACCGTCACGAGTTCCCCCACCTCTTCGTGCACGTCCGGGTGGGGAACCTCATCGTCACCTTCTCCCGGTACGGGTCCTACCGCCCCGGAGACAACACCATTCCCCCCCACCTCATCACATCCCAGGTCGACAAGATCCAGACCACGTAGGACGCGACCGCCGATCGCGGTCTCCTCCGTGGAGGACAGTGCCGCCCGGACGCAGGCGCCGTCTCCAGGAGTCCGACGGCTCCGGTCGGCATCGGCGGACCGCGAGGCCGGTGCTCTCCGGGCAGCGGCGCCGAGGGTGTGCGGGGAAATCGGGCACAGCAGCTCCACCGGGTCCGGGCCGTCCGAGTGCTGCCGGCCGATCTCCCCGACACCGCGGTTCGGAAGACCGGGCCCGGTTGTCGGGACTACTGGGTCTCGACGGGCAGCAGGTCCCGTTCGGCGAAGACCTTCTTGGCGACGAAGGTGGCGTTCAGGGCCTTGGGCATTCCGCAGTAGACGGCCGCGTGCAGCAGGGCCTCGACGATCTCCTCGGGGGTGAGCCCGACGTTGAGGGCCGCGTTGATGTGCACCTCCAACTGGGGTTCGCAGCCGCCGAGGGCGGTGAGCATGCCGAGGGTCACCAACTGGCGGTCGCGCGGGGGCAGGGCGGGACGGTCGTAGATCTCCCCGAAGGCCCAGGCGACGACCTGGTGGCCGAGTTCGGGGTTGATGTCGGCGAGGGAGTCGACGACCTTCTGTCCTCCCTCGCCGTCGACCTGGGTGAGGATCTCCAGACCATGTGCGAAGCGGTCCTGGCGGGTGGTGGCTGCGTCGGTGGCGCTCATGCGGGTGTGTCCGTTTCCGGCTGCTCGGTGAGCAGCTGTTCGTAGTGGTCGATCTTCGCGTCCAGTGCGGTGGCGTTGCGACGCAGGCTGCGGATGCGCTCGGCGAGGCTGCTGCGGTGTGCGCGCAGCATGGCCAGCCGGTCGGGGACGGTGGCGGCCCCGTCGGCTCGCAACCGGGCGAAGTGCTGCATGTCGGTGATGGACATGCCGGTCTCGCGCAGCCGCAGCAGAAACTCGAGCCAGGCCAGGTCGGCGGCCGCATAGCGACGCTGGTTCCCGGTGGTGCGCCCCACCCGGTCGATCAGCCCGGCGCGCTCGTAGTAGCGCAGGGTGTCGGGCGACAAACCGGTCCGCTCGGCGACCTGGGCGATCGTCAGGGCGGGTTCCCGGTTCTGCTCGGGGAGGGTGCTTCCGTCGGCCATGAAGAAGACCGTAGAACTTGGAGTGTGCTCCAAGTCAAGCTTTACCCGGACGGCGTCTGCCGCCCGGTCCGGTACCGGCCACGGGCGGTGGTCGGCCAGCAGGCGCGGCGGATCCCGCCCGGACGGTCCTGGGAGCGAACGGGCGCCAGGCACCGGGCAGCGAACAGCCGTCAGGCGACGGCGTAGCCGCCGAGTGCGGGTTCGACGAGGCCGAACGCGTCCTCGGCCGCTGCTGTGATCTCGGTGCGGATCCGCGTTTCGTCCTCCCCGGCGAGGGTGAGGCGCTGGATGCGGTCGAAGAGGATGCGGTGGACCGCTCCGAGCAGTCCGGCGGCGGTGCGTACGCCGATGTCGTCGGGTCCCGCGCCGGTGGCCTCGGTGAGCGCTGTCGCCAGGGCGGCTTCGCGCAGGTCGTGCAGTTCGCGCAGCCGGGTCGTCAGGGTGGGGCTGTCGGCCACCATGCGCGCGAACTCGGCTCCCGAGAACCCGGCGACCGGATCGGCGGCGGCTACCGCGTCGCTGAAGGCGCGGCGCAGCGCGGCCAGTGCCGACTCGCCCGGCCGGCGGTCGGTGACCGCACGGGCCAGTGAGGCGATGAAGGCATCCTGGTGGTCCAGTGCCAGGTCCTCCTTGCGCGGGAAGTAGTTGGTGACCGTCTTCTTCGCCACCCGCGCGGCGGCGGCGATCTCGGCGATGGAGGTCTGTTCGAAGCCCTGGGCGAGGAACAGCCGGGTGGCGGAATCGGAGATCAGCCGGCGGCTCTCCTGTTTCTTCGTCTCACGGAGTCCGGGCTGCGGAGTCGGCGGTGCGGTGCGGGCGGCCATGGAAAAATCTTACACCGGTAGCATTTTTATGTTGACCCGCTTCTTCGCCTGAACTATTTTTACACTGATAGCAAGTTTCGTCGACAGCGCGGATCCTCCGCGACGGGCTCCCGCAGCTCGCTCGGCTCCTGCTCCTGGTGGAGCCCTGACCGTTCCCCGCGCGCATGTACGCAGCACCGCACGCTTGCTCCACGCTGCCGAAGCCCGCCCTACGCATCCACCGCCGCCGCGCCCCGGTGAACCGGCCCCGCACGGAACCGAACCGCTACATCCGGAAGCGGCACCGGGCCACCAGCACCGGACCGGCCGCACCCCGCCATCCCACCCATGCCCGTCCACGCCGCACATCAGGGAGTGCCTTGCCCACCTCGACATCCCCCGCCCCCATGCCCACACTCCCGGCGCTCACGGCCCAGGCAGAACACCTGATCGCTCTCGGCGTGCACGACCTGGCCGGGTTGCCCGCCCACACCCTCCGCTCTTTCGCCGCGGAATCCGCCGCCGACGAGGGCACCCTCCTCGCCGTTCACCCCGACCGGGTTCCGGCCTCCGCGCTCGCCCCGCTGCTCCGCCACGGCGACAAGCCCGGCTTCGTCGTCAGCGACATGACCGACGTCGACCGCTTCATCCCCTGCGGCATCGACCTGCCCGACGCCCCCCTCTACCTGGTCACCGGCATCGACCGGGGCGACCACATGGCCAACTGGAGTCCCGAGGAGGCCCTGCCCGCCCTTGCCGAGCAGGGCCGAACGCCCCTGCTGCTCACCGAGGGCCTCCATTGGGTGCTCCACCGGCCGGCGGTGCTGGAACGCAACCGGTGCTTCATGACCATCGGATCCCGGCTGCGGAAGCCCGACGGCACCCTGGACGCCCGCACCCCGGCCCTGTGGATCAGCAACGGCACCGGCCGGGACGGGCGGGAACGACGCGGCGCCCCGAAGGTCGGCTGGTGCTGGTGGCGCAACCGCCACACCTGGCTCGGTTTCGCCTCCGCGGAAGACCGCAGAATCCAGGACCTGCCCCGCCCGGCAGCTCCTGGTGTGGTGTCCGCAGCGGATGTCGGAGGCGAGGACGGCCAGGCGGGCGGCGCCGGGCCGGGCGAGGTCGAGCCGAGGTGAGCCCCCCGCCGTCGCAGCAGCAGTGGTGCCCGGCGGGCAGGGGCCGCGGCTGCGGGGGTCACAGCTGCGGGAACTGCGGCGCGATCTTCAGCTCCCGGGCCGCCGTCGCCCACATCGCCGTCTGCGCCGATGCGACGGTGACCCGGGGGTCGCCCAGCATCAGCCGGATACCGAAACCGTCGCACAGCGCCAGCAACGTGGTGCTGGTCGCATCGACGTCACAGTCGGCGAACTCCCCGCTGTCGACACCACGCCGCAGGGCCTGGACGACCCAGTCGTGCAACTGGTCGTAGAGGTCGACGGCGAGGCGCTGCGTGGTCTCGTCGCGCAGCGCGCGCACCCACAGCTCCTGCCACAGCCGCCAGTCCTGGCGCAGCACCGGGTCGGTGGGTAGGAGGCTGTGCAGGATGCGGGCGAGGATGACGGCCGCGGGCACCGTGTCGGCGTCCCGTTCGAGTTCGGTGCTGGTGTGGGCGAAGGAGTGCGTCATCGCCTCGGCGAAGAGCTTCTCGCGGTTTTCGAAGTGGTAATGGAGCAGGGCCGTCGACACCCCGGCGTGCTCGGCGACCATGCGCATGCGGATCTTCTCGAAGCCCACATCGGCGATCACTTCGCAGGCGGCGGAGAGGATCCGCTCGCGGGACGCGCGGGCGCGTTCGGCGCTGGACACGTGCGTGCTCCCCTTGGTCGGTCCGGTGGCCGGGAGTGCACCGGCCGCTCGCCTCTCCCATCCTCCCGCATCGGCACGGAAACAGCCGGAGCAGTGCCCGTTCAGCGGTAGGAGTGGAAGCCGCGGCCTGTCTTCCGGCCCAGCAGCCCCGCGTCGACCATGCGGGCCAGCAGCGGCGGCGGGGCGTGGAGGGGTTCGCGGAACTCGTCGTACAGCGATTCGGCGATGGCCTGGATGGTGTCGAGCCCGATGAGGTCGGCGAGCGCGAGCGGGCCGAGCGGGTGGGCGCATCCGAGCGTCATCGCACGGTCGACGTCCGTGGCCGTTGCCGTGCCGGACTCGACCATGCGGACGGCCGCGAGCAGATACGGGACGAGGAGGGCGTTGACGACGAAGCCCGACCGGTCCCGGGCGCGCACGACCTGCTTGCCCAGCACCTCGGTGGCGAAGGACTCGGCGAGGCGGGCGGTGTCCTCGCCGGTCAGCAGGGAGGGCACCAGCTCCACCAGCGGCAGGACGGGCACAGGGTTGAAGAAGTGCAGTCCCACGACGTATTCGGGGCGTCGGGTGGCGGCGGCGAGCCGGATGACCGGGAGGGAGGAGGTGTTGGTGGCCAGGACGGCATCCCCGCGTCGCACCACGCGATCCAGCCGGGCGAACACCTCCAGCTTCGCCGCCTCGTCCTCCGCGACGGCCTCGATCACGAGGTCCCGGTCGGCCAGCCGGTCCAGGTCGTCGGTGACGGCGAACCGGGACAGGGCGGCGTCCCGGTCCGTCGTGGTGAGCTTGCCGGCCGCGGCTGCACGTTCCAGGGAGCCGGCGATCCTGGAGCGGCCCGCTGCAGCGGCGGCGGCGCCGGACTCGGCGACGACGACGTCGAGTCCGGCGCGGGCGCACACCTCGGCGATGCCGGACCCCATGAGGCCGCAGCCCACGACGCCGACGCGCTGTACGGATGCTGCGCTGCCCGAGGGCGCGGCGGTCACCGGCTCCGGCATGTGTGGCTCCTTCCGAACGGGTGGGCCGTCCCGGAGGGCCCGGGACGGGGGTTTCCCGATCACCGGCGGCGCCGGCCGGGTGGGCCGGGGCCGCCGGTGATCGGGTGCGTGGGCCGTCAGGTGGAGGGCAGTTGCAGGACGCCCGTGCCGCGCTTGACGAGTTCGCCCGCGACGATCAGGCGCTGGATCTCCGAGGTGCCCTCCCAGATCCGGTCGACCCGCAGCTCCCGGTAGAGGCGCTCGACCGGGTAGGAGCGGTCGTAGCCGCGCCCGCCGAAGATCTGCAGACAGCGGTCGACGACCCGGCCCGACGCCTCGCTCGCCGCCAGCTTGGCGAGGGCCGCCTTGGCATGCAGGGTCTTGCGGTCGGCAGTGCCCTCGGAGACCTCCCAGGCGACCTGGTGGGTGTAGGCGCGGTTGACGGCGATGTCCACGGCGCAGTCCGCCAGCATGCCCTGGATCAGCTGGAAGTCGGCGATCCGGGAACCGAACTGCCGCCGCTCCACCGCCCAGTCACGGGCCAGCTCCAGGGCACGTTCCGCGGCCCCGATGGTGCGCGCCGCGATCATCAGACGTTCCTCGGTGAACCACGAGCGGGTGAGCTCGTGCCCCTCGCCGACTCCGCCGAGCACCGCGTCGTCCGGCACCCGCACCTGGGTGAAGGTGAACTCGGGGTGCTCGTAGACGAAGGTGTGCATGAAGCGCGGCACCCGCGTCATCTCGACGCCGGGGGTGTCCTTGTCGACGAGGAACAAGGTCGGTGCCCGCTCCTCACCCGCCGCCGCGAGAACGATCAGGAAGTCGGCGTGGTCGCCGACGGTGACGAACCACTTCTCGCCGTTGAGGACCCACTGGCCGTCCGCGGTGCGGGTCGCGGTCGTGCTGAGGTTCTGCGGGTCGGAGCCCGCCTCCGGTTCGGTCACGGCGTAGCAGTCGCGCCGCTCGCCGCGGATGACGGGCATGAGGAAGCGTTCGCGCTGCTGAGGGGTGCAGACGCGCAGGGCGTTGGCGGGCCGCCAGACCATGTCCCACAGGGCGCCGGTGAGGCGGCCCAGCTCTTCCTGGACGACGGCCTGCTCGACGATGCCGAGCCCGGCGCCGCCCCACTCGGTGGGCATGTTGACGGCCTGGAGGCCGCAGTCGAGCACGGCGTCCCGGATGGCGGCGTGCGCCTGCGGGGGCAGGCCGTTGTTCTCCTCGCAGTCGTCTTCGTACTTCGTGATGAGATCGGTGAGCCTGCGAGCCGTGCCCTTGAGCTCCTGCTGGCGGGCGGTGAGGCGGAAGTCCATGTCGGATCCTCGGGGATGCGGGGTGACGGACGGGACAGAGGAGGCGAGGCCGGGGGCCGGAGGGGCCGGGACGGATCAGCCGGAGCCGGACGCGGCGGGAGGGGAAGAGGGGATCCGGAGGTCAGTGCAGGGGCAGGGCGAGGGCCCGGGTGCCGCGCTTGATCAGCTCGTTGGCGATGATCAGGCGCTGGATCTCCGAGGTGCCCTCCCAGATCCGGTCGACGCGGACCTCCCGGTAGAGGCGCTCGACCGGGTAGGAGCGGTCGTAGCCGCGCCCGCCGAAGATCTGCAGACAGCGGTCGACGACCCGGCCGGCCGCCTCGCTCGCCGCCAGCTTGGCCGTCGACGCTTTGGCGTGCAGGGTCTTGCGGTCGGTCTCCGGCTGGTCCGCCTCCCAGGCGACCTGGTGGGTGTAGGCGCGGTTGACGGCGATGTCCACGGCGCAGTCCGCCAGCATGCCCTGGATCAGCTGGAAGTCGGCGATCCGGGAACCGAACTGCCGCCGCTCCACCGCCCAGTCACGGGCCAGCTCCAGGGCACGCTCGGCCGCACCCGTCGTCCGGGCGGCGATCATGAGCCGCTCGTCGGTGAACCACTCCTTGGTGAGTTCGTAGCCGTTGCCGACCCCGCCGAGCACGTCCTCGTCGGCGACGAAGACGTCCTGGAAGACGAACTCGGGGTGGCCGTTGACCGCGGAGTGCATGAAGCGCGGGACGCGGGACATCCGCACGCCGGGCGCCTGCTTGTCGACGAAGAACAGCGTGGGCTGCCGGTCAGGTCCCGCGTCGGCCTGCACCAGCAGGAAGTCCGCGACATCCCCACAGGTGACGAACCACTTCTCGCCGTTGAGCAGCCAGCCTCCCGGCACCGGGTCCGCGGTGCTGGTGCCGGAGCCGGCGTCCGATCCGGCGCCGGGCTCGGTGACGGCGAACGCGTCGAAGCGTTCGCCGCGGATGACGGGCAGCAGGTACTTCTCGCGCTGCGCTTCGGTGCCGTACGCCAGGACGTTGGCGGGCCGCCAGGGGATGTCCCACAGGCAGTTGGTGACCTTGCCGAACTCCTCCTCGACGATGACCTGGTCGAGCAGGCTGAGCCCGGCGCCGCCCCATTCGACAGGCATGTTGATCGCGAACACACCGGCGTCGACGGCCTCGCGGGTCAGGGTGCGGACGGTTTCGGCCGGCAGCGGGCCGTCGGCTTCCTCCGACTCGTTCTCGTAGCTCATGAGCCGCTGGGAGTAGGCGGCGGCGCGGGCCTTGAGTTCGGCCTGCTCGGGGGTGTAGCGGAAGTCCATGGGGATCCTTCCAAGCGGTGGGTGACTCGGGCCGTGGGGTGGGCGGATGGCGGGGTCGGCCGGTCAGGCCAGGACAGCGCGGGCATCCAGGGCGAGGGCGCCGTCGGGCCGGACGAGGAGGGGATTGACCTCGAGTTCGGCGATCTCGGGGTGTGCGGCGGCGACTTCGGTGATGCGGGCGACGGCCTCGGCGGCCGCGGTCAGCTCGACTGCGGGCCGGCCCCGGGCGCCCGCGAGCAGCCCGGCGGTGCGCAGCCCGCGCAGCAGCCGCTCGGCCCGCGTCGGCGGGACGGGGGCCAGCGCGAACGCGACGTCGTGCAGGGTCTCGGTGAGGATGCCGCCGAGACCGACCATGGCGACGGGACCGAAGCGGGGGTCCCGGTTGACGCCGACAATCAGTTCGACCCCGTCGCTGAGGTCGGCCATGGCCTCGACCGAGTAGGCGGGGGCACCCAGCCGGGTGTGCATCTCGCGGTACGCGGCCAGCAGCGCGGCCCGGTCGGGCAGCCGCAGCGCGACACCGCCCGCGTCGGACTTGTGCAGCAGATGCAGCGCCTTGAGGACGTACGGACCCTCGAACTCGGCTGCCGCGGAGAGCAGTTCCGCCTCGTCGGTGACCTGGCGGGCCGCGGGGAACCGCAGCCCGGCGGCGCCGAGAAGCGCCCGTAGGGAGTGGTAGCCGGGGTCCCTCACCTCCGCGGAGGGCGGCGGCAGCGGGGGGATGCCGGCCGGTCCCGCGGGGTCGTCGACAGTGAGCGCGGCCAGGGCGCGGGCGGCGTCCTCGGTGGCGCCGAAGACGGGGATGCCGGCGTCGGCAAGTATCCGGCAGCTGGGCGAGGCGGGGTACATGGACTGGACGACCAGGGGCTTGGGCCGCCCGGCGTGCGCGCGGACGATCTCCCAGGCGGCGCGGACCTCACCCTCGGCCAGGTCCGCGCCGCCGTCCCCGAGGCCTCCCTCCGAGGCCGCGTAGCCGCCGAAGTATCCGGTCAGCAGCACCGTGTCGACCTCGTCGGTGGTGAGCAGGGCGTCGACCGTGGTGGCGTAGGAGCCGGGGTCCTGCTCGCCCACGCCCGCCAGGTCGACAGGGTTGCCGACGGCCGACTGCTGCCAGAGCACCCCGCGCAGCCGGGCCTGGGCGGCCTCGCCGAGCTCGGGGACGTCGAGTCCGGCGGCCTCGGCCGCGTCGGCGGCGATCGCGCCATGGCCGCCGCCGTCGGTGAAGATCGCGGTGCGCCGCCCGGGCCGGCGTTCCTGGATGCCGAGAGCGGCCAGCACGGTGGCCATCTCCCGGGGGGTGGCGACCAGATGGACTCCGGCGTCGCGGCAGGCGGCGGCCACCACGTCGGCCGAGGTGGTCAGGGCGCCGGTGTGGGACTGTGCGCTGCGTGCGGACGCGGTGCCGCGCCCGGCGGTCAGCAGCACGACGGGCTTCCCGGCCGTGGCGGCGGCCTCGGCGAAGGCCCGTCCGTCGCCGAAGTCCTCGGCGTAGACGGCGATGGCGGATGTGCCCTCGTGCCGTGCGCAGTCGTCGACGAGATCGACGAGGGTGACGTCGGCCTGGTTGCCGAGGGAGACGAACCTCGAGAAACCCGAGCCGTGCGGGGCGAGCCGGAGCTGGAGTTCGAGGGCGAGGTTGCCGCTCTGGCTCAGCAGGGCGATGCCGCCGGGGGCGAAGGTGCCGGAGGCGAGATGCAGCGCGGTCGTGTTGTCGGCGATGCCGAGGCAGTTGGGGCCGACGAGGACCGCTCCGGCGTCCCGGACGCGGGCGGTGATCGCGTGCTGCCGTTCGAGGCCGGCGGCGCCCGTCTCGGCGAAGCCCGCGGTGATGGCCACCAGCGCGCGGGCCCCACCGGCCAGCGCGTCGTCGACAGCCGCCTCGAACCCCTCGCCGGGGACGGAGAGCACGACGAGGTCGACCGGTTCACCGATCGCGGCGACGCTGGGGGACGTGGTCCGGCCCAGCACGGTGCCACCGCGCCGGTTGACGAGGTGCACAGGTCGGCGTCCGGGGGCGCGGAGCGCCTGTGCGGCGATCGCGTGCCCGTACTTGGCGGGATCGTCGCTGGCACCGACCACCGCGACGGACGCGGGGTCGAAGAGCGGGGTCAGGTTCCGGCCGGGCGTGCTGGCCATGTCACTTCTCCAGCCTGAGCGCGGAGTTGGGGCAGCTGTCGGCGCAGTCCCGTGCGGCGGTCTCCTCGCCGGGCGGGATGTCCGCGGCGACGACGGACGCATAGCCCCACTCGTCGAGGGCGATCAGGCCGGGGGCGTGCTCCTGGCACAGCCCGTAGCCCTGGCACCGGGTGGAGTCCAGCAGGAGTTTCATCGGGGTCCTTTCGACTGCCCGTCTCACGGGCGGGGCGCGGGTGCGGCCGTGCGGACGGGTACGGACGGGAGGGTGTCCGGCACCTCGGGCACGGGGACGGTGAGGCGGTGGGCGGCGGAGAGGGGCGCGCCCGGCGGTTCTGCGGCAGCGGCGCAGCGGGCGCACGGCGCGGCCAGGTGGGCGTCGACGAGTGCGGGGAAGGCGCGCAACAGGCTGCCCGCGGTTCCGGCGGCGGCGTCCAGGAGGCCGCAGGCGCCGCGGCCGGGCAGTCCGGTGGACCAGCGGCCCAGCGCGGTTCGGACGTCTTCCGCCGCGCTGCCGTCGGCCAGCTGCCGCAGGGCGTCGCGGACCGATCCGGAACCGGCGACGCACACGCCGCACTGCTGGGCGCTCTCGGCTGCGAGGTAGGCGGCCGCGCGGGCGGCGGCGGTCACGGGGCAGTCGTGCGGGCCGAGGAAGCGGACGGCGCCGCAGCCGAGGGCGGTGTCCGCTGCGGCGAGACGGGCGGGGTCGATCGGCAGGCCGAACGAGCGCTCCGCGACGAGTCCGCCGAACAGCCCGCCCATGAGCGCGGCCTGGGCGTCCGTGCTGCCCTGGGCGCGCGCCAGCTCCCGCAGGGTGGTGGCGTAGGGGGCCTCGGTGAGCAGCGGCGCTGCGCCGGGCCCGGAGAGGGTCATCAGGGTGCTGCGGGCGATCCGGTGGCTGAGGTCGGGGCGGGCGGCGACGAGCGCGATGCGGGCGAGGGTCTCGACGTTGGCGACGAGGGTGGGCTCGTCGCCGACGCCCTGCTGGAAGGGCCGGGGCGGTTTGGCCAGCGGGAGGGCGGGGCCGCCGTCGATGCGGCGGACCGCCGCGCTCTCCTCTCCTGCGACGTAGGTGTGCTCGGTCTGCACGACGTCGACGGACAGGGGTGGCGGATGCTCCGCGAGGGCCTGCCGGACCCGGTGGGCCGCGGTCGGATCGGCGAGGTAGACGTATCCGCGCCGGGCTCCGGTGACGGCGGCGGCCCGGGCGAGGCCGTCGAGGACGAGGTGCGGGCGGGCGCGCAGCAGCCAGCGGTCCTTGACGGAGCCGGGCTCGCCCTCCTCGCCGTTGGCGACGACGACGGGCGCGCCACCGGCGTCGCGTACGGCGGCCAGTTTGGTGGCGGTGGGGAACCCCGCTCCGCCCCGTCCGCGCAGCCCGGCATCGTCGAGGTGCTGGAGCAGCGCGCCGGGGGTGAGTGCGGTGCCGTATCCGCCGTGTGCGAGGTACGTCTGAACGCTCTCCAGCCGGTCGGGACGCGCTCCGAGAACGGTGCCGGCCGTGCGGCCGCCCTCGGGTCCGGGGGATGCGGGAGACGTCAGGGACCGGATGAGGGTCCGTTCTGCCCTGCGGGCTCGCGTCGTGGTCATGCGTGCCCTCCGGGGCGTGTGGCGGCGTCGTGGGGACGTGCCGTGTCTTCGGCCCCGTCGGCTCCACCGGAACCGGGGCTCGCGGCGTGCAGGATGCGGAGCGCGGACTCCAGGGCGTGGCGCTGGCGGGCCGTGCGGGCGTAGGCGCTGCCGGGGAGACCGATGAGCATCCGGTGGTGGTCGAGGATCACCTCGGCGGCCAGCCGGGCCGCGCGGCGGTCGCCGGGGCGGGTGCCGTTCGCGACGTGGGTCACCAGGTCGGCGACCTCGTCCAGGTACCGCAGCCAGCTGCGTTCGCTGCCGCGCAGGATCAGCTGCTGCACGCGGCGCTGCTCGGCGGCGGAGCCCGTCGGTGGACTGCGCAGGGCCGCCACGTTCGAGGGCAGTTCCCGTTCCGGCTCGGGTGTCAGGCCGAGCCAGACCAGACTCCGACGACCGCTCATGCGTGCCTCCGGGGAGAGGTGTGCGGACCCGGCCGGTGCCGGGAGGTGACCTGGTGGGTGCCGTGGCCCCCGGGTGGGGGTCGGGGCCACGGCTGTGCCGGGCGGCCCGGGAGGTGCCGGGGGCGCCTCGGGCACCGTCGAGGGGCAAGAGGTGACGGGGGTGAGGGGAGAAGCAGCGGGTGCCGTGTCGCGGGCGGGCCGGACGCGAACCGTCCGGAACGGCCGCGGTCCGGGATCCGGGACTCGTCGCGGCGACAACCAGACGCTAACTAACTGATTAGTCAGTTCGCAACCCTTGACACCGCACGACCGGCTCCGCAGGCTGACTAACCATTCAGTCAGCAATCGACCCTCTCACTCTGGAGTCAGCTGATGCACGCGAAATCCCCGGCCACCCCCGCGTCCACGGGCCCGCCCGGCACCGAGCCGCCGGCGCCCGCGTCGCCCACGGCCCCCGACTCCGCCCCGCCCCACCCCGGTGCGGCCCTCGCCGCCCGCTACTACACGGACCCGGGCGTCGCCGAGGCCGAGAGCCGGCACATCTTCGCCAAGTCCTGGCAACTGGTCTGCCACGAGTCGGACCTGCCCGGCCCGGGCGCCCGGCTCACCGCCACCGCAGCCGGGCGCGAGGTGCTCGTCGTCCGCACCGAGGACGGCAGCCTGGCGGCCCACCTCAACGTCTGCCGGCACCGCGGCACCCGGCTGGTCTCCGCACCCGAACCGGACGGCAAGGCCATCCGCTGCCCGTACCACGGCTGGACCTACAAGCTCGACGGCCGTCTCGTCGGCGCGCCGGAGGCCCGGCAGATCCCGTGCCTGGACAAACCGAAGCTGGGGCTCTTCCCGGTCCGCGTCGAGTCGTTCCTCGGCTTCGTCTTCGTCAATCACGACCCCGATGCCGTCCCGCTCGCCGAGCAGTGCGCCGGGCTCGCCGAGGCCGTCGGGCGCTACGCCGGGACGGACCTGGTGCCGGTGGGCCGCGACCGGATCCACGACCTCGACGGCGCCGAGGTCCAGCACGCCAACTGGAAGGTCGCCGTCGACAACTATCTGGAGGGCTACCACGTACCCGTGGCCCACCCCGGACTGATGCGGCTGCTGGACTACCAGGGCTACACCTGCGAGACCGACGGGCCCTACGCGCTCTTCGCCTCTCCCCTGCGCGACAAGCCCTCGTCGAACTGGCCCGAGCGCCTCTACCAGCGCCTCGCCACCCCCATGCCCGGTCTGACGGAGGCCGACCGCCGGATATGGCGGTACGCGGTCATCTATCCGAATACGCTCATCGACTTCTACCCCGACCTTGTGATTGCCTGGACCGCGATCCCGACGGGCGTCGACCGCGTCGCCGTCCCGGGCGCGTTCTACACCCGCGCCGGCACCTCGCTGCGTACCCGCATCGCGCGGCGGCTCAACATCCACATCGGCTGGATCACCAACGACGAGGATGCCGAGCTTGTGGCACGCGTACAGAAAGGACTCACCACCCCAGGGTTCGAGCCCGGCCCGCTGTCCCGGCGCGAGTCGGCGGTCGGCTGGTTCGCCGACCGGATCCGGGCGGATCTCGCGGCGGTCCCGGACGACGAGACGGCCTGAGCCGGCCGCGAACGCACGCGAGGGAGCCGGATCGGCACACGCACTGCCGCACCCGCACCGGTCTCCCCGCCGCACCCCCTTCGGATCCCTGGCCGCCCCTCCGCGTCCCGCTCGCGCGGCACCCACCCCGCGGCACAGGGTTCAGAGCACCCGCAACGGCACCGCACCCCCGGCGCCACACCCCCTCGGGCCCCGTCTTCCGAGTCCCACCCGGTCGGCGCGCGCCACGTGTACACACCCGATCAGTGTCCGTTCCCCCCGTACGGACCGCATGGAGAGGACCACCGATGTCCCCCGAGGCGCTCTCCCCATCCACCTGGATGTCCCGCCACCTGTCCCGCCGATCCCTCCTGCGCACCGGTTCCGCCGCCGCGGTCGGACTCGGGCTCGGCACGGCCGCATCCGGGTGCGGGTTCGATTCCGGAGGCTCCGCCTCCCAGAAGACCGACGACGAGCCCATCGAAATGAAGATCGACGGCGATCTCGTGTACTTCAACTGGGCCGACTTCATCGATCCGGCGGTCTTCGCCGGGTTCGAGAAGGAGTACGACGTGAAGGTCGTGCAGTCGAACTTCGACTCGATGGAAGGCATGGTCGCCAAGCTCAACGCCGGCAACAAGTACGACATCATCTTCCCGACCGCGAAGTGGGCCGAGCGGCTCGTCCAGGGCAACCGGTTGCGCCGCATCGATCACTCTCAGCTCCGCAACGCCGATGCCATCTTCGGCCACTACGACTACTTCACCGATCCCTGGTACGACCAGGGATCGCGGCACACTGTGCCGTTCACCATGTACAAGACCGGCATCGGCTGGCGGAAGGACAAGATCGGCGACGATCTGTCCGGGTCCTGGGACGACCTGTGGCTGTCGCGCGCCAAGGGCCGCGTCTTCGTGCTCGACGACCGGGACGAGGTGCTGGGCATGGCCGCGCTCAAGCGTGGCCTCGACGTCTCCACCTCCGACTCGGACGACCTCAGCGAGATCACCGCCACTCTGCGCTCGCTCCGCCCGCACCTGCGGGGCTTCTCCAGTAACAGCTACAACAACCTGCTCACCGGCAACGCGGCCATGACCCAGGCCTGGAGCGGTGACATGGCCGCCATGCTGAACGAGGCCAAGGACCCGTCGAAGTTCGGATTCGAGATCGCGAAGGAAGGGGCGCCCCTCAACTCCGACTGTTACGCCATTCCCTCCAACGCTCCCCACCCCGGTACGGCAATGCTCTTCATCGACTACCTGCTCCGGCCCGAGAACGTCCGCAAGAACATCGAATACATCGGATACCCGATGCCGGTCAAGGGTTCGGAGGACACCTACTCCGCGCTGGTCGAGCCCTTCCCCTCCTGTGTCGTCTCCACCGACGAACTCAAGGACGACCTGTACTTCCACAACGGCGACAAGCAGGCCGAACGTGCCCGCGACGCCGCCTGGACACGTGTGAAAGCCAGCTGACGCCATGGCCATGCAGAACACCACCGAGCCGGCACATCCCGGGCTCGACGAAAAGAGCGGACGCCTCCCCGAGAACGGTGCGGCCGACACAGCCGGCGGGCCCCGTGGGGACCGCTCCCCCGGGCGACCCGCGCGGAGCGGCCCCTCCGCAAGGGGCAACCGGCTGTGGACCGTGCTGATGCTGCCGGGCACGCTGTGGATGACCGCGTTCCTCATCGGCTCCCTGGTCCTGGTCGCCACCCTGGCGCTCGGCACCACCGACGCGCTCGGCAACCCGCGCTTCGGCTTCCGGCCCGAGAACTTCTCGGCGCTGGCCGAACCCGCATATCTGGAGGTGATGCTGCGGTCCCTCGGCTACGCGCTGCTGACCTGTGTGATCTGCCTGCTGATCGCGTATCCCGTCGCCTACACCATCGCGCTGCACGGCGGGCGCTTCAAGACACTGCTGATCGCACTGATCGTCGTACCGTTCTTCGCCAACTACCTGGTGCGCATGTACGGCTGGTCGGTGGTCCTCTCGGACGACGGGCCGCTGCTGCAAGGGCTGCGCGCGATCGGGCTGGCGAGCGACGGCACCAAGATCCTCCAGACCGGCACCAGCGTGGTGGCCGGGCTCGTCTACGGCTTCATCGTCTTCATGATCATTCCGCTGTACGCCGCGCTGGAACGTATGGACGTCGCCCTGATCGAAGCCGGGCGCGACCTGTACGGAGGCCCGCTGCGGACGTTCTTCCACGTCACCCTGCCCGCCACGAGACAGGGCGCGGCCGCCGGCTGTGTCCTGGTCTTCCTGCCCGCCATAGGCGACTTCGTCAGCGCTCAGCTGCTGGGAGGCCCCGACCAGATCATGATCGGCAATCTGATCCAGGACAAGTTCTTCCAGGGCCAGAACTGGCCGCTCGGCTCGGCGCTGACCATGCTGCTGCTGGCCGTGCTCTTCCTCGGCATGCTGGGATACCTGCGGCGCGCCCGCAAGGACGAGGCGGAGGCGATCCGATGACGACACCCTCCGCCGCCGCCCGCCCCGCCCGCCGCGGCACCGACCGCAAGCCCCGGTTCGCGCTCGCCGTCACCGTCGCGTTCTTCGCGCTGCTGTATCTGCCCATCGGCGTGGTGGTGCTCTACTCGTTCAACTCCCAGAAGTCGCTGACGGTCTTCAAGGACTTCAGTCTCCGCTGGTACCGGGAGTTCTTCCACGACCAGCTATTGATCGACTCGCTGGGCATGAGCCTGCAGGTGGCCCTGGTGGCGATGGTGGGCTCGCTGGTCCTGGGCGTGACGCTCGCCCTCGGCCTGGTCCGCTGCCGCAACCGGCTCGGCTCCCTCGCCGGGCTGATCATGCTGGTGCCACTGGTCACTCCGGAGATCGTCACCGGCGTGGCGGCGATGCTGCTCTTCAAGGGCATGCAGATCCCGCTCTCCACCGGCACGGTGATGCTGGCCGAGATCACCTTCTCCATCTCGTATGTGACGGTCATCCTGCGCTCCCGGATCGCGGCGCTGAATCCGGAGGTGGAGGAGGCCGCGATGGATCTGGGCGCGACGCGCTGGCAGGCGCTGCGGCTGGTCACCCTGCCCGCGCTGCTGCCGAGCATCCTGGCATCCGCGGTGCTGATCTTCGCGCTGGTCTTCGACGACTTCGTCCTCGCCTACTTCACCACCGGCGTCGACCCCCAGCCGCTGCCGGTGCGGATCTACTCGGCCATCCGCTTCGGGGTGCAGCCGACCATCAACGCCGTCGGCACGCTGATGCTCGTCGGGTCGATCGCCCTCATCGCCCTCGCGCTGTTCATCCCGCGCCTGTTCGGCCGCCGCGGCGGCCTCGATCTCCTCTCCGGGAAGTGACACCCGTGACCACCACCGCCACCACCACGAACACCACGAACACCACGAACACCACGAACGCCACGGGCCCGCCGCCCGCCGTGCGACTCGACAGCGTCTCCAAGAGCTACGGCTCCTCCTACGCCGTCCAGGACCTGTGCCTGGACATCGCCCCGGGCGAGTTCTTCTCGCTGCTCGGCCCCTCCGGCTGCGGCAAGACCACCTCGCTGCGCATGATCGGCGGGTTCACCGATCCCACCGACGGGACGATCCTGCTGGACGGCGCGGACGTCACCGCTCTGCCGCCGAACAAGCGGGACGTCAACACCGTCTTCCAGAGCTACGCCCTCTTCGACCATCTGTCGGTGCGCGACAACGTGGCCTTCGGCCTCAAGCGCAAGGGAGTGGCCCGCACCGAGATCCGCGAGCGGGTCGCCACGATGCTGGAGCGCGTACAGCTGGCAGAGCTCGCCGACCGCAGACCGACCACCCTCTCCGGGGGCCAGCGCCAGCGCGTTGCGCTGGCCCGTGCGTTGGTCAACCGGCCCCAGGTGCTGCTGCTCGACGAGCCGTTGGCGGCGCTGGACCTCAAGCTGCGCCGCCAGATGCAGGTCGAACTCAAGCAGATCCAGCGGGAGATCGGCATCACGTTCGTCTTCGTCACCCACGACCAGGACGAGGCGCTGACCATGTCGGACCGGACAGCCGTGCTGAACGAGGGACACCTGCAGCAGTGCGGCACTCCCGAGGACGTCTACGAGCGGCCCGCGAACAGCTTCGTCGCCTCCTTCATGGGCACGTCCAACCTGGTGCCCGGCACCTACCGGTCCGGCGCCGTGGTCATGGACCAGGGCCCCGAGCTGCCGGTCGGCCCCCGCGAAGGCATCGCCGAGGACAGCCGGGTGAGTCTTTCGATCCGGCCGGAGAAGATCTGGCTGTCGGACCTCGCTCCCGGCATGGCGCGGGTGAACGGCGTGGTCCGGGCGACCGTGTACTCGGGCCCGACCACCACCTATCTGATCGAACTGGCGCCCGGGGTCACGGTGTCGGTGCTGGAGCAGAACACCGACCGCTCGCGGATGGAGGACCGCTGGAGCGGGGGCGAGCACGTGGAGGTCGGCTGGTTTCCGGAGCACTGCCTGGTCCTCGAATGACTCGAATGACCGGACAGTGGCCCCGGGCCGAACGCGGACCGATACGAAGGAATGCTTCCCATGCACCATGACGTGATCGTTCTCGGCGCCGGGCTCGCCGGTCTCGCGGCGGCGCGGGACCTCGCAGCGGGCGGGGCCGACGTGCTGGTCGTCGAGGCCCGGGAGCGGGTCGGCGGCCGGGTCGAACAGACCACGCTCCCGGACGGCCGGCTCGTCCAGCTCGGCGGCGAGGTCGTCGGCCGTGCCCACACCGCCTATCTGACCCTGGCCGGCGAACTGGGGCTCACTCTGGTCCCCAGCTACGTGGCCGAGCCCGGTCTCCTCGCCCGGGCCACGCCCGAAGGGGTCTCGGCCGGAGACCCGCCGCACTGGTTCGGTACCGGGGACGACGCCTGCCACCGGCGCGTCTCCGAGGCGTTCGCCGACCTCGCCCGCACCGTCCACCCCGGCGACCCGTGGAGCCATCCGCACGCCCAGGCCCTCGACCGGATCTCCGTGGCCGACTGGCTGCGGTCCGCCGGCGCCTCGCCGGGCGTCGTACGGCTGTGGGAGATCGGCCAACTGGCACTGGCCGACGGCTCGTACGAGCGCACCTCGCTGCTGGCGGCGCTGCGCAAGCACGCGGCCGTACCGCCGCGCGCTGCCGTGCCGGGAGAGGGAGCCGAGCACGTCGAACACTACGACTACGAGGAATGGGAGGGGCTGCGGGTCGCGGAGGGTTCGGCGACCGTGGCCCTGCGCATGGCCGACGAGCTGGGCGCGCGGGTGCGGACCGGCGCACCGGTCGAAGCGGTCGCCGTCGATCCCGGCGGCTGCGCGGTCCGCCTCACCGGGGGCGAGACGGTGACCGCCGGGGCCGTGGTCAGCGCACTGCCCGCGGGACCGCTGCGGTCCGTCGAGATCACCGGGGTCTCGGACGGGCGGCTCGCCTCGCTGCACCGCCAGCGACACGCCGTGGCGGCCAAGTTCGTCGCCGCCTACGACAAGCCCTTCTGGCGTGCCTCGGGCCGCAGCGGGCTCTCCGAGTGCGAAGGCGTGCTCGGCAGCACCTGGCCGCAGAGCGAAGGCGTGCTCTCCTGCCTCGTCCCGCCCGAGCGGTACGGGGTGCTGCTGGGCATGCCCGAGGGAGAGGGCGAACGGGAGCTGCTGGCCGAGATCGCCCGCCTCTACGGCGACGACGCACACCGCCCGGTCGGCACCTGGACCCGGATGTGGGGCACCGACCCGTGGACCCAGGGCTATGTCACGCAGTGGACGCCCGGCGACGTGACAGCCGTCGGGCCGCTGCACGGCACCCATGAACCACCCTTCTTCGTCTGCGGTTCGGACCAGTGGGTCGCCGGTTACATGGAGGGCGCGGTCCGGACGGGACGCGCCGCCGCCAAGGAGGTGCTGCGCCGTGGCTGAGCAACCGGCCCCCGTCCCGTACAACCACATCGGCGGCGCGGAGCTGCCCGCGGCCTCGGGCGCGACCATGCCGCTGACCGACCCCGCCACCGGCGTCCCGGACCGCACGGCGCCGCTGTCCGGCCGGGCGGAGGCCGATGCCGCCTGCGCGGCGGCGGAGGCGGCCTACGAGCACTGGTCGGTGACCACGCCCGCCGCACGGGCGGACGCGCTGCTGCGGATCGCCGACACGCTGGAGGCGCACACGGACGAACTGGTGGCGGCGGAGGTCGCGGACACCGGTAAGCCCGCCGAGCTGTTCCGGGCCGACGAACTCCCCGCGGTCCTCGACACCTTCCGGTTCTTCGCCGGTGCGGCCCGGAACCTGCCCGGTGCCGCCGCGGCGGAATACGTCGAGGGGCACACCTCGCTGCAGCGGCGGGAACCGGTCGGCGTCTGCGCCCAGATCACCCCCTGGAACTACCCGCTGATGATGGCGGCCTGGAAGGTGGCACCGGCCCTGGCCGCAGGCAACACCAGCGTGCTCAAACCGGCGGACTCCACGCCCACCTCGGCCGGGCTGCTGGCCCGCTGCGCCGCCGGGCATCTGCCGCCCGGCGTGCTGAACGTGGTGTGCGGGGACCGTGACACCGGCCGGGCGCTGGTGGCCCACCCGGCGACCCGGCTGGTCGCGGTGACCGGCAGCGTGCGAGCGGGGCGCGAGATCGCCGCCGCTGCGGCGAGCGACCTCAAGCGCGTACACCTGGAGTTGGGCGGCAACGCACCGGTCGTCGTCCACCAGGATGCCGATGTGGAGTGGACGGCCGCCCAGCTGGCCGCCGTCGCGTACTACAACGCGGGGCAGGACTGCACGGCGCCGACCCGGCTGCTGGTGCACGCGGAGCTTCACGACGCGTTCGTCGAGGCGTTCGCCGCCCACGCTTCGGCGCTGCGGCCCGGCAGCGACTTCGGGCCGCTCGCAGGAGCCGGTCAGCTCGCTGTGGTGGAGGGCCTCCTGCAGCGGCTGCCGGGGCACGCGAAGGTGCTGGTGGGCGGCGCGGCCCGGGAAGGGGCCGGTTACTACCACGAGGCCACCGTGGTCTGCGGGGTGCGGCAGGACGACGAGATCGTGCGGGAGGAGATCTTCGGCCCGGTGGTGACCGTGCAGCCCTTCACGGACGAACAGGAGGCCCTGCGGCTGGCGAACGACACCCGGTACGGTCTGGCGGCGAGTGTCTGGACGAGCGACCACGCCCGCGCCATGCGGGCCACCCGGGCGCTGCGCGCGGGCATCGTCTGGGTGAACACCCACGGGACGACGGTCTCGGAGATGCCGCACGGCGGGGTGAAGCACTCCGGTTACGGCAGCGATCTGTCGATGGCCGGACTGCTGGACTACACCCAGGTCAAGCACGTCATGCTCTGAGCAGCGGACCGGGCAGCGCCTTCCGTGGCCCTCGCGTGGTGTCCGGCCGCACAGCCACGCCTCAGGACAGCACACGCGCCGAGTCGTTCCTCACCACCTCAGGAGGGAACCTCCCTGCGGCCGTCCCCGGCCCGGCGGTGGCTAGACCTCCGGCGTCAGGCGTGCACGGATCTCGCGCGCCGCCTGTCGGGCCTGGGAACCGAGTTCCGCGAAGCGGGACTCGGGGACGCGGTCCCGCGGGCCCCAGACGCTGACGACGGCCACGGGGTGGTCACCCGCGTCGAGTACGGGGGCGGCGACCCCGTAGAGCTCGGGTTCGAGTTCGCCGACGCTGACGCTGTAACCGCGGGCGCGGACCTGGGCGAGTTCGGCGTGCAGAGCCGGCCGGTCGGTGCGGGTGGTGTCGGTGTACTCGGCCAGCGGGCCGGAGAGCATGGCGTCCACCTCGCCGCTCGTCTGCCAGGCCAGCAGTGCCTTGCCGGCCGAGGTCGCGTGGATCGGGACCTGTCGGCCGAGCCAGCGCGCGCTGAGCACCGCGGGCGGCACCACCTCGTCGACGTAGGTGAGGCCGAGGCGGCGGGCGACGGCGAGGTTGGCCGTCTCCCCGGTGTTCCGGCACAGCCGCTCCAGCACGTCGTGCGAGCGGCGGATCAGCCCTTCCACGCCCGCGGTGGAGGCCAGTCGGCTGACCGCGGAACCGATGGTGTACCGGTTGCCCACCGGGTCGCGCTCGACCAGTGCGTGATGTTCCAGGGTGGCCAGCAGCCGCCAGGCGGTGGCCCGGTTCAGGCCGCACTCGGCGGCGAGTTCCGCGGCGGGGCGGCCTTCGGGGGCGCCTGCCGAGACGGCGTTGAGCAGTGCGATCGCCCGTTCCAGCGCCTGTACGCGCCCTCCGCCCGGCCGTGTCCCGCCCCGCTCCTCCAAGGCGTCCGGGGCGTGCGCCGCGTCCATTGCCGATGCCTCCCGCTCTCGTCGTCCGCTCGGGGAAGCGTAGCCGCCCGTCATCCCCTGGCCTCCGCGGGCTCCGCCGCCCGCCAGGGGCGGTCGCTCCCCTTGACGCGTCGGAAGCCGCTCTCGTAGCGTCGCACAATGTGAGCAGGCGACGCACATTGTGCGACGCGAGTCGAGCAGCCCGCAGGGGAACGGATGGCAGAGAATCCGGCACGCGTGGTCACCCCGTACGAGGGGACCGGCCACCGGCCATGGAAGGACACGGCGCCCGTACCGGCGCCACTCGATCTGCACAGCACTCCGGTACTGCCGGAGTGGGTGGACTACAACGGGCACATGAGCGAGTCGTGCTACTTGCGCGTCCTCGGCGACAACTCCGACGCGTTCTTCCGCTACCTGGGTATCGACGAGGAGTACCGGGCGCAGGGGAGGTCCCTCTACACGGTCGAGACGCATCTGCACAACAAACGCGAGGCCACCGAGGGGGCACCGCTCCGGCTCACGCTGCGGCTGCTCGACCACGACACCAAGCGGCTGCACCTCTTCCACGAGATGTGGCACGGCGCCGACGGCACCCTGCTCGCCGCAGCCGAACAGATGCTGCTGCACGTGGACACGGCACAGGGGCGTGCCTGCCGGCTCTCCGATGAGCTGCTGGGCCGACTCGACACGATCCAGGCGGCGCACGACGTACTGCCCGTGCCCGAGCTGGTCGGAAAACCCATCGGCATACCCGGTGGCCGGGGCCGGACCGGCCACCGGGCCAGGTGAGGAAGGAAGACATGGAGTTCGAGCTCACCGACGAGCAACGCATGATCGTGGAGACGGTCGGCAAATTCGTGAGAACGGAACTGGACCCGCACGCGGACGAGGTCGAGAAGCTCGACGACGTGCCGCCGGAGCTGGCCCGCAGCATCCGTGAGAAGGCGATCGCCGCCGGGCTGTACGCGGCGAACATGCCCGAGGAGATCGGTGGCGGCGGCCTCGACGCCGTCAGCATCACCCTTGTCGAGCGGGAACTGGGCAAGACCGGTTTCGCCCTCCAGATGCTCGTCGCCCGCCCCAGCAACATCCTCCGAGCATGCGAGGGCGAGCAGCGCGACCGCTACCTCCTGCCCACCGTCCGAGGTGAGCGGCACGACTGCCTCGCGATGACCGAGCCGGGCGCCGGCTCGGACGTGCGCTCGATGCGGACCCGGGCCGTTCGCGAACGCGGCAGCGACGGCGACGACATCTACGTACTGAACGGCACCAAGCACTTCATCTCGCACGCCGACATGGCCGACTTCGCCCTCGTCTTCGCGGCCACCGGCACCGAGGAGACCGAGCGCGGCACCAGGAACCTCATCACCGCCTTCCTGGTGGACCTCGACGCACCCGGCGTCGAGGTGCGGCGCGGCTCGCAGTGCGTCTCGCACCGCGGCTACCACCAGTGCGAACTGACCTTCACCGACGTCCGGCTGCCGGCCGGGCAGCGGCTGGGCGAGGAGGGGGGCGGCTTCGCGCTGATGGGGGAATGGCTCGGCGCCAGCCGACTCCAGGTCGCCGCCACCAGCATCGGCCGCGCCCGGCGTGTTCTCGACCTCGCTCTGGAGTGGGCCGCCGAACGCGAACAGTTCGCGCAGCCCATCGGCCGCTTCCAGGGCGTCAGCTTCCCCCTCGCCGACATGGCCACCGAGCTGGAGGCCGCCGAACTGCTGACCCTGCGCGCCGCCTGGAAACAGGACCAGGGCACCATGACCGACCGCGACGCGGCCATGGCCAAGCTGTACGCCTCGGAGGCGCTGGGCCGCATCACCGACCAGGCGCTCCAGACCTTCGGCGGCATGGGACTCATGGCCGAGCTGCCCATCGAACGCTACTGGCGCGACGCCCGCGTCGAGCGCATCTGGGACGGCACCAGCGAAATCCAGCGGCACATCATCTCCCGCTCCCTGCTGCGTCCACTGGGCGCCTGATGGCAGCGGGCGCCCACTCCCTCGGCCGCCTGCTCAACCCCCGCCACATCGCCGTCTACGGGGGCGCGTCGGCCGCAGCGGCCGTACGCCGGTGTCGTGCCCTCGGCTTCGCTGGCGAGCTGTGGCCCGTGCACCCGCGGCGGGACCACATCGAGGGTCTGCCCTGCCACCGCAGTACGACCGAGCTCCCCGCGGCGCCGGACGCCGCGTACCTCGCCGTACCCGCGGAGGCCACGGTGGAGATCCTCGCGGAACTCGCCGGGCGCGGCGCGGGCGGCGCCGTGTGCCATGCCTCCGGGTTCGCCGAGGACGGGCCCCGCGGCGCCGCACTGGAGGACGCCCTGCGGGCCGCCGCCGGCGAGATGCCGGTGATCGGCCCGAACTGCCTCGGCGTCCTCAACTACCTCGACGGCACCGCGCTCTGGGCCGACCAGCACGGCGGCGTCCGGACCGGAAACGGTGTCGCCGTCATCACCCAGAGCGGCAACATCGGGCAGAACATCACCATGCAGCGCCGAGCCCTTCCCCTCGCCTACCTGATCAACGCGGGAAACGGGGCCGTCACCGGGGTACCCGAACTGATCGAGGCGCTGCTGGACGACCCCCGGGTGACTGCCATCGGGCTGCATCTGGAAGGGATCGCCGACCCAGACGGGTTCGCCCGCGCGGCGCTGGCCGCCCTGCGACGCGGTGTGCCTGTCGTGGCGCTGAAGACCGGCAGCTCCGAGCTGGGTGCGCAGACCGCCATGAGCCACACCAGTTCCCTCGCCGGGTCGGACGTCCTGTGCGAGGCCCTGTTCCGGCGCACCGGCGTCGCACGCGTGGCGGAGGTCGGCACCTTCGTGGAAACGCTGAAGCTGCTGCACGTCCACGGTCCGCTCAGCGGACCCCCGGACCCGGCGGGGCGGACCCGGATCACCTCGGCCAGCTGCTCGGGCGGCGAGGCGGCCCTGCTGGCAGACACCGCTCAGCTGCACGGGGTCGAGCTCCCACCGCTTCCGGAACGGTCGGCCGCGCGGTTGCGCCACGTGCTGGGCGACAAGGTGAGCGTACGCAACCCGCTCGACTACCACACCTACATCTGGGGGGACTTCCACGCTCAGCTGGAATGCTTCACCGCCCTGCTCGAAGCGGGCTGCGACATGAACGCGCTGCTGCTCGACCTCCCTCGCGCCGACCTGTGCGAGGACGAGGCCTGGAGCACCGCACTGGATGCCTTCGTGGCGGCGCACCGGCGTACCGGGGCCCCGGCGTGCGTCGTCGGTACGCTGCCCGAGGGGGTGCCGGAGCCAGTCGGCCGACGGCTGCTGTCGGAAGGTATCGCCCCCCTCCAGGGCCTGGCGGACGGTGTACGGGCCATCGCCGCGGCCGGTCGCATCGGTGCCGCCCGACGCACGGCGGACCGGGCGCTGCCGCCGCACGGCGGGCGGGCCGGCCGACCCGCCCGCAAGGAGGAGATGCTCGACGAGCATGCCGGGAAGCGGGAGCTGGCCGACCACGGACTGTCCGTCCCGGACAGCGCCGTGGCCCGGCCCGGCGAGGCGGCACAGGCCGCACGCACGCTGGGTTTCCCCGTCGTCGCCAAGGCTCTCGCCGCCGGGACGGCGCACAAGAGCGAGGTGGGCGGAGTACGGCTGGGGCTCGCCGACGAGAAGGCGGTGGAGGAGGCCGTCTCGGCGATGACCGGGCTCGCCGACCAGTTCCTGATCGAGCGGATGGTGCCGGACGCCGTCGCCGAACTCCTGGTCGGCGTGCACCACGACCCCGCCTTCGGCCCTGCGCTCACCCTGGGGGCCGGCGGAGTACTGGTGGAACTGGTCCGCGACACCGCCACGTCGCTGCTGCCCACGACCGTGACGGAGATCGAGGACGCGCTGTCCTCGCTGCGGATATGGCCGCTGCTGCGCGGGTTCCGCGGCCGTCCGGCCGGTGACGTACGTGCTGCGGTCGCCGCCGTTCAGGCCGTCTGCGCCTATGTGGAAGACCACCCCGAGGTCACCGAACTCGATGTCAACCCGCTGCTCGTACTGCCCGAGGGGCGGGGCGCGGTCGCCGCGGACGTGGTGCTCAGGCGTGTCGCGCCGCACCGGAACAACGGGAACGACGAAGAGGAGTCGCCATGACCCCCGTACGGCTGGACGCACACGACGGCGTACTGGTGATCACGCTGGACCGGCCCAAGGCAAACGCCGTGGACGCCGCCACCAGCCAGGCCCTGTACGAAGGCTTCGACCGGCTGCGCAGGGACCGGACCCTGCGCGCCGCCGTGGTCACCGGCGCCGGGGACCGGTTCTTCTGCGCAGGCTGGGATCTCAAGGCGGCGGCCGGGGGCGAGGCCGTCGACGCCGACCACGGGCCCGGCGGATTCGCAGGACTGACGGAGCTGTTCGAACTGGACAAGCCGGTGATCGCCGCGGTGAACGGGCTCGCCCTGGGCGGGGGCTTCGAACTCGCGCTCGCCGCCGATCTCATCGTCGCCGACGCGCACGCCGAGTTCGCGCTGCCCGAGGTGAAGCTCGGCCTGATCGCGGACTCCGGCGGCGTCCTGCGACTGCCGCGCAGGCTCCCGCGCGCCGTGGCGACGGAGCTGCTGCTGACCGGTCGCCGGCTGGGGGCGGAGGAGGCGGCCGGCTGGGGGCTGGTGAACGAGGTCGCCGAACGGCCGGACACCGCCCTGGAGCGGGCCCTCGCCCTGGCGCACACCCTGCGGGAGGGTGCGCCGCTGGCGGTGGCGGCCGTGAAGGAGGTACTGCGCGTGACGGAGCATCTCAGCGTCGAGGACGCCTATACCCGGATGCGCCACACCCACCTGCCCCGGTACCGGGCCATGCTGAACTCCGACGACGCCCTGGAGGGTCCCCGCGCCTTCGCGGAGAAGCGGTCCCCGCACTGGACCGGTGCGTGAGCGCGACGGCCGACCGCACCACGCCTCGCCGCGCCCGGGTGGCGTAGTGCTGCGGCCTCGGCCGAGAGGCTGCCGAGCCCGGTCCTCGCCGATCCGCCGCCCCCGGGAAGCTCGGGCGGCGGCTCCACCATGAGCCCGGCCGACAGACATGCTGGCCCAGGCGCGCCTCGGCCAGCACAATTGCGAGCACCCACAGAGTGAGCACACGCTGCACGTTGTACCAGTTCTCGATTCATTCGGAGATCGCGGAGTGGGCGAATGTTCCGGTCAGCCGCGGCTGCGTGCCGATCAGGTCATTGCCCCAGCATTGCCCCGTCCGTCCCGACGGACAGACGGAGTCTCAACTGCTCTGCGAGAGCAACGAGTTCGCCTATGGCTGCCTCGGGGCACCGTAGTTCGCGGTCAGAGTTGCGGCGTATTCTTGCGGTACGGCCCAATTAGCAAATGTCGGCGGAAGGTAAGCCTCCAGCGCCTCCGCAACACCCAAAAAGGGACCAAAGCGCGTACACCAGTCATTTCGGATGGCCGCATCAGGGAAGCCTTGAAAAACCGCCACCTCAGGGTCCCTTTCACCCCAGCATCCCCATTTCCCAGATGGACCGGTCAAAGCTATGACGTTCGCTGAAATCGCCAGTGACCCCATGATGTCGCCGTCGGGTTCGTGACCGATAGCCGCCCAGTATTCATTTTTGTCAGCTTCGACGGGCAGTGAGACTGCCGGGTACATCCGGTAGTCAGAAAGATAGAAGGTCTCACACGCAGGCTCAAGGACTACTAGCTCGACTCGCGTATCACCGTGCCACTGCGCCATTGCGCTGAGCGCTGGCCAGAATTCCGGGGCGAGGACTACGTCAAACTCGCAGAAAAGGGACTCTTCATTGTCCCGCCTGAACACCTTTTCAGGCAATCTGACGTCAAGTTCAAATGTAGCTGCAATGCGAGAGCGGACCTTCCGGTAATCTTCGCAATCTTTGACGATCCAGTCGCCCCCTGCCATCAATCTTCTCCTGACTTAATTTCCATGTCTGGCTTCTTGGGTCCTGGAGCATAGTAGTCCGCGGCCCATCCCTGGTGAGTATTTGATTACCCTCGGAGGAAATACCTTGCCCCACCCTTCCTGTCTATACGATTGGAGCCCTTTTGGATATGCGCCCATCCATTGGATTCGAGGCTTGTGCCGACGAGGACCTCTCGAACGAGAGGGCACGGATTCTCCACTTACCCATTCTGATAACTGCAGAATTTGTCACTCAAGATAGTTCAGGCTGCCTGATGCCCCCTGGAGAGCTTCACGCATACCCTGAACATCACAGTAAGGTGGGCCGCACCCCGGGCGGAAAAATGACAGCGGCTCAGCAAGCTCCTCAAACGCGCGGGACTCCGGGAAATTCTCCACCAGGACCCCCTCGATACGATTGATCAAAGAAATCGATTGATCCTCACCTGATAGAAATTCATCAACGAGGGAAAGAAGCTCCGCCTTAGCATTCACGGGGTATCGAATTCCTTTGGAATAATGGCGGTTACAATATGATTCGGATCGGCGGAAATGACTACGCCAATAGGCCCCCCGGGAAGCCTCGTCGCTCCCACCTGGATAGGTTGACGCGCTGGATCGCATTTTACCTTGTTCCCCTTGTCGAGGATGCAATCGATGGCGTTGAGCGTCATCGGCGGACGCCCTGGTCCAGTTCCTGCAACGCGTTCCGCCGCGTGCGAGGAGGGTGTTCTCCTCTTCGGCGTCGTCAGATTGGGTACATGGACGCCCAACCTCTGACGGTTGGCGAAGATCGGACTCTACGGCGTAACTTCCTTGCCGCTACCCGGCTTTTTAGCAGAAGAAGTCGCCCTGGCCGGTGCTAAAGGTTGTCCCGTAACTGCTGGTCAGGGATGAGATGATCTTGTCGTGGCCGGCGTCGGAGCCCTCCTGGACAGGTCCGTTCACGGGACTGAGGCCGCGGCATTTCAACAGGCTGATCACCGCGCTGCGGCGTGAGGGAGCCGATCCGGTCCGCAAGGGTCGGCCGTGGTCGCTGCCGCTGGAGGACCGGTGCTGCTGGTGGCCGCGTACTGGCGCACCAACCTCACCCTGCGCCGACTCGCCCTGCTGTTCGGCATCTCCAAGTCAGCGGCCGACCGGATCGTCGACCACCTCGGACCGGCTCTCGCCCTCCAGCCGAGAAGGCGGTTCCGCAAGGACACCGTCCTCATCGTGGACGGTGTCCTGGTCCCCACCCGCGACCGGACCGTGGCCGCCTCCAGCAAGAACTACCGCTACTCGACCAACCACCAGGTCGTCATCGATGCCGACACCCGGCTCGTCGTCACCGTCGGCAAGCCGCTGCCAGACGAACGCAACGACTGCCGGGCCTGGGAAGACTCCGGCCCGAAGACCGCCGTCGGCACCACTCCCACCGTGATCGCCGACGGCGGCCACCGCGGCACCGGACTGACCATCCCGCACTACTGCCGGCACAAGAATGAACAACTGTCGGCCTGGAAGGAGGAGCACAACGCCTCCCACCGCAAGGTCCTCGCCCGCGTGGAGCACACCTTCGCCCACATGAAGAGCTGGAAGATCCTGCGCGACTCCCGGCTCAAAGGCGAAGGCGTCCACCACGCCATGCTCGGCATCGCACGCCTGCACAACCTCACCCTCACCGGATGACAGGCAAACGAGCAGGTCAGCCTGCATGCCCCAGATCATTTACGGGACAACCTCTAGCCAAAGGTAATTGGCGTGAGTAAACGGGTTTCTGACGTAGGCGTGCGGGTTGGGTGCTGGCGCCACGTCCAGAGGATCTGAAGTCAGGTACTGAGGTGGAACTCGTGGTGTCGTTTTCGGTCAGGGGTTGATGGTCAGGCCGGTCTCGGCGAGGCAGCCTCCGATCAGGTGTGGCCGGTACTGGATGCGCTTGAGTCGTCGCTTCCCGGCTCGCGTGATCTGGGACAGGTCGGCTGCAGCGAGGTTGCCCAGGTCGCGTTCGACCATCGACCGCACTCCTTCCTGCGGGTTCAGGTCCGGTGCACAGGTGGGCAGCTGGAATACAGTGAGCCAGTCGGCCCTCGCCCCGATGAACTCCCGACGCGGGGCGGTCAGATGGATGCGTACGTTGTCCCAGACCAGCACGATCGGGCCGCCGAGCTGGGAGCGGGCGCGCAGGATCAGGTCCCGGAAGTCGCGCCACCCGAAGCCCTGGGGCTGGTTCTTACGCCCGTTGTATTCGCGGACCGCGTAGATCAGCCGGGAACGCTCGCCGGTCTTGTAGCAGGTCATGCCGCCATCGAGACCCGGCCGGAGCCGCGTCCACGAACCCGCACCACCGGAGTCCGGCCGATCCGGCCCCAGGTCTTCGCGCGCGGCGGCGTCATCGACTGCCCGGCCTCGTCCTCGAAGAGGATCCAGGCCCCGGACGCCGCCGCGGCTGTCTTACCTGCGGCCACACCTTCTTCTTCCACAGCTCAGGCGGGGGCCGAGTGGTGTGCGCTGTTCAGGGGTATGGCGGGAGGGAACGGCGAGAGAAAGAACGTTCTTCCGGGCACGCGAGGGCCACGTTGGACCGGCCGCCTGTCACGCACCGGACATGTGCATCCATGAGATGCGTCGAGGAGAAGGGCGCCAACCACCATGACAAGATCCGCATTCCGCGGCTTCTTCCGCACGAGCCTCGCGTTCTCAGGTGCCGTACTGGCGTGGGCCGCGCCGGGTACTGCGGCGAACGCGGCCGTGCCCGTGGAGGTGTCGCATGACGCTCCGGCCGGGGCGCGGGCGGACGCCGCGCGCGGCTGCGTCATCGTCTACTTCGATTTGGGCGAGACCCTGGTGCACACGGCCGAGGACGCCGGCATCAGCTATATGCCCGGCGCGGCCGCCTATCTGCGCGAGTTGCGGAAGCGGAACATCGAGGTCGGGCTGATCACCAACGTCCCGTCCTCCTGGGGTGAGACGGATGCCGAGCGTGCTGCCGCCTTGAAGAAGGAGGTCGACAGGGCCTGGACGGGCTCCCCCTCCTTCGCCTGGGAGGACTTCGGCGACCGGATCCTCACTCCGCGCACCGAGGCTGAGCGCAAGCCCGCACCCGCCCTCTGGGAGCGTGCCAGGGCCGACGCGAACGGCTGCCGCCTCGTCTACGAGGCCGAGGCCGCCGAGGAGACCGCTGTCGCCGCCTCGCTCTGCTACGTCGCCTACCAGGTCGGTCAGCCTTCCCGCCCCACCTACCTCCCGGCCCGGGTCATCGAACGCCTGACGCACCGCTCCTGACGCCCGAGAGCCGCGGCACGGCGGGCGCGTGCAAGCGCCTCTGCGGCTCCGTTTTCCCCGAGAGGGGTGGACATGAGACCCCTACGCTCCGGCCTTGGGGTGTGCGTCCGCTGTCGGGTGTCCTGGCCCGCCCGCGCCTGGCCTCCCAGGTGCGCCGGACGCCGCCGGCAGAGCACCCTTGTCCGCCGTCGCGCCCGGGAGGGGGCGGTCGGCCGTCTCCTCGGTGGCGTTCCCGTTGCCCGTCCCGTCGGTAACGCGCCGCAGCACCCCGCTGCGCAGGACGAGTTGGAAGGCGCCGAGAAGTACAGCGGTCGCCAGGGCGCTGTGCCAGAGCAGGGCGTCCAGGCGTCCGGCGGAGAGGTAGGCACCCACGGCGACGGCCGCCAGTGCGCACACTGCGCGGTCCACGATCGACTCGGCCGACAAGAGCGTCGCCCGCGGGGCATGGGCGGGCACGGCGTCGTTGACCAGCTTGCGCTGGATCGGGTAGGCGAAGCCAGTGGCAGCGGCGAACAGGCAGAGCAGGGCGACGACCGTCCAGGGTCCGCCGAGGGTGATGCCCGCCAGGGTGCCCGCGAGGACGAGGCTGAGAACGGAGACCCAGGCCACCGGTCTCAGGCGAGAACCGAGCCACTGGGGGCGCGCCGAGCCCACGGCCTCCGCCACCGTCATGGCAGCGAGCACCCCACCGTGCGACGACTCACCGATGCCGTGGTCGAGCAGGATCGGCTGGAAGAGGTTGACCTGGCAGATCCGGGACAGCGTGAACACGGCCACGCCCTGCACCATCACCAGTGCCAGCCATGGCGACGAGGCGATGCAGCGCAGTGCGGCCTTCGCGTCGCCCAGCGAGACACCGCGCCCGCGGCCACCTCCCGCAGCCCCGGACTCCTTCCTCGTTCGGCCCGATGATGCCGTGCCGCCCGCCCCGCCGGGGACGGCCAACCGGGGCAGGGCCAGGGCGCAAGCCAGGGAGCCCGCCGCGCTCACGGCGCTCAGGACGTACGGAGCAGGGTGAGCGAGGGCCATCAGCGGCCCGACCAGTGGCCAGCACAGAACTTTCGCAGCGAGTCCGAGTGCCCGGGCCGTGCCCTCCGCCTTCAGGTAGTGCTTGTCGCATCGCTCGGCACGCAGCCCGTCGTACAGGTAGGCGCTGGCCGCTCCCGAGGTGAGGGAGCGGCCCGCGGCGATCGCGAGGAAGTGGACGAGGAAGCCGGTGTACGAGGCGCTGAACACCGGAGCGAGATTCGCCGCCGTCATCACAAGGGCGCCGGCGCGCAGGCAGTTGCGGGCGCCGACACGGTCGGCGATCAGCCCGGTCGGGATCTCGAAGAGGCAGAAGGCCACATAGTAGATACTCTGGATACCGAAGATCTGCCCGTCGGAGAGGCCGGCGTCCTTCTGGTAGGCGTAGAACACCGGCATCCACCACAGCAGGTTGAACAGCAGTTGGAAGCCGTAGTTGAGCCGGATGATGCGGCGGGCGGCGCCGGTCAGAGGGGTGGCCGCAGGCCGCGCGGCGGAGCGCGAGCGCTGGAGGCGGGCGCTCACAGGGCGTAGGGGCGGATCTGGACCAGGCGGAAGTCATCCTGGTCGGTCAGCAGCCACTCGATGTCCAGGGGGGCGTCCACCTCGGGTGCGCTGAAGTGGGACTGCAGCAGCCGCCCGGTCAGCGACAGGTCCGCAAGTCGGGCGCGCGTACCGGCGGACAGCCCCTCGCTCCAGGAACCGAGGTCGACGGTTCGGCCGCCCCCCTCGACGGTGTTGTAAACGTACTGCTGCGGCAGGACGGCTCCCTCCACGACCTGTTCGGGCGAACCCGGTGAGCAGTTGAGGTAGACGTTGCGAAAGTCCTGGCGTCGGGTCGGGTTGCAGGTCACAAGGACACCGCCGAGCGCAGCGGGGACATACACCTGGATGATCACGCCCATGTACGTGTCGTCCAGGGAGATGCCCGCCTGGTGGCGCAGCCGCACGCTGCGCGGCGAGAGCAGGGAGGCCCAGACGCGGCGCACGGCGTCGAGAAGTTCCTCGGTGCCGCGGACGGTGGTGACGGAGTCGTAGAGGCCGGCCGCGGAGAAGCCCGGAAGGTCCTCGGCGTTGGAGGAGGAGCGCACCACGAGGCGGCCGCGCGTGGCAAGCGGGGCGGGGAGGACGCAGGTGATCTCCCTGGCGACGGACTCGGGTATCGGGGTGTGCCTGATCAGGTGCTGGACATGCAGGCAGAGCGAGTCGAGCACGTCGGTGGCGTCGAGTTCGAGCGCCATCTTCAGCTTGCCGATGCCTTGTTGGAGCGCCGGAGAAGAGGTGAGGAAGCGGTGCTGGAGGGAGAACGGCAAGGCGATGCCCTCGGGGGCCTCGACCGTGTCGGCCACGAAGGACACCGCAGCCGCGCGGAGTTCCGCAGCGGAGGGCGTGCGCAGGCCGAGCCTGGCCGCGAGGTGCCCGTACAGGTCCTCCCGTGGTGGGCGGGGGCGACCGTAGAACCCGGTGAGATCGGCCGTGCGGCTGTCGAGTACCTGATGCAGCTCTCCGAGGTTGGCCGCCTTGGTGCCGTAGCGGTCCCGGTCAGCGCTGCGCAGCCGGTACAGGGAGAGTACGGGCGCGTCCTCGAGGAGCGGGGGTTCCAGCCGGATGCGCTGTTGATGCCAGGCCGGGGCCCGCAGCTCGGGGGCCTGATCCAGCCGCTCCAGGGTGATCTCGTCCTCGCGAACCCGGTAGCGGACCCAGGCGCCGTCCAGGCCGTCCTTCTCGACGAGCTGTTCCAGATCGCGGAGGATCGCGTTGGGGATGTCCCATCCGGAGGCGAGAACGTTGGTGTGGGACAGCGGGGTGATGGGCTCGGTGTTGATGAACCCGGCCACCCGCTCGACGTTGTCCGGCAGGGAGGGCATGGCGACGATGTCCGACCAGCCGAGCCCGTCGACCGCCGCCTCGTACTCCTCCACGCTCCGGAAACAGCGCAACCTGCCAGTCGCCTCCCCGGGGTTGAGCGGGGTCCGGGTCCTGGTGCCGAAGAGTTCGTGACTGAGGATGCGCGGCACCCGCTGCTCGCTGACTGCGGCCAGCTCTTCCTCCTGGCCGTGATTGGCGGGCTTGAGCAGGAGCGGCAGCCTGCCGTCGACGCGCTCACGGACGAAGGTGAAGAAGAACTCCAGCAACCCCCCGTGCATGGTGTCGGCCTCGGTCGTCTCCAGCACGAGGAAGGTGCGCTCACGACCCTCCGGGTCCTCGCCGGTGTGCAGGGACAGCACCCCGAGCAGGAAGCGTCGCTCGGGGTCCATGTAGACGGATGCGTTGAACTCGTCGAGTGTGGCGTCGAGTTCGGCGAGATCCATGCCGAGCACACGGGTCGCGATGTAGTTGACGTGGAAGGGATGCGCGGCCGTGTCGAGCAGGTGCCAGGTGCCCTCGGCCCGGTCGACGACGACCTTGAGGTACGGGTGGCCGGAAAGGACCCCGGAAAGCGTGCGGAACAGCGGCAGCGAGAGATTCTCGCCGACAACTGTGCGGTCGGTCGCGGGTTCCGGAGCGACGGTTGCGAGCTGGTCGGTAGCGCGGCCGCTCATGCGGGGACCCCCTCGGGCTCCGCGGCCGGACGGATCCGGGAGCCGGCGGCGGGCGCGGACTGCGGCACGGTGGGCACGACGGGCGGCGGCAGCACGGCGGGCAGGGCGTCCACCAGGGCCGTGAAATCGCGGAGCACGGTGCGCGCGTCGTCAGCGGAGAGCAGGCACAGGGCCGCCATCGTGTTGGCTCCGCCGACGGGATCGTAGACCGGCACGATGCTGCCGTCGGGCAGCGAACTGTCCGGGACGACCGAGAGGTTGCTGCCTTCACTCAGTGCGACGGCATGCTGCACCGCGGGAAAGTTCCAGACCCTGCGGTCCCGCCAGGCCGCACCGTGGCCGTCCACCGCGAGGACGACGAGGGAGCCTGCTGCGCCCCGCGCCTGCTCGGGGCCGAGGGCCCGCTCGGGCCAGGAGACCGGGCGACCCAGGAGGTGGTCCACGAGCATGCCGACGAGGTCGAGCCGGAAGACCTCCTCGATCTGCGGCACGGTCATCGCACCGCCGAACCGGGCGGCCGTCTCGATCAGCCACATGCGCCCGCCGGCCCCGAGTTTGATCTCGGTGTGGGTGCCGCAATCGCGCAGGCCGAGAGCGTCGACAGCCCTTCCGGCGAGGGCCACCACGCGGTCCTGGAGGTCTGCGGGAAGGAGCGCGGGAGTGATAGTGGCACGCTCGGTGAACGGCTCCACCGTGGGCATCCGGCCGCTGACACAGACCGGGTGGAAGACGCCCTCGGCCACCACCCCCTCGACGCTGACGTAGTCGCCCCAACCGGGCTCGTCGAACCACTGCGCCGTGGTGCCCGTCACGATCTCCTCGACCACGAAATGCGCCTCCGCCTCGGCCACATGGAGTTCGGCGAAGCCCGACTGGGCGGATTCGGCCATCACCTCGCGCGAGCGCCGCCAGGCCGCGTCGGCCCCCTGCGGGGAGCTGATGATCTGGTGGGCGGTGGAGCCCGCGCTCCAGGCCGCCTTGAGCAGCATGGGGGCGGGCAGGTCGGCGACGGCCTCGTGAAGTTCCGCCTGCGTGGCGACCGGGCGGAACTCAGGCTGCGGCAAGCCACTGCGCTGCCAGGTGCGCCGCATCATCCGCTTGTCGCGGGCCGACGCGGCGGCGCCGCCGGCCCCGGCGAGGCCGAGCACCTCGCATGCCTCGGCGACCGCTACGACCGCATACTCGGAGAAGGTGAGCACCGCGTCGGCGCCCACAGCCTCGGCGCGCGAGGTGATCAGTGAGACCAGGTCCGAGCGCTCCGCCTCGGCGGGCGTCACGACCGAGGTGCACAGGTTTTCGGCGGAAGCGGCGACAGTCGCGGGAACCTCGCTGAGCGCCAACAAGTGCACTTGCGCTCTCGAGGCCGCCCGGGACAGCACGTGGCCGAGCGGCGGACCACCCTTGGCATGCACCAACAGCACTGTGCTCACTGAAGTTCGTCTCCCATCGCTTGTCCTGTCCGGGGTATCGAGCGGTGGCTCGGCCCCGCCGCCTGGTCGCCTGCGCTGTCCCGCTCTCCGTCTCCGACCGGGACACACGGGTGACGCAACCCGCATAGATCACGACGGGTAACTGGCAACACACTCAAGGGAATCAGACTGTGGGACCCAGAAGTGCCGCAGGAGGCAGGCAGCGATCAGGCAAATGCCAAAGTCGCAGACATTGTTGAGTGAAGATGAAGATCCGTGATCACATTTGGCGCGCCTCACCGGGGATGCGGTCACAACTCGCAGATGGCCGAGAACCGGGCATGGGCGGGACCCGCACGGGATAGACATCGCGGTGTCGCCTCCAGTCGGTCGGTGGGAACATGGAGGGGAAGGCCGTCGTGGACAATTCCAGTCTCAAAGCGCTGCTGGAGCGCCTCTCCGTGTTCTGGTGGGAGGTCGACGAGCAGTGGCATCTCCTGGAGAGGGGCGGCGGCGCCTTCGCGGACCTGCTCACCGCGCAGCGCTTCCTCGACCACCTGCGTCAGGAGATGTCCTCACCGCGCCGCTCCTTGGAAGACGGTCGCTGTCGGGTCCAGTTCGACGGCCGGACCTTCGATGTGAGATCACCCCAGGCCGAGAACCAAGGCCAGGACTGCACCCGCGGGCTCGCAGTGGAGGCCGATGCACAGCCCGCGGGCGGCCGCCAATACGCCGCCTTCACGGAGTTCGCCGACTTCGCCCCGGCCCCGGCCTTCATCCGCGACCGCGCCGGGTGCTACCTATGGGCCAACCACTCCTACGCGCACCTCTACGGCACCACACCGGAACAGGTGGTCGGCAGCCACATCGAGGACTTGGACTCCCCCTCCGACGCCGCGCAGTTCCGCGCCCTCGATCAGGAGATCCTCAGCCGTGGCAAGCCGGTCCGCCACAACTTGAGCTATCACCGCTCGGACGGCAGCACAGGGCAGGCGGCCGGCCACCGCTTCCCCGCCCAGGAGAACGGCCAGACATGTGTGGCCGGGATCTACGTCGACATCACCGAGCACGCCCGCGCCATGAACCAGCGCCGGGAGGCCGAGGAGAACCTGCGGGCACTGCGCGACCACAGCGGGCTGCCCTGCGCGCTGCTCTCGGTCAACGGCCGTATTGAGCAAGCGGGTACGGCCACCGCCGAACTGTTCCGGACAAGCCTGTCCGACCTCGTCGGCCGCCGTGCGCACACCCTGCTCGCCGCCACACCCGACCTCCACGAACTGCGCCTCGCATGGGAGGGGCTGATATCCCGCCGCATCAGACGCGTGGAAACCTCCGCCGTGCTCGTCGATTCCCAGGGGCGCCAACGCCGTGCGCAACTGCACCTGGCCACCGTGAGCCGGTCCGCCGGCCGCGCCGCGCACGTGTGGGCCGTCGTCACCCACCAGAGCCTCGCCCACGAGGCCCACCCCCCGCTCACCGCCGCGCAGATCCGCATACTCTCCCTCCTCGCGGAGGGCAGCACGAACGGCGAGATCGCCACCTCGCTCAGGCTCTCCCGGCAGGCGATCGACTACCACCTCAGTCGGCTCCGCGGTCTCCTGGGGGCGGCGACCAGACCCGCCCTCGTCGCCCGTGCCTACGTCCTCGGCATCCTCTCCCCCCGCGCCTGGCCCCCGCGCCCTGCCACGACGGCCACCCCCCTCACCTGAGACGTGCGGCCGTTCCTGAGGACTGTCCACGGTGCGGGACCACCTGCGACTTGGGCTTGATCCGGTTCGGCGGACATTCGAGATCAGGGGTTCGTCCCCGGGAGGATGTCCGTCATGGAGAGCATGGGGAAGAAGCCTCGTCGCGCTCGCCGCTCGATCACGCCGGAGTTCGAGGCCGAGATCGTGGAGCTGTGCCGTCGTGGTGACCGCTCGGTCGGCCAGGTCGCCAAGGACTTCGGCCCTCGCCGTGCCGGCTTTCGCCGGTTCCCCCCTCACCCCGGAAGGGAGCTCTTCGCCACCGGCCGGTACGTCAGCCTCCGAGGAGTTCCGCGATGGCGGCTGCGCCGGCGGCAACCAGTCCGCGATGGTGCCGGGCGCACTCCGTCGGGCGGACGGCGTGACCATGCGACCCGCTGCCTTGTCCTCGCCGTGGTCGATCCTGTCACGAGCTGGTCGGCGGCCTGGCCCTTCGACGGCCCACTTCCGTCCACCGGATCAGCTGCCTGTCGGCTACGTACCAGCGGTCTCGTCCGGGTGGAGGGCGTCGAGGATGAGGGTGAGACCGAAGGTGAACTCGTCGGCGTAGTCATAGCCGGGCTTGAGGGCATGCTCGGTGGCCAGCTCGGCGAGGTGAGGGTAGGTGTCGGCGGGCATGTCGCGCAGGATGGCGCTCGCCACCTCGTCCAACTCAGCCGTGCCGGTGAACGGAAGGCTCTGCTCCTGCAGCACGAAGCCGTACAGGTAGCTGTCGATCAGCGAGACGGCGTGCGCGGCCATCGACACGGAGAAGCCTCCTGAGCGCAGGGTTCCGATGACCGCATCGTGGTGGCGCAGGGTCGCGGGGCCGGGGTGGGAGCGGGAGTCCAAGAGGCCAACGGCCCACGGGTGGCGCTGTAGGACGGCGCGCGCGGAGACCGCGCGGTGGCGTATGGCGCCCTTCCAGTCCAAGTCGTGTGGCGGCAGGTCGATCTCGTCGAACACCGCGTCCACCATGCCGTCGAGGATGTCCTCCCTGCCCGCCACGTGGTGATAGAGCGACATCGCCTCGACGCCTAGCGGCTCGGCAATGGCCCTCATGGTGAGCGCTGCTGCCGACCCCTTCTCGTCCGCCACCGCCATGGCCGTACGAACCACACGTTCGCGACTGAGTGGAGTGCGTGCCGATGCCCCCCGTCGACCAGTGCCTGCATTGCGCATCCGCCCCTCCTCTGCAGCTTTCCTTGACCGCCTTACAGGATAAGATTAACGTACCTTATGGCATAAGGTGCGCACGTAGGCGAAGGGCTGGGGTCATGGGTACGGACCGCGTGAAGAAGATCTGCATCGTGGGGGCGTCCGGGAAGCTCGGCCAGTACATGGTCCGGCACGCTCTGGAGCGCGGTTACGAGGTGGTCGGTGTGTGCCGGGAGCGCAGTGTGCCGAAACTGGCCGCGCTCGAAGCCCGGATGGCCATCGTCCCCGGACCCACGAACGACCCCGAGGTGATCCGGCGGGCGGTCGCAGGGTGCGACGGGGTGCTGACAGTACTGGTGCCCTGGGGCGTACAGCAGTACGCGTCCGGCACGGCGCAGGCGGTGCTCGACCACGCACGGCCGGGCGCACGCCTGGTCTTCTCCTGCGGCTGGCACATCACGCGCGACGGCAAGGACAGGTACTCGCGGATGTTCACCATGGGCGTCCGGGCCGCCGCCGTGCTCGGCAAACTCGTCCGCGCCGTCGAGATCGACGACCAGGTGGAGGCGTGCCGACGGGTCTTCGCCAGCGACACACGGTGGACCGTGGTACGCGGCAGCAGCCTGGAAGAGGGTGAAAGGCAGGGCCTGCCCATATGGAGCAGCCATGTAGGCGACCCGGTTCTGGCCAGCGACCTGACGCGACGGGTGGACTTTGCGCTGTTCATGGTGGAAGCGCTCACCAACGACACGCTCGTCCACCAGGCTCCCGCGATCGTGGGGTGCCGAACCCCCAGCGCCCTCGCCCACGCCGACGCCCGCCACGACCACGCGTGATGCGTGCGGCACTGCGGTATGGGAAGGATCTGTTCGAGCCGCCTCGGTGAGCCGTCGGCGAAGGGAGCATTCTCCGACACGGCCAGGGCCACGGATCGGACCTTCGCGACCTGCCTGTGCCTGTCCGAGAATCCGGCCCTCTCGCCTCGCCACTTTGCGGCCCGCTGTACCGGCCGCCCCGGGCCTCCACGACGAATGACTTCAGCCCGCCGCCACCCGGCTCGTCAGGTGCGCACGGCTCTCGCCCGACTGTCCCAGTCGCCCCTTCCGCGTTTGCAGAGCCCGCGAATGTGCCACACGCGGGAAGGCGAGTTCTGCCCTGTCCGCGCACGCACCGAGCCACCTGTGGCGATGGGGCATGCGAGCAGCGGACGTTCGTCGGCTGATTGCTCGGGGGCCTGCTCTTCATATCCGGAGGACGGCGCGATACCCGCACCCAGCGTGTGAGACGGCTGTCGGGTCGGTCGTACTCTCCGCTCCAGGGCCGCCGGAGGACGCCTTGAGCAGGTTCAGCTCGGAGAGAGGGCTCTCCGGTCAGGATGGGCGGCCTGGTCCAACTGCTGCACCCCCTAACGGCCGGCCTGTCGCTCCGTATCGACGGTGAACGCTGGCGGGCCGCGGCCGCAGGTGGATATCTGCGAAACGGGGCCTCTCGGCGGCGGGAAGCGGGTACTGCCGGAGTGCGCGGCCGCCGGGCGGATTTCGAGCTCCATGAGCTGCCGCTGGCGGATGCGGAGAGGCCCGCGATGAGCGGGAACAACACCTTCGGTGACTTCCGGCTCTCCGCGGCCGCCGCTGACCGCACACCTTCCACTGCACTCTGTTCCGGACCGGCACCGATTCCTCCCGGCTCCGGACCATCCTTGACGAACGCCGCCGATGGCCGACCATCCCGCGCCCTGGGCCGCGCCCTGGGCCATGGACGGTGGGGGCTGTCGGGTCCGGCCGGAAGCGGTGACAGGATGGGGCGGGTGACGGCGAATCGCGATGATTGTTCGAATTCCTCGGCCCCTGAGGCCGGGACTTGGCCCGGCCTGGGCCCGGTCCACGCTGACCTTCTCGCCGCGAAGAGACTGGTCTATGACCCGAACGGGTTCACATGCTCGCAGCCGGTGGCCGAAGCTGAAGGCGCCGAGTACGGGGCCCACGCACTGACGGTGGACGGGCTGTCGGTGCGGTTCCGTGCCGCCAAAATCACTCCCACCAAGGTCGGCCAGTTCGTCACCGTGTGGAAGAGGTCTGCTGAGGGACCGATCCAGCCATTCGACATCGGCGACCCCATCGACCTCATCGTCGTCAGCTGCCGTGACGGTCACCACTTCGGACAGTTCGTCTTTCCGCGGGACGTGCTTGGCGAACGGGGCATCCTTGCGCGAGGCGGTGTCGAGGGGAAGCGCGCGTTCCGTGTCTATCCGCCCTGGGTGACCACAACTGCCCGCCAGGCGCGCAGCACCCAGGCATGGCAGGTGAACCACTTCCTGCACATTCCTGACGACCGGCCCGCCGATTCCGCTCGCGCTCGGGCGCTCTACCACCCCTGAAGCAACCCCGCGGGGCTCGTTCCGGCTGTCGGGCTCGCCAATACGGCACAGGGCCTCCCACTGCTCGGGGGTGACCGTCACGTCGACCTTGGTGTCATCCAGCGGTCCGACGGACCCGTCCGAGCGTGTGCCGTATTCGACCATGCGCCCTGCCCACATGGTGGTCAGTTGCCGGATCATACGCTCATGCACGTCGGGGAAGCGGCCCCCTTCCTCTGCCTCCGCCAGCGCGATGACCCTCGCGGCGGCGCCCGAGGGCAGACCGCCCAGCTCTCGGACGATCAGGGCCAGTCGGCTGGGCCGTCAAGGGTGGCCGCGTAGTCCTCGACGTTGGCGTACAGAGTGTCGGCCGAGAGAAGGCCACCTCGGGTGTCCATGGCCGCCGACTCCAGCCGCCGTATCCGGATGACCGGCGATTCTTGCCTGAGTTGGTCACGCCCCGCCCTCCGGGTACATGTCCCGGTCATGCCGGTGGTGCGGGATTGACTGTGTGCGGTGACACGTCGTCGGTTCAGCGTGGGCCCGTGAGCGCCCGGCACGCGAGAGCTGCCGCCCCCGAAGCTCCCTCGCCGAGGACCGGCCAGAAGCGTCACGAAACGGCAGGGAACGCAGTGTCGATCGGTACACAGAGCGCTGCTCGACGGGGGCCGAAGCGGCGCGGAAGAGCACCGATGCGTCCAGCCACGGGCCCGGCGGCAACAGCAGACCGACGCCGCAGCACAGGGGAGTCCCATCAATCGCTGCAGGCGGCCGTGGGCGACTACGGCGACGCACTGCCCATCCCGGCCGCACAGCACGAGGAACAGGCACGCTGGAAGCCGAGATCTTCCTCAACGTCTGCCGGCTCGGCGCCCGATGGTGGGACCGCTGCCCACACAAGCCGACGGACCGCGTCCCGGGAAGCCGTCGCCAAGATCGTCCGCTCGGTCGGCGATGCCGCCTCCACACTCCGGCGGGCCAGGCCACAGGACAAAGCCGAGCTCTACAGCCAGCTGGGGCTCCAGCTCACCTACGCCTCGAACAAAGCCACAGTCCTTGCCGAGATCACACCCGGCGCCGGGAACAGCGAATCCCCACGGCATACAGGAAGCCGTGGGGATTTGGTACGTGTCCGAGGGGGGGTGTGGAGCCATGGGCACGATGTCGCGCCGCTGGTCAGTGGGACGCTCGTGCTGCCGTAGACCGCCCGGGCTGCCGTCAGGGGACGTGTCAGTGGTGGAAGACCGGTACTCTCACGCGAGAGTACCCAGCCAGCGCTGACATGTGGAGACAGTAACGGGTTCAAATAGTTCAGGGCTTGACACCTCGAAGAGAAACTGAGTCAGCAGGTCAAAGTCCGCCTCATCAGGTTCATCGATCTCAATGCGCTCCATCATGTGAACAGCTCCAGCCCATTGCGGCAATTCCGCGACATCCAACTCTCCGGAGATACATCGACGCAGGACGTCCTTCACATATGAACGATCCAAGTAGACAGGTGATCCCGGATGTTCATCGCATTGATTGGCCCCATGGATCAGGTCATGCAGTGGAGCATCCCATCGGATCAGGCTGGTAAGAACGTCCCTGCAATTGATCGAATGCATTGAAACCGGCCTCACTTGAACTTGATGTGGGCGATACTGCCGTCAGGGAGGAATGTGGTCTTGTAGGCCATCTCTGTTGCCCCCTCGGCGTCTACCCTCTTCCGGTACACAGCATAAGAGCCTGAAACCCTCCCTGGGACCTTGTAGCTGAATTCAGCGGCACCCTCAGGGAGCCGGATGATCTGCGGAACTTCGGCGGCTCCAGGGCTCTTGCGCATGAAGTTCGTAAGGCTCTTGCGCACTTCTGGTGAGAGATCGTCGACCCCCTCGGCCGCAGCAACCTTTTCCCCACGTGACAACTTCGTCTGACCGCACCCGGCAAGCCCGAGGGGGTCGGTCCAGGTGTGAGGGTTGTGCACGTAGGTGTGGGGGTTGGGGGCTGGGGCGAGGCCGAGGGGGTCGGGGGTGAGGTAGTGGGCGGTTTCTGGGTCGTAGTAGCGGAAGTAGTTGTAGTTGAGGCCCGTTTCTGGGTCCGCGTATTGGCCGGGGAAGCGGAGGGGGCAGATTGGGGACGTGTCGGAGGGTGGTGATGGGAGAGGGGTGCCCCACAGGGTGGTGCGGTGTTGCCATGCCACCTTGCCGTCTGGACTGACCAAATCGGTGGGTGCGCCTGTGAGGTCGGTGAGGACGGCGTAGAAGCGAGGGTTGCCGACAGTGGGTTTGGCGAGTTTCGTGAGGAGGGACCCACCATCCGGTCCGCGAGTCAGTGGTGTGTGGTCAGTTTGCATGAGGAGGCGGTGGGTGGCTGGGGCGTAGTCCCAGGAGGTCGTCTGGCCGTCGCTGGTGGTTTGTTCTGCCAGGCGGGTGCCGTCCCAGGTGAAGGTCAGGGCGCGGCCGTTCCGACCGGTCTTGCTGACGCGACGGCCCAGTGGGTCGTAGGCATACGTCCACTGCCCGTCGTCTGGCGTTGCGGCTTCGATCAGGCGGTCTTCCGCGTTCCAGGTGTAGGTCCAGGTTTTCTTCTGGCCGTTGAGGAGGTAGCGGGTCTTGGAGATGAGGCGGCCGGCGGCGTCGTGCTCGTAGGCAGTGCGGCCCGCGCGGCGCAGAAGGGTGCCCTGGGTGCCACGTTCACCGGGTGCAGGGTGATCGGGGGCTTGGGTGGTAGAGAGATTGCCCGCCGAGTCGTAGACGTAGCTCTCACGCCACCCGTGGGCAATGACGGCGGTGACCCGACCGACGGAGTCGAGGTCGAAGCGGCGGGTGCCGGAGGTGAGTTCACTGATCTCGGTGAGGTAGCCGTCGGCGCGGTAGGCGTAGGTGCGGTGCTGGAGGAGCTCCGGTCCTGAACTCGCAGTCTGCGTGGTGAGGCGGTCGGCCGCGTCCCACTGCTGGATGAGGGAGATGTCACCGGTTCGGCGTTCGGTCTCGCGGCCTGCCGCGTCGTAGGCGGGCTCGGGGTCCGGTCGCGGGAAGAGGGCACGGCACGGCGGCGGTAGTGCTGTCGTCCCGGCCGTGCTCGGGTGGTGAGGGCGTCTCGCCACCCGAGCGACCGGTTCGGTTCAGCCCGCGACGGTGCTGTGCTGGGTGTCGGGAACCGAAGGCAGCCAGTGCACCGCGCTGTCCCGGAAGCTTTGGTTGACGGGGACGAGGTCGGCACCGCTGGTGTCGTCCAGGGCCGTGACGTTGATGCCGATGTCCGGGATGTCACTGTCGAGGGCCGCGATGCGGCTGCCGCAGTCGGGGCAGAAGGCCCGCTTGGCCTGGCCCGGGAACGTCTCGAACCACTTCGGCTCGCCACCCTCGCCGGTCCAGGACAGACCGTCCGTGGCGAAGCCGGCCCACCACATCACCGGAGCGCCGCCCAGCCGCTGACAGTGGGGGCAACTACAGGTGTGCGGGTAGTCGGCCTTGCCCTTCACGACGAAGCGGATCTTTCCGCATAGGCAGCCGCCGGTGCGCTCGTCGGTCTCGGCGGGGGTGGCGTTCATCGGTTCATCTCCTTTGCGCGGTGGTCGAGTTGAGTCCACCATGCTGTCATCGCCTCCAGGATCTGCAGGAACCCATCCAGGGCCTGCGGCAGGTCGATGTGGAAGAGATCAGCCTTCCGGATGAACTGCGCGAGGCCCTCGATGTGCGCGGCCTCCACGCTCATGCCCTTTACCTGCGCGGCGTGGTGGTCGTCGTCCAGGTGGAGTCGGTAGTAGTAGTCCAAGTTCTTCAGCTCGCTGCCGCTGGCGTCGACGGTCAGCTCGCCGTACCGGTTGGTGATGTCGCGCAGGATCTCGGTCTCGGCGATGGCCACGGCCTCGGTGGCGTAGTACGCCCCGGCGATCAGGCTGGGCATGTGCGAGCCGACCATCCACTGATGCAGGTCGACCAGCAGGGCCGTCTCGGGAGCAGGGACGTGCCCGTTGACGAGGAGGCCGAGGTCGGCGAGCAGGGCGCCTGAGTACAGCACGTAGTGCGCGGGGACCTTGCCGCGCTCGCCGCCCTCCTCCAGATGGTTGCGGCGCAGCTCGTGGGCGAGCTCCGGGCAGAAGCCCTCCACGCTCGTGGCGGCTTGCTTGAGGAACTGCGCGTTGTAGCGGGCGAAGACGGACAGTTCCTCGATGTACATCCGCGCCTGGGGCTCGGTGAGCTCGCTCGCGGTGACCCGGTCGGCGATCCTCCCGTACACCCAGTCGATCATCGGGGCGAGGTGCTTGTCGACGAGGTCGTTGCCCGAGGTGAAGTTGCCCAGCAGGGTGCCGTTGACGGCGCTGCGAGTCTCGGGGAAGGCCGCGAGGTAGGCGTGGACCAGCGAGTTTTCAGGGTTCATGCGGTGGGGTCCTCCGAAGCGGTGGAGCGGGTGGTGACCTTCAGGCCGCCGGTGGCGCCGAGGGCGCGGACCGCGGCCAGGACGTTGTCGTCGTGGGGCAGGGGGACGCTGGCGCCGGCGTTGAGGGCCGAGACCATGTCCGCCTCCAGCACGTGGGCGTCGATGGCGATCTGGAAGCCACGCAGGAAAACGCGCTCCCCGGCCACGCGCAGCCGGTAGGGCGGGACGAGGGAGGCGGTGGCGCCGGGCTTCACATCCCGCGCGTCGAAAGCCGCGGCGGCCAGCGAGCGGGACAGGTCGTCCTCGGCCAGCTCCCAGCCGCCGTTGCTGAGCACCGTCTCCCACCGCTGCCGCACATGCTGCTCAACTGCCTCCTCGGCCTGCTCGGCAGCCGTGGTGAGCGTCGTATGGGCGAGGTGGGCCAGGCGCTGCGCGACAGGGCCATCTCCCTCGGCCTGAGAGGCCATCGGCGAGGGCTGGCTGCGCTCGTCGTCGGGGCCGCGGTCGGCCAGCAGGGAGTCGAGCAGCTCGGGAAGGATCGCCTGGCGCATCAGCCCGGCGTCCGGGTAGGTGTAGAGCGGAACGGCCACCGAGACGGAGAACTCGTTCTGCGTGCCGACGTGGAAGACCCGGCGCGGCAGGAACAGAGCGTCCCCCGGCTCCAGAACGAAGTGCCGGCCGTGCTTCAGCAGCCAGCGGTAGTCGCCGTAGAGCGGGCCCGTGCCGCCGGTGAGCTTCTCGTACTCGCCCCCGGGCCAGGTATAGAAATTCTTCGTGCCCGGGCCGAGGTGGATGAGGAACGCGTCCTCGTAGCCCTCGTGGACGCCGAAGGCGGTCCCGGCATAGTTGCCCGCGAAGGCGACCTGCTCGGCGCCGCCGAGCGGGACGCCCCACCCGTCGAAGAGGGAGGCGAGGAAGGTGCCCAGGCCCTTGGCCAGCGGCGGGCTGACGGTCTCCAGGTTGTTGATCACCAGGCTGAAGCGTTCGGCGTCCACGACGGACTGCATCCACTTGACGAAGCCCCCCTCGGGCCAGGCGGATGCGGTCAGGACCTCGGGCAGGAGGTCATCGCGCCGCTCCTCGCCGACGTAGACGCGGGCCTTCGCCTTGGTCTGGGTGTCGGCGGCGTAGGCGTGGCGGATCGCGGTGAAGCCGCCCAGCACATCGCTGGGGCTCGCCGCACTCGACGGGATGAGGCCCTTGAACAGGTGCGGCGCGGTCCTCGCGTCGGTCTTGGCGGGGAACTCGTCGTTCCAGAATTCTCGGCTCGGAGGCCAGGCGTAGGTCACTCGATCTCCTGGTGAACAGGGGCCGCGGAGCGCGGCCGGGACAGGGGTGCGGCCGACGCGGGCGGGGCGCCGGGTCAGTCCAGGTAGTCCTCGCAGCCGCCGGAGCGGACGGTGTCCAACGTGAAGCAGTGGAAGCCGCCGCCGAAGAGCCGCCGGTGCCGGTGCCGGACGGGGACGACGGTGAAGCCGCGGCGTTCCAGAACGGTGATCAGCTCCGGATACAGGGAGTTGACGATGACGGTGTTTTCGTCGACCGACAGGACGTTGATGTCCATGTAGCGGCTGCCGATGGGGATGACGAAACCGAGGTCGCTGTAGTCCGGGAAGTTCCGGTCGTCGGTCTGAGGGGCGTAGATCACCTCCCAGGAGTGCAGGGCCTGGGGCAGGTACTTCAGGTACTCCGGGGAGCGCAGCAGCATCAGCTCGGGACGCAATGGCACGATGACGCTGTCAATGTGGTTGTCGGCGATGCCATCGAGGCGGTGGAAACGCAGGTGCGGGAGGTTGTCCCGCAGCCAGCGCAGCGCCAGCTCGTGGTTGTCGTTGGCGACGTTGACCAGGACGTCCCGGCCCAGACGCATGCACTGCGCGCCGTCGAAAACCATCTCCAGGCCGAGCCCGTCGATGTCCAGGGCCGTCTCGGAATCGGTGGCGCGGGAGACGTCGATGCCCTGGCGGCGGAAGAAGGCGTCGTCCAGGGAACCGCGGGCCAGCGCGGGCCGCGGCATGCTCACCCAGTTCGACCCGGCGCCGTAGTAGCGGTAGAAGATCGGCTTGAGCAGGTCGTTCTCGAAGACGCGGGCGCGCACGTGGGGCGCGGTCTCGACGATGGTGTCCCCGAGGACGATCGTCTGGTCCCGGACGTTGAGGGGCGGGGTGGCCCGGGCCTCCCAGTGCGGGGAGCTGATGTCGACGTCCTTGCCCGGGGCCGCGGGCCGGTGCACGCGCACCCCGCAGCCGGCCAGGGCGTCGACCAATCCGGCGATGTCCTCGTTCAGCTCGTCGACGAGCCGGTCGGGGATCGGCAGAAGGTCCTGCACGGCGGCTCCGCCGGTGAGGGCGGGGGCCACGTTGTCGAAGAAGAACAAGCGCCATGAGGCGTCGACGTGGTGCGCGGTGTAATGCTCAGCGCGGCCCACAACGACCTCGCGAAGCTGGGTCCATTCGTCGAAGCTGCTTACGGCGAGAGCGGGATCGGTCATGGCGTGCCGCCTCCTCGGCGGCCGGTGCCGACGCTGCGCAGACCGGCCGCGCCGCTCGCGCGGCGGAGCGCTGGGCACAGCGGTGTCGGCTGCTCGGTGGACGGTGCGGTGAAGGTGGGTCAGGCGGCGTCGCGGGCGCGCGGCGGATGGTGTGCGGCGGTGGCGCTCAGGCGGGCGATGATGTCCTCGATCACGCACGGCGTCTCGGGCGTGGAGCGCCGTCGGGCGAAGTAGCCGCTGCACCAGGGCACTTCGTCCCAGCGCTCCAACTGCTGCGCGGCCAGAGCCCTGGCTTCGGGAAGGCGCCGCCAGGGAATCTGCGGGCACCAGTGGTGCACCGGGTGGTACATGTCGTCGAGGTGGCCGCCGAGCAGGTGCCGGATGAGCCAGTGGGAGGACCAGCCGCGGGTTTGCAGCAGTACGTCCTCATTGAGGATGAGGCCCGCGTGGTTGCCCAGGTCGGTGATCCAGGTGACGACGGGCCGCACCAGGACCAGCGGCACCAGCCAGTAGAAGAGGAAGGCGCCGACGGCCTCGAAGGGCCAGCACGCGGCGACGGCGGCCGCCCACAGCACGGCCCGGGCACCCAGTGCCCGCCACGTCTCTTCCGGTGCCTTGGTGACCAGAGTGCGCGCCGCGGTCGTCGGTAGGCGCCACAGGGCGGCGCGCACGATGAAGCGCAGCACGAAGGAGAGGCGGCCTCGCGCCGTACGAGCGGCCCAGATGTTGCCGGCCTTGTAGGACTGGAACATCGGGTCGTCGTCGGAGCCGAGCTTGGCATGGTGGACGGCGTGGGTGCTGCGGTAGGGCAGGAACCCTTCGCCGAGGAGCGCGGTCAGCGCGTACCCGACGAGCCGGTTGGGTCCGCGCGTGGCCATCAGCTTGGAGTGCACGCACTCGTGCGCCAGGTTCGACAGATGCCGCTGCCGCACGCCGATGTAGACCACGGCCAGCAGGGGACCGACGACGTGACCGACGTGGTGCCCGGCCCAAGCCGCCAGCGCAACGGCCGCGAGGTCCTTGGCCACGTCGAACAGCCCGATCGTGGGGCGGCCGCACAGCTTCTCCAGGTCGGCGATGAGCTGCGGGCCAAGAGCCCTGCGGACGGGGCCCGAGGCGCCGGTCCCGTTGCGCGTTCTGCTTCGTGGCGCCGAGTGCTGCACCGGGCGCGCGGCGGGGCTGCCCATCACTTCCTCCAGGAGTAGGGGATCTCGGGGGCGTACATCACGACGGTGCGAGCTGCGCACCGCGCCCGGGTGCGGGCTGTCCAGGACCGCGCCCGGGGCGGGAGGCGCGTCAGATCAGGCAGCCGCAGCGTCCGGGCGCATGCCGAGCTTCAGCCCGGCGGCGTCGGGACGCATTCCGTCCTTCAGCCCAGCGGCGTCGGGGCGCATGCCGAGCTTCAGCCCGGCGTCGGGACGCATGCCGTCCTTGAGCGTCGTGACGAACGTGGTGCCGAGCTTCAGGCTGCTGCCGGAGTGCAGTCCGGTGGTCGCAGTGGTCATAGGGAGCTCTCCCTTCGTCGCGGAAGTTCCGCGAGTCCGTGGTAATCGGGCGGTGAGTGTGCTGCCGGGCCGCGGCAGGGTGAGCTGTGAGTGCCGTCGCCCCGAGGCGCCCGGGGATACGGGCGGCACGCCGCCCATCACGCCGGGAGCGGATGCCTCCCTGCGAGAGGTGAGGGCGTGACGCAGTCGCGCCGGGTGCCTGAGCAATCACGCTATGGCCGCCCGGATGGCCGCGGCAACGCTCTGCGGCGTTGCTCCGGGCGCGCCCGGCTGTTGCGCGAGCGTTGCACGCACACCCCATTTGACCTGCGCAAACATGCTGCATGGGGACTCGTGGTGAGCGCTCTTGGCTTCCGCGAGGGGGTCAGTGTCCGACGGCGGGGTTCTGCCGCGCGCACGACCGCAGCTAGCTTGTGGCCCGCCAATGAGCCGGAATGCGAACGCGGCCGGGGCGACATCGGCTGGCCCACGAAGCCCTGGACTTGAGGAGAGCTGCATGCTCGACCCGATCACCATGAAGTCCGACGTGCTCTACTCCCTGCGCGACACCTTGCGCGCGGGCTCCTTCGTCGAGGTCGTCACCCCCGTTGCCCGGCGCACTGACCTCGGACCGGGGCGCCGGGCCGCGGCCGACCTGGACGGCGGCCGGTTCCTGCGCGCGATGATCGGGCCCGCGCTGCGGGTGAACCTGGAGCACCACCCGCGGATCTTCGAGATCGGGCCGTGCTTCCGCCCGGAGAAGCCGGACGAGCTCCACGCCTGCGAGTTCACGATGCTCGACCTGTACGCCGCGGGCGAGGACTTCGCGTTCCTCTTCTCCCTGGCCGAGCGGCTGGTCGCCCCGCACATCCCCCACACCCCCGTGCGGATCTCCGTGGGGGAGCACATCCGGGACACCTTCGGCATCAACCTGCGGTGCGAAGGGCTCGGCGACCTCCCCGCACAGATGGCCGCCCACCTCCGCCTCCCCCCTACGGTGCCGTTCAAGGACGTGCTCGGGCAGTACGTGGAGCGCGAGCTGGAGCCGCGCAGCGCGGGCACCGCGGTGTTCCTCACTGACTACCCGCTCGGCGGGGACGAGCCGTGCGCCCGCCTCACCCCCGGTACCACCGCCACCATCAACCGGTTCGAGCTCATCGTGGACGGCCTTGAGGTCGTCCACGGATACGAAGACGAACCCGACGGCGCGGCGTTCGCAGAGCGCGCCCGCGCGGTGGACCTCTACGACGGGGAACAGCGCCTGGCGTGGGAGGCGATCGAGGACGGCCGGGTGCCGGCCGCCAGCGTTGGCCTGGGCATCGGCATCGAGCGGCTGGTCATGGCCGCCTCCGGCATCAAGGACATCCGCCGCTTCCTGCAATCCCCCCAGTACTGAGCAGCCCCCGCCGCCACGCCTCGCCAGGAGGATTCGCGATGCCCCTCACCCTGCGCCCGCTTCCGGGCGGGCTCGGAGCCGAAGTCGACTGCGACTTGAGCCAGCCCCGGGAGCGGCCACTCGCTCCCGAGCTGGCGAATGCGCTGGCACACCACCGGCTGCTCGTCTTCCCCCAGCAGCACCTCAACCACGCCGACCTCCTCACCGTCAGCGCCCACTTCGGCACCGTGGACACCGACGTCGACCGCCGGTACGCCGTCGCGGGCTTCCCCGGGCTCACCTGCGTCAGCAACATCGTCGAGGACGGGGCACACGTCGGCATCTACGACGGCGACGACGAAGAGGAGTGGCACGCCGATAACTCCTTCAAGCCCGAGCTCACCCGGGCGACACTGCTGTACTCGGTCATCACCCCCGAGCAGGGCGGGCAGACCCGGTTTGCCGACGCCACCCGCGCCTACGCGGAACTGCCGCCCGAGCTCAAGGAGCAGATCGAGGGTCTGCGCGCCTGCCACTCCATCCAACAGCTCGGCACACTGCAGGCCCAGGCCAGCGGCGGCACCTCCTCGGCCGCAGCCGGCAGCCTCGCCGGCCAGCCCGAAGCCGAACACCCGCTCGTGCTGACCCATCCCGTCACCGGCGCCCGCTCGCTCCTGCTCGGCCCCATGGTCATCCGCGGAATCGTCGGCATGACCGCGGAGGACAGCAGCAGTCTGCTGTCGAAAGTGACCGAGCACACGACCAGCCCCCCGTACATCTACAGCCACCCGTGGTGCCAGGGCGACCTCGTGGTGTGGGACAACCTCGCTACCCTCCACACCGCCTCCCCCTGCGACAGTGCCCGCCATCACCGGCTGCTGTACCGCGCCTCCGTTCGCTGACTCCGCCCCCTCCGGATGACTCGCGGCGCGATCGCGAGGCCCGGTCTGTCTCCGTCACTAGGGTTTGCGCATGACCGTGAAGGTTCCCCTGAAAGAGACCGCTCTCAACGCCGAGCGCATCGCCCGCATCGGCCGCGAAGTCCATACGGCCTGCCCCGAGTTCGATGCCGACAGCTTCGTGACGTCGGTGATGGCCGACCTTCCCCGGCTGGAACTCAGCGCCCGGATCGCCCGCACCAGCGAGGGCCTGCACGCCCACCTTCCGGTCACCGGCCCCGACGCGCTCGACATCCTGCTGCGCTCCCTCCCGCCGACCCCCGAGGCCGCCGGCGTGACCAACGACTTCGGCCTGCACCTCTACTCCCCGCACTCCGACTACGTCGCCCGCTACTGCCGCACCGCCGAGCACCTGGACCACGCGCTCACCGCGCTGGCACGCATGACCGGGTACTTCTCCGCCGAGCTCCCGGTGCGGCATTTCCTGGCCGACTTCCCCGACCAGACGATGCGCGCCCTCACCACCTGGGCTCGCGACGACGACCACCGGGTGCGCCGCCTCGCGAGCGAAGCCACCCGCCCCCGCCTCCCCTGGGCCCCACGCATCCCGCTGTCGGCCGACGCGGGTCTGCCCGTCCTGGAAGAGCTGTACGCCGACTCCAGCGCGTACGTGCGCCGCTCGGTCGCCAACCACCTGCACGACATCGCCTTCGCCCAGCCCGAGCTGGTCGTGGCCACCCTCCAGCGCTGGCGGGACGCCGACCGTGCCACCGAAAAGCACTTCACGACCCTCGCCCGGGACGCGCTGCGCAGCAGGCTGAAGAAGGGCTGGCCACCCGCCTACACCTTCCTCGGATACCAGCACGACGCCCCCATCAACGTGAGTCCCCCGGCGCTGGAGCGCGCCGAACTGCACGAGGGCGACACCCTCGACTTCTCCGCCGAGCTGACCACCACGGCGACCGCTGCGGTGCACGTGATGTACGTGATCTCCTCGACGACGCCCACCGGCAAGCCGCGGGAGAAGACGTACTTCCTCCTGCGCGACACCGCCGAACCGGGCCGGGGGCTCCGCCTCGCCAAGAGCCACACACTGCGCTCCACCTCCACCTCGAAGCTCACCCCCGGCCCGCACTCGATCGTCCTCCAGGTCAACGGACGCCGCTTCCCAGCAGCGGACTTCCGTCTCCTGGAGGCATGACGACCTGCCCACCCCGTTGAACTGAACCGGTCCACCCGCAGGGCGTGGCGACAGACGCCGCCACGACCCGGCGCATCCATGCCCGAGCCACCTCCGGCATCAGGACACAAGCCCCCGAACGAGCACCCCCGTCTGATCGAACGAGTTTGATCCCCGCCCGCCCCGGCTCGCACGACCAGACCCCGGCAATAGAACTCACGTTCACGAAATGCCCGCGAACAGGCAGTGACGAGACCGGATCCGGCGCGTTCTTAGAGCACCAGTGCCACTTCGCCGCCCAGATGGAGGACGCCATGCATCCTGCTCCCGCGCATCAGCCCCCTGGAATCGAACGGCACCTCTCCTCAGCCGTGCACAGCGTTGACACCAGCGGTATCAGCACCGCACGTCCGGATACGGGGTGGGCGGCGTGAGCGAGCCCACCGATGCATCAGCCGACGGCGTCCCGGGCCCGCGCACCGCCCCGCCCAGTTCCGACGCTCCCCCTGCCGAATCGCAGATGCGGTTCGTCGATGTCACCGGCAGCCGCGAAGCGGCCGGCCGCTCGATCCGGATGCGCGACATGGCCCGGCGCCTGCCGCAGTTGGTACGCCGCTCGCTGTCGCTGGCCTGGCGGGTCGACCGGCGCGCCACCGTCGGCCTCCTGCTGTGCCAGACAGCCTCCGGGGTGACGCAGGCCCTGGGGCTGGTCGCGATCAGCGGCACTCTCACCGCGTTGCTGCGCAGCGGGGACGTCTACCAGCGGATTCTGGAGGCGTGGCCCTCGGTGGCCCTGCTCGCCGGTGCCGCCGGCGTACGCGCGCTGCTGGGGATCACCGTCACCTGGCTCTCCTCCCGGCTCGGCCCGCTCATGACCCGCGAGGCCGAGCAGATGCTGCTGACCGGCTGCGCTGAGGCGGAGCTGCGGGCCTACGACGATCCCGACTTCAACCGCGACCGCGAAGCAGCCGACCGCGGCGCCCAGGTCACCGGGGACCTGATCAACGAGGGGCAGGACCTGATCGCCTCCTCCGCGTCCTTCGTCGCCGGGGCCGTGGTGCTGGCCGGGGTGCACTGGGTACTGCTTCCGCTCCTGGTGGCGGCCAGCCTCCCGCAGGCCATTGCCCAGATCAGCGCCGCCCGGGTGCGGTATCTGGCCAACCTCCGCTCCAACGGGGACTACCGGATGCTGGGCGTGCTGCGCTGGCACATCTACACCAAGCACGCCGCCGACCAGATCCGCGCAGGCACCATGGCCGGCTTCCTCACCGGCCGCTACCGGCAGACCGTCGCCCGCATCAACCGCGAAGACCGCGCCGCGGCGGACAAAGGCGCCCGCATGTCCGTGCTCGGCGCCATGTGCGGAGGTCTCGGGTCAGCCCTCGTATGGGCGGCCGTCGTGGTGCTGCTGGCCACCGGCCGTATCAGCGTCGGGCACGCCGGAACGGCCGTCTTCGCCCTGCAGACGGTGGGGCAGTCGGTCCGCGGCCTGGTGAGCGTCGGGGCCCGCGCCGTGCGCACCGGGCTGTACATGGACGACTGGAGCAACTTCCTGACGAAAGCCGGCGGATTCCGCATGCGCCGGGGCGAGCACCGGCCCGAACCTCCGGAGACAATCGAGATCAAGTCGGTCTCCCACCGCTACGCGGGCAAGGGCAGCGACGCGCTGTCCGATGTCTCGCTCACCCTTCGCCGGGGCGAAGTCACCGCGCTGGTCGGCTTCAATGGCTCGGGCAAGTCCACGCTCTCGAACCTGGCCTGCGGCCTCTATCTGCCCACCGACGGCGAGGTGCTGTGGGACGGCACCCCGACCGGCGAGGCCGACCCGCAGGCGCTGTGGCAGCGGGTCGCCCTGGTGCCGCAGGACTACGCCCAGTGGCCGCTCACCGCGCGCGAGAACATCACCCTCGGCCAGCCCTCGCCGCGCGGCGACGAGGCAGTGAACCAGGCGTGCGAGGCCGCCGGCGCCGACGAGGTAGTCGACAAGCTCGGCGCCGGCCTGGACACCCTCCTCGCCCGCGAGTGGCTCAACGGTGAGGAACTCAGCGGCGGCCAGTGGCAACGGATCGCGCTGGCGCGGGCGTTCTTCCGCCCAGGCGGGCTGCTGGTCCTCGACGAGCCGACCGCGAACCTCGACCCGCGCGCCGAATTCCAGATCTTTCAGCGGCTGCGGGACCTCGCCAAGGACCGGGCCGTACTGCTGGTCACCCACCGCATCGCCAACGTCGCCGTGGCCGACCGCATCGTGGTGCTCGACGAAGGCCGGATCATCCAGGAGGGCACCTACCGGGAGCTCGCCCACCAAGAGGGCCTGTTCCGGGAACTGCTCTCCTACCAAGTCACCTCAGAACCCTACGGCAAAGAGCCCGAATGGCACCCATGAGCCACCTTCGCTCCGAAACCGACCCGCGCCCCCACCCCCATAACCTCCCAGGTGATGACGTGCCCCTCACACGACCCCACATCCGCGCGACCCTCGAGGCGTATCTGACCCGGCACCCGCAGGAGCAGGAGGCCCTTGCCGGACTGGCTGCCGCCCTCGACGACGACGCCGATCCCACCAGCCGCTCCACGCTACCCGGCCACATCACCTGTGGAGCCGTCGTCATCGACCGCGACCGGCGCGTGCTGCACGTAGGTCACAGGACCAGCGGCGGGAAACTGCTGGATCCGGGCGGCCACACCGAGGCCGGAGACCGCACCCTCTTGACCGTCGCCTTGCGAGAGGTCCAGGAGGAGACCGGCATCCGCCCCGAGGAACTATGCATGACCCCGCAGTTCCTCAGCGCGCCGATCGATATCGACGTCCACGACATCGACGCCAATACCGCCAAGGGCGAGCCCGCCCACCAGCACTACGACTTCCGCTTCGCCTTCTACCTCGCCGCCGAACAGCCACCTCCGCTCGCGCTTCAGGACGAAGAGGTCTCCGAAGCCCGATGGCTCCCGTACGCCGACGTCCGCTCCCCCACGCTGTGCGCCAAGCTACTGCTGGCCGAGGGCGACGGGCTCGACGGGCAGCCGGAACCGGTCGGTGCCTCCGCCCTGATCCATGACGGTCATGGGCAGTACCTGCTCCACCTGCGAGATCAGCGCGACGATATCGCGGCTCCCGGGGCCTTCTCCCTTCTCGGTGGCGGCCGCGAAGAGGGCGACACCTGCCTGGCGCAGACACTGCGGCGCGAGCTGGCCGAAGAAGTTCCAGGCCTTGCGCCCGCGGAACTGACGCCGTACGCCGTGGCACAAGCGACGGGAGCCGGCGGGCTCACGGCGCCGATCCAGATCTTCGCGGGCCGCTGGGACGGCGATCCCGACGCGATCGACCTGCGAGAGGGCGTGCTTCTGCGCTGGTTCACCCCCGAGGTGCTGGACCGGCTGCGTCTGAGCCCCGACACGCATGAGCTGATCCACCGGCACGCAGCCCAGCACCCCCCGACCAGCCCCCCAGGAGAGCCTGTACGCTCCCACCGCGGCGAAGCACCGGAGGGGACGGAACTGCACATCGTCGGTGTCCACCTCTACCTCCAGAACGATCACGGCCGCATCCTGCTCGGTCTGCGCCACCCCGACTCCACGTTCGCCCCGAATACGTGGCATTTCCTGGCCGGGCACTGCGAGCGAGAGGCCGCGATCACCTGCCTGGTGAGGGAAGCCAAGGAGGAGGCCGGGCTGCTCATCAACCCCGGCGACGTCGAACTCGTACACCTCGTCCACCTCGTCGACTCGCCGGGCGCGCCGCCACGGATTCAACTCGTCTTCCGGGCTCGCTCCTGGTCCGGCACCCCGAAAGTCCTGGAGCCCGACCGGTGCGTGGAGTGGCGGTGGTGGGCACCGAAGGACCTTCCGACCGAGACCGTTCCATATACGCGCCTGGCCATTGACGGGGTGCTGGTCGGATGCCCGTACTCCCAGATGGGCTGGGAGTAGAAGGTGGGCTCCATGAACATGAGCGGCGCGCAGCGGCATACCGAACCGGTCGACGTCCACCTGATCCTGCGCCGGGACACGGGCAATGGCCCGGAGGTCCTCCTCTCCCGGCGCGCCGGCGCGGTCTACGCAGCCGGGCTGTGGCACCTCCCCTCCGGGAACCTGGACGGCCCGCACGAGGATGTCGTCACCGCGCTGATCCGCGCGGCCCGCGAGGAGACAGGCGTCGAGATCGATCCGACGGACGTACGGGCCGCCGTCACCGTGCACCACCACAGCACCGACGGGCGGGCACGTACCGGCTTCCCTCTCGAAGTCCGACGTTGGAAGGGCGACCCCCGCATCGCTGAGCCAGATGTGTGCAACGCGATGGACTGGGTGCCTCTCGACGCCTTGCCCGCGGACATGGTGGCGTACTGCCGCGCCGGCCTGGACGCCTACCGCTCCGGCGCCTGGCTCGCGGTCCACTTCCTGCCCAACGACACGATCGTCTACGACCCCGGAGCCGACCGCCTCCGTCTCGTGGCGGCCGCAGATGCTCCTCCACCCGCCAAACGTCCCGGTGCTCGAGTCGTGGAGTTCGCGGAACAGACAGTGGGACCGATCGCCACCTGGATCGACGTCTCCTGGATGCGGGAGGGCAGCCGCGTGTGGAAGGCCAGGGGTGCCCAGGGCGGCAACTGGTACGTGAAAATCCATCAATCCGCCAAGTTCCACACCCGAGAAGTAGTGGCATACCGGACATGGGTGCCGACTTTGGGCACGAGAGCGCCCCGGCTGATGGCCGCCGACGAAGAACTGCGAGCTGTAGTGCTCACCGCACTGCCAGGCAGGCCCCTGCACGGAGCCAGCCTCCCACCGCAGCAGGAGCGCGACACCTTCCGCCGCATCGGAGCCCTGGCCCGCCGCGTTCACCAGGCTTCGACGCCGCGGCCCGCCCCGACCAACAGCGGACCAGCCATCGAGAAGGCCGAACGGCACCTCGAAGCCGCGCGGCCACACCTCTCCCCCGGCGACGAGGAATTCGTCCGCGAACTCACCCACCAGGCTGCGGACCTGGCTCCGCTGCCCTGGGTCGAGACCCACGGGGACTTCCAGCTCCGCAATATTCTGCGCCTCGACGACGAAGCCGATTCCGCTGGCGACGCCGACGGCTCCCTGGCTCTCATCGACTTCGAACGCAGCGAGCCCGGCCCCGCCGTACGGGACCTGGTCCGCCTCTCCGACGCCTGGTCCGACCGCCCCGACCTGTACGAGGCGCTCTTGGACGGGTACGGCCGGGCCCTGACCGACACCGAACAGGAACGGCTGGTCACCGACACCGCCCTCGACGCGGTGAGCGGGATCGCCTTCGGCGCCACCCAAGGCGATCCCGAAGTGGTCGAACGTGGCCGCCGTACCCTGGTCCGGCTGCGCTCGACGCCCCGATGCGCCGACGGCCGGCTACGCCACCGCACCCTCGAACTGTGAGCACATGAGGAGACTGACCGCTGATCCGGCCTTCGCCGAAACCACATTCATCGTCATCGCGATTTCGAGCCGACGGCCTCCACCGGCCACCCGGCCCAGCCCATTGAGGTCGTGGCCCTCGCACTGCGCTGCCCGGACGGCGCCTGGCGGGATACCGGACGCCGGACGTCCCTGATCCGGCCGCTGGTATTCGCCCCGGTGGCCCGGGCGGACACCGCTCAGGCCGGCCTGGCCACCGAACAGCGCCATGCGGCTCCCGCCCCCGGCCGAGGTGCTGGGGCACTGGCCGACAGCTCACGGACGGCACCCCTTACATGCTGGTGGTACAGCAGCGGCTCCGGCAACAACTGTGTGGAGGTCGCTGACTTGGCCCACACCGCCTACCAAGCGATCACCATCCGCGACTCCAAGAACTCCGGTGGCCCAGCGCTGCTGACCGAGCCCGAAGGCTCCCGTCGCGCTCGTCGCCGACGTGCGCGACGAGAGCCTCACCACCTGACCCCCGGGCCACGACATGCGTTGGCCGAGCCCGGGGCGGTCCACCAGTCGAGAAACAGAGTCCCGAAGCCGACAACGGCCTGGGTACCGCTTCGGGGCCAGGCAACCGCCCAGTCGGCGGGCACCCCCTCACGGCTCATCCCGAAGACGACCGCTGGTCCGCATCTGACGTCCCGTCAGGTTCAACCAGCGCATTTCCAGCGACCGTACGGATAACGACGGGTGATGACAGGTGACGACGTATCAGTTTCACCAGCGACCATCCAGCGACGGGAATCCGGGCGGGGTGGTCCTGAAAATGGGCACACCCCGTCTGACCTGCTAGTTTGACTGGACGCGGGCAATCAGTTAACCGTGCGTGCTACACATTGAAGCGGAACGTCGACGACGTCGCAGTCACCTGCGGAAACGCCCCACTGCGGGACAGCGACCAGCGCATAACCAGCAACCGTCGACGGTGCCGCCCGACGCACGGCAGGGCCACCACGAGTCTGGCTCCCGCCACCGCGCGGGCGACGGGGCTCCGGGCCGACTACAGCGCCAGAGGGGATTTTTCCGGCTCTGGTGCATGCTCGCCGTCGACGAGTGCGGCCAGGTACCGCTCGGCGTCCAGAGCGGCGGAGCAGCCTGTTCCGGCTGCGGTGATGGCCTGCCGGTAGGTGTGGTCCACGACGTCTCCAGCAGCGAAAACGCCCGGGATGTTCGTACGGGTGGAAGGGGCGTCCACCTCAAGGTAGCCGTCCTGGGCGAGGCCGACGGCTCCCTCGAACAGTTCCGTACGCGGATCGTGGCCGATAGCGACGAACAGGCCGGTGACCGGGAGAGGGGAGGTCTCGCCATTCTGAGTATTGCGGAGAGTCAGGCCGGAGAGCTTGCTCTCCTTCTCGTGGATCTCAGCGACCTCGCTGTCCCAGGCGAAGGAGATCTTCGGGTCGGCGAAGGCGCGCTCCTGCATGGCCTTGGAGGCGCGCAGGGTGTCGCGACGGTGCACGATGGTGACGGACCTGGCAAAGCGGGAGAGGAAAGTTGCCTCCTCCATCGCGGTGTCGCCGCCGCCGACAACGGCGATGTCCTGCTCGCGGAAGAAGAAGCCGTCGCAAGTGGCGCAGTAGGAGATGCCACGGCCGGACAGCTCGTCCTCGCCGGGCAGATCGAGCTTGCGGTACTGGGAGCCGGTGGCGATGATCACGGTCCTGGCCCGGTGCACGGTGCCCGCTGAGTCGGTCACCGTCTTGATCTCGCCGGAAAGGTCAACGGCAGCGACGTCGTCCGCGACGAACTCGGCACCGAAGCGCTCACCCTGGGCACGCATCTGGTCCATCAACTCCGGGCCCATGATGCCGTCGCGGAAGCCCGGGAAGTTCTCCACCTCGGTGGTGGTCATCAGCGCCCCACCAGCGGTCACGGATCCCTCGAAGACCAGCGGCTCCAGCGACGCGCGTGCGGTGTACAGCGCGGCAGTGTAGCCCGCGGGCCCCGAGCCGATGATGATGACGTTCCGGATGTCCGTGCTCACTTCCCGCCCTCCGGAGCGATCTCGGCGATCAGCCCTTCGATACGGGTCTTGATCTCGTCGCGGATGGGCCGTACGGCCTCGACCCCCTGGCCGGCGGGGTCCTCCAGCTTCCAGTCCAGGTAGCGCTTGCCGGGGAAGACGGGGCAGGCATCGCCGCAGCCCATCGTCACGCAGACATCAGATGCCTGGACGGCGTCCACGGTCAGCACCTTGGGGGTCTCAGCGGCGATGTCGATGCCGACCTCGCGCATGGCTTCGACGACGGCGGGGTTGACAGAGTCGGCTGGGGCGGAGCCGGCCGAGCGGACCTCGACGCGGTCCCCCGCGAGGTGGGTCAGCCAGGCGGCGGCCATCTGGGAGCGACCCGCGTTGTGGACACACACGAACAGAACGGAGGGCTTCTCGGCCATGAGGGTCTCTTTCATCGAGCAGCAAGGGCTACGTCCGGCTCCGGAGTGCTGACGTCAGCCCTCGCTGGCATCAGCGCGTAGTGATGTGAGAGTATCAGCGCATGATGACGTCAGCCAAACCTGAAGTGACAGCGGAGGGTGTCGACCTGATCCGGGTCATCGCGGACCCTCTCCGGTTCCAGATCGTGACCCTCCTGGCGCACGAGACCCTGTGCACCTCCCACCTCGTTGAGGAGACAGGGGCACGGCAGACGAACCTCTCCAACCACCTGCGCGTACTGCGGGACGCCGGAGTGGTCGAGACGGAGCCGTGCGGTCGCTTCACCTACTACAAGCTGCGGCCTGACGTCCTCACGGCCCTCGCCGGTTCGCTCACCGAGCTGGCTGAGACCGCCCGCACCACGATCGCCACCGACCGGAAGAGGCCCTGCCCGTGACGAGGACCGAAGCCACAGCCCAGAGCACACCCCCGGCCCCGGATGAGGCCGGGATCGTAGGAAAGCTCTCCACTCTCGACCGCTTCCTGGCCGTGTGGATCCTGGCCGCCATGGCCGTCGGCCTGGGCCTGGGCCGGGCGGTCCCCGGTCTGGACGACGCGCTGTCCAGGGTCGAGATCGGCGGCATCTCGCTGCCGATCGCCATCGGCCTGCTGATCATGATGTACCCGGTCCTGGCCAACGTCCGCTACGACAGACTCGACGCGGTCACCGGCGACAAGAAGCTGATGATCTCGTCCCTGGCCATCAACTGGATCCTCGGTCCGGCCGTGATGTTCGCCCTCGCGTGGACGTTCCTGCCCGACCTGCCCGAGTACCGCACCGGGCTGATCATCGTCGGACTGGCCCGCTGCATCGCCATGGTGATCATCTGGAATGACCTGGCCTGCGGCGACCGCGAAGCCGCCGCCGTGCTCGTCGCCCTCAACTCCGTCTTCCAGGTCTTCGCGTTCGGCATGCTGGGCTGGTTCTACCTCGACCTGCTGCCCCGGTGGCTGAATCTCGGCGACGGGCAGGGGCTGGACGTCTCCGTCTGGCACATCGCGCTGAACGTCGTCGTCTTCCTCGGCATCCCGCTGCTGGCCGGATTCCTCACCCGCCGCCTCGGCGAGAAGAAGCTGGGCCGCGAACCCTACGAGCGGAACTTCCTGCCGAAGATCGGACCGTGGGCCCTCTACGGCCTGCTCTTCACGATCGTGCTGCTCTTCGCACTGCAGGGGAGGACGATCACGTCGCAGCCGCTGGACGTGGCCCGGATCGCGCTGCCGCTGCTGGTGTACTTCGCGCTGATGTGGTTCGGCACCTTCGCGCTCGGCAAGGCGCTCGGCCTGGCCTACGACCGCACGGCCACCCTGGCCTTCACCGCCGCCGGGAACAACTTCGAACTGGCCATCGCGGTCGCCATCGCCACCTTCGGCGTCACCTCCGGCCAGGCCCTCTCCGGCGTCGTCGGCCCGCTCATCGAGGTCCCGGTGCTGGTGGCGCTGGTCTATGTATCCCTGGCCTGGCGCCGCAAGTTCAGTACCCAGGCCATCCGCACCACAACCGAACGGCAAGCGCAGGAGAGCTGATCGGCATGCAGTGCTCTGAGCCTCACCAGCACGAACGCGAACGCCCGGCCCACTCTGCGTGCCGGACGTGCAGCTTCACGGCCCGCCGGGAACACGCCGCCATCGGAACGCGCCGATGAGCACACGCAGACCCGATCACGCTGTGGTCGTGATCGGCGGCGGCCAAGCAGGACTGGCCGCCGGTTTCTACCTTCGCCGGGCCGGACTGGACTTCGTCATCCTCGACGCCCAGGACCGGCCCGGCGGGGCCTGGCGCCACATGTGGGACTCACTGCACCTGTTCTCACCCGCCGCGTACTCCTCCCTCCCCGGCCGGCCCATGCCGGTCCAGCCCGGCCGCACCTACCCGGAGGCCACGCATGTGGTCGATTACCTCGCCCAATACGAGCAGCGCTACCAGCTACCCGTACAGCGCCCCGTCCAGGTCGGTGCGGTCCGCCGCGAAGACGGTTTCCTGCGCGTGGAGGGAGACACCGGCACCTGGCGGGCGCGGGCGGTGATCTCCGCGACCGGCACCTGGCGGCGCCCCTTCGTCCCGGCCGCGCCTGGACAGGACGTCTTCGCCGGACAGCAGCTGCACACGGTCGACTACCGCGCCCCCAAGGAATTCACGGGTCAGCAGGTGATCGTGGTGGGCGGCGGAAACTCCGGCGCGCAGATCGCCGCCGACCTTGCCGGGGCCGGCGACATCGGGCTGACCTGGGTCACCCGTCACCCGCCGCGCTACCTGCCGGACGACATCGACGGCCGTGCCCTCTTCGACGCCGCCACGGCCCGCCGTCGCGCCCTGGAGGCGGGGCGCCCGGACCCCGGCGGGGTCGCCTCGCTCGGCGACATTGTCGCCGTGCCCCCTGTCCGCGCAGCCCGGGACGCCGGGCGACTCGTTCACAGGGCGATGTTCGACCGCCTCACCGCGCACGGCGTCGCCTGGGCCGACGGCACTACGGCAGCAGCGGACGCGGTCATCTGGTGCACCGGCTTCCGCCCCGCACTGGCCCATCTCGCCCCACTCGAACTGCGCGGCGCGCGCGGGCACATCGCGACCGACGGCACCCGCGCCGTCGCCGAGCCGCGCCTGCATCTGCTCGGCTACGGCGACTGGACCGGCCCCGCCTCCGCCACCCTCATCGGAGTCGGCCGCCCGGCACGGGAGGCCGTCGACCAGATCAGCGGCCTGGTCCGCTGAGCCCGCTCGTTCCCTCGTCGACATCCCTCTGATGAATCGTCAGCATTCGTCGGTGTACCCACCGGTTGGTCGGCACCGGGCGCACCCGACAGGTCAGCAGGTCAGGGCTGTTTCACCCTCAGGCAGCGGCCGGAGGGTCTCAGGCTCTTGCCCATCGCGGCGAGAACGGACGTCGACGCTGTAGTACACCCACCTCCCCCGCCGCTCGGAGACCAGCGGTCCCGCCTCGCGCAGCCCTTCACATGGTGGGAGACCGTCGGCTGTGATACGTCGAACCCGAGAGGTGGCAGGCGCAGGCATCACCACCCTGGTGCGAGGCGTCAACGGTCACACCGCATAGGCATTCGAGAAGAAGGAGCGCTGGAACTCCAGACCGAAATCCGTGACAACCTGCGCGCCCACTGCCGTTGGTGACCCCCCTGGCACCCACGGCTGTGTTCTGGTCGTGAGATGAGACCGGCCTTGGGAAGAAGGGCCAAGCCTCATCGGGGATACAGCGCCCCGACACCGTTAGCCGACAGCTGTCTGTTCGGTTTGGTCCATGGTGCCGCGCAGGCGGCGAGCAGGGTGAGAAGGGCGAGGAAGGCGAAGAGGTGGGGGTAGCCGCCGAGGGGGGCGGCGAGTGCGGCGCCGGCGAAGGGCGCGAGGGCTGTGGCGGCGGTGGTGGGTGCGGCGAGGAGTCCGGAGAGTCGGCCGTAGTGGGTGGTGCCCCAGCGGTCAGTGACTGCAGTGGCTTGGAGGAGTGTGAGGTTGCCACGCGCTATCCCGGCCGTGCTGGAGAGGGCGGCCAGGAGGCTGTAGGGGCCGGGCACGGCGGCGAGTGCGGCGATGGTGGCGCCTGCGAGGGCAATCAGGACGGTGGTGCGGGTGGCCGCGGTGGTGTGGCGGGCAAGGGGTGCGAACAGAGCGCGGCCGAGCGTTTGTCCGGCGCCGCCGAGTCCGAGGGCCCAGGCCGCTTGGGTGCCGGAGTAGCCGCGTTCGAGGAGGAGGGGGACGAGGGCGATGACGACGGCGAAGGCGGCGAAGGTGGAGAGGGTGAGGACACCTGCTAGTGCCCAGAAGGGTCGGCTGCGGGAAGCCGTATTGGCGTTGTTGTCAGCGTGGGTGGGGGTCGGTTGGGCGGGTGGCCAGGGGTGTCTGAGGGCCCGGGCGTGGGCGGGGATGGTCACGCAAGCGAGGACGAGGGCGAGGACGGCGTAGGTGGTACGCCAGCTCAGATGGTGGGCGAGTGCGGCGGTGAGGGGGGCGAAGACGGTGGAGGCGAGTCCGCCGGCGAGGGTGACGATGGTCAGTGCGCGGACGTGGTACGGGGCCCACCAGCGGGTGAGGGCGGCGAAGGCGGGCTGGTAGAAGGTGGCTGCCATGGCGGCCCCGGCCAGGAACCAGCCGGTGAAAAAGACCGGGAGATTCGGAGCGGCGGCCACGACCAGAAGGCTCACGGTTCCGAGAACGGAACCGGTGGTCATGACAACGCGCGGGCCATGGTGGTCGATGGTGCGTCCTACGCGGATTCCGGCGAGTGCGGAGACGATGAGTGCGAGGGAGAACGCAGCGGTGGTTGCACCTGCTGACCAGCCGGTGGTGGCGATGATCTGCGGGTTGAGGACGGGAAAGGCGTAGAAGACCGTGCCCCAGCTGGTGATCTGGGTGACGCACAGCGCAAAGAGTGCGGCGCGGGGCCGCGACCGGTCCTCGACCCCGGTGGCGACCCCGCTGGTCTTGAGGGCGGTCACGAGTCGCAGCAGTTCCCGCTGACCGGGGCCGCCTCAGCGCCGGCCGATACCGCGGCCGGGGCGGTGAGCTGAACCGGCTGCGCGTCCGATGCCGTCCCGCAGCAGTCCTCCGCACCGGTGCCGGGCCGGACGTCGGAGATGTCGGTAAGTCCGGCACCGGTGCATACCCCGGTCTCGGGGAGGGTGAGTTCGACATTGTCGGCGGCCTCGACGTCACCGGCGAGGGCGGCGGCGATGGAGCGGACCTGCTCATAACCCGTCATGGCCAGAAAGGTCGGGGCACGGCCGTAGGACTTCATACCGACCAGGTAGACCCCGGGCTCCGGATGAGACAGCTCGTTGTGGCCGTGGGGGTAGACAGTGCCGCAGGAGTGCTGGTTGGGGTCGATCAGCGGGGCGAGCGCAAGGGGTGCTTGGAGACGCTCGTCCAGGCCGAGCCGGAGCTCGGAGAGAAAGGTCAGGTCGGGTCGGAAACCGGTCAGGACAATGACTTGATCGACCGGCTCAAGGTGTCGGCCGTCCTCCCCGACGAGGACGAGGCGGCCGGCGCGGTCACGCTCGACGGCTTCGGTGCGGAAGCCGGTGACCGCCTCCGCATAGCCGTTGTCGACGGCGGCCTTCGCTGCCAGACCGAGGGCGCCACGGGCAGGCAGCTGATCGGCTTCGCCGCCGCCGAAGGTGGATCCGGAGATGCCGCGCCGCAGAATCCATACCGTCTTGGTGTCCACACCGTCGGTCGTCTTGGCGAGTTCGGCGAGGTGAGCCAGAGCGGTGAACGCGGAGGCGCCTGAGCCGAGCACGGCGGTGCGCTTACCCGCGTATCGCGCGCGGACGGCCGGGTCTTTCAGGTCGGGGACACGGTAGGTGATGCGGTCGGCAGCGGCTTCCTCGCCGAGGGCGCGCAGACCGCTGGCGCCTGCGGGGCTGGGGGTGGTCCAGCTGCCGGAGGCGTCGATCACCGCGCGGGCGGTCACGCGTTCTTCGCGGCCGCCGGGGTCGGTGATGTGGACGACGAAGGGCTGGATTTCGCGGTCTGCGTCCACGACGCGGTCCCGGCCGGCGCGGGAGACGCCGGTGACGGTGGCACCGTAGCGCACCCGGTTGCCGAGGACGTCTGCCAGAGGCTGGAGGTAGTGCTCGGCCCAGTCGCCGCCGGAGGGGTAGGTGGCGGCGTCGGGCTTGGTCCAGCCGGTGGGTGCGAGGAGTTTCTCCGCTTCCGGGTCGATGACCTCGCCCCAGGGAGAAAACAGCCGCACGTGCGACCACTCGCGCACCGCGGTCGCGGCTGCCGATCCGGCCTCCAGGACCAGCGGGACAAGACCGCGGTCGAGCAGGTGTGCGGCTGCGGCAAGCCCGGAGGGGCCGGCGCCGATCACGACGACTGGCAGTTCAGTGGTGGCGGGCGCGTTCACGGCGACTCCCTGCTTGGTTCGACATTCTTCGATGCTTGCGCAACCAGCGTGACACCTGATTCGATGAGCGTCAACATAGACATACGTCGAATCTAGGGGTCACTGTGGAGCACACAGAGGTTGTGGTTATCGGAAGCGGGCAGTCGGGACTCGCCGCAGCGGGAGTCCTGCGCGAGCACGGCATCGATCCTGTGGTGCTGGAGGCATCGGAGCAGGCAGGCGGGTCCTGGCCGCACTACTACGACAGCCTCGCGCTGTTCTCGCCTGCCCGCTTCAGCGCACTACCGGGCCTGCCGTTCGACGGGGACGGCGACCGCTACCCGCGCCGCGACGAGGTGGTCGACTACCTTGCCCGCTACCAGAAGCACCTGGGCGTCCAGGTGCGCACCAGCACCCGCGTGGCGGCCGTCGAGCACGGCGCGTCGGGCTTCTCCGTCCGCACCGCGAGCGGTCAGAACATCGCCGCCGCCGGGGTGGTCGCAGCCACCGGCTCCTTCAACAGCCCCGTGCGCCCCGCCCTGCCCGGGCAGGAGAGCTTCACCGGAGAGCTGCTGCACGTGGCCGACTACCGCGACCCCGCCCCGTACACGGGCAAGCACGTCGTGGTCGTCGGCGGCGGCAACTCCGCCGTACAGGTCGGCTACGAACTCGCCGAGGCAGCCGAGGTGACCCTCGCCAGCCGCACCCCGATCCGCTTCCTGCCGCAGATCCGGCAGGGCCGGGACTTTCACCACTGGCTGACCACCACCGGCTTCGACGAGCTGCCGCCGGAGTGGCTTGCGCACTACGCCGGCGGCACCCTCGTCGTGGATGCCGGGCAGTACGAGACCGCCCTGACCACCGGCCGTCTGCGGCGTAAGGACATGTTCACCACCCTGGACGGCGATACGGTGGTGTGGTCGGACGGCACCCGCGAGAGAACCGATGTCGTCCTGCTGGCCACCGGCTACCGACCCAGCCTGGACTACCTCAGGCCGCTGGGAGCACTCAGCCCCGAGGGCGCCCCGTTGCACAGCGGCGGCCTGTCGGCCACCCACCCGGGCCTGGTCTACCTGGGTCTGGAATTCCAGCGGTCCTTCGCTTCCAACACACTGCGCGGCGTGGCCCGGGACGCGCACTACGTGATTCCGCCGCTGGCCGCGCACGTCCAAGGGGCACCGGCGGCCGCGGGCCTCTGAGCGCAGGAACAGGGGCGCCCGCAGCCATCCGGCGGGCACCCCTACCACCCTGTTTCGACATGCGTCAACATAGACCTATGTCGAATGTGAAGATGTTGCCGCTACTGGGCCACGCAGCCCCGAGCGCTGTCCAGCCGTGCTGCCCGCCGCTGAGTGAACGGACCGTGAACGTCGATGAGGCCGAGCGGGCGGCGAAGATGTTCAAGGCGCTCGGGGACCCGGTGCGGCTGCGACTGTTCGCCGCCGTCGCCTCCCGCCCGGGCGGCGAGACGTGCGTGTGCGACATCCCCGACGTCGGCGTCTCCCAGCCCACCGTTTCCCACCACCTGAAGAAGCTCAAGGAAGCCGGCCTGCTCGTATCCGAGCGGCCGGTACATAGGCCTCTTACCGGATGGCCCCTCCGTGCTCGCCGCCATGAGCCAGATCATCACCAACGCGCCCCCCGCCTCCTGACTTCTGTGCACCGCCTGACTGCGTCTGGAACCCAGGCGGTGGAACAGGTCGCATGACCTGCCCCACCATCCATGCAGCAGTCCCGCATTCCGGCAGCCTCTCCGGCTTGCGGATGCGCCACGGTTCCCAAGGGGCGGCCCGGAGAGGGGCCGCCCCTTGGGAACCAGGTTGCGCCGGGGCACCAAGCGCGCCACCGGCGGCAATACGACGGCACGTTGCGAGAGTGCCGTGGAAGCACACCGTCAACCTGCACTTGAGCACCAGGATGTGCGTGATCACGAGGGGACTGAGAGCTGTGCCCACGCCGTCTTCCGTCGTCATGCTCGGGAAAGCCGAAGCAGCTCCGAAACGGTACCGACGGCGACCACAGGCACGGCTCGAACTGAGGTCCTGCAGGGCAGGACGGGCGAGGATCTCGGCTTGTGCAGCAGGCACCGGAGCCGGCTTCCTGGTGGCCGAGTACCACCTCATTCCCTGACTGGTGGTCAGGTCGAGTCAGCGCAAATCCAGCAACCGGAAACCCCGACCAGATTCAACTACCCCGACACATGGCGTTGACCTGCACAAACACAAGCCTCGCAACCCTGACCATCCCCGCTTGATGTTCCGGCAGAACTCCACCACATCCACCCGCGAGAAGCCCCTGACCTGCATCAACGCAAGTAAGAGGGGCCCACTCGAAAGACTCACACGTTGAAGCGGAACTCCACCACGTCCCCCGTCGCACTTGACGTAGCCCTTGCCTTCCATGCGGACCTCGGTGGGCCACTGGGGAGTGTCGGAGAAACTACCGGTTCACAGGACTCGAAGGAAGTGACCTCGACCTTTAAAGAGCCCTTCAGGAGGTCGGGGCGAATGGCACCGACACCTCTGCGACTACGGAGCGTACAGATTCAGACACACCACCGACGTGTATGGTCCGATACGGCATGCCCCCGCGCCCCCTGCTTCCTGGGGCCGTCACTCCCGGATCAGCCATTGAGCGACTCTGTCGGGGATCTTGAACTTCTCGGGACAGGGCTGTCGGTGGTTGGAACACTTCGGGTGGTCCGACGTTGTCCTGTCCTGCTGAGGTGATCCGTGTCCGTTCGTCCCCGGTCCGGGGTGGTGGTGCCGGAGCTTACGGCGCATGTGGCGCGGGCCAGCAACCCTCGCGGCACTACGGCGATGTGGGTGCGTGATCACCTCGACGGGCTCTGGGACGACAGGGACTTCAGTCCCTGGTACCCGCGCGACGGCCGCCCCGGGCTTTCGCCGGCCCAACTGGCCATGGTCTGTGTCCTGCAGTTTCTGCTCAACCTCTCCGATCGACAGGCGGCCGAGGCGGTGCGGTGTCGTATCGACTTCAAGTACGCCCTGGCTCTGGAGTTGGACGATCCGGGATTCCACCACAGTGTGCTGACGGACTTCCGTGATCGCCTGTGCAAGGACGACCGCGCGGACCAGCTGCTCTCCCTGTCGCTGGAGCGGATGCGCGATGCCGGCGTGGTCACTGAGCGTGGCAGGCAGCGCACCGACTCCACCCAGGTGCTGGCCGCCGCGCGGGACCTGTCCCGTCTGGAGCTGGTCCTCGAAGCAATACGCGCGGCCTTGGAGGAAGCCGCCCAGCGGGCCCCTGACATCCTCGACGGCCTGGTGGACGCCGAGTGGGCCACCCGCTACGGGCGTCCGGTCCGACTCCCCAGCCAACCCAGTCACCCAGCCACCCGGCTCAAGCAGGCGGGAGCGGACGCCCGGCGGCTCCTCGAGCGCCTGCCGCCGCACCGGCGTGGGCCCCGCGCGGAAACGCTGCGGCAGATCGTCGTGCAGAACTTCCTCCTCGACGCCCGTGGCGGGTTACGTCCCCGCACCGCGAAGGACGGGCAGCCCAAAGGCGCTGTGCGGATCGTCTCGCCCTACGACCGCGAAGCCCGCCGGGCCATCCGGGGCAACACCCGCTGGAGCGGCTATCTGATCCATGTCACCGAGACCTGCGAGACCGATTCCCCGGTCAACCTGATAACGGACATCGCCACCACCAGGCCGACCCGGGACACCGAGGCCCTACCC